>CAIYNU010000011.1 GCA_903927615.1 uncultured Rhodospirillales bacterium | reverse complement strand
TGCCGGTTGGATCATGGGCCGCCGTCGCGCGGCCTTTTTTTTGTGATCAGCACAGGAGATCGTTCTCATGAAAACCCTATTGGGCGCGGCCGTCGCAGTGCTCGCTCTGACGGCCTGCACCGCCACCGGCACCCTGACGCCGGCGGCCAAGACTGCTGTCACCGTGAGCTGCGCCATCGCCTCGGCCGCGTCCGCAGCCACACCGGTTGCCCTCCAGATCACCGCCTTACTGGACCCCGAAGCCGCGGCGGCCATCGCCACCGCCGGCGCCGTCAATCAGCTCGCCCATCCGGCCATCGTCTCGGCCTGCGCCGCGATCGGCGGCAAGCCCGTCGCCATCAACCCGCCGCCGGCGGCCAGCCGTGACACTTCCAATCAGGAGACCTATCCATGACCACGCTGAAACAGTACCTGCTCGCCCGGCTCCAGGAGAAATCCACCTGGCTCGGCCTGATCGCCCTGCTCTCGGCCGCCGGCGTCGCGGTTTCGCCCGACCAGACCGACGCCATCGCCACCGCCGGCACCGCCCTGGCCGGGGCGTTGCTGGCGGTGTCCAAAGGGTAACGCGCGAGCGGTTGCTGGAGGAGCAAAGCCCCGCCCGGGAAACCGGGCGGGGCTTTTTTTTTATCGCCAGCCCACTATTGTGACGCACCCTGCCGGTCGTCCACGCAGCCAATGCCCATAAACCGACGAACAAATCTTGGTCGCGAACTCTCTTCGCTGTCGGTCTCTTCGCGGCTGGCAGCGGCAAACCGGCCTTTGTTCAGGGCGCGGCGAGTCGTTCGGCTGTTCAGCCCACCTGAATCTGTTCCGTGACCAGAGTCACGCCGCGGCGTGGGCTAGGCAACGCAGGCGTGGTGGCATAGCCGGCGCGGAAGGCGAACACGGTTGTCCAACCGGGATCGCCGGTTACCGCAGCCAGGCGCTCCGCCATTTCCGGAGGCCGACTGAACTGACGTTCGCGATCGACCATTTCCATCATCTGGTTCAAAGGCTGCATGGCCACACCCTGTGCCGTCGCCTCCAGGTGCAGGCGTTGCCACAATTGCCCGGCAGCGAGGAGATCCCGGCGGTCGCGCGGCAACCGGACACCGATCAAGCCAAACACCGGCGCGGTGGCGCAGTGAACGTCCCGGGTGGCGTCGATCCAATACTGCCCGACTCGAGCTTCGTCGAAATCCGGCAACGCCATGGCCATTCGGATGTTGAGGCCCGGTTCGCCGCTGGCGATGACGCTGATGCCATCGCGGTGAGCGTCGACGTCTGCCCGGCATTGGCGGAACCAAGCTTGGCTCGCCTGTCGCATGCCGTTATCGGCGACGATTTGTTCCGTCGCGGCGACGGTGGCCGCCACAAAATCCCGCCCCCGGTCACCCTTTGCCGGAAACAGCTCCAGCCAGGTCTGGGAGTCATCGACACAGGCGGCCAGCACGTCATGCACCGCCTGTGGCAGCGGCCGTGCGGTGTCGTACCTCCCCCGGTGAGTATGACGATCCACGATCGCTGCCATATGCGGCCCGGCGACAGGCGGACCGCCCAGAGGCGATGCCAACTCCACCTGCGCCACCAGATTAGGTTCGGTTACCGGATCCGGCAGTAGGGTGAGGACCGGGTCAAAGGCCCGACTCCGGGCCGCGACCATCAAGTTTTCGATGGCACAGCCCAGACCGATATGCAATTCCCGCCGAAACGGATCAAGCGGCCCCAACGCCCGCGACAGGTCGGCCCTAATCTGAATCCGGTCGGGTTCAACCCGGAACCGCCAAGGCTGGCTGTTGTGGGGGCTTGCGGCCAGCACCGCCGCCGCCACCAACGCCAGCGGTCCATGATAGGCGCCGGTCAACCACTCCTGCCAGGGTTCGAACGCCGGACCGCCGGTCAGGCTGCCTAAGGCCCCTCGCTCCCAGCCCCGATAACCGACACCGCCGGCTGCGACGGCCATCGTCAGCAGCAGGCCCCCAGAGAGGATGCCACGTCGGCTCGGATATCCCATCGCCACCCCTCTGGTTGCCGTCTGTTGAGAGATATCTACTTAGAGCGGTATATTGTCGTGCTTTTTCGGCGGGTTCTTGAGGTGCTTGTTCCGCAGCATGGCCAAAGCCCGGCATACCCGCTTGCGCGTGCTCGACGGATAGATCACATCGTCGATAAAACCCCGTGAGCCGGCAACGAACGGATTGGCGAATTTCTGGCGATACTCCTCGGTCTTCGCGTCAAGCTTGGCCTTGTCGCCCGCGTCCTGACGGAAAATGATTTCGACCGCCCCCTTGGGTCCCATCACCGCGATCTCGGCCGACGGCCAGGCAAAATTCACGTCGCCACGCAAGTGCTTGGAGGACATCACGTCATAGGCGCCGCCATAGGCCTTGCGCGTGATCACCGTCACCTTGGGCACCGTGGCTTCGGCATAAGCAAACAACAGCTTGGCGCCATGCTTGATGATACCGTTGTATTCCTGGTCGGTGCCGGGCAGGAAGCCGGGGACATCGACAAAGGTCACCAGCGGAATGCTGAAGCAGTCGCAATAGCGAACGAAACGCGCCGCCTTGATCGAACTGTCGATGTCCAGACAGCCGGCCAACACCATCGGTTGGTTGGCGATGATGCCGACGGTGGAGCCGTTCAACCGGCCGAAGCCGGTGATAATGTTCCCGGCGTGATTGGGCTTGAGTTCAAAGAAATCGCCTTCGTCCACGACCTTGGCGATCAGCTCCTTCATGTCATAAGGTTTGTTTGGATTGGCCGGAACCAGCGTATCCAACGAATAGTCATAGCGGTTGACCGGATCGCTACAGGGCCGCACCGGCGGCTTCTCGCCGGCATTGAGCGGCAGGAAGTCGAAGAAGCGACGCACCTGAAGCAGCGCCTCGACATCGTTGTCGAAGGCGAGGTCGGCAACACCCGACTTGGTCGAATGAGTCAGGGCCCCGCCCAATTCCTCGGCGGTGACGATCTCGTGGGTCACGGTCTTAAGGACGTCCGGACCGGTCACGAACATGTACGAACTGTCCTGGACCATGAAGATGAAATCGGTCATGGCCGGAGAATAAACCGCACCGCCGGCACATGGCCCCATGATCAGGGAAATTTGCGGCACGCAGCCCGAAGCCAGCACATTGCGCAGGAAAACATCGGCGTAGCCACCCAGCGAAGCGACACCTTCCTGGATGCGGGCACCGCCACTATCGTTCAGACCGATCACCGGTGCGCCGACCTTGATCGCCTGGTCCATGATCTTGCAGATTTTCTCGGCATGGGCCTCGGACAGCGAACCGCCGAATACCGTAAAGTCCTGGCTGAACACGAACACCGGCCGACCGTTGATCGTACCGTGCCCCGTTACCACACCATCACCCGGAATCTTTTGGCTCTGCATCCCGAAATCGCTGCACCGATGCTCGACGAACATGTCCCATTCTTCGAAGGAGCCCTCGTCCAGCAATAACTCGATGCGCTCGCGGGCGATCAACTTGCCCTTGGCATGTTGCGAATCGATCCGGCGTTGTCCGCCGCCCAGCCGCGCGCCCGCGCGCATCGACTCCAGTTTCGCCAAAATCTCCTGCATCGTCGCTCCTTGGCCTGACAACAGAGTTTTCGCAGCCTTGTTTATCGACACGCACGCCGCGCCGGGCCGCGCCGACGCCATCCCGCAGCCACGGTCTGGCGAATCCGGTTCCCGCTGCACATACCACCAACCGAGGCGCGTTGCCAGACCGGCCACCATGCGGCAAAAGGGTACGCGACACCCCGCCCGCCCCGAGGTCCCGAACCGGCCCGCAAGGTTGACCGCGCCGGCTAAATCCGGTTCACTTGGACGGCTTCAGCGCGCGAAGGGCGGACCATGACGGCGGAACAGGGCTTGCTAAACGTGACCAGCGACGGAGCCACGCTGGTTCTGGCAGCGGCCGGGGGATGGACACTCACCGTTGCAGGGGTGCTGGGCCGAACCCTTGAAGCGATACGGCCGCCACCGCCCGACGACTTGGGCGTGCCGGGGCGGATTCGACTCGACCTCGGTCGGTTGGAGGCGCTCGATACCGTGGGTGCGCTGTTGCTGCGCCAGTTCCGTGACCGCCTGCTCCACGAGAATCACCCGGTCCTGATCGTCAATGTCCGGCCCGAACACATCGCCCTGATTGAAGCGGTCTGGCGTGCCGCCGAGGTGGAACCGGTCCTGCCCGAACCCGGCCGACCGCTGCACCTGGCCGTCGAAACGGTCGGGCGTGCCAGTCTGAAGGCCTCGCGCGCCACCGTTGAACTGATTTCGTTTTTCGGCCATGTCTGCACCGCGCTGGTCCGGGTGCTGGTTCACCCCCGCCGGTTGCGCATAACCGCGCTGGTCTACCATATGGATCACACCGGTTTGCGCTGTCTGCCGATCCTTGGCCTGCTGTCATTCCTGATCGGTGTGGTGCTGGCTTACCAGGGCGCCGAACAGTTGCGGCGCCTGGGCGCCGAAATCTACGTGGTCAATCTGCTGGGCCTGTCGATCCTGCGTGAAATCGGCATCCTGATTACCGCGATCATCGTCGCCGGCCGCTCGGGCTCGGCGTTCACGGCGCAAATCGGCACCATGAAGGTGAACCAGGAAATCGATGCCTTGCGCACGCTTGGCCTCGATCCCATGGAATTGCTGGTGGTACCACGCATTCTGGCGCTGATGCTGGTGATGCCGCTGCTGACGTTTTATGCCAACATGGTCGCCTTGTTCGGTGGCGCGGTGATGAGCTACGTGCTGCTCGACATCAATTTTTATCAGTTCGTCACCCAGATGCGGATTCCCATCGACTTTTGGGATGCGACGGTGGCCATGATCAAGGCGCCGGTCTTCGCACTGGTGATCGGCATGGTCGGGTGCTACGAAGGGCTGTTGGTCTCCGGCAGCGCCGAAAGTGTCGGCCTGCGCACCACCAAATCGGTGGTGGAATCGATTTTCCTGGTCATCGTTCTCAATGCCTTCTTCTCGGTTCTGTTTTCCACGATCCACATCTAGGTTAAGGCTGGCGGCCCCCCCATTGGCGATCCCCGACGTCCACCCCGATCTCACCGTCGATCGTTTCTTGGCAACGCCGGCTACGCCCGATGTCCCGTTCCGGCCCGACATCGTGATCCAAGTTCGGGGACTGGTGACCCGGTTTGCCGGTCACGTCGTCCACGATGGTGTCGACCTTGATGTGCATCGGGGCGAAGTCCTGGGGGTGGTCGGCGCTTCGGGCTCGGGGAAGTCGGTGCTGCTTCAGGCGGTCATTGGTCTGATTCGGCCGGCCGCCGGACGGATCCTGGTGTTGGGGCACGACATCGTCGGCCTGACCGACGCCCGGCGCATCGCGCTCCAGGCGCGCACGGGTGTGCTGTTTCAGGACGGCGCTCTGTTCAGTTCGCTGACCGTCGCCGAGAATGTTCGGGTACCGTTGGTCGAGCATACCGACCTGCCGTCAGCCCTGATCGACGAGGTGGTGCGGGTCAAGATCGCCATGGTCGGTCTGCCGTCCAGCGCCGCGGCCAAATATCCGTCCCAACTGTCAGGCGGCATGCGCAAGCGCGCCGGCCTGGCCCGCGCGCTGGCGCTCGACCCGGAAATCCTGCTGTTGGATGAACCGACCGCGGGTCTTGACCCGATCGGCGCGGCGGCCTTCGACCAGTTGATCGGTTCCCTGCAACACGGTTTGGGGCTGACCGTGTTCATGGTAACCCATGATCTGGACAGTCTCTCGGCGATCTGCGACCGCATCGCCGTGCTCAACGACCGTAAGCTGCTGGTGGGTACCTTGGAAAGTCTGCAACAAGAAACCAATCCCTGGATACACGACTATTTTAGCGGGCGGCGCGGTCGTGCCGCCCTGCATGCTGGGAGCTGAACCGCCATGGAGGCCCGGGCACACCATTTTCTGGTCGGCATCTTCGTGCTGGGGTTGGGATCGGCACTGGTTGCATTCACTTTGTGGGTCGCGAAGGTGGAGATGGTGGAGAACCGTCCACCGTATTACATATATTTCGATGGCTCGGTCACCGGGCTGAAGGAAGGGAGTCCGGTCCGTTATCGCGGCATCCTGGTCGGCACCGTCGCCGAGATTCAGATCGATCCCAGCAACGTCGAACGCATCCGGGTCAAGGTCAGTCTCGATCCGGGGACACCGATCAAGTCCGATGCCACGGCCGCCCTGGAGATGTTTGGCCTGACCGGCAACAGTTACGTGCAAATCACCGGCGGCAGTCGTGAAGCCCCGTCGATTGAGCGTCACGGCACTCAAATCCCGGAGATTCCGTCCCGGACGTCGGGGCTGACCGAGGTGGTCGATGCCGCCCCTCATCTGGCCCACCAACTCTCGGAGATCGGTGACCGTCTGACCCGATTGCTCAGTCCCCAGAATGAGCGGCTGATCGCCGACTCCCTGGTCAATCTCCACCAGATGAGCGTCGATCTCGCGGCCTCGGCCCGGAACGTCAATGACACCATGACTCTGGTCCGGTCCACGGCAACCCAACTTGACGGATTGATGTCCGACCTTGGCCAGCACAGCGAGTCGGTGATCGGCAACGTCAACCGCACCCTCGATAAGATGCAGACCACCCTCGATCGGGTCGACGGCCACGCCGACACGGCCATGGCCGAAGTGGTCAAGACGTCAACCGAGGCCCGGGAACTGTCCCAATCCTTGCATCAGCTCGTGGAGGAACTCTCGGGCATGATCAAGGAAAACCGTGTGCCGGTGCGCGACTTCACCAGTGTCGGGCTGTATGAGCTGTCGCTGCTGATCTCGGAGATGCGCGAACTCACCACCAGCTTGTCCCGCGTCAGCTCCCAGATCGAAAAGGGGCCGATGGAATTCCTGTTCACCGGTTCCCGGACCGATTCGGACAAACCGAAATAGCGGGCCCGGACACGACGCGGAACCGTCTGAGAGCGGTTGCCGAAGGCATTTTGTAGGGGCTTTGCCCCTACGACCCCACCAAAGGCCGACGGCCTTTGGAAACCGTTAATCTAGCAATTTTGCCGACACGATACACCTAGCGCACTTCGAAGTCCGCGCTGGCATTACGACCATCGGCGTCAATCACGGTCACACGGGCAAAGCCGGGCCCATCGGGTTGCCATTGCACATCGCGACGGGTTTCCGAGATGGCCAGCCGCCGGCCGTTGATCAGCCAAGTCAGCGGACGCCGGCCACCGGCGGCGCTGAGCGTCAGCGGCGCGGAACCGCCGTCGGCGTCTTCGTCCCGATCGAGAACGATCCCCGGTGTCGGGAAAACCAGGCGCAGGCGTTCGGGATCCGCCAGGGTCAACGGCCGGTGCTCGGGGTCGCCGGCTTCAATCCGGCGCAGCAAAGCCGGCGGCGCTCCCGCCCGGTCGGGTCCCGGGCCGGCGCTTACCCCATTGCCCTCGTCCAGCAGGTCGAACACCCGATACAGCAACGGCGCCGCGGTGTTACGGCCATAGCGGTCGGGGCTGGGCGTGCCGTCCGGCCGTCCGACCCACACGCCGACGGTGTGGCGCGGGCCGACGCCGAAGGCCCAAGCGTCGCGAAAGCCGTAGCTGGTGCCGGTCTTGAGCGCAATCGGCGGTCGCCGGCTGATCTCGCCCAAGGGCACCAGGCCCGGCGGCGGCGGTGTGCCCTCCAGAATGTGCCGCACCTGAGACGCCGCCTCGGGCGACATCAGCGCCATCGGCGCCGCCTTCCCGGCTCCATCCGGACCGGTGGCCTCGACCACCAGCGGCGCCACGCCGCCGCCCCGGGCCAGCCCGACATACAACGTGGTCAAGTCCCACAAGCTGATCGAGACCCCGCCCAGTGCCAACGGCAGGCCAGGCTCAAGGAATCCGCGCGGAAAATGGAGAGTGACGCCCGCGGCACGCAACCGTTCGGCAAAGCGCGCCGGCCCGATCCGGTCAAGCACCAGCACCGCCGGCACGTTGAGAGACTGCTGCAACGCCTCCCGGATGGTCAACTCGCCGTGAAAGCTGCGATCGAAATTGGCCGGCGCATAATCCCCGAACCGAGTCGACACGTCGGCAATCACGGTTCCCGGATGGATCACCCGATCGTCGAAACCCAACCCATAGATGAACGGCTTCAAGGCCGAGCCCGGTGACCGTGCGGCCCTGGTCATGTCGATCCAGCCGTTGCGGCTATCGTCATGATGATCCGGCGCCCCGATATGGCCAATCACCCGCCGATCGTGGCTGTCCACCACCAGAATAGCGAGTCCGCCATGTTCAACCAAGTCAGGCAATTCCCGCGCGACGACGGCTTCCAGTTGGCGCTGAAAGCCCCCGTCAAGACTGCTGGTCACCACCACCGCGCCCGGATGACTGGCCCGCAACGCTTCGGCCAGATGCGGCGCAAAATCCGGGAATGGCCGCATCCGGGTCGGCACCGGTTCGACCGCGGCCTCCGTCGCTGCCGCGGGCCCGATGACCCCGGCCGCCACGCCGCGCGCCAGCACCTTAGCCCGCGCCATGGCCGCGGCTTGGGGCAAACGATCCGGGCGCAACCGCCCCGGCGCTTGGGGCAACGCCACCAGCAAGGCAGCCTCGGCCAAGGTCAGCACCCGCGGCGACGTTCCGAACCAAGCCCACGCCGCGGCGCACACGCCCTCGACCGGTCCGCCAAAAGGCGCCAGAGTAAGATACATGTCCAAAATAGTGCGCTTGTCGTAGCGCGCTTCCAACTGAAGCGCCCGGATCATCTCCAAAAGCTTGCCGGGCAACCAGCGCCGATGGGGCTCCAACAGCCGCGCCACCTGCATGGTCAAGGTTGAGGCCCCCGAAACCACCCGTCCGGCCATCAAATTCTGCGCGATCGCCCGCAACACGGCCCGTCCGTCGACGCCGCCATGTTGGTAAAAGCGCCGGTCCTCATAGGCCAGCAACAGGGACAGATATGCGGGCGCCGTGGCCTCCGCCGTGGTCGGCAGCCGCCATGTTCCCGAACCGCTGGTGAAGACCTTCAGGGGCGCCCCGCTGCGATCAACCACGGTGACCGAGAGATCGGTCAACCGCGCGAGTGACGGCGGAAACAGGTGATCCAGCAGCAACACCGCCCCCAGACCGCCGGTCAGGATCGCCACCGCCAGGAACAGCCCTCCCGCCCAGCGATCGGACTTGGCCACCATGGTCATCCGTGCCTTCTGTTTGGTGGTCAATCCCCGAGCAACCCCCCGATGTGTTCCGGCAGCGGCTCGAGGCCGGCGACGCTGACCACCACATCGCCGGCGTGGGCGAAGCGGGCCGCTGCGCGAGCCCAAACCAGGCCGGAGCAGCGGCTTGCCAGCGCGACCCGGCCGGTTGCGGGATCGGCGGCGGTCGGATCAATAATTTCCGCCACGACTTGGCCTGCCGTCACCGAGTCGCCCAGACGGGCGACATGGCAGACCACGCCAGCCAGGGGCGCGGTGATCCGATCGACCCCGGCCAACGGCGACACCTGACAGGGTTCGGCCGGTACCGGCAACGGCTCCGGAGAGCCGGCCACCAGACCGCGGCCCTGAAGAAATCTCAACAGCGCCCCGGCGTCGGCCCTCGCCAAGTCCCGGTCGACATCACGTCGGCCGCGCAATTCGACGGTGGCGGCCAGGCAAGCCGGGGGAATCGGCCACTCCGCGCCGAAGCGCGCCGCCAATCGCCACCACGGGGCCGAACAGGCCTCGTCGAAGGGGTTGCCGCCGGTGTCGTCGGCCAGCAGCACCAACCGGCAGCCGAGGCGGTCAGCCAAGTCCGCCGCCGCCGGCCACAGGCTTTCGCCGGTGTACAGATGGAGCAGCGATTCCTGGTCGCAATGCAGGTCGAGGACGATATCGGCGTCCAGGGATAGGGACAGCAGCGCATGACGCCATCCCTCCAAAGCGTTCCGCGGGATTGCTTCCGCCAGTGCCGAGGCTTGGGCGTCGCGGATCAGGGCGACATTGCCGGCGGGGTCGGGCCCCAGCCGCCCGGTCAGCACTGCCGCGATCCGATCGTCGAGATTGGCAAAACCGCGGTTAAAGTTGACGCCCCCATCAAGGGTATGGCGCCCCAGGGCCGCCCCATGAACGCGCTGGTCCAGGCCAAGGGGGTTGGCCACCGGCACCACCACCACCTCACCCAGCACCAAGGCCTGCTCCAGCAGCACCGCCAATTCATGAGCCACCAGCATGCCGGGAATCTCGTCGGCATGCAGACCGGCTTGAATATAGGCCTTGGGCCGGGCGCCGGGGTGACCGTACCGTCGCACCGCCAGAGACCGCCCGGTCCCTGGCGGGCTGAAGGGCAGAGGAACGGTACGGAACCGGCCAGTCATAAGCTCGCCATCCGTCGGATTATTTCGGTGGCGTCGACGGCGTTGCCGCTCCCGTTCCCGAAGCATCCTTGGCCTGGTGATGACCGGCCTTGTCGGCCTCGCTTTTGCAGGCATAGGCGCCCTCTTTGGTCTTACCGTACCAACGGGACGTCTTCAGATGGTAGATGCCGTTCTTCTTGTTGACCCAAACCACCGGATCACTGCCACAGGCCTTGGTGGCGTCGGCTTCGACGGCAAAGGTCCGGGCTTCCGGGGCCGCTGGGGTCACCTGGGCCCGGGCGGTGACAAACGGCAGCGTCAGCAACAGAACGGCAGCGAGACTTAGGGTCGGGACACGGCGCATCATGGTTCCGGCTCTCCTTGAACAGGGAACGATGGGAACAGGGGATGATTGCATGTGCTATAATTACTTGGCAACGGCGCGGCGGTTATACTCCAACTGTTCAGGATTCAGTTGAAAACCGACCAGAGCTTGATAAGTCCGGGCGTCTTGGCCCTTGGGCAACGGTATGTGAAGTTGCAGACTTTCGAGCGACCCGGCACGAGGCGCGTTAGCTGGAAAATCAATGGTTGTGGGTAAGACCTGTTTGGTGGCGATCGTACCGTCTGGCTTGGAAATCACGACGAAATAGCTGAGCGGGGTCTGACTTTCGGTCATTGCCGGTCCCCGTTCCGCCACCAGGGCAAGGCCCACGTCAATGGTCACCCCGGTTTCGTCGTAGGTGCATGAACCATGATAGTCGCCAATCACCGCGTGGGCGACCACGTTGGTCGGGCCGGCGGCAGACCCAGGGCGGAACAGCGTGACCTTGGCCGTTTCGCTGAGGATGCCAACCTTGGGACACGCTAAATCCAGCTTTTCGCCGCTGAATGAGGAGCATCCGCCGAGTGCCAGGGTTGCCGCCGTGAACGCGGCCAAGGCCGGGGCGGAGAGCCAGTGACGACCGGCGGCGGAAAACAGGGGGAGGTCCATGGTCTGGCTGTATGGTGGTTGCGGACGGGCCGGAAACAGGTTCCCGACGCACCCGACTTTAGAGAACCCGCTTGGTTGAGACAAGGCCGCGTCCTCCATTCCAGACCGAAAGTCGTGCGCGCCACGCGGGCCTCCCCCATCGGACCCGACGCCGTCGGACCTTGGCAAGCGGGCCGTGGTGGCTTAGGGTTCGCACCGGCGCGAGGCAGAATTTGGTCCGCGCGATGTTAACGGAAAAGCATGAGGCAGGAAAGGAGCCGGGCATGACTTACGTGTTCCCGATCTGGCAACAGCCCGCGGTTCCGGTGGCGGGGGCTGAAGCCCGCTTCCCGGTCCGGCGTATTTTTTGTGTCGGCCGCAATTACGCCGCCCATGCCCGCGAGATGGGCTCCGACCCCGATCGTGAGCCGCCGTTTTTCTTCACCAAACCCGCCGATACCATCGTCGCCGACGGCAGCGCGGTGCCCTATCCGCCCGCCACCTCGAATTTCCACCACGAAATCGAGCTGGTGGTGGCCATCGGCCGGGGCGGCGCCAATATCGACGCCGGTTCAGCCCTCGATCATGTCTTCGGTTATGCCGCCGGCATCGATCTTACGCGCCGTGACCTCCAAAACGCCGCCAAAGCGGTAGGCCAACCCTGGGACATGTCCAAGGGCTTCGACCACTCCGCGCCGATCGGCACGATTAAACCGGTTGCGTCCTTCGGTCATCCGGGCCGGGCCGGGATTCGGCTCTCGGTCAACGGGGTCGAACGCCAGAAGGGCAATCTTGCCGACTTGATCTGGTCCGTGCCGGAGACCATCGCCACCCTGTCGCAACTGGTCACGCTGGCGGCCGGCGACCTGATTTACACCGGCACACCCGAAGGGGTCGGCCCGTTGACGCGAGGGGATCGGGTGACGGGCGAAATCGAGGGAGTCGGGACGGTCGCCATCAGCATCGTCTGATCCCAGAAATCGCCCGCCCCCGAGGTTTATTTACCCCTCGGTCGCGGCCAGCAACGCTCCCACCAATGCCGCGGCGGCAGCGGCGATGTCCTGAACATGGTTGGGCGCGATCGAGACTCCGAGCGACGCGAGCATGGCGAGCAGGCCAAGCCACGTGGATTTTTCCTCCAGCCGGGCCAGGGCGTAAGTTTTCAGTTTGGACAAGAAGGTGTTGTCGGAACCCATGGTTGTCCCCTTTGGTGTCGCCCCGCAGGGCGGGTGATTTGACGATGGAATACCATTATTGCGGCGATGGTAGCACGCACCGCATAAGGATGTATGCACATCACCGGGACTGGACGACTAAGGGTAGCGCAAGTCGATGACTGGCGAAAGGCCTCACTTGGGGCCTTTCTCGGTCGCCAAGGCCGGGAAAGCATCCTTGTCGCCATGCCGTATCGTCAGGGCAGGCGGTGATGTCGTTGTTCGGGCAAGCCCTGGTTCCCGGCGGGGTCCCTTGGACACACCTTCACCGATTGCGGCACAAGGGGGCGACTTGGCTGATCGAAGCCGACGTCCCGCTGCGAGAGATTGCGCGCATGCTAGGGGACACCGAAGGAGCCGCCAACAAGCGGTGCGGCAAGCACGCCCCGGACTGTCTTGGGCGGGGCGCCGAACGCCCTACAGAGCCCCGAAACACCGCTTTCTTCTACTGCGGTAGAAGACCGGGTCGTTCCTATGAGGCGGAAGCGTCCGTCAACCCCTTGAAGGAGCTGGTGCTGCTGGACAGGATTGAACTGTCGACCTCTCCCTTACCAAGGGAGTGCTCTACCACTGAGCTACAGCAGCGCGCCGCTTGGGGCGAGCGGGGTTATGCCACGGTCCGAACCGGAGTGCAAGCATGATCGTCTGGTTGTCGGACTGGAAATTTCGACACCGGTCGCTTCGTGTTCGGCCTTCCCGTCCTGATTCCCAACGGAACTCATCGGCCGATCGGGCCTTCGCCGTAAAGTCCTGACCGTTCCGGAATCCGCCCGCAGGCAGTCCCGTTCCGTCGAAACCGACCGCGCCAAGGCACGCGCCGGGCGCCCCCCCTTGTTGCCTCTTACGGTCGTCCCGGTTGACGAAAACAAGGAGCATTGGATACCGAGATCTCGCCCCATTGCAACGCGCTAGCCAACCGGTGAAGCTAATTTGCCACACTTAGGGTAAGTTGCCGGCAATGGTTTTGAGAAGTATTGACGACTAATCAATCGTTACCCGATATGGGGCGGGCGCGCCCTTGCAATGGTTCGCGTACCGGTTGACCATATTCCGTCAAGTCCGCCGCCCAAAAGCATGCGTCACCGGGATCAGAAAACAAATGACGAGCTAAGGGAGCGCCACGCATGATAAATAATATACGGTGTCTGTTGAAAGCCGTGCCACGGCTTGTTGTTGCTGGACTTTTGGCAATGTCACTGACCGGAACCGCGACCGGGACGGCGCGCGCCGAAACCACCGCAAAAGATGTCCAGCTTATGCTCAAGGCGGTGAGCTTCCTGTCCAGCAAGCCCACCGGCAGTCTCTCGGTTTCAGTTCTGTTCAACCCCGCGAACCCCGAATCGGTCAAAGACGCGGAGGTAATCCGCTCACTGCTCACCACAATCAAGGCCGGAACCATTGTCCCGGTCTCAAAGGCTGTAGAACTTAGCCAGATCGCGACCCTGGATAGTCCTGCCGCCATTGTCACCCGAGGCCTGTCGATGGGAGAACTCGACGAGATCTCAACGGCGGTTAAGGCCCGCAAGGTACTGACCCTGTCGACCGATCCTGATTGTGCCAAAACCGGCAAATGTGTCATCTCGATCGTCAGCGAACCCAAGGTGCAAGTACTCTATAACGGTGCGGCAGGTCAGTCAACTGGTGTCGAGTTCGTCCCCACCTTTCGTATGTTAATTACGGAACTTTAAGAAAGCCGGGCTTGTCCCCCGAATTCAGCCAGGAAGGTATCCGAAATGTTGAAGAATTATCTTTTGGCAACTGCCGGTTTTCTTGCGGTTGGGGTGGTTGCGGCGACAGCCAGGGCGGAAAATGTAGATTACGGATCGTTGGAACAAATGTTTGGCGAACCGGTCACAACCAGCGCCACGGGAAAACCGCAACGTGCTTCTGACGTGCCGATGGCCATGACGATCATTACCGCTGATCAGATACGGCACGCGGCGGCACTCGATATCCCGGGTATTCTCAAAGAATATACGGACCTCGACGTGCTCCAGTTCACCCGCGGTGACAGCGACGTTTCGGTCCGCGGCTACGATTCGACGATGGAGCCACGCCTACTGGTCCTCGTCAACGGCCGTCAGGTCTATGTCGACTATTTCGGTTTCACCAATTGGGATGCGATTCCGGTGGAACTGGCGGAAATTCACCAGATCGAGGTGGTCAAGGGTCCGAATACCGCGTTATTCGGCTTCAACGCCGCCGCAGGCGTGGTCAACATCGTCACAGTCAGTCCGCTCTACGACACTGTCAACGAGGCCTCGGTTCGCATCGGGACTCAGGGTTATAAGGAAGTTTCCGCCGTCGGAACCGCCCATGTGGGCGACAAATTGGGCGTGCGCCTGTCCGCGGGCGGTTATAATGCCCAACCGTTCAACGACAATCTGACCAACCTGCTGACCGCGCCGCTGACCCAGGATCCGTTTCGGCGTGCGGCTAACCTGGACGTGTTGGGGCAACTCACCGAAGATATTCAAGTCGGCTTGGAAGCCAGCCATAGTTTGGTGGCGCAAAACCAGTGGATGCTGCCTTTTTTTGCCCGCCCGGACCAATTGAGGTCTGATTCCATCAAAGCCACGGTCAGCGCCAACACCGGGCTCGGTATGATCGATGGCCAAGTCTACAAGAACGTCGTCTTCACCAGTTATTCCATGGTCGACGCGCTCCCGGGCGTCATTGAAGACCTGGCCACTGGTGATAAACTCAGCACTCGGGAATCTGTCACCTCGGCCAAACTCCAGGATCTATTCAAAATCGGCGCCGACCATACGTTGCGCATCGCCGGTGAATACCGTTACAATACCATGAATTCAGTCCCCAGCGAAGATGTTCATGCTGGCTATACCGTGTATTCGGGCTCTGGCATGTGGGATTGGGCGATCACCCCCAGCGTCAATATGACCAACGCACTCCGGTTCGATCACCTCCAACTGGAGCGAAGGGGTCCAAACGTCAACGGGCCGGTTCCGATCACCAACAACATCCCAATTCCACTGCTCAACGCCATGACCAACGCCGGTTTGGCGAGCGCCTTGATGACCACTAACCCCGTCACCTGGCCCTACACCAACGCCGACTTCAACAATAAAACCATCGATGAAGTCAGCGTTAATTCAGGCTTGGTGGTCAAGGCGACAGACACCGACACCATCCGCCTGTCCTATGGCCGTGGCATCCAAATGCCGCCGCTGGTGGATTACGCCTGGTTCGAACCGATCACCCGGACGGTTCCGTTGGGAGGGGGCTTCAGTGCATCGGTCCCGGCACTCGTCAACGGCAACCCCACACTCGAACCGACCATCGTCACCAACTATGAATTAGGCTATACCCGGGACCTCAGCGACATATCGTCCAAGGCTTCGTCTTCGGTGTTTTATGACACCTATCAAAATTTAAGCTCGGCCGACCCCTTCGCTTATCGCGCCGTGACCGGCAATCAGACCCTGCTGCAAGGGGTCAACATCGGCGACTCTCATTCCTATGGGATGGAACTTGCCTTTGATGGCCACACCGATAGCTGGCGTTGGGGCGCAAACTATCGGCTTGAGTTCATTCACGATAATTTCAACTTCGCCCAATACGACCAAAACGGAAACATGACCCTCGATCTCTTTTATCAAGGGGCAACTCCGCACAGCCTGCTGACCATGCGTGGTGGCTACAGCTACCATGCCTGGGATTTTGACCTGTTTGGCCGTTATTCTTCATCGTTCTCGCTACCCAATACCAATCCGCAGTTTGGCAGTTATGGGCTGATGGGCGGCACTTACAACAAATATACCGTTCCGTCCTACGTCACGTTCGACGCCAGAATTGCCTACAACGTGACTGACTGGGCATGGGTCGCCCTGAACCTGATCAATTTCCAGTCGAGCACGACTCAGTTCACCAACACTCCGCCAGTCGAGCGGCAAGGCACCCTCACGGTCGGAATCAAGTTCTAATGAGGACGCTTCTGGTTTAAACAGTCTTACGCATTCTTGCTCTCCCGTCGTCCACCGACGGGAGAGCAAGGTGAATAAGATGATATGGTCAACAGCCCAGGAAAGCCGGAACCATGTTCCATCGCGTTGGCAGACTGTCCGACATTCCTTTCCTGGTCAAATTCGCGATCTCTCCCGTCATCACCATTCTGCTGATGGGGGCCCTGGCTTGGCTCGGTAGCGAGGGATTGGAACGGGGACGCGCGCAGATTAATTATATCGTTGACCGCAATATGACTGGATCTGCCGTTCTGTTCGAGGCCAGCGTCAAGACTCACGAATTGGACGCGGAAATCTACCGGTTGTTGACCGATCAGGCGGCCAAGTCGCTGGATGCCGCCGGGCTGGAAGCCAGGGTGAAGGCAATCAAGGACCTGACCGGAAGCCTGGATGAGCGCCTGAAAACCTACCGCGACCGCTTCGCGACCCCAGATCAAGTGGCCGCATTCGACGGAGCCTTGAAGCAGGTTGACGATGTGCGGCAGACCATGGACGTAGTGGTTTCCATGCTGGATGTTGACTTTTCCAGTGCCGCCGCATTTGTCGAGCCCTTTAAGAAGAAATTTTTTGATCACATGGCGTCAACCATCGACGCCTTCCTGGCGACGGCCCTTGCCGATTCCCAGGCACGGGCTGAACGGACCGGTGTCGACGCCCGAAACCTGACGCTGATCTTCCTGTTGACCACTTTAGCCGCGGCCCTCGTCATCGCGATCATCGCCGCAGCGGTTGGCCGCAGCACCACCCAATCCATCCGCCGCATCGCTGACGCCACCGTTGAGGTTGCGAACGAGCAGGAAAGTGTGGATGTCGACATCCTGGCTCGTCGGGATGAACTGGGGGCCATCGTGTCTTCACTCCGCGCCTTCAGCGTCCTCGTCGTCGAACGCAAGCGTCTACAGACCAGCGAAAACCAAAATCTCATTAAGGCCGAACGCCAGGCGGTGATGCTCGCCCTGGCCAACGACTTTGAAACCAATGTCGACTCGTTTATCAAAGGCGTGTCCTTGTCGGCAGGCGACCTCAAGACTGCGGCGCTCTCGATGAATGGCGCGGTCGAACAAACCTCCAGCAGTGCCCGAGCCGCCGCCGGCGCCGCTGACGAAGCGTCCGGCTACGTGCAGGCCGTCGCCGCCGCCGCCCAGGAATTGACGGCATCCATTAACGAGATTGGCCGCCAGGTGGTCCAAGCCCGGCAGACGTCCCGCCAAGCCACGGAAAAGGCCGAAGGCACCAACAAGATCGTGGACGGACTGGCCGGCACGGTGCGCCGTATCGGCGAAATCGTGCAACTCATCAATAAGATCGCGGCCCAAACCAACCTGCTGGCGCTCAACGCCACCATTGAGGCGGCACGGGCCGGGGAAGCGGGCAAGGGCTTCGCGGTGGTGGCCAATGAAGTCAAAAATCTGGCCCGCCAGACCGCACAAGCCACCGACGACATCAGCGCCCAAATCGCCGAAGTTCGCGAGGCCACCGGCCAGGCGGTAACCGCGATCACCGATATTGCCGCAACCATTACCGAACTGAACGTGGTCAACACCACCATTGCGTCCGCTATTGAGCAACAGCAGGCGGCGACCCGAGAAATTGGGCGCAGCGTTGAATACGCCTCGGCCGGAACCGGCGATGCCGCCCGTAATATCGCCGGCGTGACCGAGGTTGCGTTGGAGGCCGGGCGTTCCGCAGCGCAAGTTTTAGCCAATGCCGAAGCCCTCGCCACCACCTCCGATCGCCTCAGCAGCGAGGTCGGCAAGTTCCTTGGCCGTGTTCGGGCCGGCTGAAGCTCGCCCAGCCGGAAACATGGCCAGGATTGACCCAGGTCACTGTTCGGCACAGGAAGATTCCGCAATAGCTCCTAACATCGGACGCAAGCCAAAAGCATCGAGACGAATACGTTGTGTATTCGCGGTAATCCGATCAATCATCGCTTGGTAGGTATCCGGATCGATCGGTTTATCCTCGGATAAGGCGAGTGCTTTGCGGGCCCCGGTCTGAAACGCCTCGCACTCCTCTTTTGATACATCTTTCATCATATTTTTCAGGGCTTTTTGATCAATCGCTTTATCGACAACAGTATGTCGGCGCGAGGCTGCCGCCAAAAGGGTATCCGCGCATAGGGCCGGCAAGAGGACTTGGGTCCGGACGCCACCTGGCTCCGACGTCGCCGCAGACCCAGGGACCACCGAAGTCATCAGGTGCAACGACGCGGTCGCGGCGTCGTGAAGGCCACCAGGGGCTTTTCCCGCGTTTTCCGGCCTCTTGCAAGGAGCCACCCACTCCGGAAGCACCCTCCCGCTACGCACCTGATCAGCCATAAACACCGTCGCCGCCTCATCAGGATCGGGATAAAGCCGCACTTGGTGGCTAAACTCGCGATAGCTTATGGTGAGTGTCGGGACCTTATCATTTTCTTCAGGTTCTGGACCCGGGCGAGAAGAAGCGTTTTGGAGTGGTCTGACCCGAACCAGCACCCCTAATTGTTTGGTCGCCTGACTGAAGGATTTGATCAGCTCAGGATTTAGAGGTGGAGGAGACTCAAACAAAGGCGATAATATTACAAACAACGCTATAATAATAGTCAGCCCAGCAACGCACAGTGCAAGCGCATTTAAAATATCAGTAACTTTAATTATTGAATATCGTACGCGATTTACGTTCATTATACTGCTGTCGCGGCCGATCTGACCGCCGGAACATCGTAACTTAACACTCAGTACGATTTCATGATACATTGACCGCAGCGCATCGATTAAATGAACTGCGATATAACGCTGAGGATTTGGATGAAGCCAGATGTTCGGAAATCGGCGTTTGATTTGGTCCAAAGTCATCGACGAACGAAACATCGCCTCTGCCACCACCTCCTGCGGGACATATTTGCTGACGGGAATGAGGAGAACTAGCCATTTTTTTGGTCCACGCCGTCCTAGGCTGCTGATCCTGAAGCGAGGCGTCCCTATCTGTTTTTTAAAATCAGGGCCAAAAATGCAAGCATAAGGCGTGTAAGCTTTGACGACTCTGGCCTTGACATAGTTATTGACATGCCTTTGAAGCGGTTTGAACGCCCAGGCTAAAAGAACGCTCCATTGCGAGGTCGTAAGCATGTCGTTCGTCCGCGAATATAATAGCAAGCGATGACTTTATGGAACCGACTGACAACGGATGCGCCCACCAAAGTATGGCTAGGTTGGTTTAGCACAGGAATCACGGTAAGCGGCATGAGTTCTGCGCCCCGGGCACCGCGTTCGGGGTCGCCGGTGGCGCGCCCATAGAAGAACCTTTCGCGATTGCTGCGGTTCCCCATCGTCCCCCGGGTCCGGGAAAAGTCAGGAAAAGGTCTGGAATCTGGATCGATGTCAGCGTCAATGCCAATCCAGACCACGAGGACGGAAACTCCGGCAGGTCGCCGCCGCTTGACCAAGTCACCGCCACCCATGCAGCGACTGGATCATCCATGGTTGATCAGGATTTTGACGGGAGCCGTCGATCATATTCCTTCTTCACCACCGCATGGCACTCACAGGTCCGAAGTTCAAGTTTCTTGCGGTCCATAACCGCTATTTGCCCGCGTTTATAGCGAATTACGCCATCTTTCTGTAATTTTCCCGCGGCTTCGGTAACGCCCTCGCGACGGACACCAAGCATATTGGCAATCAGTTCTTGTGTCATCACCAGTTCATTAGAATGCAGACGATCGAGGCTCAATAACAACCAACGGCCCAATTTCTGATCGAGGGAGTGGTGGCGATTGCAAACCGCCGTCTGTGCCATCTGGGTGATCAGGGCTTGGATGTAACGAAGCAGCAGGCGCAGCACCGGACCGGCTCGGTTGAACTCTTGCACCAGGAGGTTGGCTTTCAGGCGAAACCCTTGTCCGCCGTTTTGCACAACCGTTCGGCTCGGCATCGATTCCCCGCCCCTGAACAGGGAGATCCCGACAATGCCGTCTCTGCCGTTGGATCATTGGACGCCGTCGGATAAAATCCCGGTGCCACCGGTCATCCTCGAACCATGGGGGACCCCCTGCCGGCGTTGTCCGTCGTTACCCGCTTCGCGCCCAGCCCAACCGGGCCTTTGCATCTGGGTCATGCCTACGCGGCGCTGTTTGCCTGGCATGCCGCCCAGGCTGGCGGCGGGCGGTTTCTGGTGCGCCTCGAGGACATCGACCGGCAACGGTGCCGTCCGGCCTTCGAGCGGGCGCTGTTCGACGACCTGGCGTGGCTTGGACTGGACTGGGAACGGCCGGTGCGCCGTCAATCCGAGCATTTCGCCGACTATCAGGCTGCCCTGACCCGCCTTACGGCGCTGGGCGTGGTTTATTCCTGCCGGTGCAGCCGCAAAGACATCGCCGCCGCCGGCCAGGCCCCCCACCCGGGGGAAGAGGGCGGCGGTGACGGTCCGGTTTATCCCGGCACCTGCCGTCCGCCCGGTCAACCGGCCAGACGGCGGGGCCAGGACGGCGAACCCCAAGCCCTCCGCCTGGATATCGCCCGGGCCATGGCCCTGACCGGCCCGCTGGTCTGGCACGACCGGGCCGCCGGCCCACAGCTGGCCACGCCCCGGCGGCTCGGCGACGTGGTGCTGGCCCGCAAAGACACCCCCACCAGCTACCATCTCAGCGTGACCGTCGACGACGCCCTCCAGGGCGTCACCCTGGTGACGCGAGGCGTCGATCTGTTCCAGGCAACCCACATTCACCGCCTGCTCCAGGCGCTGTTGGCGCTGCCGACTCCGGAGTATCATCATCACCCGCTGCTGGTGGGCGCCGACGGCCGACGTCTCGCCAAGCGTGACGGCGCAACGGCGCTGGGGGCGTTGAGAGCCGCCGGCTACACCGCCGCCCAGGTACGGGACATGGCCTCCGGCCTGCGACCGGTCAGCACCAGCGGCGCAAACCCACCGTCAACGCCAGATAGTCCGGATGGTCCGGGGGAATCAGGCCATGGCGGATCAGAAAGTCGATGACCACCAGATTGCAGTTGAACTTGAAGTCGTCGGTATCGCGCACGATCCCGGCCACCCGCTGCCATGGCATCCGCTCGAAACTTTCGACCTCGCCGTCGGTATTGCGCGGCACGAAGTCCGACTCCAACGCCAGGTCATAGACGAACAGGCAATCGACCTTAAGCCCGGCCGGGGTCTCCATGATATACGTCACCACCCCGGCCGGCACCGCCCGGGACGCCAGTTCGGGGCCGACCGCCGCCTCCTCGTAAGCCTCCTTGACCAGATTCTCGGCCAGCGTCAGCCCCACCGGTTGCCCACCGGCGATCAGGTTGTCAAACTTGCCCGCCGCCACCGAGCGATCATGGCTGCGCCGGCCGATCCACAAATCCAGCCCGCCATCGGCCCGACGGACCAGGCCGTTGACGTGAATGCCGTAGGCGGCAATTCCAAAATAGCTGACCGCCGCCCGGTCGATGGACAGCAGCGGTGGCAAGCCCCACGCCGGCAGAACCGGATAGTGCTCGCCCCGCTTGCGCGGAACCACGCCGTCGGCGACCAGGGTCCCCAGCACGCGGTCCATGGCCGCAGTGCGGGCAGCAAAGCCGTCGAGGCCCGAAACCAGTTCGACGGCGTCATCGGTGATGGTCAGCACGTCCCGATGGACGGCCAGCCGCTGCACCAGGGCCGGGCGCACCCAGCCCACCCGGACGCCTGCCACCCGGAATTCCCGGTACCCCGAAACCGTGCCGGAGTTGCAGGCCTTGATGTGATCGAGGAAACTCATGGGGTGGAATCTTAGCGGTCCCGACGGCGGTTGCAAGTGTATCTTGAGCCCACAGTGTTTCTTGATCCCGGGCCGCGCCTGCTGTTCCGTCCTGGCGTGACCGTGTCGCCCAAGCCAGGAGTCCCGCGCCGCCATGCCTTACACCTCCCTCCGCGATTTCATGGACCGGTTGGAAACCGCCGGCCGGCTGGTCCGGGTTCAGACGCCGGTCTCCAGCGTCTTGGAACTCACCGAAATCCAGACCCGCCTGTTGGCCGAGCAGGGGCCGGCGGTGCTGTTCGAAAACGTCACCCTGGCCGACGGCCGCCCGGCGGACATGCCGGTGCTGGTCAACCTGTTCGGAACCGTCGAGCGGGTGGCCTGGGGCATGGACCGGGAGCCCGGCCAGTTGCGCGCGGTGGGCGAAACCCTGGCCTTCCTGCGCCAGCCGGAACCGCCGGGCGGTTTCCGGGACGCCTTGGAACTGGTGCCGTTGCTGAAGACGGTGCTGGCCATGAAACCACGCACCCTCGGCTCCGGCCCTTGCCAGGAGGTGGTGCTGAAGGGTACCGACATCGACCTGGGGCGCTTGCCGGTGCAAAGCTGCTGGCCGGGAGAACCCGCCCCCCTGATCACCTGGCCGCTGGTGGTGACCAAGGGTCCCAGCGACCGGCGCGAGGATAATTTCAACCTCGGCATCTACCGCATGCAGGTGCTGGGACGCGATCGCTGCATCATGCGCTGGCTGAAACACCGGGGCGGCGCCCAACATTTCCGACGTTGGAAGGAAGCCGGCCACCAGGACCCGCTGCCGGCCGCGGTGGTGCTGGGCGCCGATCCCGGAACCATCCTGGCCGCGGTGACGCCGGTCCCCGATACCCTGTCGGAATACCAGTTCGCGGGCCTGCTGCGGGGTCGCAAGGTCGAGCTGGTCAATTGCAAGACCGTGCCCCTGAAAGTGCCGGCCCAGGCCGAGATCATCCTGGAAGGCCATGTCAGCCTTGAAGACACCGCGCCCGAAGGCCCCTACGGCGACCACACCGGCTACTACAACTCCGTGGAACCGTTCCCGGTGTTCCAGTTAAGCGCCATCACCATGCGCCGTCAGCCGATTTATCTGTCGACCTTCACCGGCCGGCCGCCCGACGAACCCAGCGTGCTGGGCGAGGCGCTTAACGAGGTGTTCATCCCGCTGTTGATCCAGCAGTTCCCGGAAATTGTCGACTTTTGGCTGCCGCCCGAGGGCTGTTCCTACCGCATCGCGGTGGTTTCCATCCGTAAGGCCTACCCAGGTCATGCCAAGCGGGTAATGATGGGGGTGTGGTCGTTTTTGCGTCAGTTCATGTACACCAAATGGGTGATTGTTGTCGACGATGATATCAACTGCCGCGACTGGAAAGACGTGATGTGGGCGGTGTCAACCCGGATGGACCCGGTGCGCGACCTGACCCTGATCGAAGGGACGCCCATCGACTACCTGGACTTCGCCAGCCCCGAGTCCGGGCTGGGCGGCAAGGTTGGATTCGACGCCACCAATAAGTGGCCGCCCGAAACCAAACGCGAATGGGGCCAGAAGCTGCGCATGACCGACGCCGTCATCGACGAGGTCACCCGCAAGTGGTCCAGTCTGGGGCTGCCCGGCAGCGGCAAACCGATCTGGCGGTGAGACGGGGAGCGGCTTCCCCCGGTCGCGGCGCGACCGGGGGGCACAACAGACGAAGATCAGAGGTTGCCGTCAACCCAGGCGTAAAGCGCGCTTTTGGGCAATGCACCGATCTTGGTGGCAGCCACGTTGCCATCCTTGAACAATAACAAGGTGGGAATGCCCCGCACCCCGTAGCGGGTGGGGGTGAGGGGGTTTTCATCGATATTGATCTTGGCGACGGTCAGCTTGCCCGCATATTCTTTGGCCAGATCATCCAGTGTCGGCGCGATCTGTTTGCACGGACCACACCACTCGGCCCAAAAATCGACCAAGACCGGTCCAGTGGCGTTCAGAACGTCCTGCTGGAAACTGTCGTCGGTAACCTTCATGGTATTGCTCATGTATCCTCGCGCACGGTCTGAAAGAGGGGGCGCCCCGGCCGCGCCCCTGTGGCCTGGGCGTTATGTAGGGGGTGGTAACGTCACAGGTCAAGCCGCACTCACCACCGCCCCTGCCCGCGCCGGGGACCCGCAACCGGCCGACGGTTGCGCCCGCTCGTTCCGCAAAGCCGCCGCGTCCGGTCGGGATCGCGACACCCTCATCCGTTTTCTCTTAACTCAAGGGCTCCCCCATGATCCTCTACTCGTTGCGTTGCACCTGCGACCACGAATTCGACGAATGGTTCGACAACATGGCCGACTATGACCGGCGCAAGGCCGACGGCACCCTGGCCTGTCCCGCCTGCGGCGGTCATCAGGTGGCCAAGGCAATCATGGCGCCCCGAGTCGGCAAGACTGCCGATACCCCTGCCGCCCCGTGCGGCGCCCCCAGTTGCGGCAATCCCGGCGGTTGTCCGATGATGGGCATGGGCTAACGTCATGGAGAACTGACGTCATGGATGCAGCAAGGGCCGGATAACCGTCCACCCCAGGCCGACGATGGTTGATCGCGAGGACACCGAGCGCGTTCAACCATCGGATCAGGCTGGTTGAGGTCGCCCCGCCTGGACCCAGGCCGGGATCAAGCCCAGCCGTTCACGCGATGCCCGCACGTCTGCCGGAGGCATGGGCGCAAGTTCGAGAAAATCGGGTTTGGCCCCCTTGGCGAAGGGCCTCCTGCCGATTACGCGCTCGGCGATCAGTGCCAGAATTTCAGAAAGGCCACCAGCAGCGCCATTTGGCCAACCACAGCAGCGAAAACCCACCGGAGGACGTCAGCCGCGGCATTGGCGACATCCGCTTTGGTGGCGCAATGGGCGATCTCCGCCTTAAGTCCGGCTTCAACCGCGACCAGATCGTTCCGAACCGTGGCGATATCAGCCTTTAACTCGTTCCGAACCGTGGCGATATCAGCCTTTAACTCGTTCCGGACCGCCGCGATATCAGCCTTTAATTCGTTCCGGACCGCGGTAATTTCAGCCTTTAACTCGTTCCGGACCACGACAATGTCGGTCTTCGTCGCCAGTTCGGCTCCCGACATCGCTTCGGCCAAGGCGCCGGCGACACCTTCCGCTTGGGCTTGGGTCATCTCGGCCGTGTCACGCAATTGGCGCGCCAACTTGAGGGTGTCGAAGGCCACGGCACTCATCAGGCCCATCCTTATTCCCGTTGACACCTGCGAGGGTACTGCTGAGGAAGGTTGGACGCAAGCGGCGACGGGCAATGCCGGCGGATGACGTCATCACGGCGACAGAGAAATATTGGAGACAGAATCACGCCACTCCGGTTAACGCACAGACCGACCGAAGAGCAAAGCATGACTACGGAAACAGGGTCCGGGCGACACGGAAACCGCCGTCTTTGAATCGGCGGTCCGGGCTGTTGCCACCCCGAATCGCAACGCGAATGGCGTTCGCGTCACAATTCCAGGACCCACCGCGGCCGGTGCGGTCCCCAGAACCACCGAGAACCCAGGCACTACCATCCAGAGGCCGCCCTCGATAGGTGTCGTGCCAGGTATCTTGGGTCCATTCCCAGACATTGCCCAGCATGTCATACACCTCAAACTGATTTGGCCTAAAACTCCCGACGGGCGCGGTCTGCTTGCCGTCCCACGGACTGCCGCCGCCAATGCAATTGGCCATGTTTCGACCTTTGTCATCGCCCCACCAATACCGGGTCGTCGTTCCTGCCCTGGCCGCGTACTCCCATTCCGCCTCACTGGGCAGGCGATAAGGCCCTTCCTTCCCGGTCGGTTCGACTTTGCCGTTCAGCCATTGAAGATAAGCCTGAGCCTCGTTCCAAGAGACATGGATGACCGGACGCCGGCCCCGACCCCACCCTTCATCGGCTGGCGAATAGCCGTTACCGCCCCCATCCGCAACACAGGCGTCCCATTGGTCGAACGTCACGGGATAAATGCCAAGCGCAAACGGGCGGGCGATGATGACCCGTTGTCGGGGACGTTCCTCCTCCAACCCGCCCTCCTCACCCTCCGACGAGCCCATCATGAAACGTCCGGCCGGAATCACCACCATCCCGGGGCCGTTGGGAACTTCCCAAAACACTTGGCCCGGTTGGGTCGGGACCGCTCGGAGGACGGGCGAATGGACCGTATACTGACGCTTCGAGCCCATCCGGATACGCGCCAGATCGGCAAAGGTACCATTGGGAAACTGCTTGAGATAGGCCTGGAAGTCTGCCGGATTGGCACTATCCTTGATGGTCTGCCAAAAGAGCAGTTCCGATTCCACGGTCGGTGCCGACTTTGGCACCGGGTCAACCTTCAGCGGTAGCGACTTGACGAAATAAAAGTCACTGGTCAGTGACGAATGTTCCCACGGCACCTGCTGGTTGCGGGTGGCGTCCATCACCGACCGGCGAACCTGGATCAGCACCTGATGGACCGACAATCCCGGCGTCGGCAAGTGCTTGACCAGGGCCGCCGTGAACGAGCTGTTCGCCCCCGCTCCGTCCTCGGCCACCTCACCCGGCGCCGTCGAGTACACGATCAACGTCCCCTTCGGAGCATCATCCATGCGGGACAGGCCCCGACCGACCAAAATGGATCGGGTGCCCATCCGGGCAGCCAGGGTTCGCGCTATGGGGTTGTCGCGGCAGGCGTCCAACACCACCAGTTTGATCGGCGATACCCGTTCTATCAGTCGCAGCACCTTTGCAACTTCGATGGCGGCGAACAACAAATCCTGTTCGCTCTCGATCTCCGCATCGACCGGCATCAGATAGTTATGACCGTTTACCTGGAGGCCGTGGCCCGCATAAAAGAACAATCCGGCATCGGCCTCGGACAGTTTGGCAAATCGCAGGATCGCTTTCTCCAAACCAACCCGGTCGGCATCCACCACCAAATCGACTTCAAAATCCAAAGACGTCAGAACCTTCGCCACCGCCTCGGCATCGTTCTTCGGATTGGCCAAGGCCGGTGCCGCCTGATAGGCGCCGTTGCCGACCACAAGAGCCACACGCCTCATTGTTTTGTCCCTGCTGGCTTTGGGACGTGCGTAACCCGAAGTCAGCCAGGGATCAAGCCTTTCCGGCTGAAGATCACCTCGACCTTCTACTTTTTCACTCTTATACCTACTCCGATATGCCTCACCACGCGCAACCCCGACACGCCGGTCAGGACATGGGGGCGCTTCCACAACACATCAGGGCGACAAATCCCTGGCGACCCGAAACCCGATGTCGCCGCTGCGAACGTCGGCGGTGCCGCTGAAGCGGTAAGCCGAGCGCAATCCGCTGGGGACAAAGTACCAACAGCCGCCGCGAACCACCCGGGCGGTGCCGCTCCCGCCCGCGGTCCAGACGCTGCCGTCGTTCGGCGCGCCCTTGTAATCGTTGTGCCAACTATCCTCAACCCACTGCCAGACATTGCCGGCCATCTCGCACAGGCCGAACGGATTGGGCCGGAAACTTCCGACATCCACCGTCTTCTGGCGAAACATCCCCCGATCTCCCCCATTATAGGCGCTGGTGCCGTCATAATTCGCCTGTCTCGGGGTAATGGTGCTGCCCCACCAAAACGGAGTCCGGGTTCCAGCGCGCGCTGCATATTCCCATTCGGCTTCGCTCAACAATCTATATCGTTTTCCGGTCTTTTGCCTCAGCCACTGCACGTAAGCCTGAGCATCATGCCAACTGACATTGATCACCGGACGGCGACCCCGACCCCAGCCGGCATCAGACGGCTGATGGCCATTGCCGCCGCCATCGGCGACGCAAGCATCCCATTCGGCAAACGTAACGGTATACCGCCCGACCGCGAAATCGGTACCGATCAGCACCGGATGCTGCGGTCCTTCCTGGACCAACCGCTCGGGCTCTTTCACCCCAGAGCCCATCAGAAAGGTGCCCTTGGGAACCACCACCATTTCGGGAAAATCCGAACACTCGCTACCGTCGGCACAAAAATCCCGGAACACCGACTGGGGTTGGGGCCATGTCCCGGCAAGCAGGCGCACCGGCGGCCGGGACACCGCCGCCACGGTGGGGCGAACCCGGGTCGACACGGCCGTATCTTGTCCGGTCGGAACACGCGGCGCGATAAAGGTCTCCGCCTCCGCCGCGACCCGTTCGGTCTGGCCCAAGGGTTTGGCGGGCTCGGGTTTGGGCGGCTCGGGTTTGGCCGATTCCGGTGGGGCGGGCACCGCCGGCGGTTCCACCACCACCCGTCCGGACTCAAAAGCCGCTCGCCACGCCGCCGCGGTTTGGGGTCGCTGGTCCGGTTCCAGCCGCAGCACCCAGTCAATGGCGGCCAGAAAGCCAGGACTGTACCGACCGGACGGGACCGCCTGGGTCACGCTGAGATAACGGTCGCGGAACATTCGCCGTTGCAGGCAATCCGGCGGCTTGTTGCCGGTGACCATCCGGTAAGCGGTCGCGCCCAGCGCGTAAAGGTCGCTCCAGGCCCCTTGATGACCGTCGCGCGAATACTGTTCCCAAGGGGTGTAGCCGGCACTGACGAAAGCGGTCATGGCTTGTTCCGCCACCTCGCTGGCCGCGAAACGGGCGGCGCCGAAGTCGATCAGCACCGGAGAGCCATCAGCCCGGATAATGATATTCTGGGGCTTGATATCGCGATGGAGAAAGCCCGTCGCATGCACCTCTTCCAGGTCATCGAGCAGCGGCAGCAGGATCGCCCGGGCCTCGGTTTCGGTGGTCGGCCGCCCAAGATCAGTCAGCAGGCGCTCAAGACTGGGGCCGGTCTCGAAATCCATCACGATATAACCGGTGCCGTTCGCTTCGAAATAACCCCGGACATTGACGATATTGTCCAGATGGCCAAACCGCAGCATGGTCGTCGCTTCGTCGAAGAACCTTTGCAGAAAACGGTTAAACTCCTGCTTGCCCTCGGGCGAATAGGACCGCACGGTGGCACCGTCACGGCCGGCGAAAGCGGTTGGCATAAATTCCTTGATCGCGACAAAGCCACCGCGCCTGGTGTCTTCCGCCCGGTAGGTGATGCCAAAACCACCCCGCCCCAGAACTCTGACCAGGCGAAAGTTCCGAAGCTGATAACCGGGCGGCAGCGCGTCGCCCTGGGCACCTTCCTGCTTCTCAGACATCCTTGCCGCTCTCCCCTGCGCCAACGACGCTGGCGCGCCGGACTTAATCCGGCAAACTCTACTCAGACCGCCCGCGATCGCAAGCGATATCAGACCAGACCGGTGAGCGCCGGCATCGGGTCTTTCCCCGGCCGGTACACCCGACTCTTGGGGAAGCGAACAGTGACGGTGGTTCCGACACCGGGTGTACTCTCGATTTCCAGATGCCCCCCGTGAAGCTCCGCCAGCGAGCGGGATAACGCCAGCCCTAACCCGGTGCCATCATGTTCCCGGGCAAAGTCGCCGGAAAGTTGATGGAATGGCTGAAGGACATGGTCGAGTTGATCGGCCGGAATGCCAATCCCGGTGTCAGCGACCCGCAGGATGAACAAACCGGTTTCGTCAAGCCCGGCCGAAATCGCAATGTCGCCGTTGTGCGGCGTGAATTTCACGGCGTTGGACAGCAAGTTGCCGGCAATCCCGCGGATCGCCCGCGGATCGGCGCACAGCAGCGGCAGGTCTCGGGGCATATGCACCTCGATGGTCAAGCCCCGCAGACGCGCCGTTTCGGCCACCGCGGCGACCGCTTCGTTGATTTCCATTTGCGGATCAACAATGGTTTCGACCAATTCAAAGGTACCGGATTCGGCATTAGCCAAATCAATAATGTCGTTAATCAGCTTCAAGAGATGGTTTCCCGCCTCGAAAATATTTTCCACATACTTCTGATAGCGACCATCGCCGATCGGCCCGAACGGTGCGGTCAGAATACAGTCGGAAAAGCCGATAATAGCGTTCAACGGTGTACGCAACTCATGACTGACCGTGGCAAGAAACTGCGATTTGGCAATATTTGCAGCTTCGGCTCGCTCTTTGGCCGTCAGCAACTCATTTTCCACCCGCTTTCGCTCGGTGATATCTTCTTTGATGGCGACATAATGGGTGACCGCCCCCTGATCATTGCGCACCGGCGCGATGGTTGCCCGTTCCCAAAAGAGCTGACCGTCCCGACGACGATTATGGAACTCGCCATGCCAGACATCACCCGCGGCGATAACGCGCCACATCACCCGGTACTCCGAAGGGGACGTGTAACCGGACTTGAAGAGGCGCGAATTCCGTCCGATCACTTCGTCGGCCCGATAACCCGTAGCAGCAGTAAAATGGGGGTTCACGTATTCGATGAAGCCGTCAAGGTCAGTGATAACGACCGATAGTGGCGTCTGTTCGATGGCCCGATTGAGCTTCCGCAGATTGTTCTCGACACGCTTGCGGCTGGTGATGTTGCGGGCGAACACCGCCACGCCGATCGGGCGGCCGTCCGGCCCGGGGGCTGGGGCGCAATGGGTATCGAAGATCAGTTCGGCCCCGGCCGCCTCGCCCTGAACGGTTTCTTCCAGGTGAACCGAAGCCCCGGTCGCCGCCACTTGATCGAACAAGGCCTGCCAGCGCCGGGCCGCGTCGACGGGCATGAATGCTTCAAGCCGCTGGCCGATGATTTCCGCGACCGGCCGGCCATAAATTTCAGCGAACTTACCGTTGGCCACCGTGACGTTACCGTCGGGATTGACCAACAGCACCATGTCATGCTCGGTGGCGTTGATCACCGCCGACAGCGAGGCGTGACTCTCCAGCAACGCCTGCTGAGCGGCATACCGGTCCGAAATATCCAGGGCAGTCCCAAAGACACAGGTGATCATGCCGGCGGCATTTCTCGTAACCTCCAGGGTTACATGAACCCTTCGCACCTCGCCATCGGGCCTGACCACCCGCACTTCCCGGGCGACCGGAACATTGCCGCCCGCCATCATCTCAGGTAACGACGACACCGCCACCCGCTCGTCCGGATGAAGCCGATCAAGCAAAGTCAACCAACCCGGTTGTATTTTGTCCCTGGACACCCCAAAGATGCGATACAGTTCTTCGGACCAGAAATGGCTATCCTGAAGCGGCAGCCATTCCCAGTGGCCCAGATGGCCGATCCGTTCCGCTTCGATCAGTCGCGCCTTGGCCGTGGCCAGCCGGGTCTCGGTCGCCACCCGTTCGGTGACGTCCCGCACTGCCATCACCAGCAGCGTGCGCTCCCCCACCGGCGCACGCGCCAAATTGACTTCCACATAGATTTCCCGGCCGTCCTTGCGCCGATGGCGGCGGAGCGCCACAAACGCCAAGCCAGCCCGCACCGTCTCCAGGGTGCGCTCAGGCTCCGCGGACAGGTCGGTAATGGTCAGGTCGCGAAACTCGTCACCGCTATAACCATAGATGCGCCGGGCGGCCTGGTTGGCCTCCAGAATGGCGTAACGATCCATATCCAACAGACAGATGGCTTCATGCGCGACTTCAAATACGGTGCGATATTTTTGCTCGTTTTCCCGCAGCTTTGATTCCGCTTCGACCAGATCGGTAATATCCAGCGTGGTCCCCATCAGGCGCACCGCCCGACCGTGACCATCCCGAACCACCTCGGCCTGGGTATGGATGTGGCGAATGCCGCCGTCGGGACGGACTACCCGGTAACGCGCCTCGTAACCGTCTTTGCCCGCGCCTACCTCCATGCGCCTCCGACGCGCCGTCTCCCGGTCGTCTTCGTGCAGGCAGGCCAGGAACCGGTCGAAGTCGGGTGAGGCCGAACCAATCGGCAGGCCAAAGATGCGAAAGGTCTCGGTCGACCAAATCCCCTGGCCGGTGGCCAGGTCGCGTTCCCAATGGCCAAGATGAGCAATCCGCTCGGCATCGACCAACCGCCCGTTGACTTGAGCCAACTCCTCGGTCCGTTCCCGAACCCGTCGCTGCAAGGCCCGCCGGGCGCGTCCCTGCTCCCGGATGTGCAGGACGGATAAACCAATCAGCAGCAAACCGACCCCGACCCCGACCAGCCAGTTATGCCAGGCCCGTGCGCGCCGATGGGCGGCCAGGGCTTCGGTCGGCCAGTCCACGGCCACCAACACGGGGAAATCGGCCAGATGGACCATTACCTCCAAGCTCTCGTCGGCATTGCCCAGTGCCGCCCACGTCACCACCGGCCGGCCCGACCGGGGCGCCGCACTCAACAGGCGTGCCACCTCAAGCGCGGCGAATCGGGCGCCCTCCCGGGCACCATCCCGAAACAGCACCGCCCCCGTCTGGTCGAACACCAGCACTTGCCGGTTCGCGATCCCGGGCAAACCCTCCAGCGCCCCGCGCACCATCCCCAAGTCCAACGCGACGGCAATGACCCCGACCGTGCCGCCGTCAGCCGCCGTCACAACACGGGTTAACACCGCCGTTCCGGGCGCCAGGCTGGTCAGGGCCACGCCGCCCGGCGGCGCGGACGCCGCCGCAAGCAAGAGACGTCCGGGTGCCGCCGACGACACCCAGTCCGTCGCACCGACGCCAGCCGTCACCGCCCCGGTTTCATCCAGCAGCACCAAGCCCCGGACCATCGCCCGGTCCAACGGCAAACGGTCCATCATGTCGCGCAACGGGACTAACCCCGGCGCCGCCATCACCGCCAGCCGGTCAAGGAATCGCCGGAGATCGCCAAGACCATCGGCGACTTTAGTCGCGACCACCATAGTGACGCCGATCGCCTGCTCTTCAGCAATGATACGTTGATGGCCGTTATCTTCCCAACTGTTCTGTCTTAGGGAAAACACCAACGCAACCAACGACACCATGGCCAGAAGCATAACGTAGACCAAGCTCCGCCATCGGGAGCACCCGACCCGGTCCTGAGCACGCACGTCACAGAGGTCAACCACGGGTTCGATCGAAACGCCGCCAGAATGAAAGGAGCAGGGCTTGCTCGCCCGCCGACAGCCCGTCAGCGCGCGAACCAGCGAAGCAGCATAGTGAGGCACTCTGAGGAATGCAAAGGCTTTGAAGACTCACTCCCGCACGGTATCTGCGGCCAGACTACGCGCATCCCCTGAACGGTCGCGGCGGTCCTACCAGCGAAGTCTGGACGGCAGCAACCGCATGAGGCCGCCGGTCATCAGCAGCGGCGCGTCGGTAACGTTAAGGCAGACGCAATCGCCGCCGCACTCGGCAACCGGGCGATGATCCACGGTGTCGTCGTCGATCACCACATCCCCCCGGTGGTAGTGCCCGCGTTGGTCCCAGTATCCGCCGACCAGCACCAGATTCATTTCAAGACCCTGGTGGCTGTGGCGGGGGACCGCGGCACCGGCCCGGAGACGCACCAGGCAAGCCTTGACCGGCCCCCGCCCCAGCCCCAGATCGACTTGGTCAAGGCCGCGCCCTACCGGCCGCCAGTTCAGACTGGCCAGCGCCCCCCCCAGATAGCTGCGCAAAGGTTCGGGAATCGGAACCGGATCCGGATCGGCCCGGCACTCTCCCCGCTGGCCCTTGCCCGGACCGCCGCCCTCATCCAGGCGCGCCATCATCTCGGCCAGGCAATTCGGCGATAGCGGTTCGGGTTCCTCGTCCTCAAGGAGGGCGCCGCCGATGGCCTCCAACTCGGCCACCTGACGGCGGCACCAGGGACAAAAAGCCAGGTGAGTCGCAACCACCAAAGCCAGCGGCTCGGCCAGACTACCGCCGGCGTAATCCAGGAGTATCTCCTCTCCCGGATGAAACTTGGGCTCAATCATACCGGTTCCCTCAAAAGTCTTCGCAACCGGTCAAGCGCCAGTCGCAGGCGGGACTTGACGGTTCCCAGCGGAATGCCCCGTTCCGCGGAAATGACGCTGTGCGGCTTGTCGTCGAAATACGCAAGACGCAGCAGATCAGCTTGCTCTCGGGGCAGCGCACCGATGGCGGCGCGCAGGCGCGCGGTCTCCTGCCCGGTCTCGACAACACGGTCAGCGGCTTCTGCCGCTTGCGGTACCAATGCCGGGTCGTTGGGGTCGAACTCGGGCCGACGTTCGCGGCGAATCGCGTCGATTCGCCTGTTGCGGGCAATCGTGAACACCCAGGTGCTGGCGTTCGCCTGAGTCGGATCAAAGGTCTCTGCCCGATGCCAGACCAGCAGCATCACCTCCTGCACCAGTTCCTCGGCCTGGCTGGACTCCGTGCCCAGGCGCTTCAGATAGGATTTCAGGCGCGGGGCAAAATGCCCGAACAAGGCACCAAAAGCCCGACGACTGCGCTCGCGGCCAACCGCCAACACCAGTTCATCAAGATTCTGCCCCAAAACAGCCCGATCAGTCAGATCGATTTCAACCATGACCCACAGCGTAGCGATATCCGCCACCAACGGCGGGTGCCACCATTGGCACACCGTCGCTCCGGCAGAAGGCAAGGCTTGGCGGAGGGCGTTTATCATATCGGATGTCAGTACGCAAATTCGCCGTCATTGGACCACCGAGGAATTCTGCGGAAATCGCCGAACCCGACGGCAGCCTTGGCCGCTCCGGAACAAGATGCGTGCCGCCGTGGCGCAACGCTGGAATTGGCGCCCCGATCTGGGGTAACCTCCGGCCGTTCCGAAACGAACCCCCTGTCTTCTCATGATCGCCTTTGCCCCCTCCCGATTGCTCATCCTCCTGCTTGCCGTGGTGCTGGCGGGCATGGCCGGACCGACCGTTGCCGCGCCCGCTGCCAAGGCCAACACCAAACTGCTTGGCAACTTCGACGACTGGAAGGCGTTCTCCTATGAAGAGAACGGCCACAAGGTCTGTTACATGTCGTCCCAGCCCGGGAAGATGGAACCGAAGAACAAGCCTCGAGGCGGCGTCTATGTCCTGATAACCCATCGGCCCGCCGAGAAAAGCTTTAACGTCGTCAGCATCACCGCCGGGTATACCTATAAGAAGAAGAGTGAGGTGATCCTCAAGATCGATCGCCGCTCCTTCACTTTGTTTACCGACGGTGACACCGCCTGGGCCAAGGACGAGTCCACCGACCGGGATATCGCGGCCGCGATCCGGACCGGCGACTCTATGGTGGTCAAGGGCATCTCCGAGCGGGGAACCAACACCACCGACAGCTATAGCCTGTCCGGAACCGGGGATGCTTTCTCCGCCATCAACAAGGCCTGTGGAAAAAAATAGTCTTGATAGGGACTGGATCGGCCCCGCAGCCCGGGCGGTGGCGTTGCCACCCGGGGCGGGGAACGCCATTTGCTTGATGGGAGCCGCAGGTCGCGTGAGTCGTCATGACCCCAGGTGAGACGGACGCCGTTGCCGCTGTCGCCGACGGCCGCAAGGCGTTGGTTGGACTCAGTCGGGAAGCCCTGGCCGCCGAATTGGCTGCCTTTGGGCTGGAGCCCTTCCGGACGCGACAGCTCTGGCATTGGATTTATCACCGGGGCGCAACCTCGTTCGCCGTGATGACGACGCTGGCAAAGGCGGTTCGCGAGCGCCTGGCCGAAGCGTACGTGATTCGGCGCCCCGAGGTGGCCCGCGACCTCCAGTCCGCCGACGGCACCCGTAAGTGGCTGCTCCGCATGGCAGACCGCCACGAAATCGAGACCGTCCATATTCCCGAAGAAGACCGCGGCACCTTGTGCGTGTCGTCCCAGGTGGGGTGCTCCCTGACCTGCCGGTTCTGTCATACCGGGACCCAACGATTGGTGCGGAATCTGGATGCTGCCGAGATTTTGGGCCAGATCATGCTGGCCCGGGATGCGTTGGCCGAATGGCCGGCGCCGCCCGACGGTCGCCTGCTGTCCAACATCGTCATGATGGGAATGGGCGAGCCGTTATTGAATTTTGAACATGTGGCCACCGCGCTCAAGATCGTCATGGACGGTGACGGCATCGCCATCTCCAAGCGCCGCATCACCCTGTCGACCTCCGGCGTGGTCCCGGTGATGAAACGCTGTGGCGAGGAATTGGGCGTCAATCTGGCGGTCAGCCTGCACGCCGTCACCGACGAAATTCGCGACCAGTTGGTGCCGATCAACCGCAAGTATCCGCTGGCCGACCTGCTGGCCGCCTGCCGGTCCTACCCCGGCGCCACCAATGCCCGCCGAATCACCTTTGAATATGTGATGCTCCGGGGCGTCAACGACAGTCCTGCCGACGCCCGCGCCCTGGTGCGCCTGCTCCAGGGGATTCCCGCCAAGATCAATCTCATCCCGTTCAATCCCTGGCCGGGCGCGCCGTATGAATGCTCGACGCCGGACGCCATCCAGACCTTCGGTGACTTGGTGAATGCCGCCGGCTATGCGAGCCCGGTCAGAACCCCCCGTGGCCAGGACATTATGGCGGCTTGCGGCCAGCTCAAGAGCACCAGCCTGCGCGGCCGCGACGCCCTGGTCGCCTGACTCTTTTTTTGGCGCTGTACACACCCGTAACCGCCCGGCCCGGCCGGAAAGCGGGTTGCGTGGACCCCATATGCCCCGATGGAAGCGCCGGTTTCAATCCAGATGCACCACCACCGCCTTGAGATAGGCGGTTTCCGGCAACAGCGGATGGACCGGGTGATCGGGCGCGGCACCGGCCTGGCGCAGGATCCGACCGTTACGTTGGGCGTCCGCCACCCCATAGGCCACCAGATCGACGAAGGTCCCGGGGTCGATGTTGTGGCTGCATGACGCCACCAGCAACACCCCGCCGCGCGCCGTGACGCGCGCGCCGAGCCGCGCCAGCTTGCGATAGGCGCGGCTGGCTGCCGCCACGTCCTTCTTGGCCCGGGCGAATGGCGGCGGGTCTGCCACCACCACATCAAAGCGTTCGCCGGCTTCGGCCAGCCGCTCCAGTTCGGTGAAGGCATCCGCCCGGCGAAAGTCGCACACCGCCGCAACGCCATTCGCCCCGGCGGCTCGAGCCGCATAGGCCAAAGCGGCTTCGGAACGGTCCACCGCTTCGACCCGGGCCGCCCCGGCGCAGGCCGCCTGGACCGCGAAGCCGCCATGATAAGTGTAAAGGTCGAGCACCCGGGCGCCGCCGGCCAGACGGGCGATGAAACCGCGATTGTCCCGCTGATCATAAAACCAGCCGGTTTTCTGACCGCCCAGCGGATCGGCGAAGAACACCGTGCCGTTTTCCTCCAGACGAACCGGTCCGTCGAGACTGCCCTTGATCAGTCGGGTCTCGGTGACCAACCCTTCCAGCGCGCGCGTCGGGCTATCGTTGCGCAGCACCATCGCCGACGGCGCCAACACCAAGTCCAGCGCATCGACCAGTTCCGGTAGCAACCGGTCCATCCCGGCGGCATTGGCCTGAACCACCACCACATCGCCGAAGCGATCGACCACCAGGGCCGGCAACCCGTCCGCCTCGGCATGGATCAGCCGGTAAAAGGGCCGGTCGAACAGCCGGCTGCGCAGCGCCAGCGCCCGCCGGAGGTGCCGGGCGAAGAACGCCCGGTCGATCACCGCCTCGCCTTCGGTGGTCAACCGGCGGGCCGCGATCAACGTATGGGGATTGAACATGGCGGTGCCGAGACCGGCCCCATCGGGCGCCACCAGCCGCACCAGCCCACCGACCGGCAAGGCCTTGGCCGCCTCGCTCATCCGAATTTCGTTGGAATAAACCCAGGGATGTCCCAACCGCAGACGTTTATCCCGCCCCGCCATCAAATGAATTTCGGGGCGGGCCTGGGCTTCGGCAGACTCGACGGGCGGCGGGATGAGAGCGGGTTCGGTCATGGCGGCTGACCATAGCAACGGCGACGGCCCTTGGCCAGGGCTGGAAGGCGTCATAGCCATCGCACTTTGATGATGCCTCCGCAAAAGCTCCCCTTGTGTGTTGAACGCCCTTGGCTTCGCGCCCACGGAGGCGCACGCCCGCAGTCGCGGTCGGAAACCGGCGATGGGTCGGTATTATGGCTTACCGATCTCATTTGGTGGACTTTGATCCCAAGAGGATGGGACTGCTCTTTTCGATCCATTTTCCACCGGACATGCACTAAGGTTTGCCCGACAGCGTTAGCCCCCCCCACCCCCATCCTGACCGGAGCTGGCTTCATGGCTGATATTCTTGTGGTTGACGATGTCGACGACCTTCGCGAAGGCATTGTTGAGTTTCTCCAGGCCGCCGGCTACGCCGTCGCCGAGGCGCGGGATGGCCGCGAGGCGATCTCGATGCTCAACGCCCGGCGGTTCGATCTGGTCATCACCGACATCATGATGCCCGAGCAGGACGGAACCGAGGTGATCATGCACCTCGCCAGCCTGGAAAGCCGTCCTAAGGTTCTCGCGATGTCCGGCGGGGCGCCCACCGTGCCGGCGTACATGGCGCTGCATCTGGCCCGGCTCAAGGCTGATGCGACCCTGATGAAACCGTTCCGGAACGAAGAGTTGAGCGACAAGATCACTCAACTGCTGAAATCTTAGGCCATAGCCTTCGGGAAAACCGCCGGGTGCCCGCCGGTGTCGGGAAAAGGGCTTTGACATCCGGGGCGTTCCGGAGGACATATTGGGGTCGAACGGCGGCGAGCAGTTTTTGCGGTCGTCCGGCCTGTATCCCCTCGCCTGCCCTCTCTTCCGCCACGACGGTATCGCGCCCCTTGTCCACGTCCCGCTCAGTGCTGGTGATCAAGCTTGGTGCGCTCGGCGACCTCATGCAAAGCCTGGATGCGTTCCACGCCATCCGTGCCCACCATCCCGCCAGCCGGTTGATCCTGATGACGTCACGTCCTTTTGCGGCGTTCGGCGCGTCGATGCCTTGGTTCGACGAGGTCTGGATCGATTCCCGTGCCAAGGCGTGGCAATTCGCCGCCTGGGCGGATCTGGTGCGCCGGCTGCGGCGGGAATCGCTGTCCCGGATTTATGATCTGCAAAGCAATCAACGGACCAGCCTGTATTTCCGACTGCTGGCCGGTCCCCGGCGGCCCGAATGGTCGGGAGCGGTCCGCGGCTGCTCTCACCCGCGCCCCGACTTCCACAGCCTGTCCGGCCACAATCGCGACCGTCTGCTGGCTCATGTGGCGTCGGCCGGCCTGCCGCCGGCCGGTTCGGCCGACCTTGCCTGGCTGGATGCCGACATTGCCGGATTCAACCTGCCGGACCGGTTCGTGGTGATGGTCCCGGGTTGCTCACCCCATCGCCTTTACAAGCGCTGGCCGGCCAACCATTATGCGGACCTGGCTTGCCGGTTGGAGCGGCGCGGCATCGCCACCGTGGTGATCGGCACCGGCGCCGACCGGGAAGCGGTGGCCGAACTGCGGGCAAGGGCGCCGGCAATCCGTGATCTGACCGGCAAGACCAGTCTGTTGGAGGTGGCAGGTGTTGCCCGGGCGGCGCTGGGGGCCATCGGCAACGACACCGGACCGATTTTCATTACAGCCGCCGTGGGAACGCCGACCCTGATGCTGATGTCCCATCATACCATTGCCGAGCGCATGGCGCCCCTCGGCCCGGCGGCAACCTGGCTCCAGCGCCCGCATCTTGCCGACCTCACGGTGGACGAGGTCGAAGCGGCCCTGAGGCTGCGTGACGCCAGCGCCCCGGCCCGCGAGCCCGCCTTCCCGAAGGACCAGCGATGAATCGTATCGGCCGATACCTGTTCCGCAACCTGTTTCTCACCGCCCTGTTTTCGACGCTGGCGGTGACCATGACCATCTGGGTCACACAGTCGCTCAAGCTGATCGACATGGTAATCAACGCCGGCGCTCCGTTCACCGTGTTCCTGTGGATGATGGTGCTGACGGTGCCGACCTTCCTCGGTGTGATCATGCCGATTGCACTGGTCGGCGCGGTGTTGTTTTCTTACAACAAGCTGACCGTGGACAGCGAACTGGTGGTGATGCGGGCGGTCGGCATGGGCCCCTGGCGACTGGCCAACCCGGCGATCGTCCTGGCGTTGTTCGTGGTCCTGGTCGTCTACTTTCTGAATGTCTACGCCAGTCCGTATGCCAACCGCGAACTGGTTCGCCTGCAATACGCCGTTCGCCACGAATTCGCCACCGTACTCATCCGCGAGGGCGCCTTCAACGACATCTCCGACGGTCTGACCGTCTATTTGCGCAAGCGCCTGGACAATGGCGAGATGCAAGGCCTGCTGGTCCATGACACCCGCCAGCCCGGCAAAGATATCTCGATCCTGGCCCAGCGCGGGGTGATGGCCGACTCGCCGGGCGGCATCAAGGTGATCATGCTCGACGGCCTGAGACAAGAGGTCGAAACCAAAACCGCGAAAATGTCGGAATTGTATTTCGACCGCTATCTGGTGGACTTCCAGGTGTCGGATGACAAGCCCCAGGACCGGCAGGCCGATCCCCGCGAACGTTCCATGGAGGAATTGCTCAACCCTCCCCCCGAGGTCCAGGACAGCCCCTACATGTTGCGGCAATACGACGCCGAACTGCACATGCGGTTGTCGACGCCGCTGCTGGCGCTGGCCTATACCATGATCGCGCTGACCGCCTTGCTGTGCGGCGACTACAATCGCCGGGGCCAGACCCGCCGCATCGCTGTGGCCGCGGTGCTGGTGGTGGTGCTGCAAAGCGCGTCCTTGGGCCTGACCGGTCTGGCGGGCAAGGCTTCGATCGCCATTCCGCTGATGTACTTGCTTTATCTGGCTCCGGTTTTTCCGTGCGCCTGGATGCTCAATCGAAAGTGAGCGGATGCCATACCGCTTCTTTGTGGTTTTCGTGTGTGTTGCCAAAAGAGGATACCAATGACCGCCCAAGCACAGGGTTCGGCCCTTGTCAGCCACGAGCGCATGGCGACCGCCGTCCGCATGCTCGCCGCCGATGCGGTCGAAAAGGCGAAATCCGGCCACCCCGGCATGCCGTTGGGCATGGCCGACGTCGCCACCGTGCTGTTCAGCCGGTTCCTGAAATACGACGTGACGGCGCCCCGTTGGCACGATCGCGACCGCTTCGTGCTGTCGGCCGGTCATGGCTCCATGCTGCTTTATGCGGTGGGCGCTCTTGCCGGTTTTCCGGACCTGGACCTGGATCAGGTGCGCGCGTTCCGGCAGTTGGGCAGCAAGACCCCCGGCCACCCCGAAGTCGGCCACCCGCTGATTGCCGAGACCACCACCGGCCCTCTGGGCCAGGGCCTGGCCAACGCCGTTGGCTTCGCCCTGGCCGAACGGATGCTCCAAGCCCGCTTCGGCCAGGATCTGGTGGACCATTACACCTACGTCATTGCCGGCGATGGCTGCCTGATGGAGGGCATCAGCCACGAAGCGATTTCGCTGGGTGGCCATCTGCGGCTGAACAAACTGATCCTGTTGTGGGATGATAACCGCATCAGCATCGACGGCGCCACCGACCTGACCGTCTCGGATGACCAGCGGTTGCGCTTTCAAGCCAGCGGCTGGAACACCGCGGCGGTGAACGGGCATGACCCCGAGGCCATCGCCCAAGCCATCACGGCCGCCCGTCACAGCGACCGTCCGACCATGATCGCCTGCCGGACCACCATCGGTTATGGCGCGCCGTCCAAGGCCGGCAGCGAAAAGACTCATGGGGCGCCGCTGGGGGCCGCGGAAATCGCCGCCATGCGTGACCGCCTCGACTGGGGCTATCCGCCGTTCGAGGTCCCCGAGCCGATCCTGGCCACCTGGCGCAACGCCGGCCGCCGCGGCACCCCGACCCGTCACAGCTGGGACGCCCGATTCGCCGCCTCGGATCCGGCCCGACGGACAGAGTTCGAGCGCGTGATGGCCGGGACCCTGCCCCTGGCCCTGCCCGAGGCGCTTGACCGCTTCAAGCGCACCGTCGCCCAGACCAAGCCGACCAACGCCGCCCGCAAGTCGTCCCAGGACGTGCTCGACGTGCTGGCCGCCACCATTCCCGAACTGGTGGGCGGCTCCGCCGACCTCACCCATTCCAACCTGACCATCGCCAAGGGCATGAAGCCGGTCACGCCCACCGACTTCTCGGGAACCTACCTGCATTACGGCATCCGGGAATTCGCCATGGCGGCGATCATGAACGGGATCGCCCTTCATGGTGGATTCATTCCCTATGGCGGCACCTTCCTGGTGTTTTCCGACTACATGCGCAACGCTATTCGGTTGGCGGCGCTGATGTCCCTGCGGGTCATTCACGTTCTGACCCACGATTCCATCGGCGTCGGCGAGGACGGCCCGACCCACCAGCCCATCGAGCATCTGGCCTCCCTGCGGGCCATGCCCAATCTGCTGGTGCTGCGACCCTGCGACGGCGTCGAAACCGCCGAATGCTGGGCCATCGCCCTTGGCCACCGGTCCGGGCCGAGCGTGCTGTCCCTGTCGCGCCAACCGCTGCCCACCGTCCGCACCGACACCCCGGAAAACCGCTCGGCCCAGGGAGCCTATGTGTTGGCCGAGGCCGAAGCCGGACCCCGCCGGGTCACGGTGATCGCCACCGGTTCCGAAGTGACCCTGGCCCTGACCGCCCGAACCCGGTTGGAAGCCGAGGGCATCGGCACCGCCGTGGTCTCGATGCCGTCCTGGGAGCTGTTCGCCCAACAGCCCGCCGATTACCGGACCGCCGTGATCAACCCCGCCACCGTCCGGATTGCCGTGGAAGCGGCCGGCGCGTTCGGTTGGGAACGCCATGTCGGTACCGACGGTGCGATGATCGGCATGCCCGGGTTCGGCATCTCGGCACCGCCCGATCAGGTCTATGCCCACTTCGGCATCACGCCCGACGCCATCGTGGCCGCTGCGAAGGCACGGCTGGGCTAGGGATTTTGCAGGGTTCTGCCCTGCCCCCGCAAGGCGGTGAGCCTCCGGACCGCAAAACGTCAAGACGTCCCTTCAGGAGGCTCGCGCCGATGGGTCTGGACCCAGTACCCCACCGGGGCCTTGATGCCCCAAACTCCGTTCCCTTGGGGGCGTCGCCATGATCAAGATTGCGCCGTCGATTCTCTCGGCCGATTTCGCCCGACTGGGCGAGGAAACCCGGGCCATCGACGAAGCCGGTGCCGATTACATCCATATTGACGTGATGGACGGTCACTTTGTGCCCAACATCACCATCGGGCCGGCGGTGGTCCGGGCCTTGCGCCCGCACACCCGCAAGGTCCTGGACGTTCACCTGATGATCGATCCGGTGGACCCCTATCTGGAAGCCTTCGCCACCGCCGGCAGCGATATCATCACCGTCCATGCCGAGGCCGGATACCATTTGGACCGCACCCTTCAGGTGATCCGGGGTTTGGGCAAAAAAGCCGGACTGTCGCTCAACCCGGCCACCCCGCCCGAGGCCGTGACCTACTTGCTGGACCGGCTTGACCTGATTCTGGTGATGTCGGTCAATCCGGGCTTTGGCGGCCAGAAATTCATACCCGCCCAATTGGACAAGCTCCGCCGCCTGCGGACCCTGATCGGCGACCGGCCCATCGAACTTCAGGTGGATGGGGGCGTCACCGCGGACAATGCCGGCACCATCGCCGCCGCCGGAGCCCGGGTCCTGGTCGCCGGCAACGCCGTGTTCTCGGCCTCAAGCTACGCCTCGGCCATCGCCAGCCTCCGCGCCGCCGCGGAGGCCGCCACGTCATGAGGTGCAGGAGGCACGGTTCCTGGCGGGTATAGGGCAGAGCCCTGCAAAATCAGTAGTCTAGTGTTCCGACCCCGACGGATGATCCTCCCCGTCGGGCCGGAACACGAGCTTGTTATTGGTGTTGTGTTGTGACCGGGACACGATCATTGGGTATGAAGCGTCTCGGTCACAACACTAGCGCCCATGCGGGCGTCCCGCAGCGTCCAACCTGATCGATACCCGCAACGCCGGGCTCCCGGCGTCCCCCGCAAAAACCTCTGGCTGCGACAAGTTTTCCCTTCCCTGATGCTGCACTGCGGCATAGACTAGTTCTCAGGCATTTCCGAATGCTTCCTCCTGACGCCTTATCAGGGCCGTCCGACCGGGTTCGGGCGGCCTCTTTTTTTGTCACGGGAGGCGAGCGCGCTCGCAAACGGAAAGGCTGGGGGCGACCCGTAATATCTGAACGGACGTCTGAAGTGCCAAGATTGGCGTCACCAACGAAAGTATGCGCCCAATGTTGTTGCCAATTTGCGCAGCATTGCCGATGATGAACAATGCCGTCAGCGTAATGAGAATGGAAATTACGACTCCGATATCGGTTTTCAGCTTAAATTTAACTATAGCGATGACGGAAATAATAGACCAAATAAAAACAGCATTCAAGGTCAGGAACGCATTACGCACATACTCTACGCTCGTCAATAAACTGGGAATGGACAATATCCCCTTGATGATTGCCGATAAGTGTCTCTGATTGGCGTAGCCGGGATGAGGATCTATAATGTAGAAAAACAGAAAGTATACTGTCATAGTCACGGCGCACATTAACGAACAGATCAAAGATCGCCGAGCATTCAAGATCGCAAATGATGGCGATGCCGTATTATATAAAAGCTGCGTCGCAAAGATCACAAAGAACATAATGGATATCAGTTCTCGCTGAAATAAAGATATGATCAATAGTATTGATATCAATATTTCCGCCTTCTTGATTCCATGAAAAGCAAGCACATAAATCAATATTATAATCAGCCACGAGACTCCTTCATTTTCGGGCGATAGAGCAAAAACCTGCGCTCCCCATGAAAGTAATAAAAAAGCGATGCCCAGAATTCCTCCAATAGACAGCAAGGATCGTTCTTTCAAGAAAAAATGCAGATAAATCGTTGCACCCGTCAGACACAGCGCCAACCAATTAACAAATAAGTATGAAAAATATATATTTTTACTGTACACTATACCTTGATAATTATTAAAATAATCGAACATAATATCTTTATTATAAAATAAACCGAGTTTCTGAACGATGGTTACCAATGCCGGGGTTAGCTGCCGATATATGAAAGGAGATATGGTGACCTCAAAGTTTCCGGTATTTCCAACCATATTGCTGTAACGAAAGAAATCGTTCCAACCCTTCTGGGGAATGCCATATGTATAATTAATCCAGAACATCTGGTAGCTGATCAATATGGTCAGCGACAGGCCGACAAAAAATGCCAGTGTGGGATAGCTTGCTCTTTGCATTAACTTTATCATCTGACTGTCCAGTGGAAAACTCAGGGACACTATCACCCGATTGCAGACACATAGTCGGCAACCCGCCGCACCTCCACCAGCGCATCCACGACCGAACGTTCGGCTTCGGCGAAATCATGCACCAGCACAGCATGCTCGACGGTGCTGCTCAAATCGGCCAGCCGGCGAGCACCAAGAGTGCGCGATGAGCCCGCCAATTTGTGGGCAGCCTGCCGAACCTCTTCCCAATCACGACGGCCAAGGGCGGTGACCAGATCCTGTTCGATTCGCCGATTGCACGACACGTACTCGGCCAGCAACTGCCCGATCAACCGGTCGTCCTCTCCGAACAAGCCGAACAGCGCCGCCCGATCCAGGGGCGGTTCGTCGGCTACAGCGGCCGGTGCCTGGGCCCGGGGCCAAGACGCGACACCCGAACGCCGGGGCGACAGAAAACGCTCGAGTTCTTCCCGCAGTTCCGCCAGCCCGATGGGCTTGGCCAGGCACACATCCATGCCGGCGGCGAGGCACTGCTGAAGGTCTTCGGCCATAACGCCCGCTGTAATGGCGACGATCGGCAGATGACCGCCGGTGCCCGACTCGGCACGGCGAATTTCCCGGGCCACCGTGTAGCCATCCATCTCCGGCATCTGGCAATCGGTCAGCAACAGGTCAAAGCGCCCGCTGCGCCAGGCCTCCAAGGCCTGCCGGCCATTCTCGACCATTTCGGCGGCGTAACCCAGCAATTCCAATTGATGCCGCAACACCTGCCGGTTGATCGGATGGTCCTCGGCCACCAGAATTAACCGGCGGTCCTGTTCCACCTCATCGACGCTGGGCACTGCGTCCGACCGCGCCACGACCGCAGGGGCGTCCGCATCCGCCAAGTCCGGTTGCCCGAACCCGGTGACCTGGGTCGCCCGCCCGGTCGCCACCAGCACAGCTTGCAGCAAATGGGTGCGCCGAACCGGTTGGCCGACGGTCAGCAGCTTGGGGCCTTCGGCGGCGGGCTCGACCCACTGGGGCCGCCGGGTTATCAGCACCAATGGCAAGGTGGCCAGCACCCGGCCGCGCCGAACCTCGTCACGCACATCTTCGACGCCCTCGTCCGAGTCGGCCACCACCACGCCAGGCACCAGGGCCGGGCCGCCATAAGCCGCCAGTGCCTCGCCCTCGGCCATCGTCGCCGCCGTCATGACCTGAGCACCGGCGGCCGTGAGCGTCCGGCTCAGCATCGCCCGGCGTTTGCCGTCGCCGCCCACCAGCAAGACCCGCTCACCATCCAGCCTGGGGCCTTTCTCCGCCAGCGCCATCGCGCCCCCCACCAATTCCAGATTGCACCGAAACCAGAAGGTCGAGCCCCGTCCGAGCTGACTGTCGACTCCGATCCCGCCGCCCATCAATTCCGCAATGCGCCGGCAGATCGAAAGCCCCAGCCCGGTTCCGCCGTACCGGCGCGCGGTGGACGCTTCGGCCTGGGTAAAAGGTTCAAACAGCCGCTGCCGGGCCTTTTCGGAGAGACCGATCCCGGTATCCGTAACGGTCAGACAAATGGTCGCCCAGCCCCCCGCGATCGCCTCCACGTCCACCTGCAAGGTCACCGAGCCACGTTCGGTAAACTTCACGGCGTTGCCGCCGATATTGAACAACACCTGGCGCAAACGCACCGGATCCGCCAACACCGGAACGGGCAGCGCCGGATCGATCCCGACGTGAATCAAAAGACCTTTCTTGTGGGCCCCGGGCGCCAGCGTCTCGGCAACCCCCTCAACCAGCGAGTCCAACGCCACCGGAACCCGTTCCAACTCCAGCTTGCCGGCCTCGATCTTGGAAAAGTCCAGGATATCGTTGATAATGGTCAGTAACGTGCCAGACGACTCGCGGACCACCCGGATCAGTTCGCGCTGGTCTGGGGCCAGCGGCGTATACTCCAACAGCTCCAGCATACCCTGCACGCCGTTCATCGGGGTGCGAATCTCGTGGCTCATGGTGGCCAGGAACAGTGATTTGGCCCGATTGGCGGTCTCGGCCTCGGACCGCGCCGCCTCTGCCGCAACGGTCGCCGCCCGCGCCTCCTCGGTGCGGGTCAGGACTTGGGCTTCAAGGCTTCGGTTCAACCCGGCCAATTCGTTGTAGAGGTGAACATTGTCGAAGCCGACGCCAATCTGGACCGAAAGCAGGTCCAAAAGCCGCCGCTGGTCGATCGCCATGGACTCGGGAACCCGAAGGTATAAGGCCGTCGGTTGGTGGATGCCCGAGGGAAAAACCAGCACGGTGTGCTCGCCCACGATCCGGCACTGACCCTCGGAAAGGGCTTGATCCAGCAGCCGGCAAACCTCGGCGGGCAAAAAGTTACGAACGGGCCGCCCGGCCAGACCGCTAAACAGACCGCTGCCGGCCAGCACCATCACCTCGTCACCTAGTCGCGACGCGGCGCCGGCACCCCAGCAACACAGCAGCGACCCTTCGCCCCCTTTCAGCAAATCGGCCAGTTCGGCCACCACACCGCGGGAGAACTCAGCCAGGTCACGCTTACCGAACAGGGCGGCCGAAGCCCGCAGAATCCGCTCCACCTGATCACGGTGCTGTTCAATCGCGGAAATATCCTGAAAGCTGCGCAAGGCCGCCACGACCGACGTAAACAGCTTTTGGGTCGTCAACTCCGTCTTGGATTTGTAGTCGTTAATGTCGTAGTTAAGAATGACATCACGCTCCGGCGCCTGCCCCGGTTGCCCAGTACGCAGAATAATCCTAACCCGCTTATTCCCCAACTCGTGACGAATGAAATGGACCAGACGCAAACCGGCATCGTCGGATTCCATGACCACGTCGAGCAAAACCAGGGCAATGTCCGGTTGCTCCCGCAATGTCTGACACGCCGTTTCAGCCGAAACAGCACTGAGGCAGTCAAGCGGCCGACCCTGAAACGTGACTCCGCGCAGCACCATGCGAGTCGCGGCGTGGATCGACGGATCGTCATCGACGATGAGCACTGTCCAAGGCGCAACGGGGACCTCAGCCACACTCAGGGGCTCAAGCGTATCTTCAGACTCGTCAACAAAGAGAAACTCTTCGCTCATTACCAACCCGTCTTCCACCAGATCGCGGCTGGCCTTCTTCGGCAGAAAAACCGCTGAAGAGGCCTCACTGGGCTGCCCCCGGACAGGCCGGCAGGTCCAGGACCTTCATGGTTCCGGCAAGGGACCGAAAGCGCTGTCCCCCTGAACCGGCACCTTCCTGATCCCCCACCAACGGCGGGCGTCCGCCACCGGACGCTGACCGTGGCGCTCCTGACCGCGCCGCGATCACGACGGCCCCAGCGCACGAAGGAAATGGATCCGAAAGGCCGTCCCCTGTTCCAGCGGATACAACCGGATGTCCCCTTTCAAGAGATTGGTGACGATGGTGCTGACGATGTGAAGACCCAGCCCAGTCCCGCCTTCGCTGCGGCGGGTGGTAAAAAAGGGATTGAAAATATAGGGCCGATGATCGGCAGAGATGCCTTTGCCATCATCGGCATAGTAAAGTTCCAATTGATTATTACCCGCTTCCTGAATCCGAATCATCAGGATACCGGTTTGATCGCGGTCATAACCATGTTGAATCGAGTTAATGATCAGATTGGTCAAGACCTGCGACAATGCACCGGGATAACTATCAACCAACAGTGTCTCTGGACACTGGGTCCTCACCTGATGGCCGCTCTGGCGCAAACGTGGACTGAGACTGATCAAAACCTCTTCAAGCAGGCGTTTGAGATTGAACACACGCCGTTCAGACGAGGTCTGATCGGCCGCCATCTGCTTGAAACCATGCATCAACTCGGCAGCCCGGCGGGCGTTGATCTGGATCACTTCGGTGGCCTCGCTCGCCACCTTCAAATAGTCGTCGAATTCCGATTTGCGGATGCGTCCCTCAGAGACGACCCGACGCAACGCCTGAGTCTGCTCGGCCAGATAAGAGGCGGCGGTCAACGCAATCCCCATCGGAGTGCTGACCTCGTGGGCCACACCGGCCACCAAACCGCCCAGAACCGCCATCTGTTCAGCCTGAATCAGACTTCTTTGGGCCCTTTTCAACTCTTCGCCGGTGCGCTCGATCTCGGCGGACTGCCGGGCGATCTCGTCAAAAAGCTCCCGCACCTCAACCGGACGCTGATCATATCGCCCCAGCCACGTCCGCTGCGCCTCAAGATGCTGACGATAGGCCTCGACCAAACGCTCCACGGCACCGCGGCTTTGGCCGCAGCCGAAATCCGGCTGACCCAATGCTTGGGTCGCTTGCTCCAAAATGCCGTCTTCGTATTCGAACGGGTTAAACCCTCTCGACGGCGTATCGGTCACCGTTGCGGCCAAGAGCGACCACCTATCGTGATAGTGATAGTGTCCCAACCATTGCACGCGACAATGAGCGAAACCGTCAATCCCGTCAAGAGCCGGCGACCTGTTACGCAGAGATCAGCGCCGAACGGCGTCCTCTAACAACCATCCGGCGCCCTGCCCGTCACCCATGCCATCCCAAGGCCGCAACGCCCGGCAAGCTCTTGCCCTCCAGCCACTCCAGGAAAGCACCGCCAGCGGTTGAGACGTAACTGAAATCAGCCACGACTCCGGCATGCCCCAGGGCCGCCACCGTATCGCCGCCACCAGCCACGCTCAACACCACCCGATCTCGGGTCAGCCCCGCGACGATCCTCGAGACGGCGTTGGTGCCGCGATCGAACGGTTCAATTTCAAAGGCCCCCAACGGCCCGTTCCACACCACCGTCTTGCACGCCCGCAACTCCTGGTCAATAAGCTCCACCGAAGCTGGCCCGATATCGAGCATCAAGCCATCCTCCGGAATCGCATCCACCGTCACCACCCGGCTCTTGGCCCCAGCCTTGAATTCAGTTGCAACCACGGCGTCAACAGGCAGGATCAAGGTGCATCCCGAGTCCCGGGCAACCGCCGCGATCGCGCGCGCCTGTTCCGCCATCTCCCGCTCGCACAGGCTCTTGCCCACTGCGACGTCCTGGGCAAAGAGAAAGGTGTTGGCCATGCCACCGCCCAACACCAACCGATCCACGCGACGAACCAGATTGCCCAACAGATCAAGTTTGGTGGAAATTTTGGCGCCGCCGACCACCGCCGCCACCGGTCGCTCGGGCTTGTCCAGCGCCCGCGCCAAAGCCTCCAGTTCCGCCTGCATCAACCGGCCGGCCGCCGCGGGCAACATCCGCGCCACCGCCTCGGTCGACGCATGGGCGCGATGGGCACAGGAAAAGGCGTCATTGACGTAGATATCGCCCAATTCGGCCAGCGCCGCGGCGAATTTCCTGTCGTTCTTTTCCTCTCCGGCATGAAACCGCAAATTCTCCAACAAGACCACATCGCCCGACCTGGCGCGGCCAATGGCGACTTTAGCCCGGGGGCCGATGCAGTCGGTGGCGAAGGTCACCGGCCGACCCAAGGCCCGCTCCAGGGCCGGAATCACTTGCCGCAGGGAATTGGCGGTGTCCGGTCCGCCGGTGGGCCGGCCGAAGTGAGACATGACCACCACGATGGCGCCCTTGGCCGCCAATTCGGTCAGAGTCGGCGCCAACCGGTCGATGCGAGTCGAATCGGTCACCAGCCCATCCCGAACGGGCACATTCAGGTCACCCCGGACCAGCACGATCCGGCCGGTCACGTCAAGATCATCCATGCTTCTGAATCGAGTCATTCCGCGTTTCCGATTTCGAGATTTGCCCCGTCGCCCGAACGCGCCCGGCGTCGCCGCCTTGGGGGTTGATTTTCCGTCAGCCAATCACAAGCCCGCCTGGGATTCAATCCCCGCGAGCCCCCGCGCCCGGACTCCGGGCGCAGCTCATGGCCCCACCGCACCGGCAGCCTCCAGGGCCGCCTGCACCGCCGCGGGGTCAATAAACCAGCCCACCACCTGGCTGGTGGTCGCCAGCGCCGCGGCTTCGTCCCAACGGGTAAAATGGCCGGCAAACAGGCGATCCTTCAGCACAATCGCCGCCCCGGCCGCGGCCAGCGCGCACAAAAACAGCAGCCCGTTGAACGTGGCCAGAATCAGCCCCGGCGGGGCCACGGATGCCATCAGCAGCGACACCGCCACCGCCATGGAAAAACGGGTGAGGCTATAACGATTCAGCGTCGCAAAGTCCGGCTGCGGTCCGTTGCGGATCGAGCCTTGGGGCGAAGGTAACTTTTCCATGGCTGTCCTCATGGCGAGCAACAGTCGATCCATCCCGGCCCGCGCCCCGGTCGGCACTGCCGAAACGCTGCACCGGCGCCGGACCCGACCGACTCAGCGCCCGGCACCAGAAATGTGAACCCGGCGTAGCTGTAACGCAAGCCCCGACCGCAGGTCAAAACGGCCGCCCGCCCACGACACGGACGTCCCCGACCGGTCCCAACCGCGACCACAAGACCGTAACAGGATGGTTAGAGGATGGTAAGAGCTATTGCCCGACGCCCCGCCTTCCGATATCTTTTTCTCGTCCCTTGGGGAGTAGCCGCCCGACGATGGTGATCGGGCCGTGCGTCAACAGGCTTGGCGAAGTCGCCATGGCGCACGGGGCCTTTACGGCATGGCAAGACCAACGGTTGGACCTCTCCGCAACCGGGCGGGGCGGGGTTCACCGTTGTCTTGTGTCCGCCCGGTCAGAAAGCCCCGCGTGGAAACTTTTCTCGTCTCCATCACCACCGTTGCCGCCGCCGAAATGGGCGACCGCACGCAGCTTCTATCCCTGGTGCTGGTCGCGCGCTACGGCCAACCCTGGCCGATCCTGGCCGGCGTCTTTTTGGCCACCCTCGCCAGCCACAGCGCCGCCGGGCTGATCGGTGCCAGTTTCGGCTCGTTTCTGACGCCGACGATTGTCGACGCCGCGGTGGGTGTCGGCATGATCGGCATGGGGCTTTGGACCCTGTGCCCCGATACCCTGGAGGACGGGGCCGAGTTGCGCCGCACCAACGCCTTCACGGCGACGCTGGTCGCTTTTTTTGTGGCCGAAATAGGCGACAAAACCCAAATCGCCGCCATCGCCCTGGCCGCGGCCTACGCCAACCTGCCGGTGGTCATCGCCGGAACCACTTGTGGCCTGATGGCCGCGGTGATTCCGGTGGTGTTTCTGGGCAAAGCCTTTGCCGACCGCCTCCCGATCAAGACGATCCATGTCGGGGCCGTCATCGGCTTTACCATACTCGGCGCGGTCTTTCTGGCGCGGGCGTTCATGAGCCAGGGTTAAGCGCCCAGGGTTTGTGGTCGCCCCGATCACTTCATGGCCTGGAAAATCATCAGGCTGTTGTAGGTCAGGTAGCTGCCGGCGCTCAGAACCGCACCGCCGGCATTGATCCCCTTGGCAAGCCGGGGACGCTGACTCTGGGTGGCCCTTACCAGCACCACAATCAAGATGGCCATCACGATGGCGCAAAAGGTCGACGCTTCGATGGCGTCCGACAGCGTAAACGTCGACGCCGGCGGCAACGATGTGTCGACCACGAACTTGTTACCGACCGAGGCAAAAATGGCGCCGCCGCACAGGCCGATGCGAGAGCCCGCCATAAACTCGGTATCAAGGAAATAGGTCAGGAAGGTCAGGGCGAAGGCCACGAAGAAGCCGATGAACATGCTGCCCAGCAGGCGCAGGCCATCGCGCTTGACAACGATGCTGGCGGTCACCCGCGAATAGGTGCTGGAGCCCTGAAGACTGGGGTCGCCATAGGTGGTATCATAAACCGCATGACCGGATTGAATATTAAAGGACTCAATTTGCCATCCCGGAATTTTGACCGCCTTATCAATTTTGCTATTATCTGAATCGGCCAGGAAGATCGTCTGATCCACATCATTTTGCGCGTCTTCGATCATAATAAGCAATGTTTGACGATCGAATGGGAACTTAGTGACGTCAAAATCCTGGGACAAGGTCGCAGCATACTTGCCCTGCGTCCAAAATACCCGACTGTTTCCCGTTTGCCAGGGAATATTGTATTCGGGCGTGACCGACGGAAAGCGGAGCGTCGACGTCTTGGCGTTGACAATTTCGACCGTGTCGACGGGCTTGTAGGCTTCATCGTTATGCAGAAACCAGGCCCAGAAGGTGGCATTAAACGACCGCCGGGGCATGTCCAAGTCGTAGAGTTGGGTAATGAACAGCCCAACCTTGACCGTCCCGGTCTTCGCGGCAGCCGGGACCGCAGCGGCCGGTATCGTCACAACCGGTGCCGTAACGGGTTCCGTAACGGCGGGCGGCGCGGTGGCGCCCGGCGGCTCGGCCAGGGCCGGATGGGCCACCAGCCAGCCCAACAACACCAGAAACCCCAGAGTCAACACTCCTTGGCGCCGCCACACCCGTTGGCGCCATGCACGTGAACCACCCATCATCATTACCAACCATGCTTGTCGATCATCTCACCGGCATAGCCGTCGAGGAACCACAGAATGCCAAGCAACGAGCCCAGTGTCGAGCCTGTTATTGTAGCCACTGGACCGCCCCGGAACACCGCACCGACCACACCGCCGCTAATGCCGCCCAGCAGGGTATCGAAGGCGTAGCGGCTGCCGTAGTGGTAAAGGGCTAACTGGTTCTTATCCCTCAGTAAAGTCTCGATTTCAACCGACGACAGGGGTTGTTGGCTTTGGGGTTGGGCCGGAGTCTGGGCTGTCGCCCCGGTGGGCCGCAGACCGGCGGCAAACCCCAGAACCAGGATCATTAGTGTGGTAATCAGTGATTTTGACATGGCGACCGGTCTCCGGACAGCGGCTGGGGGTGGTGGCGGTGGCGATAGCCCTCCCGGACGGTTTCGACCATGATGGTCAGCGCAAGCAGGGCCGATGGAACCACGGGCAGCATGTAACGAATTTCGAAATGAACCGAAGCATAAGCCAAGACCAGGCCGCCATAGCCCAGCCATAGATAGAGCGCAAGCCACAAGGGCGGCGTCACCGGGCGGCGGCGGAGTCCGCGTGCCAGCACCGCCGCCGGCACCCCCAGGGCGAACAGCGCGAACAGCGCGAGCGACGGCAGATCAAAGAATTCGGTGGCCACGAAGGTCAACAGAATGCCCACCGAGAAATGGTGCCGCAGTTCCCGGAAGGTTTGCTGGAAGCCCGGCATGGTCCGGGCGCCCACAAACGGCCCGAAGGCCAGCAGGTCGTTGAGAATATAGGTGGGGTTGGTGAGGTTGAAAGCCTGTTTGTCGAGCTTGAGGTTGACCAGCACCAGCCGGGCATAGGCGCGCGGAAAGCGCCGGATGGTGTCGGCCAGTTTGGCCTTGGTGAGCGCGGCGGCCTCCAGGGTGTTCAACTGCCGGTCCTGCATCAGCGCCGCCACGGTCGCGACCATGCCGGCCAGATCCGGCTGGGCGCCGATCCGGTGATAGGTCACCGACACCGGATCGTCGCCGTCCAGCGGGTTGGCGGTGCCGGTTTCGGTGATCCGGAACACCGGGTACAGGTAGTTGACGACGCCGGCCACGCTCAGAAAGTAATGGCCGGTGCGGATTTGGTTGAACCCGGCATAGGCGGTCAGGATCACCGCCACCGGCAGCAGAAACACCGCCGTCCGCTGCACACGGGCGCCCCGCACCAGCAAGCCGGCCAGCGGCAACAGCGTGAAATACAGCCCGGCATCGCGCACCAGGACCGAATAGCCCCACAGCAGGCCCAAAACCACCAGGGCCTTGAGGCCCAGGCGCCAGACTCCGGCGATCTCGCCGGCGATGCCGAACACCACCAGGGTGAACAGCGCCGCATACAACCCGTCGCTGAGCGCGATCAGGTCATAGAGAAACGGCGAGCCGAAACAGACCGCCACCGCCAAGACCACGCGAAGAGCGCGGGAGCCGATCACCGCCGCCGCCAACCCGATCACCACCAGCAGCGCCACGGTGCTGACCGCGATCTGAACCAGCAGCAACACCGACACGAAATGATCGCCACCCACCGCCATGGCCCCGGCCATCACCAGGGGATAGCCGGCCAGCCGGATCAGGAAGGTCGGCAGCGGATCGCCGACCCACGAGGGCGGATGCCGCCATTGACCGTCGCCGACCATGGACTGGGCAAAGGCGAAATAGCCCGGCGCGTCGCCTTCGGTGGACAACACCGGATGGACCAGCACCAGCACGATCAGCAGCTTGGCCAGGGTCGCGACCCCCACCACCGCCAGCGCGGCACGATCCCCCAGAGCCAACCGCACCGCCGCCCACGGATACCCCGCCCCGGTCACACCCGCCATGGCCAAACACCCCCCAAAGTCGCCGCTCCCAAAGACCTGCGGCCTTTGGTGGCGGGGTCCGGGACCCGTTCAGGCGTCGGCGCACCAGCACCGGCCGGGACTCACCCCAATCCCCAGACCGGATCATAACCGGCGGGCCAGGGCAAATCCACTCCCCGGCCGGGAACTGGAGTCCGGGCCGGTTATGCCGTCCTGGATAGGGGTAGGGCGGACCGCGGGCATCCTGCCCGCCCTTGGCAAGCCTCTTAAGAACGGCTCCCCCTTGTGATCTTTCGGCCATCCGGCGGGCAAGACGCCTGCGTTCCCAGGACAGGCCTATCCCTTCCGCTTATGACGGGCCATCGGCTTTGGGTAACGTCGCCGCCTGCTTTTTTGCTTCAGCGATCTGGGCGCGGGTCAATTGTTTGGCCACGGCATCGCGGCTTCTGGGCGCTCTCCCATGACCTTGATCAGCGGCCACCATGAACCAAATATAGGCCTGGACATAATCCTTGGTCACGCCCCAGCCATTCTTGTACTGTAATCCAAGTCTGTACTGCGCGGCGGCGTCGCCCTGTTCCGCAGCCTTACGATGCCACTTGACCGCCTCGGCATCATCCCGCTCGACGCCCTGGCCCTCATGATACATAACCCCGAGGGCGTGCTGCGCGTCAGGGTCGCCCTGCTCGGCCGCCTTACGATACCACTTGAGCGCCTCGTCATCGTCCTGCTCGACGCCCTGGCCCTCCTGGTACATAACCCCAAGACGGTACTGCGCATGAGCATAGCCCTGCCTGGCAGCCCTACGATACCATTTGAGAGCCTCGGCATCGTCCTGCTCGACGCCCTGGCCCTCCTGGTACATAATCCCAAGACTGTACTGTGCAGCAGCATCGCCCTGCCTGGCAGCCTTACGATACCATTTGAGCGCCTCGTCATCGTCCTGGTCGACGCCCTCGCCATCGTCGTACATCACTCCGAGCCAATACTGTGCAGCAGCATAGCCCTGCCCGGCAGACTTAAGATACCACTTGAGCGCCTCGGCATCGTCCTGGTCGACGCCCTCGCCATCGTCGTACATCACTCCGAGCCAATACTGTGCTATTGCGTCGCCCTCATCAGCCAATGGTCGCCATACCTTGATGGCCGTCGCGTAATCATTCTGATCATAGGCGTCCTTTCCCATCTGCCAAGTCGATGGGGAAACCGGCGGCTCCAACACAACCGGCGGCTTCGGCACAGGAGATTCGAACAGACGACGCCACGCTGCTGCACTTTGCGGTCGCTGGGCCATGTCTAACTGTAGTGCCCAATCGATGGCCTTCAGAAACTCGGAACTGTACGCTCCGGGCGCAGTCTCTTGGGCGACACTGACGTGGCGGTCTGTGGATATTTTTCGATCCAGCCCGCCTTGAAGCCTGTAACCCGTCACCATTTGATACGCGGTCGCGCCCAGAGCATAGAGATCGGTCCACGGTCCCTGACGACCGTCACGCGAGTACTGCTCCCACGGCGTATAGCCTTCACTGTGAAAAGCCGTCCTGGTGGGATCTGAGGCCTCGTCGCTCCAGTACCGGGCCGCGCCGAAATCGACCAACACCGGTGAACCGTCGGGCCGGATGATGATATTCTGGGGCTTGATGTCGCGGTGAAGAATATTGGTGGCATGCACCTGCTCAAGGTCCTCCAGCAGCGGGATCAAAATCGCCAAGACCTCCGCCTCGGTCAAGGCTCGCCCGAGGGTAGCGAGATGGCGGTCGAGCGGTTGACCCGTCTCGAAATCCATCATGAGGTAGCCGGTACCATTCGCCGGGAAGTAACTTCGAACACTGACAATATGATTGAGGTGACCAAAGCGCAACAGGGTTGTCGCTTCATCAAAAAATTTCTTTAAGTACTGATCGAAGTCTTTTTTAGTTCCTCCGCTCAGTGCCCGAACGCTGACGCCGTCGCGACGAGCAAGTTGGATCGGGAAAAACTCCTTAATCGCAACCACCTTACCATGCCGGATCTCTTCCGCCTGATAGGTGATCCCGAAGCCACCCCGCCCCAGGACCTTGACCAACCGAAAGTTGTTAAGTTGAAAGCCGACCGGCAGCGCCTCGGCGTGTGAGTCATCGTCCAGTTCCAACGTGTCCGACATCCCGTCCCCTCCCGCAATCGCCGCGGCGCGCCACGCCCAAGCGTAATCCCTGCATATTTATCATGGTAGTGGAACAAATTCGATGGAATCATAACATCGGCGATCAAATAAGAGTAAGCATACATTTGTATGCAATCATCCGCCGGCGTCACGGTTGCGCCGACCACAGGCGATCACCGGAACGGCGCCATCCCCGACCCGAAAAAACATCGTCGCCGTCCGCCGCCCAGCCGGGTATAGAGTGATCGGGCCCGCTCACGGCTTGGCGGGGCGCCTCGCCGACCCCACTTTCTGTGCGGGCGCCCGACCGGCGGGCCGAAGGAAAAGGAATGGTCATGGCGAAGACGGTACGGCGCGCCTGGGTTTGGCAGTTCACCCAACCTCCCGAAACCGTCTGGACCATCCTGGCCGACACCCCCCACCTCAACGAGGCGGTGGGCGTTCCGAAATATCAGGTGGAAGAGGTGTTCCGGGCCGACGGCTCGCTGCTGCGGCTGGCGCGGGCGATCCGACGGAACATTCTGGGCGGGCAAACGATCCTGGAATGGGACGAACAACCCTGTCAGTGGGTGGCGGGCCGCAGTTTCCGGCAGGAACGGCTGTTCACCCGGGGACCGCTCCGTCGCTTGAGTCAAGCCACGGAATTGCAGCCGGGCGATGCCGGCGGCACCCGGGCGACCTTTGTGCTCGAGATCGAACCGGCCTCGTGGCTCAGCGGGTTGCTGCTGCCCCCGGGGTTTCTCGACCGCGCCGGGCGGGCCATGGAACGCGCGGCCCGGGAAATCGCGACGATCGGAGGGTACCGCTCACCCCCGTTTCCCGAACCGACCGGGAGCACCGGCCCGGCGCCGGCCTCCAGCCGGGCGCAGCGGGTGGACGGCATGGTCGACGCCATCGAGGCCAGCGGCAACGGCCACGGCCTCGCCCGCCGGCTGGCCGAACTGGTGCTGACCGGCCCCGAAACCGATCTGGCGCGCATCAGGCCGCTGGCCCTGGCCCGGCGGTGGGCGGTGCCGCCGCGCCATGCCGTGGAAACCTGTCTGGCGGCGGTCAAGAACGGCCTGCTGGCCATGAACTGGGACATTCTGTGCCCGCGCTGCCGCGGCGCCAAGACGGCCGTGACCTCGCTCGACCGGTTACCCCACGGCGTCCACTGCCCGTCCTGCAATGTCCCTTACGACGCCGACTTCAGCCGCAACGTCGAACTGACCTTCCATCCCGCCGAAGCGATCCGCCCGGTGGCGCCCGGCGGGTTCTGCCTCAGCGGCCCCGGGCTGACCCCGCATGTCGCCGTCCAGCAAACCCTGGCGGCGGGAGAGCGGCGGCTGGTGGCGGCCGATCTGCCAACCGGCCCCTGGCGATTGCGCACCCTGGAACCCGGCACCGGAACCGACATCGACGGCCCGGAACCCGGCTGGGGGCTGCCGACGGCGGTGGCCGACGGTCAGGCCGTGGTCGCCGGTCCGCCGGCCCCGGCCGGTCAGGTCGCCCTGGAAAATCACACCGGCCACGCCCTGACCTTCATGATCGAGGACCGGAGCTGGATCACCGACGCCCTGACCGCTCACCACGTCACCACCCTCGAGGCGTTCCGGGAACTGTTCTCGGACGCGGTGCTGCGCCCCGGTGACGAGGTGGCCATCGGCCACGTCACCCTGATGTTCACGGACCTCAAGGCCTCAACCGCCCTGTACACCCAGGTCGGCGATGCCCGCGCCTACCAGTTGGTGCGCAACCATTTCGCCTTCCTGGCGGAACAGATTCGTCTCCATGACGGCGGCATCGTCAAGACCATCGGCGACGCGGTGATGGCGGCGTTCCATGATCCCGAACACGCCGTGGCCGCCGCCATCGCGGTTCAAACCCACATCGCCCGTTTCAACGCGACCCAGACCGGCGACCAGGCCCTGGTGATCAAGCTTGGCCTGCATGGCGGGCCGTGCGTGGCGGTGACGCTCAATGGCCGGCTCGATTATTTCGGCAGCACGGTCAATCTGGCGGCCCGGCTTCAGGGTCAAAGCACCGGCGGCGACGTGGTGCTGTCGGCAACCCTGGCCGCCGACCCCGGCGTCGCCGCCCGGTTGGCCCCCCTGGGTGCGCTTGCCGAGCAAGCCCGGGTCAAGGGTTTTGCCGAGCCGGTGACATTCTTACGGGTGCCGCCGGCGGCCTTCGGTCTGTATGATGAGACGCCAACGCTTTCGGCCTGACCCGCAGCAACGCACCCCCGGCCCCGGCCGGGTCAAGGTGATCCCATGACTCCCGAGCTTCTGGCCCGCTACGACGGCGTGCGGGTGCCCCGTTACACCAGCTATCCCACCGCGCCCCACTTCACCGCCGCCGTGGACGCCGTCCGCTATCAGGACTGGCTGGGCAGTCTGGCCACCGACACCGAGATTTCGCTCTATCTGCACATCCCGTTTTGCGAGAGCATGTGCTGGTATTGCGGTTGCCACACCAAGGTGGTGGCGCGCTACCAGCCGGTGGCGGCGTATCTGGAGCACCTTCGGCGCGAGATTCATCGGGTGGCGGACGTCATTCCCGGGCGGCTGCGGGTGCGCCATCTGCATTGGGGCGGCGGCACGCCCAACATGGTCGCACCCGACGACTTCGCCGGGGTCATGGCGGTGCTGGGTGACCGCTTCGACCTGACCGCCGGCGCCGAGATCGCCGTGGAAATCGACCCGCGGACCCTGACCCCGGAGCATGTGCGGGCGATGGCCGGGGCCGGGGTCAACCGGGCCAGTCTGGGCGTGCAGGACTTCGACCCGGGGATTCAGCGGGCGGTCAACCGCGTCCAGCCTTATGCCATGACCGCCGAAGCGGTGGCGCGGCTGCGCGCCGCCGGCATCGCCGCCATCAACCTGGACCTGATGTACGGCCTGCCCGGTCAGACCGTCGACCACTGCCGGGACAGCGCCGACCTGGCGCTGTCGCTCAAACCCGACCGGCTGGCGGTGTTCGGCTATGCCCATGTGCCGTGGATGAAGTCCCACCAGAAGTTGATCGACGAGGCCGCCCTGCCCGACGGCCCGGCCCGGTGGCGCCAGTTCGCCGCCATCGCCGACCGGCTGACCGGTGCCGGGTTCGAAGCCATCGGCCTGGATCATTTCGCGGCCCCCCACGATGAACTGGCGGTGGCCCAACGCGCCGGCCGGTTGCGCCGCAACTTTCAGGGGTACACCCCCGACGGCTCGCCGGTGCTGATCGGTTTCGGGGCCTCGGCCATCGGCGCCCTGCCCCAGGGCTATGTTCAGAACGCCCCGGACTTCCACGCATACGCCGCGGCCATCGAGGCCGGCGGCTTGCCCGTCACCCGGGGCCTCCCGCTCAGCGCCGACGACCGCCTGCGCCGGGACCTGATCGAGCGCCTGATGTCCGACCTGGCGGTGGACCTGGAACAGGTGGCCACCCGCCACGGCCTCGGCAGCGACCATTTCGACCCCGAACTGCCGGCGTTGGACGACCTTGTCGCCGACGGCCTGGTAAAACGCGACGGTCGGCGGCTGACCATTCCCGCGGGCGCCCGGCCGCTGGTCCGCATCGTGGCGGCGGTGTTCGATCGCTATTTGATGGCCAGTCAGCAAAACGGCACCGCCCGCCATTCCCGGGCGGTTTGATCCGGCCGTCGGTCGTGATATCCTTCGCTCACCCCGCCATAATAACGTCCCGGTCACAATGAAATCTGCTCTGGCTATTCGTCATGTGTCCTTCGAGGGACTGGGGCTGCTGGGTGACGTGTTGGCCGAGCACGATTATCAGGTCAGCTATGCCGACGCCGGGGTCGACGATCTGGCGGCGCTGAACCCCCATCAGCCCGATCTGCTGGTGGTGCTGGGCGGCCCGATCGGCGCCTATGAATCGTCGCTCTATCCGTTTCTGACCGACGAGCTGCGCTGTCTGGAGGCCCGGCTCAGGGCCGGCCGGCCCACCCTCGGCATTTGCCTGGGGGCACAATTGATGGCGGCGGCCCTTGGCGCCCGGGTCTATCCGGCCGGGCACAAGGAAATCGGCTGGGCGCCGGTCAGCCTCAGCGAGGCCGGCCGGGGCTCGATGCTCCGACACATCGACGGCGCCGTGCCGGTGCTGCACTGGCATGGCGACACCTTCGACCTGCCGGACGGCGCGACGCGGCTGGCCTCCACCGAGGTCTGCCCGAACCAGGCGTTCGCCTGGGGACCGGCGGCGCTGGGCTTGCAATTCCACCTGGAAGTGGTCGCGTCGGAGATCGAACGCTGGCTGATCGGCCACGCCTGCGAGATCGCCGCCCCCCATTCGGGCGTCACCGTCACGACCCTGCGGGCGGACACCCACCGCTGGGCGCCCGGCCTGGCGCCCCATGCCGCCAATTGTTTCCGGCGCTGGCTGTCCGAGCGAGAACCATGACCGGCCCCCACGGATGGCCGCCTGGTCGCCAAAGGCCATGACGCCCGTCACCCGCCTGGCACCCACCGCCGGCCCGGTGACGGTGCCGGAGCTGCTGACGACCCTGACCCTGCCCCCCGAACTGCCCCCTTTCGCCCCCGAAATTCTGGCTTTCCTCGGTGAATTGCACCGCCGCCTGGGGACCCATGCCGCCGCCCGGCACCGGCCGGACCTCCAGGCCCTCGCTTTCTGGCTGCGCCCGGCAGCCCTGACCCGGTTGGCCCGGGATTTCCTGGCCGGACTGCCGGCCGGTACCCTGGCGGTGCCGCGTGGCTTGGTGCTGCATGTCCCGCCCGCCAATGTTGACACCCAGTTCGTCTATTCCTGGGTGCCGGCGCTGCTGGCCGGCAACCGCAACCTGATCCGGCTTTCGGAACGGGGGACAGGGCCAGCCACCCAGGTGTTGCTGGAGATTCTGGGCGGGTTGCTGGCGAGCCCCGACGCTGCGGCGCTGGCCGCCGCCACCGCCTTTGTCCACTATCCCCGGGATGATGCCGTCACCGCCGCCCTGTCACAGGCCGCCGATGCCCGGATGCTGTGGGGTGGCGACGCGACCGTGTCATCGTTGCGCGCCCTGCCCGCTCGGCCCCATACCGTGGACCTGACCTTCCCCGATCGGGTCTCGTGGGCAGCCCTCGCCACCGGGCCGTATCTGGCCCTCAGCCCCGAGCAGCGCCAGAGTGTGGCCGACGCATTCTGCAATGATCTGTTCTGGTTTAACCAGCAGGCCTGCGCGTCACCGCGTCTGCTGCTGTGGTGCGGCAAGGCCGGAACCGCCGACGACGCCGCCGCCGACTTTCACCCCCGGGTCGCGGCCCAGGCCGCCACCCGTTTCCCCGAGCCCGGACCGGCGGCCCGGTTGGACCGGCTGGCCGGCTGGCACCGGGCGGTACTGGATTTGCCGGTGGCTCGAGTCGACCACCACGGCGACCGTCTGACCGTGATCCGGTTGGCAACCCTGGCCCCGGCCGACCGGGACACCCTGACCGCCACCGGTACCGGCGTGCTGCTGGAGGCTGAGGTCGACACGCTGACCGACGGCCTGCCGCTGGTGACGCGACGGGTTCAAACCCTGGCTCACTTCGGCTTCGGCCCCGAAACACTCGCCGGGTTTGCCCGCGCGCTCAATGGCCGCGGCATCGACCGCCTGGTTCCACTCGGTCAAGCCCTGTCGTTCACCACCGTCTGGGACGGCACCGACCTGATGCGCGCCCTGACCCGCCTGGTGACCATCGCCACGGCTTGATCAGTGCCCCTTATGGCGCCGCGGAGACCGCGGGGACGTTTGCCGGCGGTCGCAGGGAAATCATATAGGTGAGGCTGACATCATGGCCGCGGAATTTCGGCAGGGGCTGGGGCGACGGACCGCACGCGACCGAAAGCGCGTCCGGATGAACGGCGGTACCAACCCAGTCCACGGGCGTCACCCGGGCCACATCATAGCCTGGCCCACAATACCGGGCCACCACTTCCCGAATTTCATCCTCGCTGTTCAACAGCTTGCTGTAGCGCAGGGTAAAACTGGTTTGAATAAAGGGCACGCCATAGACCGGCGTCGGCCAGACGTAAGGCTTGGTATCCATCGCACAGCCACCGACGGCCAGCGCCATCGCCGCCATGACGGAAAAAACTCTGACCATTGCCACTGCCTCGACCCTTCAACCACCATCCGGGCGGTATTTAAGCGAAACCTCCGACCACCGTCCAATAAAATCGGCCAATGCCATCGCCCGTCACCGGCCCCCCCACGGGGGGCCGCGATCAATGACGTCCGCCGACACGACTCTCGAGCCGGCCCAACGGCTTGGCCAGGGGCCGATCATACGGCCCGGCTTCCACCCCCCAGCATTCGACCCCGGCCTTGGTCAGTTCGGTCATGAAGTCATCATCCCGCTCCAGGTGTCCGGGATCGGCCACCACCAGCGCGGCCTGGTGCTGACGGCAGGCGGCCAAGGCATGCGCCAACGCCGGTCGCTGGCCACGTTTGCCACCACCATGCTCATCGGTTTTGGTTTCGGTGTGCCGTTCCAACAGCGTCCAGTGACCGCCGTTCAGGTAAGACATGACCACCGTCCGCTGGCGCTCGAGTCCCTCACTCTTCCGACCATTGCGCCCGGCATTGACGCAATAGTAAGCGATGAATTTGTCGCTCGGCATCCTGCCTGTTCCTCCTGGCAATTCCGTGCAACCCCGACCGGTCGATCCAGCAGCCCTGATGATCCTTTCGCTTTCCGGTCCGACCGACGCTGTCAGTCTACCAAACTTCCGTGACTATCCAGTGACGCCGCACCGCCGGCCACCCGCTCACCGGGACCTCATAGATATGGGACAAATGTCCACCTTTTCCCAGCTTTTGCGATGCGGGATCGTCCCACAAACCGATTCCGGCGTAACCTGGGCATACGACGTAACCTGTGTAACGGAGCGGCCGGTCCTGGGACCGCGGCTTTCCGGAACGCCATCCCAAGGGATGGCGTTCCGGGCTTATATCCAAGCGCCGATGACATGCACCGATGACGTTTATCCCCGGCGGCCGAGCAGACCGCGGGCGATAACCTGGGCTTGAATTTCCGCAGCGCCCTCGAAGACGCTCAGGATGCGGGCGTCGCACAGGACCCGGCTGATCTGGTATTCCTCGGCATAACCGTTGCCGCCATGAATCTGCAAGGCGCAGTCGGCGTTGGACCAGGCCACCCGGGCGGCCAGCAGCTTGGCCATGCCCGCTTCGATATCGCAGCGAATGTCCTGATCCTTTTCCCGGGCGGCAAAGTAGGTGAGCTGACGGGCCAGCATGGTTTCGGCCGCCATCCAGGCGATCTTATGGGCCACCCGGGGAAACTTGATCAGCGCCTTGCCGAACTGGCACCGCTCCAGGGCGTATTTCAGGCCCAACTCCAGGGCATTCTGGGCAACGCCGGTGGCCCGGGCGGCGGTCTGGATGCGCGCGCTCTCGAAAGTCTCCATCAACTGCTTGAAGCCCAGGCCTTCGACGCCGCCCAACAGATTTTCTACTGGAACGGTAAAGCCGTCAAAGCCCATCTCGTATTCCTTCATGCCCCGGTAGCCGAGCACCTTGATCTCGCCGCCGGACAGGCCTTCGACCGGGAACGGGTCCTCCACGGTGCCGCGCGGCTTTTCGGCCAGCAGCATCGACAGGCCCCGATGGTCGGTGGTGGTGGGGTCGGTGCGGACCAGCAAGGTCATCAGATCCGTGCGGGCGGCGTGGGTGATCCAGGTCTTGCCCCCCGATACCCGATAGGTGTCACCGTCGCGCACGGCCCGGGTGCGCAGCGAGCCGAGGTCCGAACCGCTATTGGGTTCGGTGAAGACGGCGGTGGGCAGGATTTCACCGGAGCAGAGCTTGGGCAGCCACTTGTCCTTTTGCTCCTCGGTGCCACCCAGCCGGATCAGCTCGGCGGCGATCTCCGAACGGGTGCCCAGCGAGCCGACACCGATATAAGCGGCGCTCAAGACCTCCGAGACCACGCACATGGCGGTCTTGCCCATGCCCAACCCGCCATACTCCTCGGGCACGGTCAGGCCGAACACGCCCATTTCGGCCATCTGCTCGATGATCGACATCGGGATCAGTTGATCCTTGAGATGCCACTCGTGGGCAAACGGCACCACCTGATCGGCGGCAAACCGCGAGAACTGCTCGCGCACCATCTCCAGAGTCTCGTCGGCGAACCCGAACTTGCCGAAATCATGGCGCTCGGCGATCACCTCCGCCAGCCGGTAGCGCACCCCGGCCGCCCCTCCCTCGGCCACCAGCCGCGCCACCGCACCGTCACCGGTGAAGGCCGACACCGTCGCCGGGGTCAGGCCCAAGTCCACCGGCCGCACCATTTCGGACTGGGACAGCGGGATGCCACCGGCCATCTGGGACAGGTACTCGCCAAACACCAACTGGAGCATGAGCTGTTCCAGTTCGCTGAATTCGCCGGAGGCAATCAGTCCCTCGGCCCATCCGTGCATCTGGCGCAAACCTTCGGCATAGGTACTGAGCCAAGCGAAGCCGTGGGCCGCCAACTGATGGCGATCCACCAGCCCGGCATCGATTTTGCCGTTGGCAGCGGTGACCCGGTCCAGCACCGACTGGCGCGCCGCCTCAACCAGTTTGCCCACCGCGGCCAGGGCCTGGGCAGTGGTTGGAACCAGATCGGCAAACACCAAGCCAGCAGACTCGGCGGCGGACGAAGGGACAGCATCGGTCATGGGCAACGCTCCAGCACTCGCGGGTCAAGGAATGACCGGCAAAATGCGGAAAGCGTTCTTTCCGGTCAATCTTTACCTGACCGAAGCAATAAAATTTTGCGCCACCGTCGCCGTGACCGCCGCAACCGGTCGGCCGTCAGCCGACATTGGGGCCGTCAGCCGACGTTGGGATTGACCAGCGCCAACCGATCGGTGGTCAACGGCGCCTGTTCCTTGCCCAAGGCGGCAAAATCCGCAAGGTGCCGGTTGACAAAATGGGAAATCTTGGTCATGGCCTCCCGATTGCTCAGCGGTCCCTGGTTGCCGTAGAACAAGGGCCGGTTGGCGGCGGCGGCCTGGGGCAGCGACGCCGCGGCCGAACCTTCGGGGTTTTGCTGCACCGCCCGAATCAGCTTGGCGGCGCCGCCCGGCCCCAGCAAATAGGCGATACGGCTCTCGGTCACGGTGGGTTTGCGCTTCAGCGCATGCCCCAGATCGTGGCTGGATTCATCCAGATAGCGGGCCGCCATTCCCGACGACAGGCCGACGTCGCTGCGCAAATCCAGCAACCGTTTGCGCAACGCCGGATCCGCCACCGACGCCACGCCGTTATGCATTTTGATCTGTGCCGCCTCCCGGCCCAGACCATAGGCGGCCCCGTGGCGCTTGATCAATTCCAGCCAGGTATGTTCGACAAATTGGAACGGCCCGGCGGCGCTGCTTTGATGGGAGTGGAGATTGGGGTTGAAGTTGCTTTCCTGTGCGGCGTGCGCCATGACATCGGCAAAGGACACATTGGCGATCCGGGCCGCCGAGCGGGCACTCTCGGCGAAATCATCCAGGGTTGCCGCCCGTCCGGACGATGTCGTGGACACCGATGACGGCGTCGATGATGCCGCTTGGGGCGGCGCCATCGGCTTTCGGCCCGGCATGGGCACGAAAACCTCCTCCGCCGCATCGACAGGCACCGCCGGCTTCCGTTTGGGCACAGGCGATCCCGAACCGTCACCCGTGGTGACGACAGGCTTTAAATGATGCCTCGTTGGCAGATCAAAATTGGACATGGCCTTCAGCCGCGCCTTCCCTGTCCTGTCCTGCGGTGAGACCGCAGCCTTGCGGTCCGAACGAATGCCGGTGAACTCATTGTACACCACGCCCACGACCCCGGTCCACCGCCACCAACGCTGGGCCGGCGGGACGTGCCGGCCGGAAGGGTGCGGCGCCCTGCCCTCCCCTGACCCCGGCCTGCCCCCTGACGCCAAAACGAAAAATGCCGCAAAGCGCGACCTTATTTTACGCCGAACAACCGATCGCCGGCGTCCCCCAGGCCCGGCACGATGAAACCATCATCGTCAAGATGGCTATCGAGCGCGGCCAGATAAATCGGGATGCGCGGATGCGCGGCATGGAAAGCGCGCACCCCTTCGGGCGCCGCGACCAGGGCCATAAAGCGGATTTGTGTGTCTTCGACCCCCTGGCGATTGAGGATGTCGGCGGCACACACCGCCGAATTACCGGTCGCCAGCATCATATCGGCCAGGATGAACAACCGGCCCTCGGGTTCCGGCAATTTGACCAGATAGTCCCCGGTCTGTTTGGTCACAGGGTCACGATAGAGGCCGATATGGCCTTCCCGGGCCGACGGCACCAGTTCATGCAGGCCTTGGGCCATGCCCAACCCGGCCCGCAGAATCGGCACGATGACCAGCTTCTTGCCGGCCAGTACCGGCGCCTCCATGCGCGCCAGCGGCGTCTCGACCCGTTCGCTGACCAGCGGCAAGTCGCGGGTGAGTTCATAGCCCATCAGCAGCGACACCTCCTTCAGCAGTTGGCGAAATCCCATGGTCGACCGGCTTTGATCGCGCATCAGGCTCAGCTTGTGCTGGATCAGCGGGTGGTCGAGGACAAACAGGTTGGGGAAATCAGGCTGAGTATGCATGGCGGCGGCGCCTCCAGGGAACGGGACGTTAAAACCATAGCATAGCCCCTTGCCCCGCCGGGCGGAAGCTGCCGGGAAAATTTTGCCGGGCACTCTGCCCCCTTGGGGCAAAGGCTGCCGCCTTCGCCGGCCTCCCACGGTGCGCCTCCCCAACACCGAAGCCGAAACGGCGAGCGCACACCGCCCGGGCTTCTGGCACGGCCTTTGCTTTAACTGTGGCGACCAGTGTTCCCCGCGCCCGACGCGGGGCAGCGGACTTCAAAAGGACGACGAACATGGGCGTCGGCAACGCATTGAATACGGCACTGAGCGGCATGACCGCTTTTGCCACGCAGATCGGCTACATTTCCGAGAATCTCGCCAATGTCAGCACAACCGGTTACAAGGGAGTGCAGTCGAACTTTCAGTCCTACGTCACCCAATCGTCGGCGAGCTTCGAAAGCCCGGGCGGTGTGGCCGTCACGCCGATCTATCAAAACACCACCGCCGGCCAGGTGACCAGCACCAGTGTGGCCACCAACTTTGCCATCGCCAACGGCACCGGCTTTGCTCCAGTGGCAACCCCCAGCACGATCAACGGCACGGTTGCCAACTTCTCGGGTTCGGCCCAGTTATACACCCAGGCCTGCGATTTCACGGTCAACAACAATGGCTATCTGGTCAACAGTGCGGGTGATTACCTGATGGGGGTCAAAGAACAGACGGCGTATCTGGGCGACATCCCGGGGACGCCGTCGCTGGGCAACCTTACCGGTGTGCGGGTCGACCCCGCCGTGTACAGCACGATTCCGGGCAAGGCCAGTTCGACCATCAACTACAACGCCAATTTCCCGGCCAGCGCCGCCAGCGGTTCCACCGCCACCTCCCAGGTCCAGTTCTATGACAGTCTGGGCACGGCCCAAACGCTGAATATCGTCTACACCAAGGCGGCCGCCGCCAACACCTGGACCATCACCAGCGCCACGATTCCCAGCGATACCACCGTCCCGGCACTCACCGTCGCCATCAATCCCGGGTCACTCACCTTCACCACCAGCGGCGCGCTCCTGACCCCGGCAAACGGCAACGTCACCTTCACGCCGTCGGCAGCCTTCGCCGACGGCGCCGCCCAAATGACCGGCGCCACCGCCCTGACACTGGCCTATGGTACGGCCGCCGCCGCCGGCCCGCCGGCGGTCGCCGCCAGCGGGTCCACCCAATACACCGGCACCAGTCTGGAAGTCCGCTCGGTGGCCGACCTCACCGGCCAGGCCCCCGGCGCGTTCCAAAGTGCCGCGATTGACAACAACGGCTTTGTGGTGTTCAATTACTCCAATGGTGAACAGTTAAAGCCGTACCGTGTTCCTCTGGTCACTTTCGCCAATCCCAATGAACTGCAACGGGTAACCGGCGCAACCTTCTCTGGAAACAATATTCAAGCCGGCACGCCGTCGGTCCAATGGGCCGGACAGGGCAACGCCGGAACCATCACCCCCAGTTCGATCGAAGGCTCCAACGTCGATATTGCCACCGAACTGACCCAGATGATTGTCGCGCAACGAGCCTATACGTCGAACAGCAAGGTCATCTCCGCAGCCGACCAGATGATCCAGGACGCGCTGCAACTGGTCCATTAGGTTTGACGAACAGTGGTAAACCCGCGAACCTGATGGGCGGGCTGGAAGCGAGATCGAGGAACAGGAGCGTGTCATGGGCCTATCGGGAATCCTCTCATCCAGCCTTGGCAGCATCCAAGCGGTTCAGACCGAGATGCAGTCGCGTAGCGATAACATTTCCAACGCCTCGAACACCAACTATGCCGAACGGACCCCCATCACGCTCAGCCTCACGGCCAATACGATAACGGCCACCATCCAGCGTGCCGCCGATCAGGGATTGCAAACCCAGTATCTGAATTCCAACTCGCTGTCGTCGGGAGCCAGCGCCAAAACCGGCTACCTTCAGCAGATCAACAACGTCCTGGGGACCACCCAGTCGACACCCTATCTGCAACAATCCATGAGCAACTTCACCGCTTCCTGGCAGGCGTTTGAAACCGACACGACCGATACCACGGCGGAATCCCAGGTGATCGCGACCGGTCAGTCGCTGGCACAGAATATCAGTCAAACCAGCTATTCGCTGAGCCAGATGGGAATCGAAACCGGCGACAGCATCGGCTCGATGATCACGAGCCTGAACACCAATTTGCAGCAGCTTGACGGCATCAACAAGCAGCTCAATGCTAACCCGCTGGCCGCCACCACGCAACCGGACCTGCTGGATACAAGGGACAGTATCGTCAATAACATTTCGAGTATTGTCGGCGTAAATGTGATTGTTCATAACGATAACAGCATCGCGCTTTACACCCAGAACGGCACGGCGCTGGTGGACAAAACCGCCGCGCAATTCTCGTGGAACAATCCCACCGGCGGCACCCAGGCCTGGTTGTCTCTGGCGCCCCCTGCCCCATCGGGCAAAAGCGCGCCCGGCATGAACAATGCGTTCCAGGGCGGCAAGCTTGGCGCCGCCCTGGACTTTCTCAATCCCAGCGTCGCATCCCCCGACCCCACCATCGGGACGCTTGCCAAAGCGCAGGCCCAACTCGATATCGTGGCGTCGCAACTGGCCGACAATACCGCCGGCACTTTCGGCGGTGCCTATTACGGCGCAACGTCCACCCAGACCACCGACTTGCAAGGCGGTTCCGGAAACGCCGGCAGCGCCTACGGGCCGACCGCCGCCGGCAACGCCATGACGTCCTTCTTCACGGTCGACAACGGCAACCCGGCCACCGTGTCCCCGGCAGCGTCGATCCAGATCAATCCGTCCCTCGCCAACGGAACCGCTACGGTCAAGGGCCAGTCCGCAACGGCGGTGGTGGCGGCGCTGACCACAACCACCCGGAGTGTCTCCATCGCCCAGACCGGGACCACCACCAACGGCAGCGCCACCGTCACCGGGCTCAGCCAGAATTCCGGGCTTAAGGTTGGGATGACCGTGACCGGCAACGGCATCCCCGCGGGCACCACGATTCTGTCGTTCGGCACCGACGCCAATGGCAATCCGATTACCAATCCCGCCCAAGCCGCCAACGCCACCACCCTCGTGTTGAGCGCCAAAGCCGGGGCTGGGGCCGGGGCTGGAACCGGACTGAGCTTTAGCCTCCAGGCCCCGATCGCCAACAATGTGAGCTATGGCGGCCTGACCGCCGCCGTGACCAATTACCAGGCAACCAGTCAGGCTGATGCTGCCACCCATCAGACACAACTGACCACCACGACCCAAACGCTCCAGACCCGCTTGACGGGAGAAACGGGCGTCAATATGGACACCGAACTGGCACAATTGACGGTGCTTCAGAATTCCTACGCCGCCAATGCCAAGGTCATCACCACCGTACAATCAATGTTCGACACCCTGATGGGCATCGGAACGTAGCGATCATGACATCCGCCGCACTCCACCGTCAGCCCATGATCGGGAGGTAACGACCATGCAACCGGTTTCCACCTACGGGGCCATACTGACCCAAATCAACACCATGAATGCCACTTCGCAGCTCTCGCAGAAGCTGAGCCTGCAACTGTCGACCAACAGTCAGGGCATTGACATGGCCGATAACACCAATCGGGCCCAGGTGATCGACCTGACGGGGACCAAGGCTCAGCTTAATTCCTATATTTCAAGCTGCACCTTGGGTGGCATCACGACATCACTCTATTCAAATTCGCTGAGCAACATCCTCGGCATCGCCCAGAACGCGCTGAAGACGGTGCAAAGCATGCAGGGGAGCTACACCGGCCAGGCGTCGCCGGTGCCGGCCGCCCAGACCTCACAAACCCAGGCCGACGCCTATGCCGCCTTCCAGTCGATGGGGCAATCCATCAGTCAGATGATGACGGAAACGACCATCGGCCTGAACGAACAGTCGCCGACCGGCGCCTATCTTTATGCCGGACTGCGCAACCCGACCGCCAATCCACCAAAAACCGCGGCCGGAACCCCGGCGTATAATCTGCCTCCGGTGGCCGATCTGACCAAACTGCCCTACTTTGCCTCCACGGACGGCACTTTACCGGGCGCGACTGCGCCCAGCCCCGCCAATCCCACCTCGGTGGCCAGTTTTACCCCGGCCGCAGGGTCGCCGAATCCCAGCTACTCGGCGACCCAGGCCGCCAATCCCGGTGCGGTGGATCCCGTCACGACGTCACCGATTTTGCCGCTCTATGACACCGACTACAACACCGGGGCGCCGGTCGGCAATTATGCCAATGCCTCGACCCTGGCCTGGGGCAACAAAAAGGTAACGATCAACCAGGGCCAGACCCAAACCCTGAACATCACCGCGAGTGATCCGGCGTTCCAGAATCTGGTCAACGGCCTGCGCGCGGCCAAAACCGCGGCCGACCAGGCCGGCAATTATTCGACCGCCGATCGTGACACCTTTTTGAGTGAGTCCTACTCAAGCCTCAGCAAGGCTGTGCTGGGCCTTGAGGGTCTGCAACAGACCAACGGCATCCACCAGTTGGCGTTTCAGAGTGCCTCGCAAACCCACAACGACACCCTGTCGTTGGTGACAACCCAGCTCGATACTGATGTCTCCGTTAATACCACCACGGTCACGGCGGATCTGGCATCGGTCAATAACCAGTTACAATCGTCATACAAGGTCACATCGACTTTGTTGGGGATGTCTCTGTTAAGCTATCTGAAGTAGGCCTCGTGCTGGATTTCCTCTCATGACTCTGACCCCACCGCCGATCTTGACCGCAATCACCGAGACCTCTGATCTGGCACGGGAGCTGCTTGCGGTCCTGACCGCCGAGACCGAAGCCCTCACGAAGATGTGCTCGAAGGTCCCCGCCGGCTTTGCCGAAGCCAAGACCCGGCTGGTCGCCGCCTATTCATACAAGCTTGAAGAACTCCGTGACGCGGTGATGGTGCCGGACGCCGAGCCGGCACTGGCTGAATTGCGGCGGCTCAACGATCAGGTTATGGCCACCGCAAAGCACAATGCGGCGGTACTGGCGGGGGCCATGGATGCCAACCGCCGATTGATCGATCTGGTGATCAAGGCCGCGCGCCAACAGGCCGCGCCGCCCAGTTCCGGCTATAGTCGGATCGGCAACCGCGCGCAGGCTCCCAAGACCTCCGACCGCGCGACTTCGGTCCTGATCACCCGGAAGCTCTAGCCGGGACCGGGAAAAAGCTGCCGGTCCGATCCCCCGGCAGGAACGCCCGGGACCGGGCTCACCTTCTTGAAATCCCCAATATTTTTACGTTGGCCCGAAGTTTGCTGAACCCGGCTGCGCCTTCAGCCAGGACCAACCAACCATGGGCCTCTTCGGTGCCATCGCCTCGACCGCCAGTGAGTTCCGGATCTTCCCGTCCGGACCCTCGAGCGTGCCCGATGCCACCACCCCGACGACCGCCGGGGCGGACGCCGGCAATCCAACCGCCATCCCCGCGGCCCCGGCACCGACCCTGGTCCCGGCCCCCGTTCCCACCCCGACCCTCCGCCCTCTGACCGGGGCCCTCGGCGCCCAAGTCGGCGATATTACGGCGCGTCAAAGCGCCGCCGAAGTGCGTGACAGCGCGCTTCAGGACATCGGCACCCTGTTCGGCTCCAACGCCGGCGCGACGGGCCTCGGCAGCGGCTTTGACGCCTTCGCCCAGGCCTGGCAACAGCTTGCGGCCAACCCCGCCGATCCCGCCGGGCCGCAACAGGTCATCGATCAGGGCGACACCCTCGCGACCACCGTCCGCAGCCTGTCGCGCGGCGTGGAGGACCTCGCGGGCCGCCTCAATGACCGGGTCGCGACAGGGCTGTCGGACCTTAACCAGACGCTGACCGACATCCACCACGCCAATGCGACCATCGCCAGCCAGGTTGCGCTCAACCGCCCCACCGACCAGACCGAAGCCCAACGCGACCAGTTGGTGGCCAAGGTGGTCGACCTCACCGGCGCCAGTGTTTTCCAGCGCGATAGCAAAACCATCGCGCTGTTTACCCCCAACGGCCAGGCCCTGCTTGATCAACGGCCGGTCCAATTTACCCGGGCCGGGGCCGGACCGAACCCGGTCACCGGGGCCGCGTCCGGGCCAGTCGCCGCCGCAGCCGCCAACACGGCGGTTCCCGTCGCAGCCGCCAACACGGCGGTTCCCGCCGACGGCCGGATCGACGGCGGCCGGCTTGGCGCCCTGTTGCGCCTGACCGCCGACGGGTCGCGACAGATGCCGCCCCAGCGCCCCAATCCCGACCCCGGTTGCGAAGTCATTCGCAAGCTCCGGTCTCAACTCGATGCCGTGGCCAACACCGTTCTCGGCCGCAGTCGCCTGAACCAGCCGACCAGTTTCGCTGACGCCTACGATTCAACCCCACCCACCGCCGGCGGCCAGTTGGCCCACGGCTTTTTTATCGGCAACAACCGCCAGACCCTGATGGTGAACCCGGCGCTGACAGCGGGTACCGCGACGCTAAAAACCGACGCCGCTCCGACGGTCGCCGCCAGTCTGACCGCCAATCGCCGACAGATCGTTGCCGACGGATTGCCCGCACCGGTAGCCAGCTATGGGGCGCTCACCGCCACCGTCGGCAATACCTGGAGCCGGGTTTCAAACACCGCCACCCGCGACGCCAAGGTTGCCGACGCCGCCAGCACCCTGATGACCAACCAGACTCAAGGCACGGGGAGCATCGACCTTCAGGCGGAAATGACCAAGCTCCAGACCCTGCAAACCGCCCTCAGTTCAACCAATCAGGTTGGACATTCCCTCGCGGCGTTCATGGTGGCGCTTGGCCAGCTGACGACCTGACCCGAACCCAACCGTCCGCGCATCGTCCCCGAACCACCAACCATGGCACGAAGGTCAAACTTGCGCCATCGGCCCTTTGTCATTAAGATAGGGTGTGGGAGTTTGGAAGGCTGAACACCAGCCTTTTTTGGTGTCCAACCAAAGAAGTGGTCTTGGAGTGTTGTGATATGCAGATTCACATTCTGAAATCAAAAATCCATCGCGTTCATGTGACACAATCAGAGTTGAATTATATTGGTAGCATCACCCTCGACATGGACTTGGTTGATGCAGCCGATCTCATTCCGGGCGAAAAAGTACAAATCGTCAACAACAATAATGGCGAGCGATTCGAGACTTACGTCATCGAAGGCGAACGCGGCAGTGGCGTCGTCTGTTTAAATGGCGCCGCCGCCCGCAAGGTGCAGGTGGGCGACATCCTGATCGTGATTTCCTATGGGCTGATCGACAAGAGCGCGGCGCGAAGCTACCGGCCGATCGTGGTCTTCCCCGACGAAAAAAACCGGATTACCGACCGGTCCCGGCAGATTACCACCTATGACCTGAAAAACATGCCCGCCGCATGACCCGGACCGGCGGGCGCGGAATGGTCGAGTTCATATCGGATACCGAGGTTCAGCCTCATTCGGCCAAGCCGTTGATCGGGATTACGGCGTGTTGCCGATGGCTCTCGGACATGCCCTATCACGTCGCCGGCGGCAAGTACGTCCGGGCGGTGTCCGACGGTGCCGACGGCGTGCCGTTGTTGATCCCGGCCCTGGGCGACAGCCTGGACATTGTACACTTGGTGGAACGCCTGGACGGCCTGCTGATTACCGGCAGCCCTTCCAATGTGTTGCCCGACCACTATGGCGGAGAACCGAGCGAACCCGGCACGCTCCACGACCCCGACCGCGACGCCACCACCCTGCCCTTGATCCGGGCCGGGCTGGCAACCGGTCTACCCATTCTCGGCATTTGCCGCGGGCTTCAGGAACTTAATGTGGCGTTGGGAGGGACCTTGCACCAAAAGGTCCATGAATTGGCGGGAATGCACGACCATCGGTGGGACGACGCCGACCCCATCGAGGTCCAGTACGGGCCAGCCCATGCTGTACATATCGTCGACGGCGGGGTTCTGGCGCGAGTTCTTGGTGTCAGAGAAATTCAGGTCAATTCATTGCACTGGCAAGGCATCAACCGCCTTGCCGACGGACTTCAGGTGGAAGCGCGCGCCCCTGATCACCTGATCGAGGCGGTTTCGGTCACCGCCGCACGCACTTTCGCGGTGGCAGTCCAGTGGCACCCGGAATGGAACTTCCGGGATACTCCGGCATCCCAGGCATTGCTTAACGCCTTCGGCGCCGCGGCCCGCGCGCGGGCCGGACGACGGACCACAGTTTAAAGCGGACCCCCGTGACCAACCACCCCGTCGGATAACGGCAACGCAATGGACAGGGATTCCGGTCGCCGAGGCACCCCGGCCCGCGGTGCGAGTTCCAGAACGACCGGCCTGGCCAGGGGTAAGCCCACGGGCACCCCGACCGCCACCGGCTTGTGGTCGGTATACGCTCGGTCGCTGTTCATGGGCCCCACCTGAATCTCAAGCGTCATGATCGGGTTCTCTTCCGTGCGTGGCCCGGCCAAGGATCAGGTCAGGCCCTTTCCGTTACACGGGCACCGCCCCGATTCCCTGTGCTTTTCGTTTTCCCCGCGAAAAGGGGGACGGAGCCGCCGACTGAGGCGGACCCCAATTTTCGGACAACGGGCGATGAGAGGTCCCCCTCCGATTAGTGGCACAACCACACGAGCCTTTCATGACTCAAGTGCGCAGGAAGGGCACGGCAGAGTTCAAGGCGAAGGTCGCGCTGGCCGCCATCAAGGACGACGCGACGGTCGCCGTATTGTCGAGCCGGTTCGGTGTCCATGCCAGCCAGCCCCATACCTGGAAGCAAGCCGCCTTGGAGAAGGGACTGGCCGGGCTGTTTGAACCTGGCAAGGGAACGCCGGATCAAGCCGACGAAGCGAAGGTGTCCAACCTTTGTGAAAAGATCGGCCGGCTGACAGTGGAACAGGATTTTTGGCACGAAGGCCAAATCAACCACAGGGTGCGTAACCCATCGGATCATGGTGTCACGGCTGTTCTCTGATCTTGCGGTTAAAAAACATCATCCCCACACCCCGGCTCGACGATCGTCCACGCGCTTAGCCTTATGGGTGGCGCGCGGCAGGGTGTCGGGGGCGAGCAACCGCACCTCGGCGTGAACGCCGGTCACGGCTTTGAGATGCTTTTCGAAGCGGTGCGCCAAGTCCTCGGACGAGCCATTGAAACCGTGGACCTGCTCCACCTCCACCGTGAGGCGGTCGAGATGGTTGATGCGCTCGACCACCAGCCGGTATTCGCCGGTCAGGGCCGGGTCCTGGCGGGCCACCGCCTCGACATCGCTGGGGAACAGGTTGACGCCCTTGATGATGAGCATATCGTCGAGCCGGCCGTGGATGCCGTGGAGCCGGAGCGAGGTGCGCCCGCAGCGGCAGGGGGTGGTGGTGACCGAGACGATATCGCCGGTGCGGAAACGGACCATCGGGCGGGCTGCCTTCTTCAAGGTGGTCAGCACCATCTCGCCGCGTGCACCTTCCGGCACGGGTTCGCCGGTGTCGGGGTTCAGCACCTCGACATGGATGTGATCCTCGGCCCAGTGCAGGCCATCCTTCTCCTCGCACATGCCGGCGCAGGAACCGAAGATGTCCGAAAGGCCGTAATAGTCGTAGACCCCGGCGCCCCACAGGGCCTCGATGCGGGCGCGGGTCTCGGGGATCGAGCCGCCCGGTTCGCCCGCCACGAAGATGCGACGCACGGCGAGGTCACGTTTCGGGTCGATGCCCTCTTTGACCGCCGTCTCGCCCAGGTACCAGGCGTAGGACGGTGTGGTCCAGATCGCGGTCGCCTGGAACTGCTTCAGAATGGCCAGCAGCCGTTCCGAGGGCAAGGTGCCGGCGTGGATGCTGAGGGCTCCCAGCTTCTGAGCCCCCAGCACGCATGGCCCGCCGACGAACAGGGAGAAGTTCAGCGAATGGGCGTAACGGTCGGTGGGACGCAAGCCGCTTGACCAGAATTGCCGGGCCTCGTAGTCGATCCAATCGTCAAAGTCGCGGGCGGTGAAGGGCGAGGCGGTGGGCACGCCGGTGGAACCGCTGGAAGCCGAGATGTAGACGATCTCTTCCTCGGGCACCGCCACCAGATCTCCGAACGGCGGCACCGCGCATTGGCGATCGCGCAGCACGGTCTTATCGATAAAGGGAAAGCGCCGGAGGTCGTCAAGGGTCTGGAGGTGGTCCGGCCGCACACCCGCCGCATCGAAAGAAGCCCGGTAATAGGGCGATCCTTGATAGGCATGTCGCAGGTGTCGGCGTAATGACTCCAGGGTCTGGACTTCCCACTCGGCGCGGGATTGGGTTTCAAGTCCCTCGGCCCAATAGGGTCGCTCCCGGTGATCCAATGAGCGGAGTGCTGCTGCGGTCATAGGCCCGGTCTCCCTGATGGTGTGGCGGATCAAAGGCGAGACCGCTTCTCATGTTCGGTCAGCAACTGGCGGCTCGTTCAGGTTGCAGACTCTGGACCGCGGCCGTCCCGGCCGCACAGGAGCGGGAGAGACGCCCGCGCTCCCCAACGGCGATCCAACGTGATCGGAAACCGCTCGCGACATCCCAGCTCCGCGATAGCTCTTGCCAGAGACTCGGGTGACGCGTCAATATCAATCCACTAAAATTAAGGTGTATTGTCAACTATTGACATAATTTATTTGTTATATATCACCCCCCCGATCGAACGGTCATCGGGCGGGATCAGTCGATAGAACAGTACCTTCGGTCCCTACTCGGCCTTCTTCCGGAGCCGTTCGATATTCCCTGGCAGGATATCAGACTTGCCGACCGCCTCCGCCTTTCGGTATCAAGAGGACGTATTGAACTTATTTCACATAACAATTATGTGTAACTTCGGAGTGCCCATGGCGACCGAATCGTTCGGGATCGAAACCCTCAGCCTGCACGCCGGCCAACAACCGGACCCCACCACCGGCGCCCGGGCGGTGCCGATCTATCAGACCACCTCTTACGTCTTCCGTGATGCCGACCATGCCGCCGCCCTGTTCAATCTCGAACGGCCGGGGCACATCTATTCGCGCATCTCCAACCCGACGGTGGCGGTCCTCGAGGAGCGCCTGGCTCAGTTGGAAGGGGGCGTCGGCGCGGTGGCAACGGCGAGCGGCCAGGCCGCGCTGCATCTCGCCATCGCCACCCTGATGGGAACGGGCGCTCACATCGTCGCCTCGGCCTCCATTTATGGCGGCTCGGTCAATCTGCTCGCCCACACGCTGCCCCGATTCGGCATCACCACCAGTTTCGTGCCGCCGCGCGATCTGGAAGGCCTCCGGCGCGCCATCCGGTCTGAAACGCGGTTGGTGTTCGGCGAAACCATCGGCAACCCCGGCCTTGAGGTGCTGGACATTCCGGCGGTGGCCGCCATCGCCCACGACGCCGGCGTGCCGCTGCTGATCGACAACACCTTCGCCTCTCCGGTGTTGTGCCGACCGCTGGATCATGGCGCCGATTTGGTCATGCACTCCACCACCAAGTGGATCGGCGGGCACGGCGTCGCCATCGGCGGTGTGGTGATCGACGGCGGCCGGTTCGACTGGACCGCCTCCGGCAAGTTTCCCACCCTGTCGGAACCTTATGACGGTTATCATGGGATCGTGTTCGCGGAAGAGTACGGCCCCGCCGCGTTCGCCGCCCGCGCCCGTGCCGAGGGTCTGCGCGACTTCGGCGCCTGCCTGAGCCCGACCAACGCCTTTCACCTTCTTCAGGGGGTTGAAACCCTGCCGCTCCGGATCGAACGCCATGTGGCCAATACGGCGCGGGTGCTGGCGTTCTTGAGGACCCATCCGGCGGTATCGTGGGTGGTTCATCCCACTCTGCCCGACCACCCGGACCGCGAATTGGTGGCGCGCCTGCTGTCCCACGGGGCCGGGTCCATCGTCAGCTTCGGCGTCCGCGGTGGCCGGCGGGCGGGACGGAAGTTCATCGAGGCCCTGCGCCTGGCATCGCATCTCGCCAATGTCGGCGACGCCAAGACCCTGGTGATTCATCCGGCTTCGACCACGCACCAGCAGATGAGCGCGGAACAACTCGCCGCATCCGGCGTCGGGGAGGACATGGTGCGCCTCTCGGTCGGACTGGAGAGCGTCGCCGACATCATTTCCGACCTCGATCGTGCCCTCCGGGTATCGCAGAAGCCCTGATTGGAGTCCTCCGCCATGCATGTCGATCTCAAGACCGCCGCAGGGACGATCCGGGCCTTCACCGGCGGCAAGCCCTTTGACCCCGCCTTACCGACCGTGGTCTTCCTCCACGGGGCCGGAATGGACCACACCGCCTGGACTTTGCATGCGCGCTGGTTCGCCCATCATGGTCGGGGCGTCCTGGCCCTTGATTTGCCCGGCCACGGTGCGTCCGGGAGCCCCGCCGCCGCCACGATCGGCGGCTATGCCGAAGCGGTGATCCAGGCGCTCGATGCCGCCGGCGCGGCCAAGGCCACCCTGATCGGCCACTCCCTCGGTTCCCTGATTGCCCTGGAGGTGGCGGTCCGCCAGCCCGGACGGGTACGCTCGCTGGGGCTGGTGGGAGCCGCCGCCAAGATTCCCGTCAACCCTGCGCTGATCGAGGCCGCCCGCGCCAACCTGCCGGCGGCGGTGACGATGATCGTCGGCTGGAGCTTCGGACCCCATGCCACAGTCGGGGCCTCTCCCAGCCCAGGCCTGTCCCTCACCGGCCTTGCCCGACAGGTGCTGCTGCGTTCACGGCCGGGGACACTGCACGCCGACCTCACGGCCTGCGCCGGCTACGATGCCGGCCTCGAGTCCGGCAACCGCATCTGGTGCCCGACCGTATTGGTCATCGGCGAACACGACCGGATGACCTCCGCCGAGTGCGGCCGCAAGCTGGCCCAGGCGATTCCCGGCGCCACCGTCGCCGAATTGTCCGGTATCGGTCACATGCTGCCCCTCGAGGCGCCCGACGCCGTGCTGGAGGCGCTTGCCACCGTCGCTTGACCCGTGCGCGCCGTACCGCCCTTGGCGGCAGGGCGCCTCCATCTGTTCCAGGCGCGAGACGGGGCGGGAAGCTGGATTTGAGTGTGAATTGCTCTTGATAAGACCACTGATATGATGTAGTTTAAATTCACATATTACTATCGCATCATGTTAATTGGAGATGGCAATGGCTGGGCAATTCGCAGGCGATGTAAGTCCTCAGCAGGCGTGGCAGAAACTGGCGGACGATCCGGCGGCGGTGCTCGTTGATGTGCGGACCCCCGACGAGTGGAATCATGTGGGGATTCCGGACATTTCCAGTCTCGGCCGCCCGCTGGTGAAGTTGGACTGGCAGAAGTTCCCACCTTCCGAGCGCGAGCGGCAGTTCAGTGCCGAACTCGCGGCCAGCGGCATTACACCCGAACAACCGGTGTTCCTGATTTGCCGCAGTGGGGTCCGGTCCCGGGCAGCCGGTGAGGTGCTGGCGCGTCAAGGCTATCTCGCCTTCAACGTCGCCAATGGCTTCGAGGGCAAACCCGGTAACGCGATCCCAGGCTGGAAGGCTTTGGGTCTGCCTTGGACCCATTGAGTCACCGAGCAAGACTGTGACGCCTCAGCCAGGGCTTGGTCGGCGCCACCGGCAACAGGGCACGGCTGTGGCCGGTGGGGCTGGCGATCCGGTCCTGGCTTGAGGGTGCGTCAACGGACGGCCCAACCGGCGTGGTCGGTTCTGTTGGATACACATCGTCGCACATTGTCCTAATAGTCTGTTAACCTAGTTAGTTTATATTGACACAGGAGGCAATTTGCAGAACTCTCGGCCCTCTCGTCAAGCCGGCCGTCCCCGGTGCATTGGACGGTTTGTCATCGAAAACTTCTCTTGCGTGAACAGTCATCGCGTATCATTCCAAGGACGCCCCTTATGAGCGAAACCATTGAACTTCAACGGACATTGGGTGAGAAGGCTGCCCGTCAGCTGGCCAATGCCACCAAGACCCCGGCGCAATGGGGCGGCATCACGCCGCGTTGGCTGGTGACCTTCCTGCCCTGGGTTCCCGTCGAGGCCGGCATCTATCGACTTAACCGGGTCAAGGAATCGGCCCGTGACGACGTCGAATGCAGTCCGGGTGCCGCCGCGGATTTGCCGGAGACCTTCGTTAATTACGAGGAGACCCCGCGGGAATATTCCCTCAATGCCGTCACCACGGTGTTGGACGTTCAAACCCGCGTCTCGGACCTCTACAACCAGCCCTATGACCAGATCCGCGAGCAGCTCCGATTGCTCATTGAGAAGGTCAAAGAGAAACAGGAGAACGAACTGGTCAACAATCCGGTCTACGGACTGTTGCCCAACGCCGCGCCCGTCCAACGGATCCGCACCCTCAACGGGCCGCCGACACCCCACGACCTGGACGAGTTGATCACCAAGGTGTGGAAGGAGCCCGCCTTCTTCCTGGCTCACCCCCGCGCCATCGCCGCCTTCGGCCGCGAATGCACCAAGCGCGGCGTGCCGCCGCCCACCGTCACCCTATTCGGCAATCCGTTCCTGACCTGGCGCGGCATTCCATTGGTTCCCAGTGACAAGCTGGCCGTGGACGCCGAGGGCAAGACCAACATTTTGCTTCTGCGCGTGGGCGAAAAGAAACAGGGCGTCATCGGCCTGTTCCAGCCCGGCGTGCCCGGCGAAGTTTCGCCCAGCCTGTCGGTGCGCTTCATGGGCATTAGCCGCAAGGCCATCGCCTCCTACCTGATCTCGCTTTACTGCTCGGCAGTCCTGCTCACGGACGACTCGCTGGCAGTGCTCGAAAACGTCTATGTCGGGAACTACGATGACCGCTGAACGCCTCGCTCCGGGCGGTTTTGGTGGTACGGCGCCGGGATCGGGGTTCGCCCCCGATCCCGGGCTGATCGCCGAACTCGCCAACGCCTTCTTCACCGCGCTGCCGGGAAGCGAGTCGCCGATTGCAGGCCTCAACCTGCCCGGCGGCGTCCGCCCGGAACCGCCGACGGTGGCGCCGGTTGGGGCCGCCATTCCCAATCTCGCGCCCGCGCCCGCGCCGCCCACGGTCCCTCCGGCAGCGGCCCCGGTGGGACCACCGGTCGCGGCCCCGGTGGGACCACCGGTCGCGGCCCCGGTGGGACCACCGGTCGCGGCAGCGTCCTTTGCCCACCCGGGCCAACCGGGCGGCCTCGATTTCGCGGCGGTGCCCCATAGCCTCGGCGGGGCGCTGGCGCTGGTGCCCCAGGGGCTGAGCCTGTCGCCGCCCCGGGAGGCGGTGCCGTCGGTGCCCGGCGGGTCTTACTATTTCCTCGACCAACTCAAGCCTCCGGCGGGCGCGGAGACGGTCCCGCCGGTGCCCCGCGGCAGCACCGCCGCGCCCTCTCCCGGTGCGGATTTGGACCTCGGTCTGCTGCCCGTGGACCATCGGCCGGAGGCGATTCCCACCCTCGGAGTCGCCCCGTTCGACCCCCGGGCGCTCCGCCGGGACTTCCCGATTCTGGACCAGACGGTTCACGGCCGGCCGTTGATTTGGCTCGACAACGCCGCCACCACCCAGAAGCCGCGGGCGGTGATCGACCGCCTTTCGGAGTTCTACGAACGCGAGAATTCCAACATCCACCGGGCTGCCCACGCCCTGGCCGCCCGCTCCACCGACGCCTACGAGGCGGCGCGGGAAAAGGTCCGGCGCTTCCTCGGCGCCGCTTCCACCGAAGAGATCGTCTTCGTGCGCGGCACCACCGAGGGCATCAACCTGATTGCCCAAAGCTGGGGACGGCGCAATGTCGGTCCCGGCGACGAGATCGTGATCACCTGGCTGGAGCACCACGCCAACATCGTGCCCTGGCAGCAGCTCGCCGCCGAGAAGGGGGCGCGCCTCAAGGTGGCCCCGGTGGACGACAGCGGCCAGATCATCCTGGAAGAATACGAAAAGCTCTTCACCCCACGGACCCGCATCGCCTCCTTCACCCAGGTCTCCAACGCGCTGGGCACGGTGGCCCCGGTGCGCGAGATGGTGGAGATCGCCCACCGCCACGGCGCCCGGGTGCTGGTGGACGGCGCCCAGGCGGTGTCGCACCTGCGCACCGACGTCCGGGCGCTGGATGCGGACTTCTACACTTTTTCGGGGCACAAGGTGTTCGGTCCCACCGGCATCGGCGCCGTCTACGGCAAGAAGGACGTGCTCGACGCCATGCCGCCCTGGCAGGGCGGCGGCAACATGATCGCCGACGTCACCTTCGAGAAGACGGTCTACCAGCCCGCCCCGGCCCGTTTCGAGGCCGGCACCGGCAATATTGCCGACGCGGTGGGACTGGGCGCCGCGCTCGATTACGTCGAGCGGGTCGGTCTGGAGAACATCGCCCGCTACGAGCACGAGTTGTTGGTCTACGCCACCCGTGGTCTGCAAACCGTGCCCGGCCTGACCCTGATCGGGACCGCCAAGGAAAAGGCCGGCGTGCTGTCCTTCGTCCTCGACGGCCACCGCACCGAGGATGTCGGGCAGGCCCTTGACCGCGAAGGCATCGCCGTCCGCTCCGGCCATCACTGCGCCCAGCCGATCCTGCGCCGCTTCGGCCTGGAGAGCACGGTGCGGCCGTCGCTGGCCTTCTACAACACCTGCGAAGATATCGATGCCCTGGTGGCGGCGCTGCTGCGCCTCAAGGGCGGTGGAGGCTGATCCATGTCCCACATTTCCGCCCTGGCCACCCGCTATCTTTCGGACGGGCAGAACAATACCGATATTGGCAACGATGTCTGGGAGGCGCTGCGGGGCGAAGCCTTCCGGGCCATCGCCAACGAAAAGGCGTTGCGCGGCTTTATTAACACCGCTGTGCTGGCTCACGAGGATTTCTCCTCGGCCCTGGCCGCCCTGCTGGCCCGCAAACTCGGCGGGCCGCACATCTCGGCCGAGCGGCTTGAAGACCTCGTGCGCACCGCCTCGGCCGACGATCCCGAACTCATCCGCAGCGGCGTCGCCGACCTGATGGGGGTGCTCACCCGTGACCCGGCGGCCGGAAGCTATCTCGGGCCGTTTCTCTATTACAAGGGTTACCACGCCCTGCAATGGCAGCGGATCAGCCACTGGCTGTGGCAACGGCGGAGCAAGGAGTTGGCGTACTTCCTCCAGAACCGCTGCTCGGAGGTGTTCGCCGTCGACATCCATCCGGCGGTGCCGATCGGGCGCGGGGTCTTCATCGACCACGCCACCGGCGTCGTCATCGGCGAGACCGCCGTGATCGGCAACGACGTTTCGATCCTCCAGGGCGTGACCCTTGGCGGCACCGGCAAGGAAACCGGCGACCGCCACCCGAAGATCCGCGACGGTGTCCTGCTCTCGGTCGGGGCCAAGGTGCTCGGCAACATCGAGATTGGCGCCCGCGCCAAGATCGGGGCCGGCAGCGTGGTGCTGAAGAGCGTGCCGCCCTGCGCCACCGTCGCGGGCGTACCGGCCAAGATCGTCGGCTGGTGCCGTGGCACCTCGGTGCCCGGTCTTTCCATGGATCAGAGCCTGCCCGAACCCGACTATAGCATCTGAAGTCCGCCCCAAAGACGTGAGGTCCACGACTCCCCAGCCGGTACGACTCTGGCCCGAGCCTCCCGGCGGGTGCAGGGCAGAGCCCTGAAAAATCAGACCCATCGCCCTATCCGAGCGCCTATGGGGCCAAGGCCCCCACAACGGCTGATGGGTCATTCTTAACTTTGCCTTCAATCAACGGAACCGGGGAAGGAGCCAGCTTGGTCGAACCACCGCGGCAACTGACGGCGGTAACGCCGGGGGCCGTCGTGGCGGATCTACGGAAGCCGTGACGTCGCCGCCGGCTTGGCGCATAATTCCGTGCGCCCCTGATAGCTGAAGGAAGGTACCCATGGATCAGGCCGTGATCGCCCCGGCACTGGAAATATCCATGCCGACTCCATCCTTGTTGCGGTATCGGTTTGCGTCGAGCATCGACGATGATCCCGGTCGTTGCGTGTCGGTGCGCGGCGATCACGATCTGAATCCCGGCATGGTGGTAGCCTCGGAACTGCGCGAGGCTGCGGTGTTGGTGCCGTTGGTCGTTCGCCCCGAAGGCTTCACGGTGATCTTCACCAAGCGCACCCCCCACTTGGCCGCCCACGGCGGGCAAGTCAGCTTTCCCGGTGGCCAGATCGAATACGAAGACCTCGACGCCGAAGCGGTGGCTTTACGCGAGACCGAAGAGGAGATCGGCCTGTCCCGCGCCCATGTCGAACCGATCGGGCGCCTGGATACCTACATCACCCGCACCGGTTTCCTTGTTACCCCGGTCGTGGGCTTGGTCTATCCGCCGTTCGCGCTGACACCCGATCCCGAAGAGGTGGCGGAAGTCTTCGAGGTACCTCTCACCACGATCCTCGACCCGCACATGCCTCTCCGTGACACTTACCCAGTGCGTGGAATTGACCGCCTTTTCTACGTCTTCCCCTACGGGGAGCACCGTATTTGGGGAGCTACCGCCGGCATGCTGGTCAACCTGCGGGACGTGCTGGGCGTGAGGCCTGCTCTCCCGGCGGCGACCCGTGTTGTGACCGAGACGCCTGATACCCTCTGATCGTGTCTCGGTCACAACACAGCACCAATAACAGGCCCGCGCCCCGGCCCGACGGGCGGGTCCCGTCAGTCCGAGTCAGAATGCGAGCATAATCCGGGCACGGTCGGTCGCGCCACGACCCCGATTTGCTCAGAGGCCGCCGGTGATGCGCTCGGGGTCTGCGCGGTGTTCGTGGAGCGACGGCGAAGCCGGTGCCGAGGCCTTGGTCGCGCGGGTTTCGGCGAAGAACTTCGCGACCGAAGGAACGGCCTCGACAGCGTCATCGGCCACTGTGTTGTCACCAGTTCCGCGCGGACAACCGCATAATGGTTGGCAACCTGGGCCGAGCCTGTTAATCCGGGCGAACAGGGTGTCGGACCAAGCCAAAACAGGTTATCACATCCAAAGCAATCACATCAGTGGTGCGGGAATTCAATGGACGACATAACTGCTGAATTGGCGGGCATCAGGGCATCGATCGCGAATCGGTTTCTTGTCTCTATTGCCATTGTCATGCTGCCGGCGTTGTTAGCGAGCATTTACCGGGCTACGACACTGGGCTGGCTACCCGTCATGTCCTTTCAGGTCGCCTTGGCCTTGATCTGCGCGATGGTTGCTTACCTCCGAGATCGACTTCCGTATCCGGTCAGGGCATGGACCATCCTCGGCCTCCTCCTTGCGGTCGGTATCGCCGGCACGGTCCAGTTTGGACTGGTCGCCCCCTCCTTCCTGTATCTCGTCATCGCGCCGGTCATGGCGTCCGTCTTCTTCGGCGTGCGATGCGGCGCTTTTTTGCTGGTCGGTATTTTGGCCTGCATCGGTTGTCTCGGGGCAGTGATCGTGTCGGCCGGGCCGATTTCGAGGATCGACCTGTATGCGTATGAAACCTCCCCATCGGCATGGGTGAACGAGTTCACGGCTGTTCTGCTGGTCACCACGGCGCTCCTGGTCACCTTTCATGCCTTTAATAATTCCTTGATGTCGGCGCTGTCGCTGAAGCGCAAGAATGAATTGAAGCTGATGCTGGCGGTCCGCGAGTCCGAGGATCGCGCCAAGGCCATGGAATTGGCTGCCATGGTCTGGCAAAACAGCAGCGAATGCATGATGGTCACCGATGGACGGGGATCGATATTGACGGTAAACCCTGCTTTCGAGCGTGTTACTGGCTATTCGGCCGATGACGTGATCGGTCGGAACCCTAGGATATTCCACTCCGGTCACCACGACGACCCGTTCTACCGGTCGATGTGGAATGACATTACCAGCACAGGCAAATGGCAGGGTGAGGTCTGGAATCGCCGCAAGAATGGCGAAATCTACCCGACAAACCTGAGCGTCGATTCCGTCTACTCGCAGGACGGAACGGCCTCCAGATGCATCGCGCTGTTCAAAGACATCACCGAACGGAAGCAATCCGAGCAGATTATCTGGAGACAGGCTAACTTCGATACGCTCACAGGTCTGCCGAACCGCCAGATGGCGATGGACCGGTTAGACCAGGAAATCAGAGATGCCCACCGTTCCAGACGCGAACTTACGGTGATGCTCCTCGATCTGGATGGGTTCAAGGAGGTCAACGATACGCTCGGACACAATATCGGCGACGAACTGCTTGGGGAGGTTGCGGGGCGACTGACCGCCTGTGTCTGCGAATCCGATACGGTCGCCCGGTTGGGCGGCGACGAGTTTGTCATCATTCCGGGGAGAGCGGCCACTTCCGGAGATACCGAGCGCATGGCGGTGGCCGTGCTGCAATGCCTTTCGACACCGTTCAACCTAGGACAGAACATCGTTCGGATCACGACCAGTCTGGGCATCGCGGTCTATCCGCGCGACGGCGGTGACGGTGATACGCTCATGAAGCACGCGGACCAGGCCATGTATGCCGCCAAGAGCCAGGGCAGAAACAGGATTAGCTACTTTACGCCCGAGCTACAGATGGTGGCGCAGGAGCGGATGCGGCTCATCAATGACTTGCGGGTGGCGTTGGCAGAAGAACAGTTCATGGTCTATTACCAACCCATTGTCGATCTCGGTACCGGCCAGATCACCAAGGCGGAAGCACTGTTGAGATGGCGACACCCGACACGGGGGATGGTCAGTCCGGCCATTTTCATTTCCGTCGCCGAAGAAACGGGGATGATCATCGATATCGGGAACTGGGTCTTCGGGCAGGCGGTGCAACAGGTTTTGCTGTGGCGTCGGCGCCTTCACGCGGATTTTCAGATCTCGGTCAACAAGTCTCCCGTCCAGTTCCATGGCGACGGGAGCTGTCGGATCGGTTGGGTCGAACAGATACGGCAGGCGGGATTGCCGGGCGACAGCATCGTCGTCGAGATCACCGAGGGAACATTGCTCGAAGACAGCGACGTGGTGCGCGGGCATCTCGACAGCTTTGCTCAGTCCGGCATCATGATCTCTCTCGACGACTTCGGGACGGGATATTCCTCGCTGTCTTACCTGAGGTCGTTCAAGATGAACTATCTCAAAATCGACCAGTCATTCGTCAAATCGGCCACCATAGGGTCGAATGACATGGTGCTCTGCGAAGCTATCATCGTGATGGCCCACAAACTCGGCATCAAGGTGGTTGCCGAAGGCGTCGAGACCGTCGAGCAGCGTGACCTCCTCCGCGCAATCGGGTGTGATTTCGCCCAGGGTTTTCTGTACTCGCCCCCCCTACCCGTTGACGATTTTGAAAAGCTCGTTGCCGGCCGGCAACCGTCCGACACTTGACGGCACCTTTCCGACGGAGGCGTCGCCGGAATCCGGGAAAATCCACAGGCGACAGCGGGCAAAATGACCACCGTCAGCGCCCGTCGTCGGCGCGCTTTCGGCCTTGCCTTTGGCGCGACTGCCCTTTACCATCGCCCGAACTTTGCCCCACGGTGCCGCAGTAGCTCAGTTGGTAGAGCAACTGATTTGTAATCAGAAGGTCACGGGTTCGATTCCTGTCTGCGGCACCAAACGTTTCAAGCACCTGGCGGACTGGCTACAACAGCCACCGCATCGCAGATAGCCACCGGGTAGCCACGCGAACGAAAGTCGCCCCGTCGGGCCAGTTTCGGGGCGGTTATGTCCGGCTCCGCCCGTCAAGTCGGGCCGATAGCTTGTTGTGCGTGCTCTGAAGGTATTTGCCCCCTGCTCCGAAAAGATGACGGATGCTACGTCTAACAGGCTGCGGAAAAACGCCAAAGAATACGGTTGTATAATGAGCATTCAGTGCGTATAATTCGGCGCATAGAGAGAACCGAAGATGATGGCGGCCTGGGATGCGTGGGGAAGATCGGCGGTCTGAGCAGTTGTTCAGCTACGTGAACCTTGAGGCCCGGATTCCGAGCAAGCACCCATTACG
>CAIYNU010000010.1 GCA_903927615.1 uncultured Rhodospirillales bacterium | reverse complement strand
GGGGATGGCGTTAGGTCGGGCCGAAGTCGTGCTTCGCTTGCTGGTTCGGCGCTTCGGTCCGCTCCCTCCTGGGATTGAAGACCGGGTGCGTACCGCCGACGCCCGCCTGTTGGATGAGTGGACGGACCGTGTCCTGGATGCCCCCACCCTGACCGATGTCTTTCTCGCGGATCGGCCCCACTGACGGGTGATCTCCCGGATATGCCCCAAGAGTCGCTGTCCCAAGTCTTTGTCCGGGCGTTCGGGCACCATCGGGCCGGCCGGTACGCGCTGGCCGAGCGGGGCTATCGCGAGATTCTGGCGGTAGCACCCGATCATGTGGAAAGCTTGCACCTTTGGGGCCTGCTGGCCGCCCAGGCCGGCCATGGCGAGGCGGCGGTGGGCGCGCTGGAGCGGGCGCTGGCGCTTCGGCCCGGTGATCCCGGCATCCTGAACAGTTTGGGGCTGGCGTTGAAGTCCGCCGGTCGGGTTGACGAGGCGGTGGCGCGCTACCGGCAGGCCCTAGGGCTGCGGCCCGACGATGCCAATACTCATAATTGCCTGGCCGTGGCGTTGCAGGGCCAGGGTCTGTTGGCCGGGGCGGTGGAACACTACCGGCGGGCGTTGGACTGCGAACCCGGACTGGCGGAAGCCGCCTACAATCTTGGCACCGCGTTCCAGCAATTGGGCGATTGGGATCAGGCGGCGGCCCAGTATCGACGGGTGCTGGCCCAGTGTCCGGACCATGCCGAGGCTCACAATAACCTGGGCACCCTTCTCAATACGTGCGGTGCGTTTGATGAGGCGATGGTCCATCATCGGCGAGCGGTTGCCTTGGCTCCGGACCTGGCCGAGGCCCGCTACAATCTGGGCACCGCGCTTCAGCAGCGGGGGCGGTTTGACCTGGCGGTGGACGAATACCAGCGGGCGCTTGTCCTTAAGCCGGACTATGTGAGCGCTCACAACAATCTGGGGACGGCCTTGCAGGCCTTGGGCCGGCTTGACGAGGCGGCGGCGCACTACCGGCAAGCCTTGGCGTATGGCCCGGACCATGCCGACTCGCACTATAATCTCGGGACGGTGTTTCAGCAGCAGGGTCGGGTCGACGAGGCCGCGGAGTGCCATCGGCAAGCCCTGGCCCTGGCTCCCGACCATGCCAAGGCCAGTTTCGGTCTGTGCATGGCCCAGTTGCCGCTGGTCTACCGCGACCCGGCGGAGATTGACCGACGCCGCGCCGCCTATGCCGAGGCCCTGATGCGGTTGGCCGATCGGGTCGGCCGGGGACCGGTCACCGCCGCGCTGGAAGAAGCGGTGGGGACCAGCCAGCCCTTCTATTTGCCCTATCAGGGCCATTGCGACCGCGATCTCCAGGCGCACTATGGTGCTCTGGTGTGCCGCATCATGGGCGGGCGTCACCCGCCGGCGTCGTTACCCGGGCCGCCGGGCCTGGACGAACCGGTGCGGGTCGGCATCGTCAGCGGTTTTTTCCGGGCGCACTCCAACTGGAAGATTCCCATCAAGGGCTGGCTCAGTCAGTTGGATCGCCGGCGTTTCACGCTGTTCGGCTATCACACGGGCGCACTCTGCGATGCCGAAACCACGGTCGCCGCGGGCCTGTGCCGGCGCTTCGTCCAGGGACCGCTCACCGTCGACGGCTGGCGCGCGGCGATTCTGGCCGACGCGCCCCATGTTCTGATTTATCCCGAGGTCGGCATGGATCCGATGGCGGCCCGACTGGCGGCCCAGCGCCTGGCCCGCCACCAGTTCAACGCCTGGGGTCATCCCGAAACCAGCGGTTTTCCGACGCTGGACTCGTACCTGAGCAGCGCGCTGATGGAACCGCCCGACGGCGACGGCCACTACACCGAGCGTCTGGTCCGGTTGCCCAATCTGTCGATCTATTATGAGCCGCCGGCGTGGCCGCCGGTCGCGCTGGAACGGCCGGCGTTGGGGTTCCGGCCGGGTGCGACGGTCTATTGGTGTGGCCAGGCGTTGTTCAAGTACCGGCCCCAGGATGACGCCTTGTTCCCGCGGATCGCCCGGGAGGTGGGCGACTGCCAGTTCGTCTTTATCGGTTACGCCCGGGGCGACGGCGTGACCGGACTCGTCCGCGAACGTCTGGGGCGGGCCTTCGCCGCCTGGGAGCTTTCCGCCGATCGCCATTGCGTCTTTCTGCCGCCGCTGGCGCCCGAGCGATTCGTGGCGGCGATCGGGTTGGCCGACATCGTCCTGGACAGCATCGGCTGGTCGGGCTGCAACTCGACCCTGGAGAGCCTGGCCCACGACCTGCCCATCGTGACCATGCCCGGCCCGCTGATGCGTGGCCGCCACGGCCTGGCCATCCTGACCATGATGGGCGTGACCGGCACCTTGGCGGCCGACCTGGACGGCATGGTGGCGGTGGCGGTTCGGTTGGCCCGGGATGCCGGGTGGCGGCAGGCGGTGCGGCAGCAGATCGCGGCCAACAAGCACCGCCTGTACCGGGACCGCGCGCCCATCGAGGCGCTGGCGGACGTGCTGGAGCAGGCCGCGCGGGGCTGATCACCATCAAACGCATTTCTCTATCATCGATCGAAGGGCTTCGCCAACATGTCGTTTATTCTGTCCAAACTGCTGTGGCCGTTCGCGGCGCCCGGTAATTTCCTGGTTATGGCGGCGGTGCTCGGCCTGGCGTTGCAGGTGCTGGGCGGGCCGCGGTGGAGCCGGTATGGCCTGGGGCTGAGCGCCGCCGTCGTGGCGGTGCTGGTGGCGTTGACCGTGTTGCCGGTGGCGGCCTGGTCGCTGTTGCCGCTGGAAGGTCGTTTTCCGGTGCCGACGCTGCCCGACAAGGTGGACGGGGTGATCGTGCTGGGCGGCGCGGTGGATGTTTCGGCCACCACCGCTTGGGGCCGGCCGACTCTGAACCACGCGGCCGACCGCATGATCGAGTTCGCGGCCCTGGCCCGCCGCTATCCCGGGGCCCGGCTGGTGTTCTCCGGGGGGTCGGGCAGTCTGACCAACCCGGAGATGACCGAAGCGCCGGTGGCCAGGCAGGAGTTCGAGCGTTTGGGCATGCCGATGGACCGTATCCAGTACGATGGCCAATCGCGCAATACCTACGAAAACGCCGTGGCCAGCCAGGCGTTGATCAAGCCGCAACCGGGGGAGACCTGGGTTTTGATCACCTCGGCCTACCACATGCCGCGCGCGGTCGGGGTGTTCCGCCGGATCGGCTGGCCGGTGCTGCCCGACCCGGTGGCGTATCGCACCGGGGTGGCGGCCGGCGTGGGCATGGGGCCCGGCCTGGCGACCAACCTTTACCTTCTGGAGGATGTGATTCACGAGTGGGTTGGCCTGGTGGCGTACCGGCTGATGGGCCGAACCGACTCGGTGTTTCCCGGACCGGTCTGACGGCGGCGGATCCCCGGGGCCGCCGGCCGCTGCCGAGGGGAGCGGCGAGCGCCGATCCCCCGAAATCGGGCCGATGCGCCAAAACAGTTGACAGTTCCGTTAAGGTCGTTATACACGGCGCTTCCCACGAGCGGTCCGGCCCGGCCCGCCGCGTGCTTTCTTTTGGACGGCAGTGACGACGATGTTTGCAGTGATTCGTACCGGCGGCAAGCAGTACAAGGTCGCCAACGGCGACGTCATCCGCGTGGAGCGGCTGGCCGGTGAGGCCGGCTCGGAGATCCAGCTCGACGAGGTGTTGATGCTCGGCGACGGGGGCGACGTGTCTGTCGGCACCCCGCTGGTTGCCGATGCGACCGTTACCGCCCAGGTGGTGGCACAGGATCGCGGCCCCAAGATCATCGTGTTCAAGAAGAAGCGCCGCCAGAACTATCGGCGCAAGAACGGGCATCGCCAGGATCTGACGGTGCTGCGGATCACCGGTATCAATCATGCGGGAGCGGCAGCCGCTCCTGCCGAAGCCTGAGGGTATGGTGCGTCATGGCACATAAGAAAGCAGGTGGCAGTTCACGGAACGGTCGCGATAGCGCCGGCCGGCGGCTGGGGGTCAAGCGGTTCGGCGGTCAGGTGGTTCCGGCGGGCAATATCCTGGTGCGCCAACGGGGCACCAAGTTCCATCCGGGTGACAATGTCGGCATCGGCAAAGACCATACCCTGTTCGCACTGGTTGACGGCGCGGTGGCCTTCCGTCTGTCCAAGGGCGGGCGCACCTATGTTTCGGTGCTCCCCCAGGCAGTGGCGGTTGCGGCCGGGTGATCTCGGGGCGGCGGTCCGCCTCGCGCGTTTTTTGGCGTAACCGCTCATGAAGTTCCTGGATCAGGCCAAGGTGTACCTGCGGAGTGGCGACGGCGGCGCGGGCTGCCTGAGCTTCCGGCGGGAGAAGTTCATCGAGTTCGGCGGCCCCGACGGTGGAAACGGCGGACGGGGCGGCGATGTCGTCATCGAAGCGGTGTCGGGGCTGAACACGCTGATTGATTATCGCTACCAGCAACACTTTAAGGCCAAGCGGGGCGGCCACGGGTCCGGCCGTGACCGCACCGGGGCCGGCGGGACCGATGCGGTTCTGCGGGTGCCGGTGGGGACTCAGGTGCTGGACGATGACCAGGAAACCGTTCTGGCGGACCTGACTCGGCCCGGGCAACGGGTGGTGCTGTTGCCCGGCGGCGATGGCGGCTTCGGCAACGCCCATTACAAAACCTCGACCAACCGGGCGCCCCGACAGGTCAGTCCGGGCTGGCCGGGCGCCGAGCGATGGGTCTGGCTGCGGCTCAAGCTGATCGCCGATGCCGGGCTGGTGGGGTTGCCCAATGCCGGCAAGTCGACCTTCCTGGCGGCCTGTTCGCGGGCGCGGCCGAAAATCGCCGACTACCCGTTCACCACCCTGACCCCCAATTTAGGCGTGGTCCTGGTGGGGGGCGATGAATTCGTGTTGGCCGACATCCCGGGCCTGATCGAGGGCGCCCACGAGGGGCATGGCCTCGGGGATCGTTTCCTTGGCCATATCGAGCGGACCGGCGTGTTGCTGCATCTGGTGGACGGGACCCAGGACGATGTGGCCGGCGCCTATCGGGTGATCCGTGGCGAGTTGGAGGCCTATGGTCAGGCGCTGACCGACAAGGTCGAAGTGGTCGGCCTGAACAAATGCGACGCGCTGGACGCTGAAGAGGTGGCGGCCAAGGCCGGGGCCCTGGCCGAGGCCGCCGGGCGGCCGGTGATGACCCTGTCGGGGGTGAGCGGGCAGGGCGTCGAGTCGGTGCTTCACGCCCTGCTGGCGCAGATCCGCGCGGCACGGGCGGCCGCGGCGGAGGCGGCGACGGCAGAGATGGATGAAGAGGGCGATGACTGAGACGGCTCCGACCCTGGGCCAAGCCCGGCGGTTGATCGTCAAGATCGGCTCGGCCCTGTTGGTGGATGACGCCACCGGTCAGATCCGGCGGGACTGGCTCGACACCATGGCCGACGATATCGCCCGCTGCCGTGCCCGCGGGCAGGAGGTGGTGATCGTCACCTCGGGGGCGGTGGCGGTGGGGCGGGAGTCCCTTGGCCTGACCGGCCGGGTGTTGCGCCTGGAAGAAAAGCAGGCGGCGGCCGCAACCGGTCAGATTCGCCTGGCTCATGCCTATCAGGACGCCCTGGCCCGCCACAACATTACGGTGGCGCAGGTATTGCTGACGCTTGATGACACCGAGGCGCGGCGTCGTCATCTCAACGCCCGGGCCACCATCAATACCCTGTTGCGGCTGGGGGCGGTGCCGGTGATTAACGAGAACGACACCGTCGGCACCTCGGAAATCCGATTCGGCGACAATGACCGGCTGGCGGCGCGGGTGGCGCAAATGATCAGTGCCGATACCCTGGTGCTGTTGTCCGACATCGATGGTCTGTACACCGCGGATCCGCGCAAAGACGCCAGCGCCACGTTGATTCCCGAAGTGCGCGTGCTGACCCCCGAAATCGAAGCGGTGGCGGACGAACCCGTGGCCGGTTACGGGACCGGCGGGATGGTGACCAAGATTGCCGCGGCGCGAATTGCCATGGCGGCCGGTTGCCGGATGGTGATCGCCAAGGGCAAGGAGCTGAAGGCGCTGTCGGCGCTCGATCGCCCGGCGGCCGAGGGCGGGGCGATGTGCACATGGTTTTTGCCGTCGGCGGAACCGTTGACCGCGCGCAAGCGCTGGATTGCCGGCCATCTCAATGTCGGTGGCGGTCTGGTGGTGGACGAGGGCGCGCTGTCGGCCCTGGGGCGGGGTGGCAGCCTGCTGCCGGCCGGGGTGGTGGCGGTGGAAGGCCGCTTTCAACGCGGCGATCTGGTGGCGGTGCTCGACCGGCAGGGCCGGGAGGTGGCGCGCGGCCTGGTGGCCTACGCGGCCGACGATGCCCGGCGGGTGGCCGGGCGGCATAGCCGCGATATCGAGTCCATTCTTGGCTATCGGGGGCGCGACGAACTGATTCATCGCGACGATCTGGTTCTGGTCTAGGGCCTGTGGACATTCAGCGCAGAGCCAAGAATGCTCCGACGAGATTGATTGCTGCTCGGAAGCTGCAATCGGTCTTGTCGTAGCGGGTGGCGATGCGACGAAACTCTTTGATCGAGCAGAAGAAATTCTCAATGAGG
>CAIYNU010000009.1 GCA_903927615.1 uncultured Rhodospirillales bacterium | reverse complement strand
CGCCGACATCCTCCAGGGCCTTGCCCAGGGCGAAATGAAGGTGGACGGCCTGGCCCGACGACAGTCCATCCGCGTCTGCCGCCAGGGCCTCCAGCGCCGCCAGTTCGGGATCGCCCGGCCTGAAGCGTCTGACCTCGGACTGATTGAAGTGGGCCTCGACATACTCCGGCTTGAGCACCAGCGCCTGACCGTAACAAGCCGCGGCCTCGTCCAGACGGCCCAGCCGGAACAACGCCACGCCCAGATTATTCAAGGTCTCGGCATCCGCCGGCCGCAGCGCCAGCGCCTGCCCCAACGCCCCTGCGGCCTCCTCCAAACGGTCCAGATGCAAGAGCGCGATGCCGAGATTGTGGTATGCCGCGGCATCCCCGGGACACAGCACCACCACCTGCCGATAGCAATCCGCCGCCGCCGCCCGGCGCCCCGACCGCAGCGGTACGCTGCCGAGGGCGGCCTGTTTCAGCAGAGCATTCCCGAGATTCATATGAATCCGGGGATTATCCGGATCGAGCGCCAACGCCCGGCGCAACCACGTCACCGCCTCGTCGAGTCGGTCCATTTGGACCAGCGCAACACCCAGATTCATCTGCACCCCGGCGTCGTCCGGCTTCAACGCCAGGGCCCGCCGGTAGCAGACCAGCGCCTCCTCCAACCGGTTCATCCGCGCCAACACGACGCCCAGATTCTGGTGGGCCAAGACCGCGTCGGGCACCAGCGCCAAGGCGCGCAGCGTGCTGGCGTGGGCGTCCTCAAGCCGGCCTTGGCGGAACCGCACGACGCCGAGATTGAGATGCGCGGCCGCATCCTCCGGAACCAGGGGCGGCGCCTTGGGGAGTTGGACCAACGCCGGGTTGGCCCCGCCGTCCCCCCCTTGACGGTTGGCCATCGGCCGCTCGGCCGCCGAACCGGCTGCCCTGGCCGCCGCCCGTCGCTCACCCGGAGTCATGTCCTTAGTCACTGGATGTCCTTCACTGGCAAGAGTGGGCGTGAGGCGGCCCGCGTTCCGACTTCCATCACCCCTTCTCACCCCGTCGGGCCGAATACGCGCCGACCCCAGGTATTGCGGCGCGCCCTCGCCGGAACCGTCGGCCCCCCAGCGTCGCCGGCATCTCACCGGGAAAGCCTGACGAGGCGCCAAGATCAGTGGCTAAAGTCATGCCAGGGTAGGTAATAATCATCACCATTCCGAACTATCGTAACAATTATGGTGTCGATAACGGCGTCCGCGGCCCCGGTCAGGAAGAACTAAGCGGATTTCGGCGCCCCATCGTTTGATCAATAGCTGATGACAAGCTACCAAACCGAACGCCTCGGGGTTAAGACATTAAATCTTACTTTTTTGTAAGGGACAGTGTGCATACCCGGCGGCTCCGACCGGCCACCGCCGATCCTGCTCTGCCGGCCTTGTGCCGTCGGTGCCCCCAACACGGTCGATTACGGCTCTGTCGCCGGCGCGGTCCTTGGATTAGGGTGACCGCCTGAGTCACCGCCAAGCGTCAGCGATTCCATGATGTCATCGTCTTCCCCGCCGCCGCCTGCCCCGCTCCACGCCTGGTTGCTGGTCGCCGTCAGTTTCGTGGCACTCAGCATCACCATGTCGACCCGGGCCTCACTGGGCCTGGCCATGCCGGTGTGGGCCGACACGTTCGGCTGGTCCCGCAGCTTCATCTCCGGCGGCGGCGCCCTGGCCCTGATCCTGGTGGCCATACTGTCGCCGATTGCAGGAAATCTGGTGGACCGTCATGGGCCGCGGCCCCTGATCACCGTCGGCCTGATCGCCGTCGGCCTGGGCATGGCCATGGTGGCCGTCATGGACCGGCCCTGGATGTTCCTGGTGGGGTTCGGGGGCCTGGCCGCCATCGGTTTCGGCACCGTGGCCAATCATGTGATTGCCACCGCGATATCCCTGGTGTTCGACCGGGGACGCGGCCTGGCGGTGGGCATTGCCACCGCCGGTTCCACCGCGGGCCAATTGCTGGTGATTCCGCTGCTGGCCCTGGTGCTGGGCCAGGTCGGCTGGCGCGGGTGCTTTGGCGCCCTGGCCGCCGCGGCGCTGGTGCTGGCGCCGGTCGCCTGGCTGCTGACCCGGCCGGCGGCGGCCAAAGTCCGTCCACCGACCGAACCGCTGCGCCAACGGCTGACGCTGCTGGCCACCAGTCCGGTCTTTCACGCCCTGTTCTGGAGTTTTGCGGTCTGCGGCTTCACCACCACCGGGGTGATCGAAACCCACCTGCTGCCCTACACCGTCACCTGCGGCTACCCGCCCTTGACCGGTGCCGAAGCTTACGGTCTGCTGTCGGCCTTCAACATGATCGGCATGGTCACGGCTGGCTGGCTGAGCGACCGCTGGCACCGGCCGCGGTTGCTCGCCACCATTTACTTTATGCGCGGCCTCAGCTTCCTTCTGCTGCTGTTCGTGGACCGGGACGGCACGCTGCTGGTGGTGTTCGCGATCATGTTCGGACTGTTTGACTTTTCGACGGTGCCGGCCACCGCCAGCCTGGTCGCCGCTCATCTGGGGCTGCGCATTATGGGCCTGGCCATGGGCCTGATCGCCGCCGGCCATGCCCTGGGCGCCGCCGCCGGGGCCTTCCTGGGCGGCTGGCTGTTCGACCTGTTCGCGCGCTACGATTGGGTGTGGCTCGCCTCCCTGGGCCTGGCCCTCTCGGCCGCCCTGCTGGTGCTGACCATTCCCGAGACGCGGGGTGGTGACGGCGCGCCGCTCCCGTCACGCCGCCGCCTCGCCCCCACCCCCGCCTGACCGGCCTCGGCCGGCCCCGGCGTTCGAATGTCCCAAGTCCAATGTCCCAAGTCCAATGTCCGCGCCGCGCCATCCTGCGTCCCCGCGTCAGGGCACAACCGTCACGGTGCCGACCATGCCGGCCTCGCTGTGTCCCGGCACGTTGCCGTCATACTTCACGGTCCCCCGGGGTTAGGGGCTACCGCAGGCCAGAACGGCGCACGACAGCGCAGCCAAAGCCAGTCTGTCTGCGTCCGGCAAATAGGACAGTGTGAAACCCATCACGCACCGTTCTGTGTTTCAATCCACGCCGCGCGGTGATCCTTGTGGGCCACGTCCGCTAAATTGCACGGTAAAAGTCACGGTTTCCAAAGGCCGACGGCCTTTGGAAACCGTTAATCTGGCAATTCTGCTGACACGATACACTAGCCCCGATTCAACTCGTGATCCAGGGCACACGCGGTATCGAGCAAAACAATGGCCCCCGCCAGACGTCCCAGCGCGGTCCGCTGGTCCCCATCCCGGGGTTTCAGGGTCCGGTGCAACCCGATCAGATGCCGCATCACGGTCCGCCCAGGCAACACGGTCAGCGGCAGGTCGGGCACGGCGGCGGTGCCGAAGGCCCGTTCGACCTCCCGCAGGCAGGCCAGCAAATAGGCCTGGTCATCAGCGCCCAGGGCCAACGGGTGGTCGGGCGCCCGCCGGATCAGACGCTCCGCGGCAAAATTGGCGACACCCTCAGCCATAGCCGCCTCCCTGGCAGAACGGCGGGCGCTGCCGATCAGGATGGTTGCAAGAGACCGTCCGCCTGCCTAGCGTTGGACCATCGCGGCGGGCAGCGCCGCACTTTCGGCCGCGAACGGATTCGGTGGCGGCGGCATCGGCAGCAGACTGACCAGAGCTTCGCTGACATAGCCGCTGATAACGCCGATGCCGCAGCCATAGACCGCTTCATGCAGAACCGCCAAGGCCGGAAGGGTCCCCAGCGCCACAGTCATCGGCTTGAACCACCCGAGCGTGGTGGCGGCGGACAGCGCCACACCGCTGATCGCGCAATCCAGGACGATCTGCGGCGAGCTGAGCGGTGGCACCTGGGCCGTCTCGGCAATTTCCTTTTGCCCTGCAACCGCGGTTCCCCCTGCCATCAAGCCTGCCCCGAGGATCAGCAGCAGAACCAGAATCGTCCCCAGCCGTCTCATGCCCAAGCCTCTCTTGCCGATCTTACCGATCTTGCGGATGATTACCGAATTGAACCGATGGCGCCGAGCCCGTTCCCGAACTGGGACCGACCAGCGGTAAGATAGCCTATTCCAAAGCCGGTCGTACAGTCCTTCCGCAGTGCAACACACCAAGTCGGCGAACGCCGGGCCGGCACACGGAAACTCCCATTGTTTCGAAGGCCACGGACGGGTAGGAAGACGCTTGCTAGCCGAAAATGGGTGCCAAGACCATGTCCCGTTCTCACTATGGAACATTCCCCCGGGTGCGGCTACGCCGCAACCGCGCCGACCCCTGGAACCGGCGGCTGGTCGCCGAGCACCGGCTGACCGTGGACGACCTGATCTGGCCGGTGTTCGTGATTGAAGGGCAAGGCCGGCGGGTCGAGGTCGCCTCGATGCCCGGGGTCGCGCGACTGTCGGTGGACGTGCTGGTGGAGGCGGCCCGCGAAGCCCGGTCCCTGGGCGTACCGGCCCTGGCAATTTTTCCGATTGTGCCCACCGAACGCAAGACCCCAAATGCCGAAGAAGCCTATGATCCGGACAACCTGATGTGTCGGGCGGCCCGGGCGCTCAAAGCCGAGGTCCCCGGGATCGGCCTGTTCTGCGACGTGGCCCTCGACCCCTACACCAGTCATGGCCATGACGGATTGGTGCAGAACGGCCGCGTGGTCAACGACGAAACCGTGGCAGTCCTGGTGCTCCAGGCGTTGGCGCTGGCCGGGGCCGGATTCGACGTCGTCGCGCCCTCGGACATGATGGACGGCCGAATCGGGGCCATTCGCGATGCCCTCGACGACGCCGGGCATCAGGCGGTACGCATCAGCGCCTATGCCGCCAAATATGCCTCGGCCTTTTACGGACCGTTCCGGGATGCCCTGGACAATGTCGGGTTGCTGAAGGGTGACAAGACCACGTACCAGATGGACCCCGCCAACGGCGCCGAGGCGTTGCGCGAGGTGGCTCAGGATCTGGAAGAAGGCGCCGACAGCATTATCGTCAAACCCGGCCTGCCCTATCTCGACATCGTCCGCCGGGTCAAAGACACCTTCGCGGTCCCGACCTTCGGCTACCATGTCAGCGGCGAGTACGCGATGTTAAAGGCGGCGGTGGCCAATGGCTGGCTCGACAACGACCGGACCGTCCTGGAGACTCTGCTGGCCTTCAAACGGGCCGGGGCCGACGCGGTGCTGACCTATTGCGCCATCGAAGCCGCCCGCCTGCTCCAGGCCCGCGCGCCCTGAGCCCCGCCCACGGCTAAGGACCGGCGGCGGCCGGCGCCGGCCGCCGGTAAAGCGGCACCGGGGCTGCCGCCGGAGGGTAAGCCGGCAGCGGCGCATAGGCCGGCGGATAAGCCGGCAGCAGGACCGGAGCCGGACTGGCCGCCGGTTGCGGCGCCACGGTGGCCGTGGTGAGGGGAGCCTTGCCGTCCACCGGCGCCACCGGCACCGCCAGGGCGGGAACCATCTGGACTCGAGGCCCGGCCGCCGGGACGACCGTATAACCGCTGCCATAGACGCTCGTGCAACCGCTCAGGCCGATCACGGCAAGGCCAGCGGCCAGGACCAACGCTCGATTCATGACGGCCCCTGTTCCAAGACGATGTTGTTTCGGTGGCGGTTTGGCGATCAGTCCTCGTGCTGAACGCCGCCGGCCCCATCCGCTCCCTGTCCGGCCGCCCGAAGCGCCCAACAGGCCCGGTGATAAAGAGCCCAGGCCGCGGCGGCCTCCTCGACCAAACCGAGACGCTCGTGCCGGCGGGCGGCATCCCGCGCATAGGGCATGGCGCCCCTGAGCACCGCCATCAACTCCGCCACCGCCTCTGCCCGCACCGGTTTCACGGTCATACGCCCGCCCCCGTCCCCGCCACGCCCCGGTTAGCCCTCAATCGGCCATCGGGATCACCTGATCGACGTTTCACGAGTCACCACCTCTGGGGCCAGCGTACACCGTGCCCGACGCTTGGGATAGCGTTGGGCCGTGTTTTTTGTGACATCCTGATGTGTTTTTTTTTGACATCCCGATCTGGATGAGATAAAGAATCTCAAACCTTGGAAAAGGGTTGAGTCGGCGCGGCTGGGTTACGGTTCGACTTAGGCGGTGTTCGGGGTGTGGTGTCGGGAAGACGCAGCGCTGGGACCAGGCGCCGCGAGGTTGGGGTGAGAGATGAGCAATAGCCCACGGCCTGCAACGGGCCGTGAAAAAACGTTCTCTCGGGAGAGATACGAGGGGGAGGTTGACCGTATCGCTTTCTCTGTCGCAGAGCGATTCGGCCGCGGGAACGTTGCCCTGCAGTTGGGAAATATCCTCACCGCTGAGCAGCTGGAGAGGGAGCGGGAGGCTCGGAGGGTTCTCCTCGAGCACGCGGGAAAAAGCTGCGTTTAGTGCGTTAGTGCCTGTCAGGAACCGGGCTTGTGACCTCCGCACCCTTCAATGACGCTTGCATTTGGATGTGCGATCCCGACGTTCGGGATACTTTGCGTCGCGCGACAGTTCAGTGGAACAGGGCCGAAGGGGCAATAAAGCTTGCGGAAAGACTCCGCGGCGAAGTCGTGATCCCGTCCATCAACGAATTGCGTTATGCTGGACGTCGCCTTGTTGATGCGATGTCTTTAGCCGTGGGCACGATGCCTTCTGATGATACGGAGATTATTACTATCAAGGGGAACATTCTGGCATTCACCCGCGAGATGGAGCATAATTGTCTGCGGGCACAACATGATGCCGTTGATGCTGCCATTTTATTTATACATCGACGGATAGATAAAATTCTTGACGAGTTTGGGGCCGCTTTGGTGGTACATTTTTTTCCGGACTTTGTGAAGTTAAGATCGGACATGCGGATCGTCGATCAATTTATGGTTTCTTCCCGCGAAGAGCGACACAAGAGAAGCGATTATTATGGTAATTTGATCGATATTTACCTTCCAAAAGTCATTACCCTTTATGATTCCATGGTAAGCTCGGAAGATTTATTAAAAGGGCATATGGAGGATGTCCAAAAAAAAGGGCGCCTGCGCAAAATCTGGACGATATCTGGTTGGGCAATTGCATTTATTGTCGGCTTGATTGGCGCTTTGCCAACTCTTACCTCCTGGCTGTCCGAGTCCGGGAAGGTTACCGCCGAACCGCCTGCACGGTCGCTTTCCCAGGCCCCGACTGAAAAAGTCACTCCCGCGCTACGGTAAACGCGGTATCTGTCGAAAAGGCCCCCCGGGTCACCCTCAATCGGCAGGCGAGGTCACTCCCTCTCGGCTTTGACCCACGACGGCGATAGTCAGGCGGTCTCGTCCGCCTTTTGATTTTACGCCGGAATCACGGAATCGGACGGTACCGGGGACCGAATACCGGAAGCAAGCCGGCATCACCCCCCGGACCGCTTTACCATGGTTCGCCCTCAGCCTTCCGTTCCACTTGTTTTGGTGAAGGTCAGGGCGACGCCGTTCATGCAGTAACGCTTATGGGTCGGCTCCGGTCCATCATCGAAGACATGGCCAAGATGGCCACCGCAGCGGTGGCAGTGGACCTCGGTTCGGATCATGAAGAAGCCGCGGTCCTCGGTGGTGTCCACGGCGCCGGGCAGCGGTGCCCAAAAACTCGGCCACCCGGTGCCACTGTCGAATTTTGTATCGGAACTGTACACGGGCAGCTCGCACCCGGCACAGGCGTAGGTTCCCTTGGCGAATTCATGATCCAGGGGACTGCTGCCCGCGCGCTCGGTGCCGTGGCCGCGCAGCACGGCGTATTGGGCCGGGGTCAGGAGGTGCCGCCATTCGGCGTCGCTGTGCTCGACCTCGAAGGCGGCGGCGGGAGCCGCCCGCAAACCGGCATACGCGCCCACCGCCGCCGCCGCCATCGTAAAGACATCGCGTCTGGTCATGGTCTTATCCCTGGTTCGTTATGGGGAAGTGCCGGGGGAAGGAATGTTGGGGTGAGTCCGGAACCGACGCGCGCGGTCACCGCAGGTCATGCCCGCCCGCTTCGGCCCCCCAAACCTCCTGCAACCGGTTATCGCGACCGCATCGCCCGCGATAGAACTGATAATGCAGAGGATTCTCCCGGTAATAATTCTGATGGTAGTCTTCGGCCCGGTAAAACGGCCCGGCCGCCACGATCTGGGTCGCCAGCGTCCGCGAAAACCGTTTTTCCATGGCCTGCTTGGAGGCCTCGGCCAACCCCCGCTGGTCGTCGTCAGCGACAAAAATAGCCGTGCGATATTGATTGCCGCGGTCGCAAAACTGACCGCCGCCATCGAACGGATCGACGTTCCGCCAAAAGACATCGAGCAACTTCTGGTAGCTCACCACCTTAGGGTCATAATCGATCCGCACCGATTCGGCATGCCCGGTGCCGCCGGACGAAACTTGTTGATAGCTGGGATTGGCCACCTGCCCGCCGGTATAGCCGGAAATCACCGAAACGACCCCGGGCAGACTATCAAACGGATGAACCATGCACCAAAAGCAGCCCCCGGCGAAGGCCGCCGTCTTCAGCCCGCTTTGCGGTGGCGGCTGCAAGTCCTGCGCCTGCGTCTCGCCATTCCCCGCCAAAACCAGCATCGCCGCCAAGACACTCGTCAAGCGGAGCCAATGACCCAGTCGCCGGTACGCGCCGCATAAAGATTGTCGCATCGTAAAGACTCCACCAAAATAGGGTACCGCCCAATATAGGGTGGATTCGGATTTCGGCGAGCAGGGACGTTGCCCCATCGCGGCCCGGAACCAACGGCGCCACGCACCCAAAAAAGGGCGCCGGGGAATGCACCGGCGCCCGCCTGCCCGTGTCATACCGGCTTGCCGGCGTCCCGACCGGTCAGGACGCCAACTCACCGTTATGACCCAACAACCATCTAGCTCTTTTTGGTCAGGTCTTCGCCGGTCGCCTGATCCACCTGCTTCATCGACAACTTGACCTTGCCGCGATCATCAAAGCCCAATACCTTCACCTTGACTTCATCGCCAACCTTGATCACGTCCGATACCTTGCCAACCCGCTGTTGGGCCAATTCCGAAATATGAACCAGACCATCGCGCGTGCCCAGGAAATTGACGAAAGCGCCGAAGTCCACAACCTTCACCACCTTGCCGATATAAACCACACCCAGTTCGGGCTCGGCGACAATCCCGCGGATCCAGTTGATGGCAGCCTGCGCCGCCTTGCTGTCAACCGCGGCAACCTTGACCGTACCATCGTCGTCGATGTCGACCTTGGCACCGGTCTGCTCGCAAATCTCCCGGATCACCTTACCGCCCGAGCCGATCACGTCGCGGATCTTCTCCTTCGGAATGGACATTACGGTGATCCGCGGCGCGTTCTGGTTGACCTCGTCACGGGCGCCATGGATCGCCTGGGCCATTTCGCCCAGGATATGCAGACGACCGTCCCGGGCCTGAGCCAACGCCACCTTCATGATCTCCTCGGTAATCGAGGTGATCTTGATGTCCATTTGCAGCGAGGTGATGCCCTTTTCGGTCCCGGCCACCTTGAAATCCATGTCGCCGAGGTGATCTTCGTCGCCCAGGATGTCCGAAAGCACCGCGTAACCGCTGTCCTCCTTGATCAGCCCCATGGCAATGCCGGCCACCGGCCGCGGCATCGGCACGCCGGCATCCATCAGCGCCAGAGAGGTGCCGCAGACGGTGGCCATGGATGACGAGCCGTTGGACTCGGTGATCTCCGAAACCACCCGCAAGGTGTAGGGGAAGTTTTCCTTGATCGGCAGCAACGGCCGCAGCGCCCGCCACGCCAGTTTGCCGTGGCCAACCTCCCGCCGCCCGGGCGTACCCAGCCGGCCGACCTCGCCCACCGAATACGGAGGAAAGTTGTAGTGCAGCATGAAATGCTCGCGGTATTCGCCCTCAAGGGCGTCAACCACCTGTTCGTCCTGGCTGGTGCCGAGGGTTGCCACCACCAGCGCTTGGGTCTCGCCCCGGGTGAACAGCGCCGAACCATGAGCGCGCGGCAGCACACCGACTTCGGCGACGATGGGCCGAACCGTCTTGGTGTCGCGACCGTCGATCCGCAAACCGGTCGCAATCACCGATCCGCGCAGCACGTCGCTTTCCAACTCCTTGAAGCAGGACCCGATGGCATCCGCGGCAATGGCTTCGCCGGCCACGGCCTCGATAGCCTTGGCTTTGGCGGCGTCAAGCTTGTCGTGACGGGCTTGTTTCACGGTCTCGCCATAGGCCGCGATGATGTCGTCACCCACCACGTCCCGCAACCGCGCCTTGACCGCAACCCGATCATAGCTGGGCGCGGGAAGCTGCCATGGCTCTTTGGCGCATTGCTCGGCCAGTTCGACGATCGCCTGGATCACCGGTTGGAACCCCCGGTGACCGAACATCACCGCCTCCAGCATGGTCTCTTCCGACAGTTCCTGGGCCTGGGATTCGACCATCAACACACCGTCGGTGGTGCCGGCAACCACCAGATCCAGATCGGTCTCCTCGATCTCGGCCAGGGTCGGGTTGAGCAGAAACGCGCCGTTCTTGAACCCGACCCGGGCCGCGCCGACCGGACCCAGGAACGGAATGCCCGAAATGGTCAGCGCCGCCGACGTCCCGATCATCGACACCACGTCGGGATCGTTCTCCAGGTCGTGGCTCAGCACCGTGCAGATGACCTGGGTCTCATTGCGGAACCCTTCGGCGAACAAGGGCCGGATCGGGCGATCCACCAGTCGGCTGACCAGCGTTTCCTTTTCGGTCGGGCGACCTTCGCGCTTGAAGAAACCGCCAGGAATCTTGCCCGCAGCGAACGTCTTTTCCTGGTAGTTAACAGTCAGCGGGAAGAAATCAATCCCCGGGCGAGCAGTCTTCTGGGCTACCACCGTACACAACACGACGGTCTCGCCGTAAGAAACCAGCACCGCACCATCCGCCTGGCGCGCGATCTTGCCAGTCTCGAAGGTCAGTTTGCGACCACCCCAGAGGATTTCCTTGCGATATACCTTGAACATCTTTGTTCTTCCTTCCATCCGACACCCGGCCACCCCGGATTGGGTGACTCCGGGCCGCGGTCCTTCCGTCGTCGTCGTTCCCGCGTGAAACAGAAAAAGGCCGGCCGGGACATCCCGGCCGGCTGTACTCTTAGGAGTCGTGATCGTAATAGGTCCCAACCACCCGACGGACAGCGGCCATCCCCGGAGCATGCCCTCCGAGGATCATCCTGATGGGGCAGAAAAAGGCCGGATATCGCGTCAAGGGCGACCAAAAACCCATTAGCGGCGAAGGCCGAGGCGCTGGATCAACCGCTCATAGCGGCCAACCTCCTTGCGCTTCAGGTAATCCAACAACCGCCGGCGTTGCCCAACCATCACCAGCAAACCCCGCCGGGAATGGAAATCCTTGGGATGCCCTTGAAGGTGTTCGGTCAGATTGCGAATGCGTTCACTCAGGATCGCCACCTGCACTTCGGGCGAACCGGTGTCGCCGGTCGTCGTGGCGTACTCGCCAATGAGCGCCGTCTTGCGCTCGGCTGTAATCGACATCGTGATCTCCCGCTAAAGGTTAAGAACGCGCACCGGGCGGACTTCCGCACCGTCGAGCACAGCCAGGGCCACCGGCCGTCCTTCGGCCATGGCCAACACGATACCGTCGCCGTCGCCGCAGGCCGCGGTCAGCTCTTCAAGCCGTCCGAGATCCTGGCGACGCAGCAACGCCACCGGTTGACCCTGCCGCATCCGCTGCGCTTCCGCCGCCGTCAGGGCCAGCGCCGGGATGTCGTCCAGCGCGGTCTCGAGCGGCAGCAGATGGTCATCGAGGGCGGCACCTTGCCCCAGCGCCGCCAGATCGTCCAGGGAAATCGCCCGGTCCAGGGTAAAACGGCCGACCGCCAGGCGGCGCAACTGGTCCACATGACCGACGGTGCCCACCGCCCGCGCCACATCCCGGGCCAACGAGCGCATATAGGTCCCCTTGCCGCACACCACCTCGAATTCGGCGTGGTCGTCGTCGGGCCGTTCCACCAGCGTCAGCCGATCGATCCGCACCCGGCGGGGTTCCAGGTCCACCACCTCGCCGGCCCGGGCCAGATCATAGGCCCGCTCGCCATCGATCTTCAGCGCCGAAAACTGGGGCGGGATCTGGTCAATCTCGCCGGTAAACCGCCCCAACACCGCCCGCAGCGCGGCTTCGGTCGGGCGGTGATCCGAAACCGCCGTCACCACCCCGGCACAATCGTCGGTCGCCCGTTCCTCACCCCACCGCGCCCGGAACCGGTAAATCTTGGTCCCGTCCATGGCATAGGCCACGGTCTTGGTCGCCTCCCCCAGCGCAATCGGCAAGACCCCGGTGGCAATCGGATCCAGCGTTCCGCCATGGCCGGCCTTTTCCGCGCCGGTCAGGCGCCGCACCCGGCCCAGCACCTGGGTCGAGGACGGCCCCGCCGGCTTGTCGATCACCAGCCAGCCATGAATCGGCCGTCCGCCCTTCCTACGCCCCAACGGCGGGTCCTCCCGGTTCAGGGGTGGTGGCGGGCTCCGCCGCCGGCTCCCCGGCCCCCAAGTCGCGAGCCACCTCGGGCAAATGCAGCAGACTGTCGATCCGGCTCGCCACTTCGAACGACCGGTCGGCCTCGAAGCTGAGCGCCGGGGCGTAGCGGAGATTGATCTCCCGCGCCACCTGACTCCGCAAAAACGCCGCAGCCCGCCGCAACGCCGCCACCGAGTCGCCCAGTTGCTGGCCACCCAACGGCGTCACAAAAACCGTGGCGTTGCGCAGATCGGGACTGAGCCGCACCTCGGTCACGGTGACGTTGAGGGCTTGCAGGGTCGGGTCCCGAAAATCGCCCCGCAGAAACAGCGCCGACAACACATGGCGCACCTCCTCCCCCACCCGCAATTGGCGTTGTGAGGGCGAGCGGGGGCCGTGTTTGTGAGTCATGGTCAAGTCCCCTTTTCTTGTGACGGCCTGAACGCGATTGCTCACGGGGTGTGCAAAGGCAGCGAATCCGACAGGGCTTTCAAATCGCGCGTCGTTGAGGCCAAGCCGGACGCAGGCGTGACCATGGAACGATCCAGATTACAGCCACCCCCACCCCCGCGTGCCCGTCCCGATTGAGCGGGCGCTCGATGGCCTGAAGCACGTTAGTCTTACCGCTGCCGTCAGAGCCGATCATGACACTCGGAGCGCGAAAACCCAGCGGCCGGAGAGCCCTTTTGGCCTTCGGCGACCACGAGAAAACCCCCTGGACCCTACGGAGACCCCAGGTCTCCGTAGGGTCCAGGGGCTAAGCCCCTGGCCGCCGGCGGCTGTTCTCTACAAGGCCCGCGCGATTTCCTCAATCTCAAATGCCTCGATAATATCGCCTGCTTGGATATTATCGTAGTTCTCGAAGGCCATACCGCATTCATACCCCTCGCGGACTTCCTTGACTTCGTCCTTGAAGCGTTTCAGCGTCTTCAGCGAGCCGGTGTGGACAACCACGTTATCGCGCAGCAACCGCACGCCGGCGCCGCGCTTGACGATCCCTTCGGTGATCAGACAGCCGGCGACCTTGCCGACCTTGGTGATATTGAACACCTCGCGGATGGTGGCATTGCCCAGGAAGCGTTCGCGCAGGACCGGCGACAGCATGCCGATCAAGGCCGCCCGCACATCGTCGATGACGTTGTAAATCACCGAGTAATAGCGAACCTCGACACCATCCCGCCGGGCCATCTCCCGGGCCTGGGGATTGGCACGGACGTTAAAGCCGATGATCAGCGCCTTGGAGGCATTGGCCAGGGTCACGTCCGACTCGTTGATGGCACCGACCCCCGAGAACAGCAACCGGACCTTGACCTCGGTACTGTCGGCCGCCAGTTTCTCCAGCGCGCCGCCGATAGCCTCGATGGAGCCCTGCACGTCGCCCTTGATGACGATCGCCAGTTCCTTGGCTTCGCCCACCTGGATACGATTGAACATCTGCTCCAGGGTTCCCCTGGCCGACGCCGTGACCTGAGCCTCGCGCTTCTTGCGCTGGCGGAACTCGGTGATCTCCCGGGCCCGAGCCTCGTTATCCAGCACCGCGAACTCGTCGCCGGCCATCGGCGTTCCGTTCAGACCCAACACCTCCACCGGAACCGCGGGCTCCGCTTTCTCGACGCTTTGGCCGCGATCGTTGATCAGCGCCCGCACCCGGCCCCATTCGCAGCCGGCCACGAAGATGTCGCCGACCCGCAGCGTGCCGCGTTGGACCAGAACCGTGGCCACCGAGCCCCGACCCCGCTCCAGCTTGGCTTCAATCACGGTCCCTACCGCCGGGCGGTCGGGATTGGCGCGCAGTTCCAGGATTTCCGCCTGGAGCAAAATGGCTTCCTCGAGTCGGTCCAGACCGATCCGCGACTTGGCCGAAACCTCCACCGCCAGCAGATCGCCACCCATCTCTTCAACCACCAGGCCGTGCTGAAGAAGTTCCTGCCGCACCCGTTCGGGCCGGGCATCGGGGAGATCGATCTTGTTGATGGCGACAATAATCGGCACCTTCGCCGCCTTGGCGTGCTGAATCGCCTCGACCGTCTGGGGCATGATGCCATCGTCGGCCGCCACCACCAGCACCACCACATCGGTGACGTTGGCGCCGCGCGCCCGCATTTCGGTGAACGCGGCGTGACCCGGCGTGTCGATGAAGGTAATACGGCCACCGTGCGACAGCGTCACCTGATAGGCGCCGATGTGCTGGGTGATGCCGCCCGCCTCCCGTGAGGCCACGTCGGTATGGCGCAAGGCATCCAGCAGCGAGGTTTTGCCATGGTCCACATGGCCCATGATCGTGACCACCGGTGGCCGCGTGATCAACTCCTCGTCGCGGTCCACCTCGCCATGCATGCCGACCTCAACGTCGGAGTCCGAGACCCGGCGCAGGCGGTGGCCAAATTCCGTGATCACCAGTTCCGCGGTGTCGGCATCGATGGTCTGGGTGATGGTGGCCATCACGCCCATGCGCATCAGCGCCTTGATCACGTCCGCCGCCCGCTCGGCCATCCGATTGGCCAGCTCCTGGACCGTAATCACCTCCGGCAACACCACCTCGCGCGTCACCTTCTGCATTTCCTGGCGCGCATTGAGACGCAGCTTTTCGCGCTCCCGCGCCCGCCGCATGGCGGCGAGGCTTCGGGTCCGCTCGGCTTCGTCGGCATTGAGCGCCTGGGTGACGGTGATCTTGCCGCCGCGCCGACGGTCGCCGCTCTTGCGGGGTGATGCCACCGGTTTTGGTGCGGCGGCCGCCTTGGCGCCCGCTTTGCGCGACTTGCGCTCGTCCTCGTCCTCGTCGGCGGCGGTACGAACCGGCGGAACCGCGGGTCTGGCGGCTTCGGTTGCCGGTGTTGCCGGGGCTGGCGCGGCCGGAGCCGGAGCGCCAGCGACGCCGGTACGGCCCTGGGGCTTCTTGCGCTCCTCTTCGGCCTTGCGCCGGCTGTCCTCGGCCTCGCGCTTCTTGGCCTCTTCCTCCTGGCGTCGGCGTTCGGCCTCGGCGGCCACCGCCTGTTCCTGGGCTTGAATACGCCGCAGTTCATCGATCTCGCGCTGGCGCAAGGTCTCGGCATCCAGCGTCTCGACCGCCTCTTCGAAGGCCTCGGCCTCGGTCTCGGCCCCCACCTCGCCTTCGACCTCGATTTCGGCCGCCGCGGCTTCCTCCTCGAGGGTGGCGAGCAACTCCTCGTCGACCTCGGTGGTGGTCCGCCGCTCTTCCTCGCGCTTGGCCGCACCCAGCAGCGCCCGGACTCGCGCTTCGCGCTCCTCCTTGGTGAGTTGGCGCACCGGAGCGCCTCGGGAACCCCGCCCGGGGCCGCCCTTAGCCGGCAGGCCCTCGGCCGCCCGCCGGGCCGCGGCGCCGCCATCGGCGACACCGGGTGCGGCGCCCTTTTCGATGGTGCGTTTGCGCTTGACCTCGACGGTTACCGTCTTTGATCGACCATGCGAAAAGCTCTGTCGCACCGATCCCGCGTCCACCGTCTTCTTCAGCTCGAGTTTCCCCTTGCCGGTAAGGTGCAACACTTCTTTCTTGCGATCCTGGTCGTTGCTTTCAGTCATTGGTGTCCGACTGGTCCGTCGTTAATCCGGTTTGGCCGACGGGCGAACGCCCGACCGACATGATCTTCAATCCCGCATAGCGTCCCGCGTCGATTCGCAGACGATCCGCCAGGCTGCCACGCGCCAGAACGGCGTGAACCACCAAGTCTCGGCCAAGGGCCGCTCCCAGTGCCGCCGCCTCGAAGTCTTCCAGCACAGGCAAGCCACCGGCCAAGGCCCGTAGTTTGGCCCGGCCATCGGCGGCGCCGTCGCCGGCCGCAAGCAGCACCGCCGGGCTGCCGCTTCGACCAACCCGGCCAGCGCGCAAGGCCTCGCGCACCTTTTCGAACCCCGCCACCACCTGACCGGCGCGGCGCGCCAGGCCAATCACATTCAGGCACCGCCGGGCCAGTAACGTCGACAGCCGATCCGCAAGGTCCGCGTCAACCGCCACCGGCCGCCGTGCCGCCCGGGCAAAAGCCTTTCGGGCAACCGCCTTCTGCACCACCGCCCGTTCCGCCGTCAGCCACAAGCCGCGACCGGGCAACGAGCCTTCCAAATCCGGGACCACCGCACCGTCGGGGCCCACCACAAAACGGATCATACCGTCCTTCGGCTGAACCGTACCGGTCAGAATGCAGCGCCGCAACGGGTCGCGCGGTTCGACCGCGGCCCCGTCGTCCACACTGTCTTCCTCTTCGATCGGTACCATTCCACCGTCCATTCTACCATCCCACACGGAACCCACCCGGTCCCGTCTTGCCCCCTCGGGCCTGACGCCCGCGCGGGTCCCCACAACCCCAAACTCACGACGCGCGACCCTGCACGGGGCGAGCCCCGGACGACGGCGGGCCACCGGCACCATCCGCAAACCAATGGGCGCGCGCCGCCATGATGATCTCGTTGGCCTCCTCTTTGGAAGGCCCATCCTTGCCCAAAATCTCGGTCAGCTCGTCTCCGGCCAGATCAGCCAGGTCGTCGAGGGTCCGGATATCGTGTTCGCCCAGTTTGACCAGTTGCGACGGCCCGAACCCGGTCAGGGCCGCCACCTCGTCCTCGACACCCAGTTCCTGCCGGCGCTCGGTATAGACGGCATCCTGGTTCTCGATCCAGACCCGGGCACGCTCCTTGATCTCGTCGGCGATGTCGGCGTCGAAGCCTTCGATCTCGGCCAGATCGTTGGTCTCGATGAACGCAACCTCCTCCAGGGAGGTGAAGCCCTCCGCCACCAGCAGATGAGCAATGACGTCATCGACATCAAGAGCGTCGATAAATAACTGGGAGCGCGTGCGGAACTCTTCGGACCGGCGGTCGGACTCCTCGGCCTCGGTCAGGATGTCGATATCCCAGCCGGTGAGCTGCGACGCCAGCCGGACATTCTGACCGCGACGACCGATGGCCAGACTCAACTGGTCATCCGGGACCACCACCTCAATCCGCTTGTTCTCTTCATCAAGCACCACCTTGGCCACCTCGGCCGGGGCCAGCGCATTGACGACAAAGGTCGCGGCATCCGACGACCACGGAATGATGTCGATCTTCTCGCCCTGCAACTCGCCGACCACCGCCTGAACCCGGCTGCCGCGCATACCGACGCAGGCGCCGACGGGATCGATGGAGCTGTCGTTGGACAGAACCGCAATCTTGGCCCGACTGCCCGGATCCCGCGCCACCGACTTGATCTCGATGATGCCGTCATAAATTTCCGGCACTTCCTGCATGAACAGCTTGGCCATGAAGATCGGATGCGCACGGGACAGAAAGATTTGCGGCCCGCGCGGTTCTTCGCGAACGTCGAAGATCAGGGCGCGAACGCGATCCCCATTCTTGAAGTGCTCGCGCGGCAACAATTCGTCGCGGCGCAGAATGGCCTCGGCCCGGCCCAGATCGACCGTGACGTTGCCGTATTCGACCCGCTTGACCAGACCGTTGACGATCTCGCCGACCCGGTCCTTGTACTCGTTAAACTGGCGCTTGCGCTCGGCATCGCGCACCCGCTGAACGATCACCTGCTTGGCGGTCTGCGCGGCGATCCGGCCGAAATCGATGGGCGGCAGCACGTCCACCAGGAACTCGCCGGGCTTGGCGTCGGCCTTGATCCGGCGCGCCTGGGCCAGAGTCAGTTCGACCGCCTCATTCTCGATAGTCTCAACCACATGCATGTAGCGAGCCAGATGAATATCACCGGTCTTGCGATCGATCCGGGCCCGGATGTCGTGCTCGTGGCCGTATTTGGATCGCCCCGCCTTCTGGATCGCGAGTTCCATCGCCTCGAGAACTTCATCTCGATCGATGCTCTTCTCGCGCGCTACCGCATCGGCGACTTGCAGCAGTTCCATAACTCGGGGTTCCCTGGACTCAGTTGGCTCGGTGACGGGATCAGGCTTGAAACGATAGTACAGCAGACTCGGCGATGGTTCGGGCCGGGACGGGCTACAGGTGAGCGGCCAGGAGAGCGTCGTTCAGAACCAGCTTGGCGCGCAAAATGTTATCATACGGCAACTCGACAAGGCCGGCGTCGGTTTCCAGTCGAACCCGGCCCTCGGTGACACCCTTCAGGGCGCCGCGAAAGCGTCGGCGCCCATCAACCAGCGCCCTTGTCTCAACCCGCGCCTCAAAACCGGCGTAGCGTTCAAAATCTTTCAACCGGATCAGGGGCCGATCAATGCCGGGCGAACTCACCTCCAGGGTGTAGGCGCCAGCGATGGGGTCCTCCACGTCCAGAACGGCGGAAATTGTCCGGCTGATGTCGGCGCAGTCATCCACCGTCATGGTCGCACCATCACGGCGCTCGGCCATGACCTGCAAGACCTGCCGCCGCCCCCCCGACATCTGAACCCGAACGATCTCATAGCCCATGGCCGTGATCGCGGGTGCGATGACCGTCTCTATCCGCTCTGTTCCGTCCATTCCCCAACAAACCTGGCCCGCATCTTCCGCGGGATCCATGCCGCTTGATAATAAAAAAAGTGGGCCGACGGCCCACCCGCACGCCGGCGCCGCGGCTCGCTTTCACGCGCCGCCAAGCCGTACCGGATACCACGGCCACTATAACCCATTCTCTCACCAAGGCAAGGGCTTTCCCAAGCCGCCCACGGATTGTGTCAACAACGTGATTATTACGTGAAATATGTCGGACAAAATTCGACTTGTCCAACGCGGCGGCGTGGTTTACATCACCAGCGCGGGGTTAAGGAGAGAGCGGGTATGGCACAGGCCGGCGAAGTGATGAAGGTGGTATCGGCGAACCGGCTCGACACCGGCACCGTGGTGTGGCTGGCCGCCGGCGACGTTTGGGTCGAACGGCTGGCCGAGGCCGCGGTGTTGGGCGGGGCGGCGGCCGGAGCGGCCCTGGCTCGGACCCAAACGACCGACGCCGCCGGGGTGGTGGTGGTGGAGCCCTACTTGGTCGACGTGACCGTGGCCGGCTGCGGCCCGCAGCCGCTGCGTCCGCGCGAGCGCATCCGCGCCCGTGGCCCCAGCGTCCGTCCCGATCTGGGGATTCAGGGAGCGGGAGCCCTGGCCTGATCCTGTGTGCCGTTTCTCAAACTGTCCGGCCGCGGGCCGGAGGACGCGTTCATGACCCATCTGTCGTCTGCCGGTGCTGCCGGCATCTACCACTACGACGAAACCGATCGGCGCTTTCTGGCGGACAGAGTCGAACAATTCCGCCGGCAGGTGGCGCGTCGCCTGTCCGGCGCGTTGACCGAGGACGAGTTCAAGCCGATCCGGCTGATGAATGGCCTCTATCTTCAGCTTCACGCCTACATGCTGCGGATCGCCGTTCCTTACGGTGTGCTGAGTTCCGATCAGATGCGGGGCCTGGCCGCCATCGGCCGCCGCTACGATCGCGGCTACGGCCATTTCACCACCCGGCAGAATCTCCAGTTCAACTGGATCAAGCTGGTCGATGTGCCCCAAATTCTGGCCGACCTGGCCGCCATCGACATGCACGCCATCCAGACCAGCGGTAACTGCATCCGCAACGTCACCACCGATCAATTTGCCGGGGCGGTGGCGGATGAAATCGTCGACCCCCGGGTCTACGCCGAAATTCTGCGGCAATGGTCGACCCTGCACCCGGAATTCAGCTTCCTGCCCCGCAAGTTCAAAATCGCGATCACCGGCAGCGACCATGACCGGGCGGCCATCGCCATTCACGACATCGGCATTCGGGCCCGGCGCGGCGCCGGCGGCGCGGTGGGCTTCGAAATCCTCGTCGGAGGCGGCCTGGGCCGCTCGCCGTTCCTGGGCCGGCGACTGGCCGACTGGGTGCCCGAGCCGGACCTGCTCGCCTATCTCGAAGCGATTCTGCGCATCTACAATCAGTACGGCCGGCGCGACAACATCTACAAGGCGCGCATCAAGATTCTGGTCCACGAGGTCGGAGTGGACCGGCTCCGGGAGCAAATTGCGGCCGAGTTCGAGCGCATCCGCGGCCCCCACTACCGGCTGGATGCCGGGATCGTCGACGCCATTCGCAGCCACTTCGCCCCGCCCCCTTTCGCAACGCTGCCCGCGGTGTCGACCGCTTTGGACCAGGCCCGGCGCGAAGACCCGGCCTTTGCCCGCTGGGCCCGGTCGAACCTGACGCCTCACCAGCAGCCCGGCTACGCCGCGGTCACCCTGTCCTTGAAGCCCACCGGCGGCATCCCCGGCGACGCCACCTCGGACCAGATGGAAGCCGTGGCGGCCCTGGCCGACCGCTACAGCTTCGGTGAAATCCGGGTCAGCCACGAACAGAATCTGGTGCTGGCCCATGTCCGCCAGGATGACCTGCCGGCCTTGTGGCGGGACCTGGGGCCGCATGGCCTCGACACCGCCAACGCCGGGTTGGTGGGCGATATCATCTCATGCCCGGGGCTGGATTATTGCGCGCTCGCCAATGCCCGCTCGATTCCCCTGGCCCAGGAGATTTCCCGGCGCTTCGCCGATCTCGACCGCCAGCACCGGATCGGCGAACTGAAGATCAAGATGAGCGGCTGCATCAATGCCTGCGGCCACCACCATGTCGGCCACATCGGCATCCTGGGCGTCGACAAGCATGGCGTCGAAACCTATCAGATCACCATTGGCGGTGACGCCACCGAGACCGCCGCGCTGGGCCAGGTGGTGGGGCCGGCGGTGGGGTATGACCGGGTGACGGATGTTGTCGAATCGCTGATCGCGCTGTATCTGGAGCGGCGCACCGACGGCGAGCGTTTCATCGATACCGTGGCCCGAATCGGCGTCGGTCCGTTCAAGGAGAAGGTCTATGGCGCTGCTGCTTAAGGACGGCCTGCCGGTCGAGGACCCCTGGATCAGTCTGGATGACGCCGTCGAGGCGATTCCGGACGGTCCGGTGATCGTCAGCCTGGACCGCTGGCGGCGTGACCGGGCGGTGCTGGTCGCCCGCAACAGCCCGGTGGGGGTCCGCCTCAAGAGCAGTCAGCGAACCGGCGAGATCGCCCCCGATCTCGACCGGGTAGCGTTGGTTGCCCTGGAATTTCCCAAATTTCGCGACGGGCGGGCCTTTTCAACCGCCCGGGAGTTACGCGAACGGTACGGCTATACCGGCGAAATCCGGGCGGTCGGCCACACCCTGCCCGACCAGTACCAATTCCTGATTCGCACCGGCTTTTCCACGGTGGCGGTTCCGGACGGCGCCAATCTGGCCACCTGGCAACACGCCCTGACCGAAATCGGGGTCGCCTACCAGGCCGGGGTGGCCGGGGACACGCCGCTGTCGCTGTTGCGGCGCAAGGTTCACCTGGCTGCCGCCCCCCACCCACAGGGTGACTGAGACGCCTGGTACCCGACGGCGATGTCCCGGGCGCAATACAAACAGAATGATTAAACTGGTGTTCCGGCCCCAAGGGGTGGGAAGGGTCCGTCGGCGTCGGAACACTGGGCAACCGACCAGCGATGGAGTGCCTCCGTGTCTTCGATTTGTGATGGGTTCGTCGGTGCCGTCGGCAACACCCCCCTGATCCGGCTGGCCGGCCCGTCGGCGTTGACCGGTTGCGAGATACTGGGCAAGGCCGAATTCCTCAATCCCGGCGGCTCGGTCAAGGACCGGGCGGCGCTGGCCATCATCGAGGACGCCGAGCAACGCGGCCTGCTGCGCCCGGGCGGCGTGATCGTGGAAGGCACCGCCGGCAACACCGGCATCGGCCTCGCCCTGGTCGGCAACGCCCGCGGGTATCGGACCGTCATCGTCATGCCCGAAACCCAGAGCCAGGAAAAGAAGGACATGCTGCGCCTGGTGGGCGCCGAATTGATCCTGGTGCCGGCGGTCCCCTACAGCAACCCCGACAATTATGTCCGCATGTCGGGACGTCTGGCCGAGACGCTGGCCACGACCGAACCCAACGGCGCCATCTGGGCCAATCAGTTCGACAACACCGCCAATCGCGACGGCCACTTCCGCACCACCGGGGCGGAGATTTGGGCCCAAACCGGCGGCCGGATCGACGGGTTCACCTGCGCCGTCGGCACCGGCGGCACACTGGCCGGCGTCGGCCTGGCGCTGAAGGACCGAAACCCCGGGGTCAAAATCGTGCTGTCCGATCCGCCCGGATCGGCGCTTTACCACTATTATACCGCCGGCACGCTGGAAGCCGAGGGCAGTTCGATCACCGAGGGCATCGGCCAGGGCCGCATCACCGGCAACCTGGACGGCGCGCCCATCGACTGGGCGCAGCAGGTCTCGGACGAAGACGCCGTGACAGCGTTGTTCCGCCTGGTCAAGGAGGAGGGGCTGGTGCTGGGGACGTCATCCGGGGTTAACGTGGTCGGCGCCATCCAGTTAGCCCGAACCCTGGGACCCGGCCACACCATTGTGACCATTCTGTGCGATTCCGGAACGCGCTACCAGTCCAAGCTGTTCAATCCGGCTTTCTTGCGGGCACAGGGACTGCCGGTGCCGGGCTGGCTTTAGCGGTGGCGCGAGCAGTCGCCGGCGGTCGCGAACCGGCAACCAAAGGCCGTGGGACCGGTGCCGGCTTGGGTTGCAGGGATTCCAGGAACGCCAGATTTTCGCGGGTGCGCGAACCGGCCGACGGCAAAGCCACCGCCCGGCGCAGCAGAGCCAGCGCCTCGTCGATCCGACCAGCCAGCGCCCGCGACAAGGCATAGTTGTTGAGAACGTCCGGGTTTTCCGGATTGAGTCCTGTCGCCACCCGATACTGGACCGCCGCCTCGTCGTAACGGCCAAGCCGGTCGTAGGCGATGGCCAGCGTTGCCGCCGCTTCCCAATCACCCGGGGCGCCGGCGATGACGGCGACCAGCGTCGGCACCGCCAGCTCGGGACGGCCGAGCGCGATTTCGTCCTTGCCCCGCTCCAGCAGCAACCGCGGTTGCGGCCCCTGCCGGGCCAGCGCCTCGGCCAGCACCGTCCGCGCGTCCTCGAACCGTCCAGCCGCGCGAAGCGTGCGCGCCAACCCCTGGGTCAGGGCGGTATCGTCCGGCTTGCGGTCATAAAGCACGGCATAACGACGAATGGCCGTCTCGTAGTCATGGGCCTGCTCGGCTTGCCGGGCCTCGTCCACCAACAATCGGTCGAGTTTGTCCCGGGTCCCGGTGTCCCCGGCGCAACCGGCCAGAGCCAAGCCGGCCGCCACGGCAGCAGCAACAGCCATCGGCCGGCGAATCGCCACGAAGGCGCCGAGGAGCTTGGACACGGGCGAAGCCGATGGCATGATGGAAAAGCCGTTCCGGTCGAGGACGACTCCACCCTTACCGCGCACCGACAGGTAAAGCGAGATGTTTCCCCGTTGGGCCGCCGCCGTGGCCGCCATCCTCCTGACCGCCCTGCCGGCCGCCCCGCCCAGCCGGGCGCAGGGTGCCGACCGCATGGCCAAACCCGCCCCGCTGCGGGTGTTCATCAACGCCATGACCATGCTCGACCTAGCCGGTGACATCCACACCGTGATCATCGCCAATCCCCAGATCGCCGATGCCTCGGTACTCGGTCCGCGCAAGCTCACACTCTTAGGCAAAAAGCCGGGACAAACCAGCCTGACGGTGCTGGATGCCGGCGGCGGCACCCTGCTGACCGTCACCGTAATGGTGACGCCGCCGGATCAGGGCGTCGTCACCGTCGATCGGGGCGGCGCCGCCACGGCCGATCACGGCATCCGTGAATCCACCCTGGCCTGCTCGCCGCGATGCGAAGTCATCGACGAAGCCAAGAGCGGCACCGAGGCTTCGGGCGCCCCCCCTGCCCTGCCGCCGGCACCGCCGGCTGCTTCGCCGCCGGGCGAAACCCCGACGGGCCAAGCCCCCAGGCTCAAGTCGCCGGGCCTGGAGTTCAATCCGTAAGGTTCGCGGGCTCTGCCCACACCCGCAAAGGGCCGGTCGGCCCTTTGAACCCATGACGTTTTGAGAAAACCCTCCGCCTCAGCCCCGCCGCGGCATCAACACCCAATAGTCGATATCCAGCACCACCGCCGGATCATACTTGCCGTCGGCCCCAACACCGGGGAAGTCGGCGCAGGGCCGGTCCTTGGTGGCGAAGGTCCGCAGGCGCAACGCGCCCGCGTCGTGCCGGGCGGTCAGCGCCCGGGTTTCCAGGACTTCGGTCCAGGCGTAAATGGTGTCACCGGCAAAGGTCGGAGCGACATGCCGGCCACCGTTGATGGCGGCGATCCGGAGGGCATTGGCCAGGCCGTTAAAGCTCAGGGCGCGGGCCAGGCTGATGATGTGACCACCATAAATCAGGCGCTTGCCAAACCGGCCCTGGCTTTCGGTATGCTGGTTGAAATGCACCTTGGCGGTGTTCTGGTACAGACGGGTGGCCAGCGCATGCTCGGCTTCTTCGATGGTCATGCCGTCGACATGATCAATGCGTTCGCCGGCTTTATAGTCTTCCCACAGGTGTCCGGAACCGGCAACGGTAGTGTCGTACTCGTTCAGATTGAGATAAACCGGCACCGTCAGATCCGCCACCCGCACCGCCTCGGGCAAATCGGGAACCGTGGCCGGGGGCACCGCCGCCTCGGGATCGCGCTTGCGCACCATCACCCAGCGGCAATAATCCAGCACTGTTTCGCCGCGCTGGTTGGTGCCCACCGAACGGACATAAACCGTCCCGGTCTGGCGATTGGAGTTCTCCTTGAGGCCGATCACCGTGGACTTGGTGGCCAGCGTGTCACCGGGATAAACCGGCACCCCGAACCGCCCGGCAGCGTAGCCGAGATTGGCGACGGCGTTCAGGGAAATGTCCGGCACGGTCTTGCCGAACACCATATGGAACACCAGCAGATCGTCCACCGGCGCCGCGTCCAGCCCCAGCGACTGCGCGAAGGTATCCGCCGAGTGCAGCGCAAAGCGGGCCCCGGTCAAGGCGATATAAAGCGCCACGTCTCCGCCGGTCACCGTGCGCGGCGTCGCATGCACGATTTCCTGACCGATGGCAAAGTCTTCGAAAAAATTCCCGGGGTTGGTCTTGGTCTTACTCATGATCCTGATCCTGTTCCCGATCGGAGACGCGCTTTAAAGGTCGAACCTTAAAGGTCGAACCTTATCTAAAGGTCGGAAATGGCCGTGGCCAGGGCAACCAGGCGACGGGCCGCTTCAACATGAAGATTCTCGATCAGCCGGCCGTCCACCACCACCACCCCCTTGCCCGCCGCGATGGCCTGGGCATGGGCCTCGATGATCCGGCGGGCAAAGGCGATCTCGGCCTCCGACGGCGCAAAGGCGCGGTTGGCGGCCTCGATGGTCTTGGGGTGAATCAGAGTCTTGCCGTCGAAGCCCAATTCGACACCCTGGCGGCAAGCCAGATAGAAGCCGTCGTCGTCGTTGAGGTCCAGATAGACGCCATCCAGAATGGCCAGGCCATAAGCCCGGGCCGCCAGCAGCGCCAGCCCGAGGCTGGTGATCATCGGTAACCGGTCCCGGGTGTGCGCGCAGTGCAGGTCCTTGGCCAGGTCCGACGTCCCCATCACAAAGCCGCCCAGCCGCCCGCAGGCACCGGCAATTTCCCGGACGTTCAGCAGGCCCATGGGCGTTTCCAGCATGCACCACAGCGCCAGGTCCTCGGGCGCACCGGCGGCCCGCAGGATCGCGTCGGCCTGGCGCACGGTATCGGCCGAATCGACCTTGGGCAGCAGCACGGCATCGGCGCCCGAGGTGGCCGAGGCCAGCAGATCGCCGTGACCCCAGGGGGTGTTAAGACCGTTGACCCGCACGAACAGCTCGCGCCGGCCATAGCCGCCGCCGGCAATGGCGGCAACCACCAGCTTGCGCGCCTCAAGCTTGGCGTCGGGAGCGACGGCGTCCTCGAGATCGAGGATCAGGCCGTCGGCCGGCAGGCCCTTGCCCTTATCCATGGCCCGGGCATTGGAACCGGGCATGTAGAGTACGCTGCGGCGCGGACGGACGGTGTTGGCCATGAGTCTCGCTTCCCCTCCCTCAAGGTCGGTCTTTATTGTCCTTCAGGGACCGGGGCCCCGGCCCCGGTCCCCGTCACGACGGCTCAACGACCAAGATGGTCGCGAATCAGGACTTCGGCAATTTGCACGGCGTTGAGCGCCGCCCCCTTGCGCAGATTGTCCGCCACCACCCACAGGCACAGTCCGTTTTCCACCGTATAGTCCTCGCGGATGCGCGACACGAACACCGGATCGTCGCCCACCACCTCCACCGGCGTGACATAGCCCCCGTCGGTCCGGTGATCGATGACGGTCACGCCGGGCGCCGCGCGCAGAGCGGCCCGGGCCTGCTCGGCGGTGATCGGCTGTTCGAACTCGATGGTGATGGCCTCGGCGTGGCCGATGAACACCGGCACACGAACGCAGGTCGCGACCACCGCGATCTTGGGATCGAGAATTTTCTTGGTCTCGACCACCATCTTCCATTCTTCCTTGGTGGCACCGTCGTCCAGAAACACGTCGATGTGCGGAATGACGTTGAAGGCGATCTGCTTGGTGAACTTTTCGCGCACGATCGAATCGTTGACGTAGATCGCCCGGGTCTGCGTGAACAGCTCGTCCATGCCTTCGCGTCCGGCACCCGACACCGACTGATAGGTGGACACCACCACGCGCTTGATGGTGGCCAGATCGTGCAACGGCTTCAGCGCCACCACCATCTGAATGGTCGAGCAATTGGGGTTGGCGATGATGTTCCGTTTGCGGTAGTCGGCGATGGCCTGGGGATTGACTTCCGGCACCACCAGCGGCACGTCGGGATCCATCCGGAAATGGGAGGTGTTGTCGATGACGACGCAGCCGGCCGCGGCGGCTCGCGGCGCATGGATCGCCGACACCTTGGCCCCGGGGGAGGACAATGCCATGTCCACGCCCCGAAAATCGAAGTCCGCCAGATCCCGCACCTTGAGAACAGCCTTCTCGCCGTACGAAATTTCGGAACCGACCGACCGTTCCGAGGCCAGGGCAATCACCTCGGTTGCCGGAAAATCACGGCTGGCCAGGGTGGAGAGCATCTCGCGCCCGACATTGCCGGTGGCGCCGATCACGGCAACTTTGTAGCCCATAGCGACGGGTTTCCTTGACTGGACGGAAAATGATCGTTGACCTAATACGATCTTGATGGTTTTGCAACAGCGCCGACATCGTTAGGGAGATGCGATGGGTGAGGGGATGCGATGGAGGCGGGTCATGGCGCAGACTGAACACGGGTACGCACAATTCTGGTTGGACTATCTGGGGGAACACCGGCGGCGCGGCAACCGGGTCCTGCATTATTGCGGATACCGCTGGCGAATTCCCTATGCGGCCATGGGAGCCAGGGATGCGAAGGCCGATCGCCTTGTTTTGGCGATGGGGCGGTTGGTCAGCCAAGCATCCACGCGGACGACGTTGATGGCGATGGCGGTGAAAACGTG
>CAIYNU010000008.1 GCA_903927615.1 uncultured Rhodospirillales bacterium | reverse complement strand
CCGGTCAAGGGCTTTGCCGTGACCATCAGCTTCGGTATTCTGGCCTCCATGTTCACCGCGACGGTGGTGGCGCGGTTGATGATGGTCAGTTGGTTGCGCTGGAAACGGCCGGCCGTGTTGCCCGTCTAGTGATTCATGCTCTGATTGCACCATAAAGGCACCGTCATGTACCGGCTTCGTTTGGCGCCCGACGATACCAGCATTCCCTTCATGAAGGGTCGTTTTGCTGGACTGATTACCTCGGCGGTCCTCAGTATCGCTTCGATCATCCTGTTCATTTACCCGGGCCTGAATTACGGCATCGACTTTGTCGGCGGTGTCGTGATCGAGGCCAAGACGCCGGACGCCGCGAACTTCACGGCGCTACGGGCCAGCCTTGGTCAGCTTGGGTTGGGGCCGGTTTCGCTCCAGCAGTTCGGCTCGCCCCAAGAGGTTCTGATCCGCGTGGAGCGCCAACCCGGCGGCGAAAAGGCGCAGCAGGTTGCGGTCGAAAAGGTGAAAGGGGCACTAGCCAAGGACTTCACCGGGACTCAGGTCCGTCGGGTCGAGGCGGTGGGGGCTTCGGTCAGTACCGAGTTGTTCACGAACGGCATGCTGGCCTTGAGCCTGGCCATTCTCGCCATGCTGGTCTACATCTGGTTCCGCTTCGAATGGCAGTTTGGGTTTGGCGCGGTGGTGACGTTGTTGCTCGACGTGACCAAAACCGTTGGCTTTTATGTGATCACCGACTCCCAATTCAATCTCACCAGTATTGCTGCGATCCTTACGATCATGGGCTATTCCATCAACGACAAGGTGGTGGTCTATGATCGGGTCCGTGAGAATCTGCGGCTTTACAAGAAACTGCCACTCCGGCAACTGATTGATCTGAGCATCAACCAGACTCTGAATCGGACGCTCGGCACCTCAATGACGGTGTTCCTGGCCTGCTTGCCGCTGGCGCTGTTCGGCGGCGAGGCCCTGGAAGAATTCGCCATGGTGCTGCTGTTCGGGATCGTGGTCGGAACCTCGTCCTCGATCTTTATCGCCGCCCCGATCCTGTTGTTCCTAGGCGAAGGACGGTTGCGACGCGGGACCGTCAAGGAGGCTGAGGACAATCAGGAAGTTCCCGCCGCCTGAAGATGATCCGGTGACCAGGGGCAACGCCCCTGGACCCCACTGGAGCCCCAGGCCCCAGAACCGGTACCCTTAAGCGGCCTGGAGGCGGGCGACGGCGCCTTCCCAGTCGACCAGGGTCTCCAGGAACGCCTTAAGGTAATCCGCGCGGCGATTCTGGTAGTCTACGTAATAGGCATGCTCCCAGACATCGGCCACCAGCAACGGCGTTTTACCATGAGCCAGCGGCGTGTCGGCGTTACTGGTCTTGGTGATCGCCAACTTGTCGCCGTCGAGCACCAGCCACGCCCAGCCACTGCCGAATTGGGTAAGGCCGGCTTGGTGGAACGCATCCTTGAAGGCGGCGACGCTGCCGAAGTCGCTGATGATCTTGGCTTCGAGAACGCCGGGCAGCGCACCGCCGCCGCCCTTTTTGATCGACGACCAGTACAGATCGTGATTATAGACCTGACCGGCATTGTTGAAGATGCCTTGCTGGTCGGGCTTGCCCGCGGTTGCCTTGACCACCTCGGCCAGGGACAGCGAAGCCAGCGGCGTGTCCTTGGTCAGATTGTTGAGGTTGGTCACATAGGTTTGGTGGTGCTTGTCGTGGTGCAGATGCAGAGTCTGCGACGACAGGGTGGGTTCGAGGGCTTCGTAGGAGTAGGGCAGCGGCGCGAGTTCGAATGCCATGGAGACCTCTCGAGCTGAAAACATGAAACCGTCCGGGACGGGGCGAGGCGACGTGGATGCCATCCACAGGAACCGTCACACCCGGTCACCGGTCAGATATTGCTCATCGCCGGGTTTGGGAAGGTCCAATTCCGGCCGGGAGGCGCATTTCTGTGCCGGGCATTGGCCCAGGTTCCCCGAGATGACGATATTTCAATCTGTTATCATAAAGTTTCTAGTCATTCCATTTATTTTTTTCGGGCCATCGATGGGGGCTTTGGGGCCGGCCGGGAACGGACCCCAGCATCCCGAACGGGGATGAAAACCAGTTAACTTGACTGTCGACCCTGTCCTGGCGGATAATCGCGCGTGGAGGTCCCCGATGGACGATGAAATCAAGACGCTCCTGACCCGCTTGGTGGACAAGGTTGACGCGATCAATGCCAAGGTGGATGCGATTGCCGAGACGCAAGGGGAGCACAGCCGGGTTCTGGCTGAGCACAGCAGTATTCTGGCTGAGCACAGCAGTATTCTGGCTGAGCACAGCAGTATTCTGGCCGAGCACAGCAGTACTCTGGCCGAGCACGGCGGCATTCTGGCCGAGCACGGGCGACAGTTGGGCCAGCTTCAGTCCGACGTAACCCAGATCAAAGCGGTGGTTGGGACGAATTATTTAGGACTCAAGGGCCGAATTACCCAAGTGTCGGACCAGTTCATCGATCACATGGCGGACTACCATAATCTGACCGATCGTAAGCGAGCCTAGCGTGCGCAACCGGCGTCTGCCGTCAGGCGGATGAGGGGGGGCATCAACGATGGCGCCCCCGCCTGACCGTTCACTTCCATGAAGGGCTTGCCTTGTTGCCGCTCTCCGTTCGATCCGCTCCGGCCGCTGATGCGGGCCTGTCCTATTGTGCGCGGGACGTCCGCCGCTATGACAACGACCGGTTTCTGACGGGCCTGTTTGCGCCGCCGGACCGCCGCGAGGCGCTCTTTGCGGTGCTGGCCTTCAATCTGGAAATTGCCAAGACTCGGGAAGTGGTCACCGAGCCATTGATCGGTCAGATCCGGCTCCAGTGGTGGCGCGATGCCATTGACGAGATTTATCAACGGCCTGAGCCCGGTTCGTCGGCGACCAGCCACGAAGTGGTGCGGCCATTGGCCGAAGCCATCGCCCGCCATCGCCTGGGCCGGGCGTCGTTTGACCGGCTAATCGACGCCCGGGAAGCCGATCTCGACGGGACTCCGCCGGCCAGTTTGGCTGGTTTGGAGGCCTACGCCGAAGCCACCGGTGCGCCGTTGGTACAGTTGGCGCTGGAGGTGCTGGGGCTGGCGGACTGGGCCCCGGACGCCCGGGAGGCGGCGATTGAGGCTGGCCGTGCCGTGGGCACGGCCTGGGCGATGACCGGTCTGTTACGGGCGGTGCCGTTCCATGCGCGTCAACGGCGGGTGATGCTGCCGGCGGATCTGCTTGAACGTCACGGCCTGTCGGCCGAGCGCCTGATCGACTGGCGTCCGGACCCTAAGACGCTGGCTCCGGTGGTGGCGGAGGTCGTGGCCGCGGCGCGCGGGCACTTGGCCGCGGGCCGCCGGCCGGCCAAACGGGTGCCGGCCGCGGCGCTTCCCGCCTTATTGCCGGCGACCTTGGCCGATCTGTATCTGGATGGGATCGTCCGCGCCGGTTACGACGTTGTGACACCCCGACATCACGGGCGCCACCCGCTCCGGCCGTTGTGGCTGGCTTGGCGGGCTTGGCGGCGGGGTTACTGAGCCGATGACGGAGTCGAGGGCTGGCGATGGATGGCCAGGGGGCCGGTAGCCTGGGTCACCGGCATCATCTCGATCCGGTTGATGTTGACGTGCCGGGGCAGGGTTGCGCACCACAACACGCTTTCCGCAACATCCTCGGGCGTGAGCGGCGTGGTGTCGGCGTAGACCTGGGCCGCTTTGGTCTGGTCGCCCTTGTAGCGAACCGTCGAGAATCCGGTGCCGCCCACCATCCCCGGCTCGATGTTGGTGACGCGGACCGCGGTCCCCAGCAGATCGGCACGCAAGGCCAGGGAAAAGTGTTTTACGAAGGCCTTGGAAGCGCAATAGACGTGGCCGCCGGGATAAGGATAGCTGCCGGCGGTCGACCCGATATTGATGATATGACCCTGGCCGCGGGCGATCATGCCGGGCAGCGCCAGCCGGGTGGCCGCGATCAGACCCCGGATGTTGGTGTCGATCATCTGATCCCAGTCGGTCAGCGAGGCCTGTTGGGCCGGGCCGGCCCCCAGCGCCAGGCCGGCATTGTTGACCAGGACCTCGAGGTCGGCAAAATCGGCGGGCAGGGTCGCGAAGGCTTGGGTGATGGCGGCGGTGTCGCGGATATCGAAGACGACGCTGTGGGTTAAGGCCGGTGCCAGCGCGGCGGCCAGGGCGTGCAGGCGGTCGCCGTTGCGGCCGGCCAGCACCAACCGGCACCCCAACGCGGCGAATCGGTGGGCAATGGCGGTGCCGAAACCGCCGCTGGCACCGGTAATGAACACCACTTGGGGCGTATGGGGGGTCATGGGCTGCGCTCCTCGCGTTTAGCCTGCTGCCACAAGGCCTCCATCTCGTCCAGGGTGGCCTCGGGTGGGGTTCTGCCCTGGTCGGCCAGCAACGCCTCGACCCGGCGAAACCGGCGGTCGAATTTGGCGTTGGCGCTTCGCAGCGCACCCTCGGGGTCAACCTCCAGACGCCGTGCCAGATTGACCAGCGCGAAGAGCAGGTCCCCCAGTTCGTCGGCAATACGGTCCTGTGCCGGGCCGGGGGGGCCGTTCGGGCTCCCGGCGGCGGGCAACTCGGCGCGCAACTCGCCGATTTCCTCTTCGATCTTGTCGAGGATGTCGATGGTCTCGATCCAATCGAAGCCGACCCGCGCCGCCCGCTTTTGCAACTTCAGCGCCCGGGTAAGGCCGGGCAGGCCGCGGATGACGCCATCCAGCGCGCTCGACGGCCGGCCGGTGTCGTGGGCCTGACGTGCCCGCTCGGCGGCTTTGTGCGCCTCCCAACGGGCGACCTGGGTTCCGGCGTCGCTGACCGGGTCAGCCGAGCCGAAGACATGGGGATGCCGCCGGATCATCTTGTCGGTGATCGCCGTCGCGACCGCCTCAAAGTCGAAGGCGCCCTGTTGCCGGGCGATCTCGGCGTGGAACACCACCTGAAACAGCACATCACCCAATTCATCGCGCAGCGCCGCCAGATCGCCCTGTTCGATGGCGTCGGCGACTTCGTAGGCTTCCTCGATGGTATGCGGGGCGATGCTGCGGAAGGTCTGTTCGAGGTCCCACGGACAGCCGGCCACCGGATCGCGGAGCCGGGTCATCAAGGCCAACAGACGGTCGATGGCCGGGGCTTGGGTCATGTCTGGCAGGCCTGCCGGCCGGCGGCGAAGGCTTGTCGGTTGAGAGCCGCCAGGGCAGGTTTGCGGACCTGGAAACGCTCGACGATCTTCGCTTCCAGGGCGTCGGCCGGGAACGGCAGGGCGTCGGCCAGTGCCCCCAGCATAATGGAGTTGATCAGCTTACGATCACCCAGCGTTGCCGCGATGTCTCCGGCCGCAACCACCCGTACTTGGAATCCCACGGTGACGCCAGCCGCGCGCAACAGGCCGGCCGCGTCCTCGGGATACGCATAAAGGCCGCCCGAGACCACCGGCGGCACCAGTTGCTGGCTGCTGGCCACCACCCGGCCCCCCGGCCGGACCTGATCACACCAGCGCAGGGCTTCGGCGACCTCGAAGGCGGCCAGGACGTCGACCGTGCCGGGCGCGATCACCGGCGACAGCACCCGGGGTCCGATCCGGACGTGGGAGGTGACGACGCCGCCGCGCTGGGCCATGCCCGCGACCTCGGACTTCTTGACGTCAAAGCCATGGTCGATGGCGGTTTGGGCCAGCACCTCGGCGGCGGTCATCACCCCCTGGCCGCCGATGCCGCAGACCAGGATGTTGAGAGCGGGCAGGGCGGCGGTCACGAGCAGGCTCCGAGGCTGGGGGCGGCGGTCAGCGGCACGATGGCGCTATGGGAGCAGGCGCTCACGCACATGGTGCAACCGGTGCAGGCCCGGCTGTCGATGGTGGTAAAGGTTGTGTCGAACGTTTCGCCGTCAAGGATGCGTTGGTCACGGCGGAGCACGGTGATGGCCGGACAGCCGAGGTCCATGCAACTGCCGCACCCGGTGCAGCGGTCTTCCAGCACCTGATGGGGCGTCCGCCGTTCGAATTCGGGGATCAGCGTGCAAGGCCGGGCGGTGATCACCACCGACGGCTCGGGCACCTTGATCTCGTCGCGGATGGTGCGGAACAGCAATGGCAGGTCGTAACTGTCGACCACCTTGATGCGGTCTCGCTTGACCCCCAGGGCTTCGACCAGTTGGGCAAAGTCTACCCGGGGAGCCGACTCGCCGTGAACGTCATGACCGGTCCCGGGATGATTCTGGCCCCCGGTCATGCCCGTGGTCCGGTTGTCCAGGATCAGGGTGGTGACGTTGCCGCGATTGTAGACGATATTCAACAGGCCTTGCAGGCCCATATGCAGGAACGTCGAATCGCCGAGCACGGCCAGGATGGCTTTGCCCGCGTCGGACGCGCCGCCGGCTTTGTCGATGCCCAGCGCCATGCCCATGGAGGCCCCCATGGCGATGCAACTGTCCAGCGCATGCCAGGGATGCCCGGCGCCCAGGGTGTAGCAGCCGATGTCGCCCATGATCACCACCTTGCGGCGCATGGCGAACAGGGTACTGAACACGCCGATGTGCGGACAGGCGGCGCAGAGCGTCGGCGGCCGTGGAAACAGCCCTCCTTGAACGGCGGTGGGCCGCGGCGGGGTCAACGCTGCCGGTTCGGGTTCACCGATCAGTCGCCGGATCGGCGGTCCGATCACGTCGGCGGTCAGTTCGCCGATCCGGGGCAGGATGTCTTTGCCATGGACCGCCAGTCCGGCCGCGCGCAATTCGGTCTCGATCAGCGGCTCGGTCTCTTCGACCACCACCAGCCGGTCAACCTCGGCCGCCAGCGCCCGAATGCGCCCCACGGGCAGCGGATAGCCCAGGCCGAGTTTGAGCTGAGGCGCGTTGGGGAACGCTTCCCGCAGGTGCAGGGCGGCCGGCCCCGAGACCACGAACCCGACCCGGCGGTCGGTTCCCGGCGCGTCGACGTTAAGGTCACAGGTCTCGCTGTAGACTGCCATCTGCCGTTCGCGCTCCAGTTGAAGCGGCAACCGGCGGCGGGCATTGGCCGGCACCATCACCCAGCGCGCCGGATTGATGGTGAAACCGGGCACCGGCCGGTCCTCGCGGCTGCCCAGCGCGACCAGGGACTTGACGTGGCAGACCCGGGTGGTCAGGCGCAACAGGACCGCGGTTTCAAACTGTTCGGACAGCTCGAACGCCCGCTTGGTCATGGCGTAGGCTTCGGCCGAATCCGCCGGTTCCAGCACCGGCAAGTGGGCGAAGCGGCCCCAGTAGCGGGAATCCTGCTCGTTCTGGGACGAGGACATGCCGACATCGTCGGCGACCGCGATCACCAGACCGCCCAAAACCCCGGTCAGGGTCAGGGTCATCAGCGGATCGGCGGCAACATTCAGTCCGACATGCTTCATGGCGCAAAAGGCGCGGGCGCCGGCCATGCTGGCGCCGATGGCGACCTCAAGCGCCACTTTTTCGTTGACCGACCATTGGGCATGCAGGTCAGGGTATTGGGCCAGGGTTTCCAGAATCTCGGTGGCGGGAGTCCCGGGATAGCCGGCCGAAACCCGGGTTCCGGCTTCCCAAACCGCGCGGGCGATGGCTTCGTCACCGGATAACAGGTGACGTGCGCCGGCCTCTGCCCTGACCAGAATACTCATTCTTGGATTTCCTTACGTTTTGGTCCCTGGACTTAATCTTTGGGTCGGAGATCGATGCAACGGATGGCTTTCCCCATCGAGCGGTCGATGACGCCGACATCCACCACCCGGACCGTGGCCGAGATGCCGATCATCGACTTGATGTGGTGGGTCAGGTCGCGGGCGCAGGCGGCCCGGGCCGGGGCATCGGCTCCGGCGAACTCCCGCCGGGCCTCCACCACCACCTCAAGACTGTCCAGATGGCCTTTCCGGTGCAGTTCCAGCAGATAATGGGCCGACACCCGAGGGTCGCGGAGCAGCAATTCCTCGATCTGCGACGGGAAGACATTGACGCCGCGGATGATCAGCATATCGTCGGAACGGCCGGTGATTTTCTCGATCCGGCGCATGCTGCGGGCAGTACCCGGCAACAGTCGGGTGAGATCGCGAGTCCGGTACCGGATGACCGGCATCGCCTCCTTGGTGAGCGACGTGAACACCAATTCGCCGTACTCGCCGTCGGGCAAGACCGCGCCGGTGACGGGATCGATGATCTCGGGATAGAAATGGTCTTCCCAGAGATGCAGCCCATCCTTGGTTTCGACGCACTCCCCGGCCACCCCGGGCCCCATCACCTCGGACAGGCCATAGATGTCGATGGCTTGCATGTCGAAGGTCTGCTCGATCTCGCGGCGCATCGCCTCGGTCCAGGGTTCGGCGCCGTGCATGCCGATGCGCAACGACGAGCGGCGCGGATCAAGTCCCAGGCGGCGGTATTCGTCGCCGATGGCCAGCATGTAGGACGGCGTCACCATGATGATGTCAGGCTTGAAGTCTTCGATCAGTCTGACCTGTCGCTCGGTTTGGCCGCCCGAGATCGGCACCACGGTACAGCCCATGCGCTCGGCCCCGTAATGGGCGCCAAGGCCGCCGGTGAACAGGCCGTAGCCATAGGCGACATGGACAATGTCGCCGCGCCGTCCGCCGGCGGCGCGAATCGAACGGGCAATCAGGTCGGCCCAGGTTTCCAGGTCATGCTGGGTATAGCCCACCACCGTTGGTTTGCCGGTGGTTCCGCTGGATGCGTGAATTCGCACCACCTGTTCGCGCGGTACGGCAAACATCCCGAAGGGATAGTTCTTGCGCAGGTCATCCTTGGCGGTCAGCGGGAACTGGGCGAGATCGCTGAGTTGTCGCAGATCGTCAGGATGGACGCCCGTGGCGTCGAAGCTCTGCCGGTAATGGGGAACATGGTCGTAGGCGTGACGCACGCTCCAGCGCAGCCGTTGGAACTGAAGGGCGGAAATCTCATCGCGGCTTGCGATTTCAATCGCCTCAAGGTTTTGCCTCGTTATCGCGCCATCCGCCACGTCGAGCCCCATCCTGAAAGGGATATCACAGATAAGGCCGCTGTTTATGCCAGTCTCCCGCCACCGTGACAACGGGATTTCAAGGCCCGGGGGGATTTCAAGGCCCGGGGGGATTTCAAGGCCCGGGGGGATTTCAAGGCCGGCGTGCCGGTCGATGATCTGGACCCAACCGGCCGGCCGTGCTGTGGTAACGTTCCGGCACCGCGTGCAGGGCGCTTCCTCGCCCAACCTTCGTCCCATCCAGGCCCTTCGTCCAACCCAGGAAGCGACCATGACTCAACTGGATCCCCGAACCACGGCGCTGGTGTTGATCGACTTGCAGAAGGGCATCATCGGCATGCCGCTGGCACCGCGGACCGGCAACGAGGTGCTGACGACCGGGCAGGGCCTTGCCCGCCAGTTCCGCGCGGTTGGCGCGCCGGTTATTCTGGTTCGGGTCGCCTGGGCGGATGATTATGCCGATGCACCCGGACAACGGGTGGACCAGCCGTTTGCGCGGCCGGCGGGCGGGTTGCCGGCTGCGTGGGGCGCGCTCGCGGAAGGGTTGGCCCAGCCCCAGGATCTCGTCATCACCAAGCGGCAGTGGGGCGCTTTTTACGGTACCGAATTGGACCTGCAACTGCGGCGCAGGGGCGTGCGCACCGTCGTGTTGGGGGGCGTGGCCACCAATTTCGGCGTGGAATCAACGGCCCGTCAGGCTTGGGAGTATGGCTACGAGTTGGTGGTGGTCGAAGACGCCTGCGCCAGCGCGTCGGCGGAGTTGCATGACATGGCGATCCGTCACATCTTTCCGCGCATCGCACGGGTGGTGCAGGGGGCCGACCTTGGCTTTGCCGCGGTCTGAGGCGGTCGCGGTGTCCACGCCGGTTGGCGGGTGGCGGTCCGGATCGCTTGGCGGGTCTGGGTCTGTGGTTCAATGGGCCGTGCTGGTGGGACTGTCCGCGGCCCTGGCGGCCCTGTTGACCGCTGTGGGTCTGCCGGCGGCTCTGTTATTGGGACCCATGATGGCGGCAATCGCCGTCGTTGCGGTCGATGGCGCCTTGCGCGTGCCGCACGGACCGTTTGTGGCCGCCCAAGGGGTGATCGGCTGCATGATCGCCAACAGCATCACGCCCGCCATCGTCGGCATGATCCTGGTGGACTGGCCGTTGATTCTGGGAACCGTGGGCGCGGTCATTGCCGCCAGCAGCGTGCTCGGCTGGTTGCTGGCCCGCTGGCAAGTGGTCCCGGGCACCACCGCCGTTTGGGGTTCGGCTCCCGGTGCCGCCACCGCGGTCATGCTGTTGGCTGAAGCTCATGGCGCCGACGTTCGACTGGTGGCGTTCATGCAATATCTGCGGGTCGTGATGGTCGTCGTGGTGGCCTCGGCGATTTCCCGGCTGTGGACGACGCCATCGGACGGTGCCGTCGCCGGCGGGCTGTGGCTGTGGTTTCCACCGATCCCGTGGGGACCGTTCACCGGCACGCTGGCGCTGGTCGGCATCTGTGTGGTGCTGGCGCAGATGTTGCGCATTCCGGCCGGGCCGCTGCTGGTGCCGCTCGCCCTTGGAGGGGTACTGCACGGGGCCGGCGTCATGACCATCGAATTGCCGCCGTGGCTGCTGGCGGCAAGCTACGCCCTGGTCGGCTGGAGCATCGGCCTGCGCTTTACCCGTCCGATCCTGGTCCATGCCGCCCGGGCGTTGCCCCGGTTGCTGGCCTCGACGCTCGCGCTGATGGCGTGTTGCGGCGGTCTGGCCTTCATTCTGACCAATACGGCCGGCATTGATCCCCTGACCGCTTACCTTGCCACCAGTCCGGGCGGTGCGGACTCGGTGGCGATCATCGCGGCGTCGACCCCGGTCGACGTGCCGTTTGTGATGGCCATGCAAACCGCCCGCTTCCTCATCGTGCTGCTGATCGGTCCCAGCCTGGCCCGCTGGGTCGCCCGGCACATCGGTGCCGCACCGCAGGCCGGTACCGGCATCAGTCCCGAATCAGGCGGAACCGGAAGCCATGGAGGGTGACGGTGGGGGCGGAGGTGCCGTCGCCCGGGCCGAATGCCGAAACCCGGCGCGCCAGTTCCTCGGCCGGGATGTCGAGAGGAATCTCGCACCGTTGGGCAAAGGTGCGGCGCGACGTCTTTTTCCCACTCCACCGGATCGGCAAGGTTGGCAGCGGCTCGGGTCGGGTGGCCAGGGGCTCGGCCAGACGCCAGAACAGTCGTACCGCTGCGGCATAGGCGGCCACGCTCAGGTCTTCAGCAGTGGTGTTGGGCTCGACCTCGAACAACTCAATATCCACGATGGGGCCGGCGTCGACCTTCTCCACCATGACATGCGTTGTCGCTCCGAACACCTTGGCCCGATCGTAAAGGGCAAAACTGACCGGATGCCAGCCGGGATAGTCCGGCGGGCCCGGATGGAAATTATAGGCGCCGTAGCCGAGGTGTTCCAGAACCGAGGCCGGCACCACCACCGGCGTTGAAAACGCCAGCAGGCGCGACCGGGCCAGCAGCGTCGGCGAGAGTGCCGCCACCTGCTCTGCGGTTCCTACCGGGACCACGGTCAGTCGTTCATTAAAGTGCTTGAGGATCAGGGCCAGATTATGTTGTTCGATGTCGCCGCTCAAGAGGACGATGGTCGTAAAACTGTCACCGGTTCTGTCCATCGACGACGGTCGTCCCATGACCTGGCTGTCCTGCCGCGTGAAATATATTCAGTGGATTTGTTCGAGACACTGACGACCAGACTAAATTCCATGGAATAGGATGAGTTGTCGCCGCCATAAGTGTAACGCTTTGTAACGTGGGTGTTACAGTGGCATAGATTTGGGCTTGAGCCGGGATCGGCAGACTTTGCCGACGCTATCGACACCAAAACGGTGTCGATCCGGCAAACTCTTCCCTGGTTTCCGGTCTGGTCCGGCAAAATATGCCGGCCGGCCGGATCTCCGGGGTCATCAGCACACAAATAACAAGCGGTTGGTTCTTTGCCCGGACTGGTCCGGCGTTTGCGTTGACTGGGGCCTGACAGCTGACCGGCGCTCCGCCAAGGCTCCAGCCCATCCAAGGCCAGGAGAGGATTCATGACCTCAACGTCCAGTATTTATGGAGGGACGACCCCTCTCGACAGTTTCCAGCAACAACGGCAGTTGGCCGCGCAAAGCGGTGGGTCCGGCAGTGCCTTCTGGGCCAGTTGGAACACCGGCGCCGGTTCATCGGCGACTGCGGCGACGCCGTCCGGGGCGGCCGGCTCCTCCGTCGGTGCGGACGGGTCCGGGACATGGCTCAGTAGCCAGATCGCCAACCTGATGATGCAATATCAAAACGTCGGCAGCACGGCCTCGTCAACCGACGCCCAGACGGCGGCCGGCGGCACCGTGCCGGGCACCGCCGCTGCCACCACCGCCGCCGCCGGGACATCGACCACCGATGCCACTGCCGATCCGACCACGGCGCCCCAAGGCGCCGGGGGCATGCACCCTCACCATCATCACCATGGCGGCCATCACGGGTCGTCAACCGCTTCGGCGTCGGGTGAAGACCCGCTGGCGCAATGGCTTGACGGTGGCGCAAGTGCCGCTCCGTCCGGCACCGGTGCAAGTTCGGCGTCTGCGGTCCCGAGTCAGGGTGGCGCCGATTGGCTGGACAAGCTTTTGTCGCAGTTCTCGAGCACCAGCGGTCAAGCCTCGGAGTCATCGGCCACGGCGACCGGGACCACCGCTTCGGCCACCACGGCTTCGGCTACCACGGCGTCCGATGGGACCGTGACGTCGACCGGCGCCGGGTGGTTGGAAAAGCTGTTGACCCAGTACGCCAGTAACGGCGCCCTGACCCCGGCGGGCCAGACTTCGGCGAGTCAGACCGCCATGGCCACCGCCACCACCGGCACCAATACGACCGCCGGAACCACGGCGGCGGGAAATCAGAATTTTGCGGCCCCCGCCCGTTTGAATCATGCGGCGGCAATGCTGTTTGCCCAGCTTCAGGGGCAGGTGGCCTGACCGTCGAACAAAAACCAGCTCGACAAGACGGGACAGGACAAGAGCCGGCAGATCCAGGACCATCATCATGGTCCTGGATGTTTTACAGTGTAGCCATGTCAGGCTTATTCTGCGGGGTTGCCCGGGTTTTCAGCCGACCAAAAAGGTCGATGACCAGGGCGTCGTCGGGCACCGCGAAGGCCGTTTCCATCCGCTCCCGGAGGATGGCCGTGTGGATGCGCACCTGTTCCGGGTCCTGGAGCCGGGCGAGCGCGGCGCCAAGCTCGTCGAGGCTTCGGCAGGTTAGCGGGTTACCGCCAGGGAGCTTGTCCAGATTCAACCGGGCTCGCGGCACGACATTGACGGCGGGAACGCCCATGGCCGTCGCGTCGAACACGGAACCCGACGAATTGTAGAGCAACAGGTCGGCATCCCCCAACAGAACGCGCGCCGCGGCGTCGGTGAACGTCACGTCGCCGATGGTGCCGGCGATCCGGCGGATCCGGGTTCTGGTCTCCATGTCCATCGAGGGATGGAAGCTGACGACCAATCGCAGGCCCAACCGGGCGGTGGCGTGGACGGCCATTGACGCCAGTTCCTGTGCCTCGTCAGCCTGGAGCGGTAAACTGGCGAGGACAGAGTGTAAACCGGTGGGCGGTCGGGGCTCGGTTGGCGGGACAGCGATTTGCGGGAAGCGAAAGGCGCCACCGAGAACGATCCGCGCCGGTGCGACGCCGCAACGGATCAGCCGGTGTTGGTACTCGGGACCGGAAGCGATCAAATAATCGGGAAAATAATTTCTGGCGAGTTGCCAGCGGCTGGGATCGGCTCCGAAGTATAACTGAGAGAATACCGTGTGCTGAAATCCCACCAAGACCGTGCCGGGGCAGAATCGCCGGAATCCGGCAATCATCTGCTTTTCCCATGGTTGATTCTCATATGGATAGAGTAATATTTCGGGCGTTATCCCGCGTCTGGCAGATTCGCGCCCGATCTCGTAGTACAGCATGGCGCGCGTGGCCACGTCGGAAACGGATTCCTGAGTTACAGCCCGCTTAGCCAGCGGCGACAGGTCCACACCGTCGATGACCAATGTTCGCTTGCACGATGCGGACACCCGCAGAGCGCGTAAGGTTGCCCTGAGCCGGGCTTGGAGACTAAAGAACGCCGGGACCAGGGTTGCCCTGTGCCGGGACGACGCAGCGGCACCGGCAATTGCATCGATTCCTTCGACCCAAGCAACCGGATTGCCGATATACGCGACATTTGTTCCGCCATGGCCCATCAAACGAGGCAGTATGCCGAGAATACCGTCGCCGTTCTGTAGGTTTTCCCCCCGGAAACTGCCGGTTCTGACCCAGCTCAGCACCCACCCCTCGGCACCACCGATCCTGTCCGGGGTGAGGCGGTATTTGTGCATCGCCCGGATTTCTTGCCATCCGTCACGGACGATGTTGACCCCATTCTGTAGGCGCTGGACCACCGTGCGCCAGCGCCGTTTGGTTGAACAACCGCGCCATTCGGCGTCCAAGCCCGCACCCCGGCAGACGGCGACCAGGCCGCGGCCGAGACCAGGATCGGTGGTCATGACCAGAATATCGCCACCCGTGCGGCCGGCCGCCACCAGGGCCATAGTCACCGCGATGCTATCGGCCAGGTCGGAGGTGTAAGGATTGCGATCGGCAATTTTGGTCGCTGCCCACGCCTCAGGATTCTTGCCAGAGAACAGAGCGCCGTCCAAGTCGATCAAGTGTTCCCTTAAGCGATGGGCCTCTGCGTCTATCAGCGTATTGACGTGAACGGCCGTCCAGCCGTGGGGTAGCGCCGCTGGAGGAGCCTCGCTCAGCGCCCAAACGGCCCAGCATCCGCTCCGGGGGCGCTGATTCCAATCTGATATGATCACAACAGCCAAGACCCGCCTCCCTTCAATCAACGACCGGGTTCACCGCCGACTAAGGGGCGGGCCTTGGCCTCGTACCAGCCCTTGGATGAATTGACGACCCGCACCACGGATAGCATCACGGGCACTTCTATCAGCACGCCGACGACGGTCGCCAGCGCGGCCCCGGACTGAAGGCCGAATAGACTGATCGCGGCGGCGACCGCCAGTTCGAAGAAGTTGCTGGCGCCGATCAGGGCGGATGGCCCCGCAACACAATGGGCGACGCCCAGCCGACGGTTCAGCAGATAAGCGAACCCGGCGTTAAAGTAAACCTGGATGACGATGGGCACCGCCAGCAAACCGATGACCAGCGGCTGTTCGACGATCTGGTTGCCCTGAAAGCCGAACAGCAGGACCAACGTCGCCAACAGGGCACCGAGCGACCATGGTTGCACCGCCCCGAGGACATGGGTCAACCGGGCCTCCCCGCCCGTGCGAAGGACGGCATACCGCCACCCTTGGGCGATGACGACGGGTACCACGATGTAGAGCACCACCGCGAGCACCAGGGTGTCCCACGGCACCGTGATGGAGGACAACCCCAGCAACACGCCGACGATTGGGGCGAAGGCGAACACCATGATGGTGTCGTTGAGCGCAACTTGGCTGAGGGTGAAATGCGGTTCGCCCCGGCACAGGTTCGACCAGACGAACACCATGGCGGTACAGGGGGCCGCCGCCAGCAAGATCAGTCCGCCGATGTAGCTGTCGATCTGATCGGCGGGCAGCCAGTGACGGAACAGCACGCCGATGAACAGCCAGCCGAGTGCGGCCATGGAGAATGGCTTGATGGCCCAATTAATGAACAGCGTGACGCCGATGCCGCACCAGTGTTCGGCGACGGTGTGCAACGCACCGAAGTCAATCTTGATCAGCATCGGGATGATCATCAGCCAGATCAGCACCGCTACCGGCAGATTGACCTTATTAACCTCGGCCGCAGCAATCATGGTGAATGCAGCGGGGACCAGATATCCCAAGATAATGCCGGCAACGATGCACAGGACGACCCAGAGGGTCAGATAGCGTTCAAACCATCCCATGGCTGGCTGTTTATCGTCCTGGCAGTCACAGGCCATGACATCAACCGGGCGGTCGAGTTCGTCGATATAAGATATACCTTGATCGAGATGTTTCTGATTCAGTCTTATCGAAGAAATAATTTTTTTCAACATGGTCATCTTGGGTGGTCCTGTCCTAGTCGTCGTTCTGAAATTCAATATTTTATTTTCCCATGATGTCGAGGTTATTTTGAAGACTAAGCCTGTCGAGGGCTTCCAGACGAAGACTCGCGAATATCTTGATGCGGCTTTCAAGCTCGAGATAGGCTCGCTTGAAAGCCTTCATCCGCTGGTCATGCTGGCCTTCGCAGGCCGCGGGGTCGTCGACGCCCCAGTGCGCCGATATGGGCTGGCCCGGCCAGAACGGACAGACTTCGCCGCGCGCGTTGTCGCAGACGGTGAACACGAAATCGAGTGCCGGGGCTTCGGGACCGGCGAACTCGTCCCAGCTTTTGCTGCGCAGGTCGGTCACGTCGTACTTGAGCCGGGTCAGCAGTTCGAGGGTCTCGGGCAGCACATGGCCCTTGGGGTGGCTTCCGGCGCTGAAGGCGTGAAAGCGGCCCGCGCCGTGGCGGTTGAGGGCGCATTCAGCCATGATGCTGCGCGCCGAGTTGCCGGTGCATAGGAAGAGGGCGGTATAGACCGTGCCGGTCATGATCAAGCCTCCGTCGATGACGCTGGGACCGGAACCGCCGTGCCGTCTTCCTTGGCGAACGGCGTCTGCTGGGGTTGGGGCAATAGGGGCAGCACCGCCTCAGACGGTCGGCACAGGGCGATGCCCAGGGGCGAGATCACGATCGGCCGCTGGATCAGCACCGGGTGTGCCAGCATGGCATCGACCAACTGGTCATCGGTCAGCGCCGGGTCGTCGAGACCGAGCGCCTCGTAGGGGGTGTCCTTCCGCCGCATCAGGTCGCGCGGAGTCATGCTCATCCGCGCCAGCATCGACACCAGTTCGGCGCGGGTCGGCGGGGTCTTGAGGTACTCGATGACCATCGGCTCCTCGCCGCTGTTGCGGATCATGGCGAGGACGTTGCGGGAGGTGCCACACGCGGGGTTATGGTAGATCATGATCGGCATGCCGGGTCTCCTCTTCATGGGTCGGTGTCGCGTAACGGGCTCCGTGCTGAATCTGGTCCCCGCTTTTGGCGCACAGGGTCTCGACCGGGATTTCCTTTATCTTGTCCAAACGCTGGCGGTCAGCGGCAATCGTCTCGTCATCCCCCAGCACCCCATGCACGAGGGTCCGGAAGGCCGGGGCGTAAGGATTGGTCGAACGATCGGCGAGCCGGTAGAACACCCACCGTCCGGCCTTCCGCTGCCCCACCAGACCAGCCGCCCGCAGCAGGGACAGGTGTTTGGACACCGTGGCCGGGGCCAACGCCAACACGGCGGTAATCTGGCACACACACAGTTCTCCCGGTTCCAGGAGTTTCAGGATGCGCATCCGCGAGGGATCGGCGATGGCTCGCCCGACTTGTTCAAACTGCTCAAGCATGGCCTCACTCTACGATATTTCGCCATAGAACGAAATGACGAATTGATGACGCCCGTCGGGCGGCTAGAGCGGTTTCCGAACAGGTTGCAGGGTTGGGACCGCGGCCGTCCCGGCCGCAAAGGGGCGGGCGAGACGCCCGCGCTCCCAACGGTGATCTAACTTGATCGGAAACCGCTCTAAGGGGGCGGCGCCCGCGCTCACGGAATTTTATGGGATTCGCATGATAAAAATCTAAAATGCTTAAGTGCAAGTATTGATACATGCATTGATGCCTTATTTTCGCCAATATCAGAAGTGTGCGGCTCTTCAAATTGGTTACATCTTTCGGATAGGCGGCGGTAACACAAGAAATATTGGGAATTGTCATGTTGTGACCTTGACTTATCTCCCCGGCGTGTCTAACTCACGACCCATCGGCGGGTCCTCCGGGAATTCGGAATTTCCAGGAACGCGGTACGGTGGTGAACTGGCAGATTGTGTCAGTGGCGCTTTCAAAGCATCCGCTCGAGGCTGATCGGCATCCCCGATTTGGCGCGGTGGCGGGCGCGCTCGAGAAGGAATGGGATGATGCTTGATAGTGTGCAGAAACCGGCAGTAGAGGTTGCCGTCGTGGTGGTGGCTGCGAATACCTTGCTTTCGGCGGTTGCCTCCAGCTTTGTCCGTATCAATACATCGTTCAGCGCGACTTCGCGGAAGCTGGCCGAGTCCTGCGACAGGATCAGGGCGGCATCGTTGACCCGTTCCGCCGCACGGTAAACCCGTCCGGCGGACGGGTTGGTCCGGTAACCAGGGGATTCGCGCTGCGGGCCGGGTGTTGCGTGCCGTGCGCGGTTCCGCCTTGGCCGTCAGGCCGTACGGATGCGATGAACGAAGGTGTCGACGGCGTTTTTGAGTTGGCTGGCTTCATTCGAGAGTTGGCCGGCCGATTCAAGGACGTGGTCGGAGGCCTCCCGGGTTTCGGTGGCAATGGTGTTGACGCCAACGATGTTGGATGAAACTTCGGCAGTCCCCTTATAGGCGGCTGTGATACTCCGTGATATTTCACGTGTCGCCGCGGTCTGTTGTTCGATGGCGGCGGCCACGGTGGTAGCGATACCGCACAGACGATCGACCGTCGCCGTAATCCGGCTGATGGCTTCCACCGTCTGGCTGGTGACGTGCTGAACATGGGTAATCTGGGCCTGGATTTCCTCGGTGGCATCGGCGGTCTGGCTGGACAGGGCCTTGACCTCCCCGGCCACCACGGCGAAGCCCTTTCCCGCCTCGCCAGCCCTGGCAGCTTCGATGGTTGCATTGAGCGCCAGTAAATTGGTCTGCGAGGCAATGCCTTTGATGATGCCGACAACCTGGCCGATTTTGTCCGCGGCAGCCGACAGACCCGTGACGATCTCGGTGGTTTGGGACGCTTCCTCGAACGCGGCGCCGGCGACCCGAGACGTTTCGGAGACCTGCGTGGAAATTTCCTTGATCGACGCGTCAAGCTCTTCCGCGGCAGCGGCCACCGTTTCAACATTGTGGGTTGCTTGTTCGGACGCGCGCGAAACGGCATCGGCCTGTTTGCTGGTCTCAGAGGCGATAGAACTCATGGATAGCGCGGTATTCTTCATTTCGTTGGCCGCTGCGATCATGGTCTCCATCACAGACGTCACGGTATGCTCCAACTCATCGCCAAGTTGGACCAGGCTATCGCGCCGCGTTTGCTCCTGGCGTTTTTTGAGTTCAACCTGTTCTTCCCGCAAATGCTCCATTTCGACGGCATTCTGCTTGAATACCAGAACCGCCCGCGCCATTTCACCGATTTCGTCGGTCCGTTTTTCACCGGGGATGGAAATCGACAAATTACCCGCGGCGAGGGTCCGCATCAGTGATGCGAGGCTGATGAGGGGAGAAACGATGCCGCGGCCAACAAACCAGAACGAAACCAGCAAGGACAGTAACAGGGCTCCCACCGCAAAGCTGGTCAGCAACTGGCTTCTTTGATCAAGAATATTGCGGGTTTCGTTTGATGACCTGCTGACTTCGGTGCGAGCATAATCGACCATTTGTTCGATTTGTCTCGATATCTCTCCGGTGGCTTTGTGGTTCTCTTCGATCAGCGTCGCCGACTCGCCTCGCAGTTCCAGCCTATGCAACCACATGGCGGGAATACCTGCGGCCTGGTCGCCTGCCTTGGCGAGGGTGTCGTATTGCGCTTTGATGTGCTCTGCCAGGTTCGCGGGCAGGTTTTTCAAGGCGGTCCGCACCGTCTTCATGGAGCCTTTGAATCGGAAGGCTGCCTGGTTGACGGCGGCCGGGGTTTTGGCGTTGACGATGCCGGCGAGCGTGTCGGCGGCGACCGGGATTTCGCGCTGGATGGCCAGCATGGGCTGATTTTGGCCAAGTGCTGCCGTGAGATCAGATGCCGCGGCGGCCATCTCGGTCGGTGACGAATCGCTCTTAATGCTTTGGCTGGTGAGGGAAATCCGCAAAGCCGAGGTGTTAAGGGCAGGCCCGATTTCCGCCAGCACGGCGTCCTTGGCGGTGGCAACGGTTTCAAGAAGCGTTTGAACCTTGGCCTCGGTGGCCAGACCTTCGGCCACCAGGGAATCGATGCGGGCAAGGTTGGCGTCGAGGCGATGGACGCCGGCCTCGACGCGGTCGACCTGATCCGTTGGCAGATGGTAATTCCGCACCTCCCGCAGCGTGTCCCGGACCACCTTCATGCCATCGGTGATGCTTTGCGATTCCCCACGGCGCTGATCTTCGGTGGTTGCGGACAGAAGCGCCGGTGCGATGACGTTGAGATGCTCGCTGTCACGCGCCAGGGCAAGGGCCGAGGTCATGACCGGAATCCGCTCGGTGGTGATTCGGCTCAGGAGGACCGTCACGTCGCCGAAGGACGAGATCGCCAGCCCCAAGCCGACCACGGCCATAGCCACGATGACCACCTGAGCCGCAAACAGACGACCGCCGATTCCTTGGAAATATTTCGCCAGGTTCGAAAAGGAACCTCTGCTTCGGGTGGGCTCGGCCGCCATGGGTCTCACCTTGAACCGTAGAGGCGCAGGGCCCCGGTGGTGGATACCGTCGAAAAATTTGAGTAGACGGTGTCTTTGATCCACCGCTGGGTTGCGGCATCAAACCGCCATTGCCCGGTGGCAATCGGGATGAGCGCATAGTTCTGGTTGTTGAACTTGATGTGTCCGGCGACGGTGTCGATGTCCGTGGTCTTCAACGCCTTGACGATATCGTCAGGAGCCAGGCTGGCGGCACGCTGGAGGGCGTCGAACAGCACATCGTATGAAGCGTCGTCCAGGCCAAGCAACGGCGAGGCGTATTTGCCGGGGTTCGCCCCTTGGTAGGTATTGATCAACGTCAGCGCGTCATATCCGCCGATCCGGGCGTGGCCGGCATAGGCGGCCGACCAGAAGTCGGCGCCGGCGATGTTTTCGCCCGGCGTGCCGATCATGGTCATGGCTTCGGCGAAACCGGTCGCCTTGTCGATCAGGTAAAACTTTGGTTTGAAGTTGGATTTGGCGGCGGCGGCCAGGAAGTTTGCCAGGTCGGGGGGCGGCAACACGCCCGCCACCACCTCAACCCCAGCCTCTTTGAATGTGTTGACGATGGGCGTAAAGTCGGCCAGCCCCTCTTCAATGCGCCCGGGGTCGACGCCCTGCCAGGTCTCTTTGGTAAAGGCGGGATCGAACAGGGAGTGAAAAACGATGCCGTCAGGATCGCTGGGATAAAGATAACCGATCTTGCCATTGAAACCGCCCGGAATGGACTTCAGGGTGTCCACGTGGTTCCGGACCAGATCGGCCACCGAAAAAAAGAAGTGAAAGCTGAACTCTGTGTCCCTGGGCTTTCCATCCGGTCCGTAAAGCCAGGCTTCAACCGGTGTCGAGGTGGTGATGCAGGGTATCTCGTATTTCTCGCACGCTTCGGTCGGTTGATTGGTGGTATCCGGGGTGAACGAGGCCATCACCACATTCACATGGTCTTCGACAATGGCCTTGGTCGCGGCGTCGCCGGACCCGGCCGGCGATGATTTGGAGTCGTAGTCCTTCACTTCGATCTGGCACTGCTGCCCGCCGATGCTCAGGCCGCCGGCCTTGTTAATCTGTTCGATCTTGTAGGTATCGATCCAGGGATGGACCAGCGACGCCACCTGAAGCGCCCCGGTCATCGGCAGCACTCGGCCGATTTTGACGAGGCACTGGTCAGCGGAAGCCGGCGCACCGGGAATGAGTCCCAAGGCCGAGACCATGGCCGAGGTTACGAAAAACGTGCGCAATGATCTCATGAGTTGTTCTCCCAATCATCGAGACAAGACGACCGTAGCCAACGGATAGCCAGCTCTCGGAGTGGCCCCAACTGGACCGGGATGAGCAATTTTCCAATGTATTCACGGACTCACTCCCCTCCCGACGGCGGTTGTATCCCGAGTCCAGACCGCCTGCGCCAGCCTACTTAGGTAGGCTTTTTTATGCTCTTAGTGTTTGGAGGGGGGCCTCGCCAATGTCAAGTCTCTCATGAAATCGTGTATGTCATGAAACCAGGCTGATGGGACCGATGGGCCGCTACGTCAGTCGTCAGCATCAGCACCGTCGGGGCCGGGGCTCGGGGCGTTAGCCTGGCGTTTTCGGATCAGAACGCGAGCCGGAACCGGAGGCGGAAATCTCGGAAAGCGGGTGACACCATGTTCGGGCGAATCCCCGTTTCCGAACAGCATGGGGGATGCAAAACAGGGTTCCGGCATGCGATGAATCGACCGGCCCCCTGACCCTTTTTGTCTGCCGACGGCGGGGGGGGGGGAGAGGCGCTCGGCTGTTGGGTTGAAGGGCAACTCCGGAGACCAACGCCGCCTGGCCGGGGCGTGAACGACCCGGACGATCATCGGGTACCGCAGGGGTCCACGACGAGGCGAGCAAAACACGATGACCATTTCTCCTGAACGGCTGATGCTCAACCGGCTGGCTTTCGGGGCCAGTCCCGGAGACCTGGCACAGATGCACCTGGTCGGCGCCGAGCGTTGGATCGAGCAGCAACTGGCGCCGGACCCTGGCGATGAAGCCGAGATGGTCCAGCGGTTGGCGGCGATGGGCCTGCATATCAAGTACGACGCCGGCGATGGCTTTGGAGCGGTGGACGAGATGCGGCCCCCGCAATGCCTTGACCGCGACGTTGCCGAACTGTGGCCGCTGACCGACGCCAAGCGCAAGATCGCCGGGCCCGAGCGCCAGCGCCCCCGGCAAGAGGTGGCTGCCGCCACGCTCTTGCGGGCCATCCATTCCCGCTGGCAGTTGCGCGAGGTGCTGGTGGATTTCTGGCATAACCACTTCAACGTCAACGCCGCCGGCGACCAGGCCGTCAACGTCGCGCTGCCGGCCTATGATCGGGTCATCCGCAGCCATGCTTTGGGCAATTTCCGCGAATTCCTGGAAGCCGTCGCGACCAGCCCGGCCATGCTGGTTTATCTCAACAACCGCAGTTCCCGGGCCGGCAGCGCCAACGAGAACTATGGTCGCGAACTGTTCGAACTGCACAGCCTGGGGCGGGACGCCTATCTGAATGATCTCTACAACCGCTGGCGCGATGTGCCGGGCGCCCTGAAGGGCAGTCCGGCCGGCTATATCGACCAGGATGTCTATGAGGCGGCGCGGGCCTTTACCGGTTGGACCATCGAGGACGGCGCCGGCCTGGGGGGCGGCAAGACCCTGCCGGCCACCGGCCGCTTCACTTATGTGGAGGCCTGGCACGACAACTACCAGAAGCGGGTGCTGGCCACCGATTTCGATCCCTTTCAGCCGCCGCTCGCCGACGGCCGCAAGGTCCTGGACCTGATCGCCGCTCATCCGGCCACGGCGCGTTTCGTCTGCACCAAGCTGTGCCGCCGCCTGGTGTCCGATACGCCGTCGGACGCCCTGGTTACGGCTGCGACCCAGGTCTGGACCGAGAACCGGAAGCGACCCGATCAGATCAAACGGGTGGTCAGGGCCATCGCCCACGCGCCGGCGATGCGAGAGGGCTTCGGGGCCAAGGTCAAGCGGCCGCTGGAACTGACGGCGTCCTACGCGAGAGGCGCCGGCATCGACGCCACGGTGACGGTCGGGCTGTTGAACGAGTTGGATGGCAGCGGTCAAAAGCTGTTCGGCTGGGCCGCGCCCACCGGCCATCCCGACAGCATGGACTATTGGCTCAGTTCCCATGTCTTGCGCAAACGCTGGACCCTGGTGTCCGGATTGTCGGACAACGGATGGGGCACCGGCAGCTTCTCGCCCGCGGCCCGGGTGGCCCGGCCGATCACCGCGGCCCAAGCCATCGCCTTGTGGCATGGCGACTTAACCGGCGTGGAGGCCGATGGTCGCACCATTGCCGCGATTTTGTCGGGGATGCAACTGGCGGCCCAAGCGCCGCTGATGCCGGGTCCTGCCTCGGATCCCGTTCACCGGCGGATCTTCGCCTTTTGTGCGATGACCCCGGCCTTCAACTTGCGCTGAAGGAATCCCGTCATGATCCTGTGCCGCCGCACCTTCCTGCAAGCCGGAGCCGCCGCAGCGGCATGGCCGGGCTTAAGCCATCTGGCCTTGGCTGCCGATGCCGTTCCCGGTGACTGTCTGATCGTGGTGTTCCAGCGGGGCGGTTGCGATGGCCTGTCGCTGTTGGCGCCGACCAATGATCCCGACTACGTCGCCGACCGCGCCCCGGAGAGTCGGGTGCTTGGCGATGGCCCGAAACCCGGTCGGCCGTTGCGCCAGGGCTTGGCCCCCGCCATCGATTTCCGGTTGCATCCCGAGTCGGTCCCCCTGGGCGAGCTGTATGACTCCCGCGCCCTGGCCTTGGTGCATGCGGTGGGGCTTTACGACGGCACCCGCAGCCATTTTGTGGCGCAAGACCTGATGGAACGGGGAGTCGGCGACGGCACCCGACTGGCCAGAACCGGTGATGGCTGGTTGACCCGGTTGTTGGCGGTCCATCCCAGTGCCGCCCCGGCCATCACCACCGGCCCGGCAATTGCCGCCTCGCTGGGGTTCCACCGCGACAGCCTGGCGATTCCCGATCTGCGCGGCGGGTTGGGTTTGCCCGGTGGCCCGCAGGTCAGGCGTACCCTGACCGCGCTGTATGGCGATGCCGATGACCCCTTCAGCCGGGCCGCGGCTGACACGTTGCGGGAAATGGAGAGGGTGGAGTCCCGTCTGCCGCGCGGCCCTGACGGCAAACTGGTTGAGTACCAGCCGGAGTTCAACGCGGTCTACGAGGAAACCGAATCCGGGCGGGCTTTCCGGACCGTCGCCCGCTTGCTGAAAATGGACATCGGCCTGTCGGTGGCTTGCGTTGATATCGGCGGCTGGGACCACCACGACAATCTGGCCGGCCGCTTCGCCGCCTTGGTCGGGCAGTTCAGCCGGGCGCTGGCCGCGTTCTGGAACGATACCGCCGGCTACCATGACCGGCTGACGGTGGTGGTGATGACCGAGTTCGGGCGCCGGCTGCGCACCAACAAAAGCAACGGTGCCGACCATGGCCATGGCAGCGTGATGATGGTGCTCGGTGGGCATGTGTTGGGCGGCGACATCTACGGCCGCTGGCCGGGGCTGGCGAGCGCCCAGTTGGACAACGGCGTCGATCTGGCCATCACCACCGACTATCGCGCGGTTCTGGCGGAAATCGCTTCGGCACGTTTGGGCGCCGGTCAGGCCTTGGACCTTCTTTTTCCGGGTTTCAGGCCCGGTCAACCCCTGGGACTTGTCCGGGCGTCATGAGCCAGGCTGTTGTCAGAGATCGGGGACGCGTAATCCGGGGCGTCTCACCGGGCCATGATGTTGCGCCACCGTTGGCTATTGACAGTGCAGTCCCAGCCGCCAATAGTTGGTGGGCTTGAGATTGGCACCGTTTATCGTCGACAGAAGGCATCACATTGGGCCAGATCAATTCTCCCGCTTCCGCCCCCGCTCAAACGATCCGGGCCATTAAGCCGACGCTGGAAATATCGGCCCTGCCGGTACGTTTGACGCCGCCTCGCCGGGTGCTGCTGATCGTACCTCCGGGGACCGTCGAAGAGAATTATGGCCGCCTGTCCGGGGCTGCCGGTGAACTGCCGATGCTGGGACTGGCATACATCGCGGCTGCGTTGCGCGACCAAGGCCACGAGGTCAAGGTTATTGATTACGAGGTGGAACGGTTGCCGATGTCGCGGGTCGAACCGGACATCCGTGCCTTTGCCCCCGACGTGGTGGGCATGACCGCCTACATCACCAGCATGAGGCGGTGCGCCGCGGTCGCCAAGATCGTCAAGCGGGTCGATCCCGCGATAACGGTCATCATCGGTGGCCCGCAGGTCTCGGTCTTTCCCGAGGAGGCGTTCAACGCCCCCGACTTCGACATGATCGTGCTGTCCGAAGGTGAATATATTATCCGTAACGTGATGAACGCCTTGGGGGATGAGGCGGCGTTGCGGCAGGTCAAGGGGATTTGGTTTCGCGCCGCCGATGGCACCATCGTGCGCAATCCGCGCGAGGAGTTGATCGTCAATCTTGATATTGTGCCGCCGCCGGCGCTCGACCTCTTTCCCATGACCAAATACTATCCGCCGGTCTATGTCCGGGGAAAGAAGGTTGCCCATCTGTTGACCTCGCGCGGCTGCCCGTTCAAATGCACCTTCTGCGAGACGAAACTGACGTTCGGGCGCAGCTTCCGCTATAATTCCACCGCCCGGGTCATCGCCGAGATGGGGGCGCTGATTGAGCAGGGCTACGACGCCTTTCAGTTTTACGACGATATTTTCACCATCAATAAGGATCGGGTCGAAGAACTGTGCCAGGCGATCATCGACCTCGGCTGGCGGATCAAGTGGATGTGTTTCACCCGCACCAACTGCCTGAGCGACAGCATGCTCGACCTGATGAAGCGATCGGGTTGTTATCTGATCGCGTTCGGGGGCGAAAGCGGCAATGATGAGTTGCTCTATCTGATCAAGAAAGGCCTGACCGTCGAGAAAAACCGCGAAGGCATCGCCACGACTAGGCGCCACGGCATCCTGACCTACTCCACCTTCATGCTCGGTCTGCCCACCGAAACCCCGGCGATGACCGAAAAGACTATCCGCTTTGCCCTGGACAGCGGGCTGGATTATGGGCTTTTTCCCATTTTCGAGCCCTATCCCGGCACCGAGATTTGGAACGACATCGAAAAGTACGGGACTTTTGATGATAGCGGTCGTTATCGCAACAATCTGTTGTCCGACCACGCTCGCGTTTGGGTCCCGACCGGTCGCAGCCGTGATGATCTGGAGCGTTGCTCGGCCGATGCCATGAAACGGTTCTATCTTCGCCCACGGCAGATCGCTCTGGGATTACTGAATGCCGTTCATGCGCCGGTGGCCAGGGTGTCACGCTACTTTTTCAGCGGCCTGACCTTCTTCCTTAAGACCCTGTTTACGCGCAGTACCGGCGGCGCCCGGTATTAAGGTGAAGCGATCCGGATGATCCATCGGCCGTCATGGGGGCTGCGCCCCTTTGGTCAATCAGTCTTTACGCCTACCGGTGTGACAAGCCATGTGTGATTTTAGTGTCGTTGTTCCCGTCCATTGCGAGGAGGCTAGTCTGGCCGAGTTGACCGCTCGGGTTTCCCGCGTCTTCGGTGGCATGGACAAGAATTGCGCGTTTGAGTTGATTTTCATCGATGACGGCTCGACCGACGACACACCGAAAGTGTTGGCTGAACTGGTCCGTAACCATGATTTCGTGAGAACTATTCGTTTCAGGCGCAATTGCGGCAAATCGCTCGCTTTAATGGCGGGTTTCCGGGCGGCCCGCGGCGCCATTATCGTCACCATGGACGGGGATCTGCAAGACAATCCCGAAGACATTCCGGCGTTGGTGGCGGCGATCAACAGCGGTTGGGATTTAGCGAATGGTTGGCGAACCAGCCGTCAGGATCAGGCCATCCGCAAGGTCGGCTCTCGCTTGTACAACGCGACCATCCGTCGTCTGACCGGGTTGACGTTGCACGATCAGAATTGCGGAATGAAGGCCTATCGCCGTAGCGCTATGCAGGCCTTGGTCGTCTTTGGGCAATATCACCGTTATATTCCGCTGCAAGCGCACCTGGCCGGCTTTAAGGTGACCGAAGTTCCCATCAAAAACAGCAGTCGTAAGTACGGCACGTCGAAATTTCAGACCTTTCGCTATCAGGGCCTATTTGACCTGTTGTCATTGCTATTCACGTATAAATATTCTCTTAATCCACTTCATTTTTTTGGTGTGGCCAGTGCCGTGATCCTCATACCCAGCACTTTGGTGTTGATGTACTTTGTGCTGAGCCAATTGGCCTATCTAGCCGGGATCAACCCTGACTTGAAGGTGATGAACCGGCCGTTATTGACGGTCTCGTCAACCGTATTTTTGTTTGGAATTTTTATATTCTTTACCGGCTTCATTTGTGATTTTATTCTTCATCACGCCATCCGCGGCCGTATTGATGACATTCTTGCGCTGATGACTGAATCCAGCGGAGACGCTAAGGAGAAACCGCGGGAATGAAGACTCACTTCACGTCTCTTGATCGCCATGTCTCTTGCGAATGCGACTACCACGAACCTGACCGCTGGCGTAACCTCCTGGCCATTGGCGCCGAGCCGGGGCTGGTGGCGCGCGGCTCCGGCCTGTCCTACGTGGCGGCCAGCTTCAGTGAAGGCGGCACCAGCATCGGGATGCGGCAGTTCAACCGCATCCTGGCATTGAACGAACAGGCTCGATGGATCGAGGTCGAAGCGGGCGTCACGTTGGGCAAGCTCTATCACGTGCTGATCCCCCGGGGCCTGCAATTGCCGGTACAAGCAAGCTACCACACCATTACCGTCGGTGGTTGCATCGCCGGCAATGTTCACGGCAAGAATCACGGGCGGGAAGGGGTGTTCGGCCGCCATGTCTTGGGACTGGAGCTGTTTCATCCCCGCCACGGCGTCATCACGGCGTCCCCCACCGAGAATGCCGAACTGTTCGACCTGACCATCGGTGGGTTTGGCCTCACCGGCATCATCCTGAGGGCGCGGCTGGCTCTGGCGCCGCTGGACGGAGCGGAGGTCGAGGAACAGACCATTCCCGTCGGTTCACTGGAGGAAGCCTTTCGTGAGGTCGGGCGCCTCCAGAATGAAGTCGATATGTTGTATGCTTGGCTTGATCTCGCCAATCCCCATCGCCCCACCGGGGCCGGCTTCATCACCATAGCGCGGACGGTATCGGGACCGCCGGTCAAGGTGGAGGCGTTTGGAGAGCGACTGGAGCCCAATCGTCCGGACTGGCGACGACAGCGGGTGTTCCGGGCGGCCACGCTGCCCTGGATTAACCGGTTGTATCGTCAGATGGGTCTCCGGCATGCCGGACCCAGGCGGGTTCCCCTGTCGGCGCTCCTGTTCCCGGCGGTGGGCAAGGAATTTTATTTCCACCTGTTCGGCGAACCGGGCTTTTTGGAGCAACAGGTGCTGATCCCGTCGCCCGCCGTCGATGGTTATATTCCGGAGTTCCGCCGCCGGTTGACCCGCCATGGCGTACCGGTGGCGCTGACGACCCTGAAGGCGTTCAAGGGCGGACGCCGGCATCTGCTGCACTATGACGGCGACGGCTTTAGTTTCACCATCGACGTGTGCGATGGGCGGAACGCCCGCGCGCTGTTGGCCGATCTGGATGACCTGAACACCAGCGTCGGCGCCATGACGTGCGTCATCAAGGATTCCCGATTGTCCGCAGAGGTGGTGCGACGGCAGTATATCGGCTGGGGCGAGCTGCGCGACGGTCTGGCCGCGTTCGATCCGGAGCGGTTATTCGGCTCGGCCCTGAGCAAGAGGCTGGAGTTATGAAGCGAAGCGTCATCATCGGCGCCAGTGCCGGACTCGGCCGCGCCTTGGCCGAACGGCTGGCCGCGCTGGGCCATAACCTGTTCCTGGTGGCGTCCGACCAACGGGACTTGGCGCCCCTGGCTGGTGACCTGACCATCCGCTTCGGGGTCGACGTCACGGTGTTGGCCGCTGACCTCTACCGGGTCGATGCCGGCCTGATTCGCGAGCGCGCCCTGAGTGCCTTGGGTGGTGTTGATAATCTGCTGCTGATTGCCGGTTTCAGCGCCCCGGCGATCGATCGTGGCGCGATAACGCCCGAGATGGTGGACCGGATGATCACCATCAACCTAAGCGCCATGATTCAGGTGGTTAATGCCTTTTTGCCCGAGTTGGCCAACGCCCAAGGCGGTAATCTGGTTGGCGCCGGCTCGGTTGCGGCGGTCCGGGGGCGTCGCAGCAATATGGTCTACGGCGCCGCCAAGCGTGGGTTGGAAGGATATTTCGAATCCTGTCGCCACTGGCTTGCAAACAAAGCCGGAGCCCGGGTCCAGTTTTACCGGCTGGGCTATCTGGAGACCCAGATGGTGTTTGGTCAGAAGTTGCCGTTCCCAGCATTACATCCCGATGCGGCGGCGGCGGCGATCGTCGCTCATTTCGGTCAGGATACCGGCACCCGTTATTTGCCGCGGTGGTGGTGGTTGGTGATGACCCTCATCCGCTTGATACCGTGGGTGATCTTCAAGCGCCTTGAGATTTGACGTTCCCGGATACACCGCGGACCGTGACGCCGTCACCGACCAGACGCAGGAAATTGAAGGAATGACCATAAGGCCCAATGGATCGCCAAGTATTGTCATAATTGCGGCCATCGCGGTCGGGTGGTTGCTGTATATGGTCGTTCTTGTATTGTATTCACAAGGGAGCGGTGACGAAGGTCCATATCATAATCAAGCGGTAAAAATGGCCCATGGTTATTGGCCGGTTTTGGACTTTTATACGCTGCACCCGATCTGGGGATACTTGCCCTACGTAGCCGCCGCAAAATGGCTGTCACCCGCCGTGGAGGCCATGCGTTTGGTCTCGCTCACGCTCATGACCGTGTCGGTTGTCGCCATCGGTCTGACGGTGGCGCGTCATTGCGGACGACGAATGGGGTTGTGGGCGTTCCTGGTTCTTGGGACCTCGTGGCCTTGGCTGTACGCAAACATCGAACTGGGCCATAACGCACCCATGAATTTCGGCTTGGTCATGGCGCTGGTGCTGCTTCATTGGCCTTGGCAGCGTTGGACAACCTTCGCCATCGGTTTTTTTCTGGCCGTGATGATCAATAGTCGAGTGGTGCTGGCGCCCTTGTGTTTATTGTTTTTGGTGCTTGTGCTCTGGCGGCGTCCGTCACATCAGGCGTGGTGGCAGAGTGTGGTGCCGTTAGTGATGGGGGGGGTGCTGGCGTCGGCGCCGACTTTGTATATTCTGGTCGCAGACCCTGAAGCATTTTACTTTAATTACCTTGGCTTGCGTTTGGAGTGGACGAGAAGCATCGCTGATCTTCATCCACCGGCCGAATCGACAATGGGGCAAGCGGCCCTGTGGTTTATTGGGAATCGTTTGTCCGGCTTGGTCGACTTCTTTTATGGATGGAATTATAATCAGTTCGGGCAAAATATCGTGATACTCGCGCCATTGCTGGCGGCCATGGTGGTCTTACGGAAATATCCACGGAGTCTTTTGAGCCAGGGAATTCGGCACCACAACGCCCTCATTACCGACACTGTGGCGGTGTCGGTGGCGGTCGTTCTGTGCTACTCGGTGGGAGATCGTTTTGTTCCTTTCTATTTGCACCCCGTCATACCCTTTATCCTGATTGCCAGCCTGGCAATACTCCACGGCGTCGAAATCGAGACGGGGACCACGACGCGGCTGACCACGTTCCTGATGCGTGGCGCCCTGGCACTCAGTTTGGCCTACTTTGGTGTGAGAACCTTGCACGAAATCATCGGTCGGGATTTACAGGCTTTCACCGCACCGATGACCACGGCTCGTGTGGCGTGTTGGATTGAAGCCAATGTTCCGCCCGCAGATCAGGTGATGAATTTTATTGGGGAACCGGTCGCGGCGGCTGGACGGACTTTGCCGGACGGTTTCGATCAGGGGCAAGGTCTGTTAACATTAGCGATGCTGTTGCCGTCCCTGGATGAACCCCGTGCTCAGCGGTTCCATCTCCTAACTGCCGAGCACTATAAGCAGATGCTTGCCGATGGATCGTTACCGGTGGTGCTCAGAGACCCATCGGACGAACGCGCCATAGCCCCTGACGATAAAAAGAGATTGGCGGAGGTCCCGGAATTACTAGCGCGGTACTATGTCATGATGGGTGAGAGCGGCGGAACGGGTCCTTATATCCTTTATGTTCGCAAGGAACGTGCTACCGAGATGCGCCCCTTGGTGCCTAGGGTGTCCCCCGTTTACCAGGGCAGTTTGGCTGAAATGGCCGCTCATGGGGATATTCCGGGGTTTGCTCACCTGGCCTTTCGCTATGTTACCGATGACCTGCTGACTCTGCCGGCTGATCTCTCTGCTTCGTTGGCGCGAGCCATATGGGCCAGTTATCCCGCTCGCTGTGGCCAATTCAATCTTCAGGCAAGTCGGGGTTCAGCGTCCAATTTACCAGGACACTGATTTGCGCACGCATCGTCGAAATACCGAGGCGGATGCCCCACCCGCAAGCCCAGGTCGGCGAGATCACTGGACGGTGGTGGTGCAGATCGCCAAGTTCGGGTTGTCGGTCCTGATCGTGTTGGTCCTGGTCGAGATGATCGGCATGGAATCGCTCTGGCATGAGCTATCCCAGTTGTCCGTCACCACGGGTCTCCTGGCTGGGCTTTTGGTTTTTTCGTCCATCGCCCTGTCCGCCATCCGTTGGCATGCCATTCTGTCCGGCACCGACAGCCGAATGACGCGGAGCCGTGCCTTGCGGCTTTCGATGGTCAGTCTGTTCTTTAGCCAAGCTCTGCCCTCCATGGCCGGCGGTGACATCATCCGCGTCTTTGCCGCGATCCGACTTGGCGAACCTCCGCGCCTGGCGTTTACCGGCGTCGTCATCGACCGACTTTTCGGTATTTATGCCATCGCTTTGATCATGCTGCTGACCTTGCCGGCGGTCTGGGACCGGTTGGACGACGTCTTGCGATCGATGGTATCGGCGATTGTTGTTCTGGGTTTCGGCGGACTTGTTGTGCTGATCTTGGGGCACCGGTTGGTTCCAACAGCGTGGCAACGTTTCCGGGTGGTCTCGCTTTTGCTGTCCCTCAATTCGCACTTGTGGCTGTTATTGGCACGACACCGTTGCCTCCTGGTGGTGGTGACCCTGTCGATGGTCAGTACGACTGCCGGTTTAACCGGCCTGGCGGTTATCGGCTGGCAACTCGGGATTACCCAAAGTCTGGCGGTGTTGCTCTGCGCCGGGGCGTTTGGAACACTCGCCTCAATAGTGCCCCTGTCCATCGCCGGCTGGGGCTTGCGGGAAGGCGCGATGGTTCTGCTGCTGGCAGGCTTGGGAACCCCGCCGGAAAAGGCGCTCGCGCTCTCGGTTCTTTATGGTATGGTCCTGCTGTTGGTATCTCTGCCCGGCAGCCTGTTGTGGTTACGGGGGCGGGAGATCGCGGGTGGATAAAATCCGTGAGGCGGTACCGACGGGACGCCTGAGATGGGAAATGGGCAAGTGATGGATTCAACAGTTTTGCAGACAACTCGCGAATTCTGGGATAATAATCCTTGTGGCGTCCACGCCGACTATGAATTAACCAAGTCGCAACACTACGCCATGGAGCGATATTTACCCAATATCCTGCAAGCCATCGGCGCTGCCCACCACAGTATTCTCGAAGTCGGGTGTGGCCAGGGCGTGGACTCTACGCTGGTGTGCGAGGCCATGGCCCCCGGCGGACAGTATATTGGGATTGATTACTCACCCCGCAGCGTTGAGACCGCCCGTCAGATGGCTGGTGTTGTGGCTGAGCGGTTGCGGGTTTCGCCGGACTATCGGGTTGGAAACGCCGAGGCCCTGGACTTTGAAAGTGAAAAATTCGAGGCGGTCTATTCAATTGGGGTGATTCACCATACCGCTGATGATTTGGCTGCGATTAAGGAAATCTATCGTGTCCTGTCTCCGGGTGGAACAGCTTATGTATTTCTTTACAGAAAGCCTTCTCTAAAGGTCGGTGCCGCGCAACTGCTGAGAGTCCTGCAAAAAGGTTGTGACGCTGTGCTCGGCAGTGATCGCTGCTTATATCGTTTCATTTCGAAGTATGGCACGTCAAGCCGATATTTTGGGACAATGTTCCATGAGTGTTTCGGCGTTCCTTACATGAAATGGTACAATAGGCGAGAGGTGTTGCAACTGTTTTCTGGATTCTCCACGGTTGACGCCCAAAGTCTTGGTGCCAATTTCGGACGGTTATCACCGGGTAATGGCGGTCCGTCGCCGTTTGGCTATCTCTGGTTTATTCGAGCCGTCAAAAGCAACATCTAGTGTTCCGAGTCCGACGGATGGGGACCCGTCCGTCGGGCCGGAAGCTGTGAATACGGGCGGGGACCTGGCCCTGGACGCTCTTGGATCGTGATTGCCCGTCGTCACCGGCGGATGGGGGCGTTGTGGCCGGTCAGCACAAGATTTCAGCCATTTGATCTGCGAGTTCTTCAAGGGCCCGGGGGGTGCAATCGGCAATGGCATCAATGGTGATATACACATCGCCGTAGGAAATTGAGACCTCGGACCGATAGCGTGTCGCCATGGTGCGCATCCGTCGATTCGAGAGCAGACAGATGACGTGTACTTTGGTCACCCCCTGATTTCGCAACGCAATCAGGGAGCGTGACATCAGGTTGCTTCCAATCCGGCTGTTTTGGAACGGCCGTTCGACGCTGAATGCTAACTCGGCGTTGGTGGGCGTTGAACCGGAGTCATAACGAATCTCCGCCGCGCCGCGCAGGAGACCGTCCTGGAAATAACCGATAACCTTGGTGGCGGGCCAATCGATGGCGGCACAATAACGCTGGATGCTGTTGTCTGAAACATGCGTTGCAAAACGGGCCGTACGTGAATCTTCGTCCAGACGGAGTAAATGATCCCGGTATTGCGACACTTCACGACGAAACAGTGTGCGGTAGGTATCCATTTTTTTTCACCCCCGCGGCCTTATACCTTTAACCCTCCACCCAGGTCAGAAAACCCGGGTGGAGGGTAAAAGCGTGCCGTTCTATGTCAAGCAGCCGACTCCGAAGCAGCCCCTCCCCAATCTCTCATGCTACCGGTCGCCGTGAAGCGGGTGTGCCAGGAGAACGCTTCCTCCAGCACATGCGGGGTATGACCGCTTCGTTTTCCAGCCGCGCGAATGTAATCGCGCATCAGGTCCCGATAATCGGGATGGACACAGTTTTCCGTGATCAGTACAGCGCGCTCCCGTGGGGCAAGTCCACGCAGATCGGCCAGACCGCATTCAGTAACCAGGATGTCGACATCATGCTCGCTATGGTCAACGTGGCTGACCATCGGCACCAGACTCGAAATTTTACCGCCCTTGGCCATCGCCTTGGTCACAAAGACCGACATATAGGCATTGCGAGCAAAATCGCCCGACCCGCCAATGCCGTTCATCATGTGGGTGCCCTGAACGTGGGTCGAGTTGACGTTGCCGTAGATGTCGGCTTCCAGGGCCGTGTTGATCCCGATGATGCCCAGACGCCGGATCACTTCAGGATGATTGCTGATTTCCTGCGGCCGTAACAGCAGCCGACTCTTGTAGCGGAGGATGTCTTTCAGGACGTGTTCGTGGCGGGCTGTCGACAGAGTCATCGACGAGCCCGAAGCGAAGTCCAGCTTATCGGAATCGAACAAGTCAAAGGTCGAATCTTGAAGCACCTCGGAATACATCCGAAGGTTATGGAACGGCGATTCGATCAACCCATGCATCACGGAGTTGGCGATGGTTCCAATACCAGCCTGGAGCGGATTCAGGGTGTTGGTCAGACGACCCTTGGTCACTTCATACTTCAGGAGTTCGGTCAGGTGGCCGGCGATCGCCTTAGTCTCGTCGTCGGGCGGCTGGATCGTCGAACAGCTATCGGCCTTTTGGGTAATGACGATGGCTTTGATGCGCGACGGGTCGATCGGGATATAGGGCACCCCAACCCGCGCATCCGGCGACATCACGGGAATCGGCGCCCGATAGGGCCGACGGGTCGGGATGTAGACGTCGTGCATGCCCTCGAGGGTCATCGGCTGAGTCAAATTCAGTTCGATGATCAAGTGTTCGGCGAGGATGGCGAAGGTCGCCGAGTTGCCGATGGAGGTGGTCGGGATCAGGCCGCCATCTTCTGTGATACCGCACACCTCAATGACGCCGACATCGACCGGCCCCATCTGCCGGCTGCGCAGCATTTCCACCGTTTCCGACAGATGCTGGTCGATGAACATCACCTCGCCGCGATTGATGGCGGCGCGCAAAGTGGGATCACCCTGGAACGGCAACCGGCGCGACAGCGCCTTGGCCTCGGTCAGCATCCGATCGATGTCGCTACCTAAAGAAGCACCGGTCATCAGCGTGATCTTGAGTGGTTCCCGCTTGGCCCGATCGGCCAACGCAAGCGGTACCACCTTGGCCTCACCGGCTCGGGTAAAGCCACTCATGCCTACAATCATGCCATCTTTGATCAGCGATGCTGCGGTCTCAGCGTCGACGATCTTGTTCCATAGTGACTTTAGGCGGATGCGATCACGATACATAGAACCTCCCTAGGGTTGACAACTTATTCGAACCTCGGCTGTTTGCTAGAATGAAGACCACGGCGCTAGCAAACGTTGGTAAGGCATAACTTGCGCCGCGTGAAATTCCAACCGGCAGGCTAGCGGTCGAGGCTAGCAGCGGCGTCAATGCAGCCATGCAAAATGATTAAACGGGCAAATTGTGACCAAACTGGGGCGGAGGTTGCCGGGGCTTCTGACCGAATGAAAATGTCATCGGAATCGGGATGCAGTCCTCCCTGAGGTCATATCGGGATAAGAAAAGCTACTCCGGGAAATGGGGGTAAACCAATCATTGCTTGCAAAACAAGCAACCAAAAGTGGTCTCATGTTGGCATCATAAACGCTTGGTTAATATTCTAAGCCTGACAGTCTTGCTGAACCTTATTGGTTGGAAAGGATGCTTATTGTTGCATATTGGATGCAGATATCAATAAACATAGGCTTGTTTCGGTTCCATCCATGGCGGGGGGCCCCACGTCGAAGACCGTTCATGGGGCATGGGCGTCTCCTCGATGCGGTTCGTGATGGTTGTGATCGCCACACCATCGAACCTTACGGCCGGCGCCAACCCGCACCCGACGGTGCGCTTGAACCATCGGGTCAAACGCGCGATCACAGCCAATTGTGTCAAACCGGAACTGCCCCTCCCTTACCCGATGACCTCGTGCCTCGGATAAGGGAACCAGAGGCTGGCAGGGTTCATGCGCCGACGATGGTCATCACAGCAGGCCGGCCCAACCGCGCATGCTGCCGGTGGCGGTGAAACGGGTGTGCCAGGCGAACGCCTCTTCCAGCACATGGGGGGTATGGCCGCTGCCTTTGGCCGCTTCTTTCAGGTAATCGCGCATCAGGTCTCGATAGGTGGGATGGACACAATTTTCGGTGATTACTTTCGCGCGTTCCCGCGGCGCCAGACCGCGCAGATCGGCCAAGCCGCATTCGGTGGCCAGGATATCGACATCGTGTTCGGTGTGGTCGACGTGGGTGACCATCGGCACAATACAGGAAATGGCGCCACTAATCGCCATCGACTTGGTCACAAACACCGACATGTAGGCGTTGCGGGCAAAGTCACCTGAACCGCCGATGCCGTTCATCATCTGGCTGCCCTGGACATGGGTGGAATTGATGTTGCCGTAGATGTCGGCTTCCAGGGCGGTGTTGATGCCGATGACGCCAAGACGGCGGATCACTTCCGGATGATTGCTGATCTCTTGCGGCCGCAGAATCAGGCGATTCTTATAACGGGAAATTTCCTTCAAGACATATTCATGGCGGGTTGTCGATAGAGTCATCGACGACCCGGAAGCGAAGTCCAATTTACCGGCATCGAACAAATCGAAGGTCGAATCCTGTAGAACTTCGGAATACATCTTAAGGTTATGAAACGGCGTGTCGATCAGCCCGTGCAGCACGGAATTGGCGATGGTGCCGATGCCGGCCTGGAGCGGACCGAGAGTTTGGGTCAGCCGACCCTTGGAGATCTCATATTTAAAGAGTTCGGTCAGGTGGCCGGCGATGGCGCGGGTGTCGTCGTCGGGCGGAAGCACCGTCGACGATCTGTCGGCCTTATGAGTGATGACGATGGCCTTGATGCGCGACGGGTCGATGGGGATATAGGGGAGGCCGACCCGGGAATCCGGGGACATCACGGGAATTGGCGTGCGGTGCGGACGGCGGCTGGGGATGTAAACATCGTGCATGCCCTCCAGAACCGGCGGCTGGGTCAAGTTTAATTCAATGATCAACGTCTCGGCCAGGATGGCGAAGGTCGCCGAATTACCAATGGATGTACTGGGGATCAGACCGCCATCTTCGGTGATGCCGATCACCTCGATCACCGCCACATCAATCGGGCCTAACTGGCGGCTGCGCAACAATTCCACGGTTTCGGACAGATGTTGGTCGATGAACATCACCTCGCCGCGATTGATGGCGGCGCGTAAAGTGGGATCCCCTTGGAACGGCAGGCGGCGCGATAGCGCCTTGGCCTCGGTCAGCATCCGGTCTACGTCGCTACCCAAAGAAGCGCCGGTCATCAGTGTGATCTTAAGCGGTTCGCGCTTGGCCCGTTCGGCAAGGGCCAAGGGGACGACCTTTGCTTCCCCGGCAGGGGTAAAGCCGCTCATCCCGACGATCATGCCGTCTTTAATCAGCGCCGCCGCCTCTTCGGCCTCGACAACCTTATTCCATAGAGATTTCATCCGGATGCGATCACGATACATGGGGCCTCCCTAAAGCCGACAATCTTTGACTCTCTTGCAACACAGCCTTTGCACGACGGCGAGTATGGAGCGATGAACGCCAAGGCTACCGATACGCCCTCAACATTTGTCACTCTATACACGCATACCAGCCGCGCCGGCAATTGCAACAAGCCGGATCAACCGAAACGTAATGGCAGGATTATGGCCAGATTGTGGCGAGGCTCGGGACCCAGCCAGATTCGGTGGGTGGAAATCAGGATGTCAACAGATTCGGTGTCAGGCGGCATGACCGTACGCCACGGGCGCTTTGATCAGACATCATCAAAGCGCCCGTGGGGAAACCGGAGCGTTCACCGGTCAGGCGGTACAGGTCTGGAGGGACGGAACCGCGACGGCTCGATGGACCCGGTGATTCCGGTTGGCCGACGGTTGGTCGGAGACCCCCCCGATGATCCCGCGTTGATGCAGAAAGCGCCAGATATCGGCATAGGCCAGCCACGCCGCTGCGAGGTTCCCCCCCACCGATGCGCCTTTGCCGGTCGGGCTGTGTCGGTTGACCGCGTCAGGTAGAAAGGTGGGCTTCCATTCCAGGACATCGAAAGCGTGTAGCGCACCCGGATAGGTTTTTAGGGTGATGAGTTCGGGATGGCGTTCAGCCAGTTGCCGGCATGCGTCTGCCGGTGTCCAGTCGTCGGCCTCTCCCACCAGGACCAACACCGGGGCCCGGTATTCCGCCATCTGTCGCCGTACATAGGAGCAACTGGGATACAACGCCACCGACGCGTTGAAACGCGGCGCATCCGCGGGCCGCGCGTCGATCCGGAACGCCGTGACCACGTCCAGGGCGATGCCCCCGCCGTGGGAAAATCCCATCACCATGATCCGGTCGGGCCGGACGTAGGGCTGGTCGGCCAGGTAATCGAGCGCCGCAAAAGCGTCGGCCGCCCGCATGGCCGACGTGACCAAACCAGTTCCTTTGCAAATCTGTCCCAGACCGCGCGGCCGCAGACTGTCAACGGCAAGGGTTACGAAGCCGAGATTCGTGAAGAAGGCGCGCCACAGCACCTCGTTACTCCGCATGCCGCCGCAGCCATGCAGCAACACCACGGCCGGAAATGGTCCCGGGCCGGAGGGACGAGTGAGGTAACCGACCATCTCCGGTCGGTCGGGGCCGGTCGGCAACCGCACGGGTTCGGTGCCCGCCGTGACCCGGGTTGGCGACGGCGCCTCGTCAATCGGACGACTGATCGCCATACCCCACTTGGGGGCCACGAAAAGGGAGTCCAACGCCCACATCACACATCTCCACCATTCAAGCGCAACCCGCTTTCAGGCCTATCGCTTAACTGAAACCGGCCCCTTAAGCATCAGAGGGGCGGCCACATCCCACGAAGAAACCAGCCAGCCAAGATAACCGTCCAACCACTCACCCAAAAGCAGGGCGGGATTGAATTTCGGTACCGTTACCGTCATGAAGACTTCACCACGGCTGGCCTGTATAAAACAACGATGCTTTAATGCGAGCCGTTGCATTCTGCGATTGTCGAGCATGCAGACGATGTGGGCAATGCCGATTCCCCGGTTCGCCAGGAAGTCCAAGGCGCGTCCCATCAGCATGGTTCCAACCCGGGTGCTTTGGAACCCCCGTTCCACACTGAAGGCTAATTCTGCCGATGTCGGAAACAGGCGCGGTTCATAGCGAATCTCCGCGACGCCGCGCAACTTGCCATCACAAAAGAAACCAATGATGGTCAGGCTTCGCCAATCGATTTCTTCGCAATATTTCCGGACCGCGTTGTCCGACATCAGGCCGGTGAACCGTGCATACCTGCTATCAGAATCCAGGCGAAGCAGATGCTCGAGGTAGAGCGGAGCTTCAGAACGGTACAATGTTCTATAGATACCCATCTGTCAGCTTCCCCTTGGTTCCGACCGCCGTCTTATGACCTATCACCGCGTGGCCGTCAACACCGATGCTGCACCTGCGAGATAGTAAACGCTTCGTTAATACAGGGTGGCCGGCGGTTTCGGTGCAGCATTCAGTACTGTCCGGAGGTCGTCGCAACGCTTGGCGGTCGGTGTCGAACAGCATGGGGCGGACGAGATGCGCCCAGAGCAATGATCAGAGGTAGAAAGTTAAAGGTCTGGGCAGGGCTTCAAAAGTCAGATTTATCTGATCAAGTGATAGTCTGTTTAATAATAACGATTGAAATTGTCACAATTATCTTTAGAGAAACTATTGCAATAGATTATTATCGTAATAAGAAGTCAGATATAGCGACATTGTGTTTTAGCAAGAGGTGTTATAATTATGGGTCATTCGTAGCCTAATAAATAATAAACCATCAGCGGCTGATTCATGATCCAAAAGGGCGTTTAGCGATCCTGCCATGACTATCGCTGGCGGTGACATCGAGAGGCTTTCGGGTGGTCCGCCGATGTCGTCTTTTGGGTCGGCTGTTGCATTACAGCCATGTGGTGATGTTCGCCAGCACTTTGTACCCCGCCGGTCACCAACACCTTCTCGTCCTGGCGCTGGCGGCTCTATGGCTGGTCCGTTCGGGATGCTGGAAGAGGCCCCGATCGGAAGAGCCCTTGGAGGTCGTGGCCGGTTGGCCTTATGATCTCCCGTGCCCCCATCCCGCCTCAGGAGGGTTTATGGTCCGATTTTACCGTTTCGCTGCGGTTTTGGTCTTTGCGCTGATCGCGGCCGTTCCAGCCTTTGCGGCCCAACCGGTGATCGACGTGAACTCGGCATCGGCCTCTCAACTCGTCGCCACCCTGTCCGGCATCGGTCCGGCCCGTGCCGCCGACATCGTCAAGAATCGACCCTATATTTACAAAGAAGACTTGGTTAAGAAGGCGGGTTTGCCGGCCATGGTCTTCGGCAGTATCCGCGACAAGGTGGCTCTGGTCGATCTCAACCGAAGCCGTGCGGCCGATATGAAGGCGATCCTGAACGGCATCGGTGAGGTTCGCGCCGCGGCAATCGTCAAGGGGCGCCCTTACAAGGCACCGGAAGATTTGGTCAAACGCGGCATCATCACCCAGGCGGTGCTTGATGGCATCCGCGACGAGGTTATGGTGGGTCCCTGACCGGCGGACACGGCAGGCTCCAGGAGCGGGGGGGCGCGTCTGGGGACGCTGCCGCCCGTGCGAAGGATTGATCTGCGGTTCCCGACACCCCGCCGAGCGTCGTGGGGATCGGTGCGTACGGCGGTGATCCGCACCGTGTGGCAGAAGTCTTGTTTCCCACTGAATGGTTTAGGAGACCGAGATGTACCCAACGAAAGCCTTTGCAGCCAGTTCCAGTACCGCTCGACTGGCGCCTTTTTCGCTTCAGCGACGCAATCCGGGACCGCGCGACGTCAAAATTGAGATTCTTTATTGCGGTGTCTGTCACTCCGACATTCATCAGGCGCGTAATGAATGGCACAATACGATCTACCCGTGCGTTCCCGGGCACGAGATCGTCGGTCGCGTCGTTGAGGTCGGGACTGACGTCGGGACCTTCAAGGCCGGTGATCTTGCCGCGGTGGGCTGTCTGGTCAATTCGTGCCGGCATTGCCCCAATTGCCAGGACGGGTTGGAGCAATTCTGCGAGTCCGGGGCCATTTTCACCTACAACGCCCCGGACCACGTCAGCGGCGGCGTGACCTATGGCGGCTATTCCGACAGCATCGTGGTTGACGCGAGCTTTGTTCTTCGGGTTCCGAAGTCGCTGGATCTGGCCGCGGCCGCGCCCTTGCTGTGCGCCGGTATCACCACGTGGTCACCGCTGCGCCACTGGAAGGTCGGTCCGGGGCAGAAGGTCGGGGTTGTCGGGTTGGGCGGCCTTGGTCACATGGCGCTGAAGTTTGCCGCGGCCTTCGGCGCCCATGTGGTTCTGTTCACCACCTCACCGGGCAAGGCGGCGGACGCCATGCGACTGGGTGCCCACGAGGTCGTGGTGTCGACCCGTCCGGACGAAATGCAAAAGCACCTCAACAGCTTTGATTTCATTCTCGATGCGGTTTCGGCTCAGCACGACCTCAACGCATACCTTGCGTTGCTCAAGCGCGATGCCACCATGGTTCTGGTCGGCGTGCCGGAGCATCCGCTGCCGGTTGCCGCGTTCAACCTGATTTTTCAACGCCACACCCTGGCCGGCTCGCTGATCGGCGGGATTCAGGAAACCCAGGAGATGCTGGACTATTGTGGTGAGCACGGCATCACGTCGGACATCGAGATCATTCCGATCCAGAAAATTAACGAAGCCTACGAACGCATCCTGAAGAGTGACGTTCACTATCGCTTCGTCATCGACATGAAGTCTCTGACGGGCTGAGGTCTAATCGGGGCGAGCGTTAAAGAAGCGCCGCCGGCGGTCGGATCATCCCGGCATGCCATCCCACCGGATGGTATGCCGGATGGGTTCGGTCTTATGACTCGTGTCAGGGAAAGACGCCGAATGACTCTTCCGTCTATGGCCGAAGCCGTCGTCGCCGACCTCGCGGAGATCCGCAGACGCAGGCCGCTGGTTCACAACATCACGAACTTTGTGGTGATGAACCTGACCGCGAATGTTTTGCTCGCGCTTGGCGCCTCGCCGGTGATGGCCCATGCTCCTGAAGAAGTCGAGGACATGGTGGCCCTGGCCGATGCGCTGGTCGTCAATATCGGGACCCTGAGTTCCGATTGGGTCGACAGTATGGAACAGGCGATCCGGGCGGCCGGGGCGCGGTCGATGCCGGTGGTGCTTGACCCGGTCGGCGCCGGGGCCACGCGATTTCGTACCGAAACTTGCCATCGCCTGCTCGCGGCGGGGCCTCCGACCATTCTGCGCGGGAATGCTTCGGAAATCCTGGCCCTGGACGGATGCGGCGATGGTCCGAGGGGGGTGGATGCCACGGTCGGGTCGATCACCGCCAACGACGCCGCGGGACGCCTTGCCGGGCGGTTCGGCGCCGCCGTCTGTGTCAGCGGCCCGATCGACGTGGTCCGGGGCGCTGGCGACAGCGGGAGCTTTCACGTGGCCAATGGTGACCCCTGGATGTCCCGGGTCACAGGCCTTGGCTGCTCGGCCACGGCGGTGATCGGGGCCTTCGCAGCGGTCAATTCCAACCCGGTGCTGGCTGCGGTCCATGGCATGACCGTGCTGGGTATCGCCGGCGAACTGGCGCGTCACCACGCGACCGGACCCGGGACTTTCGCCGTGGCGCTGCTTGACGCCTTGGCTATGCTCGACGCCCCGACGATTCTGACGCGATGCCGCATCGCCCGATGCGAGCCGGTCCCGGAACCGGCGGCCCGTTGGTAACGGGCGACGGCTACGGTGCGCGCACTTCGGCCAAGCGGCGCGGACCGGTGCGCGTGCCGGGAAGCCCGTCGGGTGCCCAAGCCAGCAGGCGCTCCACACCGTCGGCGGCCGCAGCGTCGAGCAGCCAGAACCGTCGGCGCAGTTCGGCGATGGCTTCGGCCTTTCCCGACGTCGTGAAGCGATGGTGAACGGCCGCGATGGTTTCGTTGTCCACAAGCAACATAGGGCGCTCCGCGGTCTGGAGGGGCAATCGGCTCGGCTCCTGCCCCGTCCGGTGCCTTCAGGCTATCATCGGGCACGAGTGAACACAACGATAATTCTGATACGGAGACGCGGCGCCCCGCCGCGTGAACCGATCGGTGACTCCCATCGGGAGGCAACGGGGCCGGCGTCCCACGGCCTCAGGCGCCGGATGCTAACGAGGGTTGTCGACGAGAACGCGCCCGGGCGGGAAGCGCAGCGTCACGGTGGTTCCGGCAAGCGGCTGACTGGCCAAAGTCAGGCTGCCGCCGTGCAGTTCGGTCAGTGACTTGGCGAGCGGCAGGCCTAGGCCCGAACCATTTTCGGTCGGCGGGGCCACGGTGCGAAGCTGCCCGAAAGGGGCCAGCGCCACGGACAGGTCGGTTTCGGTCATGCCCGGACCGGTGTCGGCGACCTCAATGATCAGGCTGCCCGCGGTGTCAAACCGGCCGGTGATGGTCACGCGGCCTTCGGGCGGTGTGAACTTGACCGCGTTGGAAATGATGTTGAGCAAGATCTGCCGGATCATGCGGGCGTCGGCGCGCAGGCGGGCTGTCGGTCCGGCCCAGTTGGCGCTGAGAAGGACTCGGCCGACTTCGGCGCGGGTCCGGAGCAGCGTGCAGGCGGACTCCATGGCGGCGATCATGTCCACCGCCTCTTCCACAATATCCATCCGACCGGCCTCGACTTTGGACAGGTCGAGAATGTCGTTGATCAGCGCCAGCAGGTGACGGCCGCTATCACCGATATAGCGGGCATAGTCCCGGTAGTGGCTGTCGCCAACCGGGCCGAACAACTGGCGGTCCATGATTTCGGCAAAGCCGATAATGGCGTTGAGGGGGGTGCGCAGTTCGTGGCTGACGTGGGCGAGGAAGGTGGACTTGGCCTGACTCGCATCTTCGGCCGCCTCTTTGGCGGTCAGCAGGTCGATTTCCAGCGTCTTGCGCCGGGTGATGTCGTCCTTGATCGCGACATAGCCGGTTACGGTCCCGTGGCGGTCGCGAATCGGGCCGATGGTTGCCGCTTCCCAGAAAAGCTCATTGTTCTTGCGCTTGTTGTGAAAGTCCCCCCGCCAGACCTGGCCTGCGGTGAGTGTGCTCCACAGTCTCTGGTACTCGGCGGGGGAGGTGTAGCCCGACTTAAGCACCCGGGGGTTCTGGCCCAGCGCCTCCTCCCGGCTGTAGCCGGTGGCCTGCGAGAAAGCCGGGTTGACATAGCGCAAGGCTCCGGTGGGGTCGGTGAGCACGATGCTGGCCGGGGCCTGTTCCACCGCCAGTGCCAGTGCGGCACGATCGGCTTCGCGGGTGCGCCGGCGTAACGCCAGAGCATAAAGCTCGGCCAGCAGTCGGATCGTTGCTTCGTCCCGGTTGGTGAAGTCCCGGTGGGCGCCGGCGACGCAGACGATCCCGGCCGGTATCCCGTCCTCCAGCGCCGGGACCACCATCAGGTGATCAAAGGGCGGTGGTATGTTGGGGTCGTTGATCACCAGGGACCGTCGCTCGGCCAGTGAGCGGGCAATCTGGGGGCTCAGCGGCCCAAGTCCGGTGGTGCCGGTCAGGACCGGTGCCACCAGGGTAACGGTCCCGGGGGCACACTGGCCAACCACGGCGACGCTGCCGGCCGCAAGACGGCGGGCGCTTTCCAGCACCACCATCGCGATCTCGTCAGGACTGGCGGTATCGGCGGCCAGCAAAGTTCGGGCACAGCTCAGCAACTCGGCCTGGTTCGCGCCGTCAGAGGCCAACTCCCGTTCGACTGCTCGTGACTCGCGGCAGGACACCACGGTGTCGCCGCATAGGTTCAGGCGATCGGGAAAAGCGTCCAAACCGGAAACGACGCCCATGCAGACCTCGCGGTAACCAGTGTCATGATAGAAGCCCTTAATTATTACTATATCATGAACCGCCTGCCACATTAGTGGCCAATGCCGTTTTCTTGGGGCGAGGTGTCACCAACGGGGGCGCCGGGGGCGTCAGGCCCTTTCGAAAAAATCCGATCAATGCACCGAGATGTTCTCCACGATAGGCCGGCGCGTGAGTCCGAACGCGTCCTCTGCGGCCGCCGTCCAAGGACATGATAAGTAATCACTGGATCAATAGTCACAAAAAATACATCATAAAAAATGTTTATGCTTCGAATGAATCGTGCTACGGTGCAACATGAGGTTTAATAGTCAGACTAACAGTTCGCCTGAAAGCTGGTTGCTCTTTGTAACGCGACGGGTATCCATTGGGGAATCGGGACCATGTCAACGGTAACCGAGCGTACCTTGAATTTCCGTATTCGCCAGACGGTCGGGGTGACCGAGATTGCCTTGAGCGGACAGATGACCTTCGTTGATCATCATAAGTTTCGCCAGGTGATGACGGCGTTCGATGGGCCCAGCGGCCATCGGATGGTTTTCGACCTTTCGGAGCTGGAATCCGTCGATTCGTCGGGCTTGGGCATGTTCCTGATCGCCCGTGATCTGGCGAAGAAGAAGCACCTGGCGCTGTCTCTGCGCGGTGTGCGCAACGACGTCCGGCGGTCCATGGACCTTGCGAAATTCGAGCGAATGATTCCTATCGCGGAATAGTCCGGGCGGGGGCTTTGGTCTTCGTCGGTCAGACCGCCGACTCCGTGTCGGTCAACACCCGATAGGCTTTGCGGAAGGCTTCGTCAAAGACGTCCCGTTCCTCGACGAAATAGTCGAAAAAGCCATAGTGCCGCTGGACATCAACCTCGATCAGGTCGACGGAGTGGAAGCCGTGACCGGCCAGCTTGCCCTCGGCAATCAGTCGGTTGATCTGGCGCAAACCGGCGAGTTCGGCCAGGTAGGCGGCATTGAACCAGTGGTCGGTGGTGAAGTCCTGGACTTCGAAGTAATTTTGGGGCAGGCGGTCTTTCCAGCGGCTGTTGCGCGGCCGGGCCAGGTAGATACGATCGCAATGGTGCAACTCACTGACGATGAATTGCCGGTGATAGGCCCCGTCAATCAGTCCGTCGGGGTTGACGCTCTCATCGAAACCGTAGAAATACAACCAAAGCGCGCCGCGCACGGCAGCTTCGGTGATCGGCACGTATTTTGCGGCACTGCCGATTTCCCCGGGACGGACGTCCAACGCCCGTTGGGCCGCCGGATTGAGGTGGAGATATTCTCGATTGCTGGCCGGGTGGAAGCTGTTGAACGCCACCGGGATGGTGCTGGCGTTCATCACGGCGGCAATTCGGGTCAAGTCTTCGGGGCTGCGGCGCGGGACATAGACCTGGGCGGGCCATAGGCGGTCCAACAGGGTTTTGGCGTCGGCCCATTCCAACGGCTTCATCCAGCGGTGCCAGTATTCCCAGACCGCCGGGCGGAAACTGCCGGGATCGCCGAAGGTGGCGATCCACAACGTGTTCATCCAATGGAAGGGCGGCGGAAAACGATTGCCCAGGCGCAATTGCTCTTCCAGGCGCGTTAACAGCGGCTTGCCCTCAAGCCAGTCGGCGACCCAACCGATCATGCCGCTGGAGCAGGTGATGAAGTTCGGCTCGACCCCCAGCGCCCGCGCGGCTTCCAGGAATCCGACGCCGTGGGCATTGATACCCCCCAGTCCGCCGAGGGCAAATCCGATCGTGCCGTCCATCCGAGTCGTCATCGCCGATGGTCCCGCGTCTGCTCATGTTCCTGGCTGTCGACCAGTGTTTCTGGCCGTCAACCAGTATGGTCCGGTTGGCGGCAACGAGGCAACCGCTTCGTTGCGGCCGGAATGGCCGTGGTCCCGGTCAGCGTTTGGCCATCAGGTCGACGAACCGCTGGAACAGATAATGGCTGTCCTGGGGGCCGGGTGACGCTTCGGGATGGTACTGCACGGAAAAGACCGGCCGGTCGGTGAGGCGAAGGCCCTCGTTGCTGCCGTCGAACAGCGAAACGTGGCTGACCTCAACCCCCGGCGGCAGGGACTCGGGCATCACCATAAAGCCGTGATTCTGGCTGGTGATCTCGACCTTGCCGGTGGCCAGGTCCTTGACCGGGTGGTTGGCGCCCCGGTGACCGCGCACCATCTTGTCGGTCCGTCCGCCCAACGCCAGGGCCAGCATCTGATGGCCGAGGCAAATGCCGAACAGGGGCAGTCCGGCGTCGAGGATGGCGCGGATGGTCGGTACGGCGTAGACGCCGGTGGCGGCGGGATCGCCCGGACCGTTAGACAGAAACACGCCGTCGGGTTGATGACGGAAGATGTCCTCGGGGCTGGCATTGGCTGGTACCACCGTGACGCGGCAGCCGAGACCCGCCAGACAGCGCAAGATGTTCTGTTTGGCCCCGTAATCGACGGCGACCACATGGAAGCGTGGCGCGGTGATCTGGCCATACCCCGCGCCGAGTCGCCACGGCGTTTCGGTCCATCCATAGGTTTGGCGGCAACTGACCTCCAGGGCCAGGTCCATGCCCGTGAGCCCGGGCCAGGCCGCGGCCTGGGCATGCAGGGCCGGGAGGTCGAACCGCCCGTCGGGGGCATGGCAGACCACGCCGTTAGGGGCGCCGCCGTCGCGAATGCGCCGGGTCAGGCGTCGGGTATCGATTCCCGACAGACCAACCAGACCATAATCCTTGAGCCAGGTATCCAGGTGCCGGGTCGATCGCCAGTTCGAGGGCGCGGTGAGGTCGGACCGAACGATCAGGCCGCGGGCCGCGGGCGTGATCGTTTCGAGATCTTCGGGGGTTGTGCCGACATTGCCGATATGCGGGAAGGTGAAGGTAATGATCTGGCCGGCATAGCTGGGATCCGTGAGAATTTCCTGGTACCCGGTCATGGAGGTGTTGAAACAGACCTCCCCGACCGCATGGCCGACGGCGCCGACGCCGCGACCACACATCACGGTGCCATCGGCCAGGACCAGGACACCAGTCACCCCAACAGCCCCGGCCCCCGCAGCGGCGGTGGCAAAGGCGGGATTCGTCTCGTTCATGTCAGAACCTTGCTGCGCCGGGCCGGGGCGACGGCGTCTCGGACGGATGGCATGCGGCTTGGGCCGCCCGCCGACCCCGGATCGATAGTGAGCCGCCCGAAGGCGGTCAAGCTGTATATCATCGGGAGTGCCGCTTCTTCCGGCATCTGCCCGGATGGTGGTCTGGCGGGGACTGGCCATGCCGTTCGAGATGGGGTAAGGATGGTGCTGAGTCGACATCGACTCGAGGCGCGCCCGGGCGACACCGACTCGAGGGGCGCTGGGTCGGCACCGACTCGATGAGACCCGTCTGGATGGAGACACCGGCATGCTGCGCGAACGGTTTAACGAGGCCCTGAAGGCGGCGATGCGCGAGCGCAATGCGCTGACGGTCAGCACCGTTCGGATGATCCTGGCCGGGGTTAAGGATCGAGATATCGCCGCCCGTAGCCGGGGGGTAACCGACGGTGTCGACGATGGTGAGATTCTCAATCTGCTGCGGAACATGGTCAAGCAGCGTCAGGATTCGATCGGACTGTATCGCGAGGGCGGCCGTCCCGAACTGGCCGATAAAGAGGCCGCCGAGATCGCGGTGATCGAGGGCTTTATGCCGAAACCGATGGCGGACGACGAGGTTGCGGCGGCGGTGGCGGCGGCGATTGCCGCGACCGGTGCCGCTTCGGTCAAGGACATGGGCAAAGTCATGGCCGAGTTGCGGTCACGGCATGCCGGCGTCATGGACTTCGCCAAGGCCGGTCCGCTGGTCAAGCAGGCTTTGGCCTGAGTAGGGGCGTCGGTGGCGGGGGCCAGGGTCCGGCGAAGTCATGGCCAATGCCTGGTCCTGGTGCCGATGGGGCGAAGGTTCGTCGGTTGCTGAAGGCTGGTGCGTAAGGGAATAACCGGGCATGGCAGTTCCTCCCGCCTTCCTCGAAGAGCTGCGCGCGCGCCTGACGCTGTCCGAGGTGATTGGCCGACGGATGCGGTTGGCGCGCAGCGGTCGGGAATTCTCGGCGCCCTGTCCGTTCCACAACGAAAAAAGCCCCAGTTTCACGGTTAACGACCAGAAGGGCTTTTTTCACTGCTTCGGCTGCGGCGCTCACGGCGACGTGGTCGGGTTCGTGATGCGCTACGATCACCTGACCTTTCCCGAGGCCGTGGAGTCCCTGGCCGCGGTGGCCGGACTGCCGGTGCCACGCACCGCCCCCGAAGACCGTCAGCGCCACGAACACCGCAAGAGCTTGCACGAGGCCATCGAGGCGGCGGCCGGCTGGTTCGAGCACCAGTTGCGGACGCCGGCCGGGGCGGCGGCTCTGGCCTATTTGCGCCGTCGGGGTCTGGATGACGAGACGATTGCGGCGTTTCGGCTGGGGTATGCGCCGGCGGATCGCACCACGCTGCGGCCGGCGCTGGAGCGGGCCGGTTTCAGTGTCGAGACGATGGTGGAAGCCGGATTGCTCAAGCGGCCGGACGATGGCGGCGCCCCCTTCAGCTTTTTCCGTCACCGCGTGTTGTTTCCGGTTTCGGACCGGCGCGGGCGGCTGGTGGCCTTCGGCGGCCGGCTGATCGACGGCGAGGGACCGAAATACATCAATACCGGCGAGACCCCGCTGTTTCACAAGGGGCAACTGCTCTATGGCCTGTCCCGGGCGCGGGTGGCGGCGGCCGAGAACCAACCGGTGGTGGTGGTCGAAGGCTATATGGATGTGATCGCGCTGGTGCGCGCGGGGTATCCCGGGGCGGTGGCGCCGTTGGGCACGGCGTTGACCGAAACCCAGATCGAAGCCTTGTGGCAATTGTTTCCCGGTCGTGACAAGACGCCGGTGCTGTGCTTCGACGGCGACACCGCCGGGCGGCGGGCGGCGGCTCGGGCGGTGGACCGGGTGTTGCCGTTGCTGGCGGCCGATCGATCGGTGCGGGTGGCTTTTTTGCCCACGGGCGAAGACCCCGACAGCCTGATCCGTAGCCGAGGCGTTGCCGCCTTTGCCACCGTGCTGTCCCAGGCCCGACCGCTGGTGGATGTGCTGTGGGAGATGGAGACGGCGGACCGCCGCTTCGAGACGCCCGAGGCCAAGGCCGGTCTGAAGGCGGCGTTGGACGCGCGGGTCGACCAGATTGCCGACCGCACCGTCCAGGGCTACTACCGTGGCGAGGTCGGGCAACGGATCAACGCGCTCTTCTGGAACCAACGTCGTCAGGAACGCCCGGCGGCGGGGGGCTGGACCGCCGGCCGGCCGTTCCGCCCCGGGGCGCCTCGGCCGGTGACGGCGCCACCGGAGCCGCCGCGCCGGCCCAAGAGCGCGAGTCATCGCTGGCAGCGGCTGCTGCTGGCGACCCTGATCAATCATCCCCAGCTCCTGGGCGAGTTTCACGAGACTTTGGCCCTGACCGACATGACCGATCCGGGGCTTGACGATTTGCGTCACGCGCTGATTGTTCATGCCGGGGGACAGACTGGTGCGGAGCAGGGCGGGGGAACGGCCGATGTTCGGGCGCGGCTGGTCGCGTTGGGCTTCCAGGGGGTGCTTGACGAAATCCTGGATCCGGGGACTTATCAGAACCATCGCTTCTCGGCGCCCGGAGCAGGGCTGGCGGAGGCGCGGCGCGGCTTGGCCGATGGTTACGCGACTTTCTGTCGCATCCGCATCGGGCGCGAACTGGTGGAAGCCGGGAAACGGTTGGCCCAGGACGGCAGCGAACGCAACCTGTCGCGGGTGGTGACGTTGCGTGGCGAACTGGTGCTGCCGGACCTGACACCGGAAGATACTCTGTGATGCCGACTGTTACAAGAGTTCGGGCTTGACGCTGCCGGGGTTCATGGCCAATTGTCACAGGCCGGCTTGGTGACAATGTTAGAAGGGGCGCACCGGGTCGCCGCCGCCGACAACCACCCACCACAGGGCTTTGGGCGATTTTGGGGGAGATCACGGAACGTTGCGCTCCGCGGATGACCACCGCGGGCGTTTGCGCGTCTGGTCAGGCGTCATGGTTTGGTCAGGCGCGGAGGAGAGCGTGTGAACGGAATCTGTGTGTGAGCAAAGTCTGTGCTGAAGGTCCGTGTGACGAAAAACCGCGTTGCAGGGCCGGCGGGTGGTTTTGGGTAGTATCGGCTGATAGCGGGTGCTGTTGGTGCGAAGGGTTGATTCGGGGGCAGGGATCGCATGGCCACGAAAGCGACGAATAGAGCAGAAGTTCCTGAGACTCGTGAAGAGGGTGGCGAGGGGCCGCTGATGGACGGGTTGGTCCAGGCGGTCAAAAAAATGATCGCGCGCGGTAAAGAGCGCGGTTACGTCACCTATGACGAGTTGAATTCGGCTCTGCCGCAAGACCAGTCGTCCTCGGAGCAAATCGAGGACACCATGGCCATGCTGTCGGAGATGGGTATCAACGTCATCGAGAGCGAAGAGAGCGGAGAGGACGCGGCCCCCGAACCGCCGGTGGAAGGCGAAGGCCGGACGTCAGGGAATCTGGACGACGACGATATCGGGCGTACCGACGATCCGGTGCGGATGTATCTGCGCGAGATGGGCTCGGTGGAGCTGTTGTCGCGCGAAGGCGAAATCGCCATCGCCAAGCGCATTGAAGCCGGGCGGGAAATGATGATCGGGGCGATTTGCGAATCGCCCCTGACCATCCGCGCCATTATCGGCTGGCATGATGCCTTGGGCGAAGGGCAGATGTTGTTGCGCGACATCATCGACCTTGACGCGACCTATGGCACCAGCCCCTTCGGACAGGTCGAAGCCCCGGTCGGCGCCGGGGAACCGCCCCTGGAGAGTAATGTCGCGGTCGCGCCGCCGGTTGTGGCCGGTGGCGAAGGGCCGGCGGACGGGGGCGCCGAAGCCGAGAGCGAAGCCGAAGGCGAGGCCGAAGTGGAGGCCGCGGTTCCGGAACCGCCCGAGCCCGAGATGGACCTGGAAGGCGAGGCCGATCCCGATAGCGACGAAAACAGTCTGTCGCTTTCGGCCATGGAAGCGGCGCTCAAGCCCCAGGTGCTGGAGACGTTCACCGCCATCGCGGCCACTTACGAAAAGCTGCATAAGCTCCATCAAAGTCGTTTGTCGGCCATTCAGAAGGGCGAGGACACCAGTCGGCAATCGGACAAGAAATACGAGCGACTTAAGAACGAAATGATCGAGCTGGTCAATCAGGTGCGCCTGAATAATGGCCGGATCGAGCAGCTTGTCGAGCAGCTTTATAGTCTTAATCGACGGCTGACCAGTTGCGAAGGTAAGTTGTTGCGCCTGGCCACCGACTGTAAGATCAAGCGCGAAGATTTTTTAACCCATTATTATGGGTACGAACTGGACCCCAATTGGTTGGAGCGGGTGCGCCAACTGCCGGCCAAGGGCTGGCAGCGGATGTTCGACAAGCATGGCGAAGAGGCGGCCCGGTTGCGCGAGGGCATTGTCAATATCGCTGAAGAGGTGCAACTTCCGATCGGTGAGTTCAGGCGTATCGTCTCGACCGTCCAGAAGGGCGAGAAGGAAGCCAGTCGCGCCAAGAAGGAAATGGTCGAGGCCAATCTGCGGCTGGTGATTTCTATTGCCAAAAAGTATACGAACCGCGGCTTGCAATTCCTGGACTTAATTCAGGAGGGCAACATCGGTCTAATGAAGGCGGTTGACAAGTTCGAGTACCGGCGCGGCTATAAATTCTCGACTTATGCGACGTGGTGGATTCGTCAGGCGATCACCCGCTCGATTGCCGATCAGGCCCGGACCATCCGCATCCCGGTCCACATGATCGAAACCATCAACAAATTGGTCCGCACCAGCCGGCAGATGTTGCACGAGATCGGCCGCGAGCCCACCCCCGAGGAGCTGGCCGAGCGGTTGCTGATGCCGCTGGAAAAGGTCCGCAAGGTGCTGAAAATCGCCAAGGAACCGATCAGCCTGGAGACGCCGATCGGCGACGAGGAAGACAGCCATCTCGGCGACTTTATCGAGGACAAGAACGCGGTGCTGCCACTGGATGCCGCGATCCAGGCCAATCTGCGCGAGACCACCACCCGGGTCTTGGCCAGCCTGACGCCCCGTGAGGAGCGGGTTCTGCGCATGCGCTTTGGCATCGGCATGAACACCGACCACACCCTGGAAGAAGTGGGCCAGCAATTTTCGGTCACCCGGGAGCGGATTCGGCAGATTGAAGCCAAGGCGCTGCGCAAGCTCAAGCATCCGAGCCGTAGCCGCAAGCTGCGCAGCTTTCTCGATACGTGATCGGCGCCGGATGGGCGGGCGTCTTCGGCGCGTCGCCCATCCGGTTCCGGTTAGGCCAGGGGCAGGGCCTTGGCCAGCCGATCAAAGGCCAGCAGCGTTTCCAGCAGCGTCGGCAGGTCTTTCAGGGCGATCATGTTCGGGCCGTCGCTGGGGGCCCGGTCGGGGTCCTGGTGGGTTTCCAGAAACAGGCCGGCGACGCCCACCGCCACCGCGGCTCGAGCCAGTACCGGCACGAATTCCCGCTGGCCACCCGAACTGCCCCCGAGACCGCCCGGTTGCTGGACGGAATGGGTGGCGTCGAACACCACCGGATAACCGGTAGCCGCGAGAATCGGCAGCGCCCGCAGGTCCGAAACCAGGGTGTTGTAACCGAAGCTGACGCCGCGCTCGCACAACAGGATATTATCGTTGCCGGCGGCGCTGAGCTTGGCGGCGACGTTTTTCATGTCCCAGGGTGCCAGGAACTGCCCCTTCTTGACGTTGACCGGCTTGCCGGTCCGGGCGGCCGCCACCAGCAGGTCGGTCTGGCGGCACAGAAACGCCGGAATCTGGAGCACGTCCACCGCCTCGGCCGCCGCGGCGCACTGGTCCGGTTCGTGGACATCGGTCAGGACCGGGCAGCCGCGGACCGCGCGCACCTCGGCCAGAATCTCCAAGCCTTGCGCCATCCCGACGCCGCGGACGCTGCCGATGGAGGTCCGGTTGGCCTTGTCGAAGGACGACTTGTAAACCAGTCCGAGGCCGAGCCGGCCGGTGATTTCCACCAACGCCTGACTGATTTCCAGGGCATGCTGACGGCTTTCCAGCACGCAGGGACCGGCGATCAGGGCCAATGGCCGGTTATTGGCGAACGCCACAGAACCGATGGGGACGGTGCGCGCGTGGGACATGGTCACTCCCGAAAAAGCGACGCCGGAAGTCTCCGCCAATCGGCCCTACACCAACCGGCTCTGTTCGATGGCGCCGCGGATGAAGTCCTTGAACAGCGGGTGAGGGTCAAACGGCCGCGATTTCAATTCCGGGTGGAATTGAACGCCGATGAACCAGGGGTGGCCCGACATCTCGATGATCTCGGGCAGTTCGCCGTCCGGCGACATCCCCGAAAAGGACAGGCCGGCTTGCTCCAACCGGGTTTTGAGATTGATATTGACCTCGTAGCGATGACGATGCCGCTCGACGATCGTCGTGCTGCGATAGATGCCGTAGGCCCGGCTGCCCTCCACCAAGGTGGCGGGGTAGGCGCCAAGACGCATGGTGCCGCCCAGATCGCCGTTGGGATGCCGCCGCTCCACCTCGTCGCCGCGCGACCATTCGCTCATCAACCCGATCACCGGGTCGTGATTGCGCTGGAACTCGCTGGAGCCGGCGTTGGGCATGTCGGCCAGATTGCGCGCCGCCTCGATCACCGCCATCTGCATGCCGAAACAGATGCCGAAATAGGGGACGTTGCGCTCGCGGGCGAATTGGGCGGCCCGGATCATGCCTTCGGTTCCGCGTTCGCCGAAGCCGCCGGGCACCAGGATGCCGTGAACGCCTTCCAGACGATGGATGGTGTCGTCCGACTCGAAGATTTCGGCGTCCATCCAGGTGATGCGAACCCGGACGTTATTGGCGATGCCGCCATGGGCCAGGGCTTCGACCAGCGACTTGTAGCTGTCTTTTAACGCGGTGTACTTACCGACGATGGCGATGTTGACCTCGCCCTCGGGCAACCGCACCCGCCGTACCACCTCCCGCCAGCGCCCGAGGTCCGGAGGCTGGTCGGTGGGCAGGCCGAAATAGCGCAGCACCTGATGGTCGAAACCTTGCTCGTGATAGCTGATCGGCACCTGATAGATCGTGTCGATATCCAATGCGGTGATGACCCGCGCTTCGCGGATGTTGCAGAAAAGCGCAATTTTGCGTCGTTCCGCCTCGGGAATCGGGCGATCGGCCCGGCACAGCAGAATCGAGGGCTGAATGCCCACCGACAGCAGTTCCTTGACCGAGTGCTGGGTCGGCTTGGTTTTCAATTCCCCGGCGGTCGGAATATAGGGCAGCAGGGTCAGATGGATGAACAGCGCCCGCTCCGGTCCCAGTTCGTTGCCGAACTGGCGGATGGCTTCCAGAAACGGCAAGCCCTCGATGTCGCCGACGGTGCCGCCGATCTCGACCAGAACAAAATCTTCGTCGTGGAGGTCGCCCCCAATGAATTCTTTGATCTCGTCGGTGATATGGGGGATCACCTGGACGGTTGCGCCCAGATAGTCGCCCCGCCGTTCTTTGGCGATGACTTGGGAATAGATCCGCCCGGTGGTGATGTTATCGCTGCGTCGGGCCGATACGCCGGTGAAACGCTCGTAATGCCCCAAGTCCAGATCGGTTTCGGCGCCGTCGTCGGTGACGAACACTTCGCCGTGCTGGTACGGGCTCATGGTCCCGGGGTCGACGTTCAGGTAAGGGTCGAGTTTGCGCAGGCGCACGGAATAGCCGCGCGCCTGGAGCAGGGCCCCGAGTGCGGCCGAGGCCAGCCCCTTACCCAGCGACGAAACCACACCGCCGGTGATGAAAATGTAGCGAGTCATGGGCCGCTGCGCTTCTGTGATGGCTCAGTTCGCGTGAGGTCGCCAGATTGACGCTAACTCACTGAAATGTAGATGTGCACGGCTGCGAGACGGACCGGAGAATCACACGCCTTCAAAGATTTGCGATACCCTGCCCAGCAAACGCAAAACAGACCTCTTTGGTCGCGGTCGGAACCCGTCCGGCTGCGTTCCCGTCCACACCACGGTTGTTATCCACCCGCCGTTCCGACGTCATTGTCAGAGCGGCGGGCTTCGGTCATTGCGCGACCGGGGCCGACGGCGCGGCGGGCGTCGCCGGCTCAACCGGCGCCGCAGGAGCCGGGGCATTCGCCGGCGGTGCGGCCGGCTGTTCGACGGGAATCGCCTGGATCAGTGACGTGGGCGTATTGTGTTTGCCGGCCATGATCGCCAGCACCATGCTGGTCAGCATGAAAGACCCGGCAAGAATCGCCGTGGTCCGGGTTAACAGGTTCGCGGTGCTGCGCGCGGTCATCATGCCGCCCATTCCGCCGCTACCGCCAATGCCCAGACCGCCGCCTTCCGACCGCTGGATCAGGATGACGCCAACCAGCGATACCGCCAGCAGCAGATGAATGACCAGCACCACCGTTTCCATGGATCGCCCTTAACGCTTCGGCGGGCCACCCGTGGCGACCACCGTTTGTAAGCACCCGACCCCCCGCGATCGCTGAAGCGACCGCGCGGGTGACGCTGTGGTTTTAATCAATCCTGGCCCAGGATGCTAGGGGCAACTCATCGCAATGGCCCAGAATTCGTCGGCCTTGAGACTGGCGCCGCCCACCAGCGCCCCGTCCACGTCCGGGACCGCCATCAGGTCCCGGGCATTGGCAGGCTTGACCGATCCGCCGTACAGGATGCGGACGCCGTTGCCGGTTGCCAGCCGGCGCACCAGATCGGCCCGGATGAGGGCATGAATCTCGGCGACGTCGGTGGCGGTGGCGGTGCGGCCGGTGCCGATCGCCCACACCGGTTCGTAGGCGATGACGGTGTTGGCGGCGGTGGCGCCCGGGGGAATCGAGCCGGTCAACTGGCGTTGGACCACCGTACCGGCGTCGCCGCGATCGCGCTCGGTTTCGGTTTCGCCGACGCAAATGATGGCCATCAACCCGGCGGCGTGAGCGGCGGCGGCCTTGGCCGCGATCAGGGCGTCGCCTTCACCGTGATCCTGGCGGCGCTCGGAATGGCCGACGATCACCGCGGTGCAACCGGCCTCGGCCAGCATCGCCGCGCTGATGTCGCCGGTATGGGCGCCGCTGACCTTGGGATGGCAGTCCTGGCCGCCCACGGCCAGGCCGGTTCCGGCGACGGCTTCGGCCACCGGCCACACCAGCGTGGCGGGCGGGCACACCAGCAGGTCTACGGCCGACGCGGCCGACGGGCCGGCGGCGGCTCTTTGCGCGGCCACGGCCCGGGCCAGCGCGACGCCATCGGTCTTGAGCCCGTTCATCTTCCAGTTTCCCGCAATCAGCTTGCGCCGTTCGGTCATGATCGTCCCCTTGTGCGTCGGGTGAAGGATTGGCCGGGTGAGGGATTCAATGGTCGCGGTTGCTGACGCCGGCATCTTCGAAGGTCGCCATGCCGGACAGACAGGCCACCGCCGAGCGCAGGATCGGAATCGCCAGCGCGGCCCCCGAGCCTTCGCCGAGGCGCAGGCCGAAATCCACCAGGGGCTTTTGACCGATGCGCTCCAGCAACCGGGCGTGACCGGGTTCCACCGAACAATGGCCGACCACGCAATGATCGAGCAGGCTGGGATTCACCTTGTATAAGACCGCCGCGGCGGCGGTGCAGGTGAAGCCATCGAGCACCACCGGCGTCCGTGCCAGCCGCGCCGCCAGCACCGCGCCGACGATCGCCGCCAGTTCCAGGCCGCCGAGTCGGCGCAAGGCCTCCAGCGGATCGTTGACGGCTTCGGGGTTGGCGGCCAGTCCGGCGTCCACCGCGGCAATCTTGCGCTCGAGGCCGGCCTGGTCAACGCCGGTGCCCCGGCCGACCCAATCGGCGGTCTCGCCGCCGAACAGCGCCCGGCACAAGGCGGAACCCGCGGTGGTGTTGCCGATCCCCATTTCGCCCAGGCACAACAGGTGGAGGTTGGCGTCCACCGCCATCATGCCATAGGCCATGGCGCGGCAGCATTCGTCCTCGGCCATGGCCGGACCGGTGGTGAAATCCTGGGTGGGATGGTCCAGGTCCAGTTCGTAGACCCGCAATTCGGCGTCCACCACACCGCAAATCTGGTTGACCGCGGCGCCGCCGTTCTGAAAGTTGGCCACCATCTGCTTGGTGACGGCGGCCGGAAATGCCGAAACGCCTTGCGCCGTCACACCATGATTGCCGGCAAACACCGCCACCCGGGACCGCCGCAACTGGGGCGGGTGCCGCCCCTGCCAGGTGGCCATCCAGGTCGCCAGCTCTTCAAGCCGGCCCAATGATCCCTGGGGCTTGGTCAGGCGGTCCTGGTGGGCACGGGCGGCGGCGGCGGCCTCCTGGTCGGGACCGGGCAGTGCGGCCAGCAGGGTGTGAATCTCGGCGAAACTGGGAAGGGGATGGTGCTCGGACATGACGGGCAGAGCCTTGGCTGATGACGAAGAAAGCGGGTTGGCGCGCACCATGGCAGGAACCGGGCGCGGCGTCAAAAACCGAAGTCATGCCGGGGGCCGACTCCGTCACGGCGCGGGTTGATCGGGCGGGACGACATCCGTCGATGGGTGAACGGGGGGCGGGACCGATCCCGAATTTTGGGACGTATGACATGCTATGATTGTGAAAGCCGATGTGGCTTGGCGTCGGAGTAACGGACCTCACAGGGTTGTTTTCAGGACCGCCCGGTTTGTCCCCAACACCACGCCGACCGCCTCTCGACCCTTTACACGCGGGCGAAAGTCGGGTGGTATCGGCGGGAGTGAGGCGTGAGGCAACGAGGGACGGAACATGGGCCGATATCTGGTCACTGGCGGATGTGGTTTCATCGGCGCGCATTTGGTGGAGCATCTGCTGGAGACGGGCCACGAGGTGACGGTGCTGGACGACCTGTCGTCGGGCCAGGCCGACCGGATTCCGGCGGCGGCGGCCCTGATCTATGGCGATGTCGCCGACCCCGCGACGGTGGCGGAGGCCATGGCCGGGCAGGAGGGGTGTTTCCATCTGGCGGCCATCGCCTCGGCGGAGCGGTCGCGCGAGGAGTGGGCCCACACCCATCGGGTCAATGTCGGTGGCACCGTGGCCGTGTTCGACGCCGCCCGGGTGGCTGCCGACGGGCGGCCGATTCCCGTGGTCTATGCCTCGTCCGCGGCGGTTTATGGCGATAACCCGGCGGTGCCGCTGGCCGAGGATGCCGCGGTTCAACCGCTCACCGCCTACTGCGTCGATAAATTAGCCTGTGAGCAGTACGCGCGCATCGCAGACCGGGTTCACGGGGTGCCGGTGACCGGCTTTCGGCTGTTCAACATCTATGGCCCGGGTCAGCACCCGTCTTCGCCCTATTCAGGGGTGATTTCGCTGTTCGCCAGCCGTATCGCCCGGGGTAAACCCATCACCATTTTCGGCGACGGCGACTTGGAACGGGATTTCGTCCATGTCGGCGACGTGATCCAGTACCTGATGGAAGCCATGGTCCGGCCGGTGGCCGGAGCCCCGATCTTCAATGTCTGCACCGGCCAGGCGACCTCGGTCAACCAACTGGCGCGGCTGTTGGGCGAGTTGTTGGGCCGGACACCGATCATCGAGACCAGCGAGGCGGCCCCCGACGGCGACATCCGAGTCTCGGTGGGGGATCCGCGCCGGCTGATGCGGGAATACGGGTTCGCCTGCGATACCAGCCTTCGGGACGGGTTGCAGCGGACCTTAAAATATCTTCTTTAGGGTGCGACCTTCAGGAGATTGTGGTTTCCACGGGCCGGCGGTCTTCGGGGAGGTCCGGGGTTAAAGCCCCGGACAGCCGCGGACCGACCCCGGCCAACCAGGCCAGCAGCACCAGTCCGGGCAAGCATAGCCCGGTCGAAAACAGATAGTAGGCCATCCAGCCCAGGCGATCGGCACACCAGCCGCTGGAGGCCGCCAGCACGTCCCGGGCGAATGCCGCCAGGGAGGTCAGCAACGCATATTGGGTCGCGGTGTAGGCCACCGAGCACAGGCTCGACAGGTAGGCCACGAAGGCCGCGGTGGCCATGCCGCCGCAGACATTCTCGATGGTCACCGTGATCATCAGGGCACCGACATCGTGGCCGATCACCGCCAGAGCGGAGAAACTGAGGTTCGAGACCATCTGGAGCACGCCGGTGACCAGCAATCCCCGGACGATGCCGAACCGCCCGACCAAGACGCCGCCGATCAGGCCGCCGGCGATGGTCGCGACCAGCCCGAAGACCTTGGTGACGCTGGCGATTTCAACTTTGGTGAACCCCAGCTCCAGATAAAACGGGATGGCCATCACCCCCGCGAAGACCTCGCCCAGTTTGAACAGCAGGATAAACAGCAGCACCACCTGCCAGGCCGGCCGCAGCGTGAAATCGCGAAACGGTGCCACCACCGCGCCATAGAGCCACGCCCCCAGCCGGGCGCGCCGGCCGTCCAGGCCGGACCGGACCATCAACGCTTCGGCATCGGCGGTGTCCCGGGCCAGAGCCGCCGCGCCCTCCGGCTCGGGGGCGCCCAGCACCGTCGCCATGCCCACCAGCGCCAACCCGCCCATCACGACATAGACCTCGGACCAGGGCAGGATGGCGGCTAGATAGAGCCCGCCGGCACCCGACGCCAGCATGCCGAACCGGTAGCCCAACACATAGGTTGCCGCTCCGGCGCCGAATTGAGGCCGGTCCAGGGACTCGACCCGGTACGCATCGACCACAATATCCTGACTCGCCGAGCAGAACGCCACCAGCAGCGCCATCAGGCCGGTGGTCCAGGGCTCCCGCACCGGATCGACGCCGGCCAACCCCAGCAGCGCCAGCAGAAGCGCCGCCTGGCACAACAGCGCCCAGCCGCGCCGTCGCCCGAATCGCCGGGTCAGCCCCGGCAGCGGCAACCGGTCCACCAGCGGCGCCCACAGAAACTTGAGCGTGTAGGGCATACTGGCCAGCACGAACAGTCCGATATCGGTGTTGTTCAATCCGGCGTCGTGCAGGCGCGCCATCATGGTCGCGCCCACCAACGCCAGGGGCAGGCCGCTGGAAAAGCCCAGCAACAGGATAATCAGCATCCGGCGGTCCCAATAGACCGCTAGGGCAGGAAAACGCATGGGAACATGGCCACACTGGTTCAGGTCACGCCGAACAGCAGCGCGACGGCGGGGCCCTTGACTATAAAGCCTCGCCGGCATCCCGGCCACAGGGGATCCCGGCTCTAGCGCGGCGTCCGATCCCGTGGAATCGCCGTTGGGAACGCGGGCGTCTCGCCCGCCCCTTTGCGGCCGGGACGGCCGCGGTCCAGACTTTGCTGCCTGTTCGGAAGCCGCTAGTTCATCCCGGTGTCCAGCACCCGACGACGAACCAGATGATCAATGGACAGCCGGCCGGGACCGCGCGCGATCACCACCAGCAACATCGCCATCCACAGGAAATGCTCCAGGCTGTCGTAGTTGGTATTGATGGCCCCCAGCGAGAATTGAATGACCATGGCCTGAACCAGGAGCGGCAGCGCCGCCAGCCGGGCGCCGCAACCCGCCAGGACCAGGGCCGAACAGATCAGCTCGTCGGTGGTGGCCATCACGGCGGCGGCGGCGTAGGGCAGCAGAGGCACGGCGTATTCGACTTGAAAGAGTTGAAGTGTCCCGTTCCAGTCGCTGACCTTGATCAAACCGGCATAAAAGAACACCCGGAACAGCGCCGCCCGGATTGCCAAGTCGGCCAGCGGCGCGACCCAGGTGTCAAGAGCGGTCAGGACCCATCGGGCAATCGGGACCAACCGAACCAGCAAGGCGTACATGGGAGGGGATCCTTCCTGTGGTCGTCATGATGGCTTCAAAGAAAGAGGGCTTCGAAAAAAAACCATTATTGCGCCCACCCGCAAAAACTGCCGCGTTCCAGGTGGCCGATCAGCGCCGCCTGAAGATCGAACTCGGGTTCCACGGCGGCTGCGGCGGTTGCAGCGTCGGCCAGTGTCGCGCCTTGGGCGATGGCGGCGATGAGTGCGGCGTCGCCGGCGCTCATGCGGGTCAGCATCACCTCCAGATCAGGACGCCACACCAGCACGGTTTCGCCCCCGGACGTGGTATCGACCGGTGGGACAGGCGTCTGCTGGTGTGCCTGCCAGAGCAGGAAGATCGGCCAGGGGGAGCGGACCAGCCGAAGCGAGGGGTGCAGTTGAAACACCAGCTCGGGATACGTTGCCGCCGGCAGTTCGGTCAGACGGGCTGGATCCAGCGGGGCCCGGTCGGCAGCGAAATAGGCCTCAATCCGTGCCCACTCCAACCGGGCGACGCACGGCAGGTATGGGACTCCGGCCGCGGGCGGAAAGTCCGCCAGAAAGTCGGAAAAGCGGCCGCCGTAGACCGCCAGATGCGGCACCGATGGCGGATGGCGGGTGACGAACGCCTGGGCGGCCATCCGGAAAAAAGGAGTCCCGACCAACTGGCACACCACCGGAAAAGCCACTTCCAGCGCCGTGCCCAGCAAACCGAAGACGTTGTTGACGTGGACCCCCAATCGCTTTTCGGCCGGGATATGGTCTGAAACCAGGGCATCCGCCACCGGTTCGGCGTTGCCCGCCAACAGGGCGTGTCCGAAGGCGACCTGAAGGTCATGCACCATCGCGCTTCTCCTCCGGCACCGGCCGGACCGGTGCTGCGGCCTTCGTCAACACCCTGTCGGCGCGTCGGGCTTCGTCCAGCAGGGTGGCGAGCGGCGGTATCCGCGTATCCCATTCGATGAGCGTCGGCGTCGGTCCAACCCTTTGGATGGCGGCAGCGTAAAGCTGCCAGACCTCCTGGGTCACAGGCGAGCCATGGTCGTCAACCAGCAACACTTCACCGTCCATGTCCAATACGGCGTGACCGGCCAGATGGATCTCCCGGACGGCCGATTTCGGGATGGTTGACAGGTAACGGTAGGGGTCAAAGCCGTGATTGACCGCGCTGACCTGAATATTGTTGACATCAAGAAGCAGGCCGCAACCGGTGCGCGTCGCCAGTTCGGCGATGAATTCCGGTTCGGGAATGGTCGATGCGACGAAACGGACGTAAGTTGACGGGTTTTCCATCAGAATTTGCCGGCCCAACACGGTTTGCACCCGATCGACGTTGCGGCACAACAGGGCCAGTGACTCCTCGGTATAAGGGATCGGTAACAGATCATTGAAGTAGACGCCGCTGTTGACGCTCCATGCCACATGTTCCGAGACCAGCGCCGGCTGGAAACGGGTCACCAGGCGGGCCAACCGCTCCAGGTGGGTGGCGTCGACGCCCTCGGCCGAGCCCAACGACAGGCCGACGCCGTGAATACTGAGCGGCAGGTCACGGCGAATACGTTCCAGGGCGGCCAGGCGGGGACCCCCGGCCGCCAGGTAGTTTTCGGCATGAACCTCGACCCAGCCCACCGGCGGCCGGGTTTCCAGCATTTCGGGCACATGCGGTGTGCGCAACCCGATTCCCGCTCGAACGGGAATCGGGTCGCAGCCGAAGCAAGGGTTCACGGCGTCCGCGCTTTGGGAACCGTTTAGTGCGATATCATGCCGGTGCCCTTGAACGGCTGATCTTTGCCGCCCATGGTGGTGCATGTTCCGGCGGGAACCAACTTCCAGTCCTCGCCATTGTAATTGGTGGTGGTCTCGCCGGCGCAGCTATGATTGGCGGCGGCACTGGCGCAGCCGTTTTCCCCGGCCTTGGCAACGCCATAACACCTCACCTGCTTGATGTCGTCGGCGCTGGCCGGAATGGCGAACGACACCGAGGCGACGGCACCGGCAAGCGCGACCGCAACCGAAAAGGTGGTTTTACTCTTATTGGACATCAACGATCTCCCAAGCGCGATTTCAATTGGCCGGAGCTGTTGTGAAACCCCGGCGGCGGTTCTCCACAGGGAACAAGATTGGTGAAAATCGTTAAAAACAACACTCGGTCCGACAAAAAAAAGCATGCACCGGGCGTTACCCCGGGTGGGATGGGTCTGGTGCCTTGACTGCCATCCGCCGGCGCCCACCCTTTGACATCGGGGCGCGCGAGATCGGTCTGGCATCCTGGGGCGTAACCGGTTATAGCCAGCTTTTTCGGTGGGTCGGTCAGCCGGTTCGGTGCGTTGGGTTGACGGGGCTGGCCCTAGCCAGACAAGGGAAAGAGAAGGGTCATGGTTGAGGAATGGAGTCGCGAGAGTTGGCGGACCAAGCCAATCTGTCAGGTTCCCGGATATCGGGACCAGACTCTGCTGGCCGAGACCACCGCCCGCTTGGGGCGACTGCCTCCCCTGGTGTTCGCGGGCGAGATCCGGCGGCTTAAGGATCAGTTGGCGCTGGCGGCCGATGGTAAGGCGTTTGTGCTTCAGGGCGGGGATTGCGCCGAAAGCTTCGCCGACTTCGAAACCAACCATATCCGCGACACGTTCCGGGTGCTGCTCCAGATGGCGGCGGTGCTGGCGTTCGGCTGCGGCGTGCCGGTGATTCGCATCGGCCGTATGGCCGGTCAGTTCGCCAAGCCGCGCTCGTCGGACATTGAAGAGGTGAAGGGCGTTCGGCTGCCGTCGTACCGCGGCGACATGATCAACGGCATGGACTTCACCGAAGCGGCGCGGGAGCCGGATCCCGAGCGCATGATCAAGGCCTACTATCAGTCGGCGGCAACCCTGAACCTGTTGCGCGCGTTCTCCCAGGGGGGGTACGCCGACCTCAGCCGGGTGCATGAGTGGACCCTGGAATTCGTCCACAAGCAACCGCCCGCGCTGCGATTCCAGGAACTGGCGGACCGGTTGACGGAATCCCTGGAATTCATGGCGGCCTGCGGCATCACCAGCAGGACCACGCCGCAGATTCGGGAAATCGAGTTCTTCACCTCCCACGAGGCGTTGCTTTTGCCCTACGAGGAGGCGCTGACCCGCCGTGACAGCACCACCGGGGGCGAACCGTGGACGGCCACCTCGGCTCATATGTTGTGGATCGGCGACCGCACCCGTCAGGCCGACGGTGCCCATGTGGAGTTTCTGCGCGGGGTTCCCAACCCCATCGGGCTCAAGTGCGGACCCAGCCTTGCCGCCGACGACCTGCTGCGGTTGATTGATCGGCTCAATCCTCGGAATGAGCCCGGCCGGTTGACCCTGATCATCCGCATGGGGCACGACAAGGTGTTGGAAAAGCTGCCACCGTTGGTTCGTGCGGTCAAGGCCGCCGGTTGTTCGGTAGTCTGGCTCAGCGACCCCATGCACGGCAACACGGTCAAGGCCGCGTCGGGGGTCAAAACCCGGCCCTTCGAGTCGATTGCCCGGGAACTCCAGGGCTTCTTCAAGGTCTGCCGGGATGAAGGCGTGCATGCCGGCGGCGTTCATTTCGAGATGACCGGGCGTGACGTGACCGAATGTACCGGCGGCGCCGACAACGTTACGGACGTCGACCTGTTGTCCGAGGATTACGACACCGCCTGCGATCCCCGCCTGAATGCCAACCAGTCGTTGGAGCTGGCGTTTTTGATGGCGGAGGAGCTGCGCGCCGAAAAGCAAAAGCGCCGGGACGCCCGACGGGCGGCGGCGGCGCTTTGATGATCCGGTTTGATCGGACCGGAGCGATGCCAAGCGGAGGGGCGTTATGACGACAAAACCCAGTTCTCCCGCAGTCGATGGCCCGGCTGGGGACGCCATCTCTGGGTGGACCGACGTCTATTTCAAGCGCACCAAGGGGGCGGTTGCACGCTTTGGTGATTGCTCGGTGACTTATGCGGTGTTTATGCGCCGCCCGGTGCTGTCGGCGCCGCGTCTGGCGGTGGCCTGGCTGGAGTCGGTGGCGCGTCAGCGTGGCTTTGAAGTCCAGATCACCGTCCACTACCCCGAAGGCAAGTGGGTTGGCGCCGGTGAACCGATGCTATACCTGACCGGCTCCTTCTACCATCTGGTGGAATTGGAGACGATCCTGTTGATGAAATTGGGGCCGGCCTGCGTCGCGGCCTACAACGCCTATACCATGTGTTCGGACTTGCCGAGCGTGGCCTTTCTGGCCATGGATGCCCGCCACTGTGCCGGCATCGAAATGGCCGAACTCATGGCCTACGCCGCTTCGGTGGGTTCCGAACGGGCGCGCCGCAAGGTCGGGGCGGTGGGATTTGTCGGCAACGCCAGCGATGCCACCGCGCACTATTTCGGCGAGGCGGCGGGCCGGGGCACCATGCCCCACGCGCTGATCGGCTATGCCGGTTCGACGGTGCGCGCCGCCGAGATGTTTCACGAGACCTATCCCGACCTGCCCTTGACCGTGCTGGTGGATTATTTCGGCAAAGAAGTTACCGACAGCATCGCGGTGGCCCGACGTTTTCCCGAAATGGCCGAGGCTGGGCGTCTGGCCGTGCGCATCGATACCGCCGGCAGTCGCTTTGTCGAGGGCCTGGATCCCACCGCCTCGTATGCGGCTTTGGAGCGTCATGCGCCCGACGCCGTGCGGGGTTACCGCGACGAAACCCAGTTGCGCTATCTGATCGGCGCCGGGGTATCGGCGGCAGCGGTGTTCCACGTTCGGGATGCGTTGGATCGCGCCGGTTTCCCCAACGTCAAGATCGTCGCCTCCAGTGGCTTCGGCCCCGCCAAGTGCCGGGTGATGGCCGATGCCAACGCGCCCATTAACATCATCGGGACGGGCTCGTTTCTGCCCGAGAACTGGACCGAGACCTATGCCACGGCGGATATCATCGAGTATAATGGAGTGAACCGGGTCAAGCTGGGCCGGGAGTTCCTGTTCCGTCGCCGCTGACCGGTTTGCGGGGTCGGTTATTGGCGGCGGGTGGGGACGGGGAGGGGCGGTGATGGCGAACAGCGGCAACCTTCCGGCGGACAAATCCTCTCCCGAACAGATTGCGGCTTTTCTTCGTCGGCTCGAAACGGTGCCGCGGCCGGCCGCTGCGGCGCGGCGCGGTCGGCTGATGTTCGCCATGGACGCCACCGCCAGTCGTCAGCCAACCTGGGATCGGGCCTGCCAGCTTCAGGGCAAAATGTTCGAAGCCACCGCGGCGCTGGGCGGGCTGGACATCCAACTGGTGTTCTTTCGCGGCTTCGGTGAATGCAAGTCTGCCCCCTGGCTGGCCTGTGCGCCCGAATTGTTGCGGCGGATGACCGCGGTGACGTGCCTGGCCGGGCAAACCCAATGGTGCCGGGTGCTGGGACACGCCATCACCGAAACGGGTGAGCAGCGCGTCAACGCCCTGGTGGCGGTTGGCGACAGCATGGAAGAGGATGTTGACCGGCTGGGCGATCTGGCCGGGCAACTCGGGGTGTTGGGAGTTCCGGTCTTTTTGTTCCAGGAGGGTGACGATCCCACCGCACAGCGCGCTTTTCAGCAGGTGGCCCGGCTGAGCGGGGGGGCTTGGTGCCGCTTCGATGGGACCAGTGCCCAACAGCTTAAAGACCTGTTGTCGGCGGTGGCGGTGTTCGCGGCCGGCGGGAGGGCTGCGCTGGAAGACCTTGGCCGTCGTCGCGGCGGATTGGTGCGGCTCTTGACTGACCAGATGGCGCGGTCTGCCCGGCCGTAAAGGTGGACTCAACCGGTCAGTGAGGAGACCTAACCGTAAGGAGACATCGTGCCGCAACTCCTTCTTGGTCTTGCTCTGCTCGTCGGCCTGGTGCTGATCGTTCGGGGCTTTCTGGCCGCCGAGCCGCGGGTGCTGGCGCAAATTGTCCGATGGACCGCGGGCGTGGTGCTGGCCGGGGTCGCTGTTCTGTTGATTATCAGTGGTCGTGAAGGTCTGGTGTTCAGTGCCGCGGCGCTGGCGACGCCCTTGGTCCTGCGCTGGGGCGGCTGGCGCCGCCGCCTTGGCCTCGGCGGTGCCGCCGGGCCGGCGCCCGGCCGTTGTTCCCAGGTCGAAACCCGGCTGCTGTGCATGACACTCGACCACGACAGCGGCGCGCTGTCCGGACGGGTGCTGACCGGTCGCTTTGCCGGTCGTATGCTGGACCAGATGGCATTTGACCAATTGCTGGCGCTTCTGGACGACTGTCGTCAGACCGACCCGCCCTCGGTTCCGGTGCTGGAAGCTTGGCTCGATCGCACCCAGACGCCGGACTGGCGCCAAGGCGCGGCGGCGGCGGCGGATCGGAACGGTGGTGGCCGTGGCGGCGGCGACTCGATGACTCGGGAAGATGCGTTTGCGATTCTGGGCTTAAAGCCAGGGGCCGATTTGGCGGCGATTAAGGACGCGCACCGCGCTCTGATGGCCAGGGTTCACCCTGACCATGGCGGCTCAACCTGGCTTGCGTCCAAGCTCAACCAGGCGCGGGATTTGCTGTTGAAGCCGTGAGTGGCGGTCGACGCCAATCCAGGAGGTTTGCGCCGTTACGGGTGCTTGCAGGTGCCGATCGAGCCGTGCCGGCACTTGTGGCCGTCGGTCCAGGTCGCGCCGCTGAGGATGGCGCCTTCCAGCTTGGCGCCGTCGAGGGCGGCGCCGCTGAGGTCGGCGCTCCGCAGGTCGGCACGGGTCAGATCGGCATTGCCGAGGTTGGCATCCCGCAGATCGGCGCCGACCAGATCAGCTTCCATCAGTTTGGCTTCACCAAGATCGGCGCCGGCGAGGTTGGCGCGGGCCAGGTGGGCCTGTTTGAGGTCTGCTCCGGCCAGATCGGCCTCGGTCAAATTGGCGCCGGCCAAGGCCGCGCCGGCCAGGGCCGCACCCGCCAGTTTGGCCCGCGCGCAGGGGGCTAGGTCTCTGATCTGACAGGTGTTACGGTTCGCCTTGGCGTCGGCTGCGGTGGTCGCCGGGTGGGCGTTGTGGGCGGTCGCGGTTCCAGGGGTCGTTCCGCCCCCCGGGGTTCCGGGGCTCGGGCTTTCAGCGGCGGCGGTCCCGACGAAGGCCAGTAAAACCATAACCATGGTAATGTGGCGCATGGCATCATTCCTTGATCGATCGTGGCCGGGGCACTTTAACATTCCTGGCGGTAAAGTGCTGATTCAGTCGACATCGACCGGGAAAGCCGTAACGGCGCCGTGGCCGAACAGAGCAGTGACGCCAGTCGCCCCCGTCACGCTGTCCCAGGACACACGGAACGGATTGCCGGGTCTGACCGTCCTTGACCGTTTCACGGTTCGCCGTTATGCGTGGCGTGCATTGGCCCCCGTCGTAATGACGGAAAGTTGCCGGGCAGTCTCAGTCGAAGTGAAGCAGGCGGGCCATGTCGGATTATTGATTGTGCTTGTTGCGGAAATCGACATCGTGTTTCATGATATGCAGCGTGAGCCACTGCTTGACGTGGGATGCGGTGTTCGAGGTGATTGGAAATAGCTTGGCTTTAAGAACAGAAACGAAGTTCGTTAGGGTTTTTTCAATATAGGTATGATAGGATTGATGGTCGTCAAACCCGGCGCAACCCGAGTGAGACATAATAAGCTCTTCGTGTTCGCAATGTAGCGTAAACACCACTCGGATAGTTTCAACCGCGGTGACAATGTCATCTATATAATTTTTTCCGGTAGGCTCTCCTGTCATCATTGTATAGACTTGATCTATAAGACGCCGAAGCTCCTCATGTTCCCTGGTTATGTCGATTGAGTCAATATTTGTTTCGTCGGCCTTTACACCAATTGTGTCCATTTTATTACCATCCTTGCCAGTTTGTCCACTAAAGCGCGGGGGCAGACCGTCGTCGATTTGATCCGCTTGGGAAAGATTAAATTCGGAACATCAGCTATGTTGTCAAGCATCGTCAGCTCGAGTGAGGGAATGCGGGCACTATGGCCATCCTGGTGAAATTCGCCACCTACCTCCTGGTGTTGGCGGTCGGAATTGGCGTTGGATTTGAGAGTCTGAGTCTGCTGGACGTCTGGGATATGGCGGGACGGCCGGGCCATGCACCACCGGCGGCGGCCGACGCCCCGGCGTCTGGTGACGATCAAGGAAAAGCGGCGGCTAGCGGTGCTCAAGAAACCTCAGTTTTCCAAATTTTTACCAACCGCTTCGCCGGCTGGTTCGTGAGTGTCGACTGCGTGAAAAATCGAAGACAGGAAAATGGTGTTGCCTTTGGTTCCGATTACCTTATTCACTTCGCAAATCGTTCCGTGGCGCGTTTTGTCACTGGCGGTTATCATCATATTTCGGCCGACACCATAGAATTTGCCAGCGACGATGACGATTCGGAACTTTACACCATTGACCACGATGCCATCTTTCTCAGCGGCATCAAAATTAATAAAGTGGTGATTCAGCAACCGGAAAGCGATCAGGCAACCAAATCATCTTTTAAAATGATGCCCTGTACCCCCTGGAATAAGGGAAAGCCGGACGAGTTGCTTCCCGCGGCGCCATATAGTGACACCGATGGTTTGCGGATGGCGATACAGGTTGGTGATGGCGAAGCCGCCATCGGCTTTCTGGCTCATGGGGCCTCGCTGCCACCCCGGGACCTGGAGTCCCTGCTGGCGACCTCGACGGTGCCGGAGGCTTCGAAGGTTAACATCAAAGGCCAGAACCGAAGCAATGCCGAGGCTGCGGCCTCTGACAAGAAGTAGAAGAACAGGATGTCGACTCCGTCATTTTCCATCGATACCGCGTTCGCCCAGGCGCTGGCTTATCACCAAGCCGAGCGTCTGACCGAGGCGGAGGCGGTTTATCGCGAGATTCTGGCGGTGGCGCCGGATCATCTCGACAGTCTGCATTTGTTGGGGGTGGCGGCCTTTCAGCGCGGCCACCATGATGAAGCTCTGACGCTGATCGGTCGGGCCGTGGCCATCAACGACCGGTCGGGTACGATCCACCACAATCTGGCGGAAGTTCTGCGATCCGTTGGGCAACTGCAAGACGCGGTTCGCCACTATGAACGGGCCGTGACTCTCTTGCCCGATTGGGCCGAGGCCCATAACCATCTGGGGGTGGCCCTTCAGGAGTCGGGCCGCCACGATCTGGCGGTGGCGTGCTACCGGCGGGCGTTGGTGCTGGACGAACGGGATCCGCCGACTCACAACAATCTTGGAATGGCGCTTCAGGACCAAGGTGCGCTGGCGGAAGCCGAGACGTGCTACCGGCGCGCGCTGGCCTTCGATCCCGATTTCGCCGATGCCGCCGGCAATCTCGGCAATCTGTTGCGCGAACAGGGCCGACTCGACGAAGCCGTCGAACAGTACCGCCGGGTGCTGGCGGTTTGGCCCGATCGTGCCGACGTGCGGAGCAATCTGTTGTTTACCCTGCTTTGTCAGCCGGGACTGGGCTTGCCCGAACTGTCGGCCGCAGCGCGCGATTGGGACGCGCGCCATGCGGCCCGGGTCCGGGCCGCATGGCCCATCGTGCCGGGGGCTGCCCGCACCCGGTCGGGGTCGCCGCGGTTGGGGTTCGTGTCCGGCGACTTTCGGCGCCACGCCGTCGGTTTCCTGGTGATCGAAACCCTGGCGGCGCTGGCGGCGGCCGGGCACCGGTTGGTTTGCTATGGCAACGGTCCGGTTGCCGATGCTCTAACCGGACGGTTTCAGACCCTGGCACTCTGGCGTTCGATCCACGGCCAAACCGACCAGGCCGTGGCGGAGCAGATTCGCGCCGACGGCATCGATATTCTCTTCGACCTGAGCGGTCATACCGCGTCAAATCGGCTAAAGTTGTTCTCTCTCAAGCCTGCGCCACTTCAAATGGCGTGGGTCGGTTATCCGGCCACCACCGGTCTTGCCGCTATGGATTATCTGCTGGCCGACCGTCATCAGGTGCCCGAGCAGGCGGAAGGCGGTTACCGGGAGCGGATCATTCGGCTCCCGCATAGCTATATATGTTGGGAGCCGCCCGCCGAGGCGCCGCCGGTGACGGCGCTGCCGGCCGGTCCGGACGGCCCCGTCACCTTCGGCTCGTTCAATTTCTTGAGCAAGATTACGCCCCACGCCATCGCGGTGTGGAGTCGGATTCTCCACCGGGTTCCCGAGTCGCGGCTGTTGCTCAAGGCGGTCGGCTTCGCCTGTCCAGTCACCCGCAACCGCTGCCGGGCGGCCTTTGCCGACCATGGCATTCCCCCCCGGCGCCTGGTTTTTGCCGGCGGCACCTCCCGGGCCGATCATCTGGCGGCGATTGGCAGCGTCGACATCGCCCTCGATTCGTTTCCGTACAGCGGTGGCCTGACCACCCTGGAGACACTGTGGATGGGCGTGCCGGTGATCACTTGTCCCGGCGATACCCTCGCCAGCCGCCATTCCTTCGGCTACCTGACGACGCTGGGCCTGACTGACGCCGTCGCCGCCGATGAACAGGGATATGAGCGTCTGGCCGCGACCTGGGCGCTGGACCGCGACCGCTTGGGCGCGATTCGCGCCGGACTGAGGTCGCGGATGCTGGCGTCACCCCTTTGTGATGCGTCTGGCTTTGCACGGGATTTCGCCATGGCCTGCCGCCTCGCGTGGGATCGCCATTGTGCTGGCGAACCTCCGGCCTCAATCCAGCTCTAGTGGGCCACGTCCGCTAAATTGCGCGGTAAAAGTCGTGGTTTCCAAAGGCCGTCGGCCTTTGGGGGGTCCTGGGCACCGCCCTGCTCGCCGAAGGCATTTTGTAGGGGCTTTGCCCCTACGACCCCACCAAAGGCCGTCGGCCT
>CAIYNU010000007.1 GCA_903927615.1 uncultured Rhodospirillales bacterium | reverse complement strand
TTAAATCGCAACGGTTGCGGTTTCGCACCCCGCGGATTCTCTTGGGTTTACCGCGGCCTTGCAACGGCTTTCGCTCCCCGCTCCCCTCCCTTGATATACATTGCGAGTTGTGTATGGCACGCTCTTATACTCTCTCTCTCTTTCTTTTTTTTAAAACACTAAAGAATTATAGCTACTGTCCGCACTGTCCGCGATGCTAATTAACAGTTTATATCAATATGATAATGACGGACAGTAAATGACAAACCACTGCCCGCCTGCTGTCCGCTCTGTCCGCCCACTGTCTGCGTCGTTGGCGCCAGGATGGAAGATGGTGGGTCCTTGGGGGGCAAAGGGACGCGGGTTGGTTTTTGGGGGAGCCCGGGGCATTTTTAGCCTACAAACAAATTTTTTACCTAGTAATCAACCACTTGTGAGTAGTGGCTGGTGGGTGTAAGGTGTCAATACGTTATAACGTAACTCATGAGAGATCGAATGGAGGACGCCAATCTCTTTGGTGAAAAGTTGATTTCTGGTGAAAGCCAATCAACTTTCGCGCGGCGGGTCGAACTCAGCCAACAGCGGATCAGTCAATTGGTCCGAGCCGGATTGCCAAGGTTGCCCAACGGCCGGATCGACCCCGAACGCGGCGCCGCATGGGTGGCGGAACACCTTGACGTGGAACGCCGTGCGCGGGGCAAGGCGTCTGCGCGCGAGACGCCGGCCAAGGGCGAGCCACCCGACGAGCGTGGCCCTTCTCTGGTCGAAGCGCGCCGCCGCCATGAACTGGTCAAGACCGAACGGACCCAACTGCGTCTAAAGGTGGAAGCAAGGGACTTGATGCCCCGCGCCGAAGCCGCCCGAGCCGCGTTTGCCTTCACGCGCAGCATCCGGGATAGCTGGACGGGGTGGGCTTCGCGCGTCGCACCTGCCCTCGCGGCCGAACTCGGCGCCGAAGTGGGTCCAACCTTCGCCGCGCTTGATCGCGTGGTTCGGGAACATCTGGTGGAACTCGCCGAATCGCCGTTGCCGAAGGACTTTCACGATGCCTGACGACTTTCCATGGGTTTGGGAGCGTCTGAAGGATGGCCTTCGCCCCGAGTTGCCCCTCACCGTCTCGGAATGGGCGAGCCGTTATCGTATTCTGCCGCCCACGTCGGCGGAACCGGGACGCTGGCGCAACGATCGCACGCCCTTTCTCGCCGAGATCATGGATGCCCTGTCGGTTCACAGTCCCACCGAGCGGGTGGTGTTCATGAAAGGCGCGCAGATCGGCGCCACCGAAGCCGGCAACAATTGGATCGGCTACGTGATCCACAATGCTCCGGGGTTGATGCTCGCCGTGCTCCCCAGCCTTGACGACATCAAGCGAAACAGTGCGACCCGCATCGATCCTCTCATAGAATGCAGCCCGGTCCTGAAGGAACGGGTCGTCGAACCGAGATCACGGGAACCCGGCAACTCGATGTTTCGCAAGAAATTCCTTGGGGGTGAACTGGTTTTAACGGGCGCCACATCGGCCAAGGGCTTGCGTTCGACCCCGGCCCGCTACCTGTTCATGGATGAAATCGACGCCTATCCGGCCGACGCCGATGATGAAGGCGACCCGGTGGCACTCGCCATCCAACGCACGGTGACCTTCAAGGGCCGGCGGAAAATCTATTTGGTCTCGACGCCGACCTTGAAGGGGTTCAGCCGGATCGAAGCCGCGTACCTGGAAAGCGACCGAAGGATTTTCGAAGTGCCGTGCCTGGATGTCGGCGGACACCACACCCAAGCGGCCTACAATTTCGTGCGCGGCAAGGACGCCCGGCGGGTGTGGGCCGTCAAAGGCCACAACATTCCGGGCAAGGCCATCTGGCCTCGCAAACCCTCGAAGGATAACAAGGGCCGGGTGCCGCTGTACATGGTCGGGGTTTCTGCGGCCAAGGAGGCCATTTATGCCCGTCTAAAAATCACCGAGCCCGGCCCCGGTTTCTTGCACTTTCCTGCCGATCGGCCCGACACCTATTTTCGGCAACTGACCGCTGAAAGGATGAAGACGGTCTACGTCAAGGGCCGGGCAACCCGGGTCTGGGAAGCCGGCAGCCGACGCAATGAGGCGCTTGACCTCAAGGTTTACAACCTCGCGGCGCTTTACGGCTTGCAAGCCATTGGCTTGGACCTCAACGGCACCGCCGCGGTGTTGTCCGGGCTGCCCGATCGGGTCTCGGGGCAGGCTGTCGCGGTTCCGGCCATCATGCGCCGCAAACCGACCCGTTCGACCTGGCTTTCCGGCTGAAAAAGTGACCGCGGGGCCGATTCGGTCATTGCCCGTGGGTTCAACGACCGCTAATAATGAGACGTTATAACATCACTTTATGGCCGATCGTGGCGTCCTTTCTCTCCCGCCTGTTCAAGCCCCTCGTCACCCGCGCGCTCGATGCCGCGGGGGGCGGCAAACGGTGGGCAAATCAGCCCCGTATCATTGCGCTGAACCAGGATTTGCTTGGGGGCGCCACCGTCGCGGCGCAACGGGCGAGCTACTTCGCCCGCAACAACCCGAACGTCGCCGCTGCCATCGCCTCAATCGTCGGGAACGCGGTCGGCACCGGGATCAAGCCGCGTTCCACCCATCCCGACGCCGCCGTGCGCAATCGATTGCACGAGCTTTGGGATCAATGGGAACGGCTGGCCGACGCCAGCGGCCGTCCCGGTGGCTTCTACGCACAACAGGCCTTGGCCGTTCGCGCGATGATCGAAGGCGGAGAAAGTTTCGCCCGGTTGCGCACCCAACCGCCGGATGCCGGCCTGCCGGTGCCGCTCCAGATCGAGTTGATCGCCCGTGATCAGGTTCCGACCAATCAATGGATGGACCTTCGCCCGGGAGGCGCCATCCGCTCCGGGATCGAGTTCGACGCCAACGGCCGGCGGGTGGCGTTCTGGATGCTGCCGTTCAATCCGAACGATCCGACGCTGCCGATGATCGCGCCGACCTGGCAACCAACCCGGATTCCCGCCGAAGACGTGTTGCATATGTTCCGGGATCTGGTCGAGAACCAGCTCCGCGGCTTGACCTGGCTGGCCCCGGTCCTGCTTCGCTGTCGCGAACTCGACCAGTACGAGGACGCCGCCTTGGTTCGCGCCAAGGTCTCGGCAATGATGGCGGGCTTTATCCTCAACAAAGACGCCGAAAACCCGACCTGGAAAGCCCCTCCCGGAACCGACACGCCAAGTCTTGAGCCGGGAATGCTGGTACCGCTCAATCCGGGCGAGTCCGTTGAGTTCACCAACCCGCCGGATGACAAGAACTATACCGATTTCACCAAGAATCATCTCCGCGCTATCGCGGTCGGCATCGGCTGCACTTACTTTCAGGCCAGCGGTGACCTTAAAGAGGCGAACTATTCCAGTCTACGCGGTGGCCTGGTCGAGTTCCGCCGGCAGATGGAACAACTCCAGCATCTGGTGATTGTGCCGCAATTCTGCGACCCGGTGTGGCGCCGCTTCGTGACGCTTGCGGTGATGTCGGGCGCGATCGACGCCCCGGACTTTTTCACCAACCCGGAGCCTTATCTCGCAGCCGACTGGCTACCGCCGGCCTGGGATTGGGTCGATCCGAAAAAGGACATTGAAGCGATCAATGCCGGTCTGAAGTCCCGGGCACAATCGGTCGCCGAAACGGGGGCCGATGTCGAAGACGTTGACGAACAGATTGCCGCCGATCACGCCCGCGAACAGCGGCTTGGCCTTTCATTCACGGCTCCTCGCCTAGCCGTGCCGCCGCAAGTCCCGGAGAATCCGTGATGGCGTTCAATCCAGATCAGCCACGCGATCATGATGGCCGGTGGACCGGGGGTGGCAGTGGCGAAGGTGGGGCACCCCACGCACCCGGCAAGGCTTGGGCGATGGCGGGAGCCGGCGCCGCCGTTGGTGCCGCCGCCGGCGGTGCGCTGGGCTTCGCGCTGGGGGCCGACCCCATGACTGCCGTCATCGGCGCGAAATACGGCGCGGAGATCGGCGGTGCGCTTGGGGCTTTGGCATCGGGGCACGCCGCAGAGATGCAGGCGGTTGTCGATCGGAAGGTCAAGGGCGCGGTCGGCGCCGCGGTCTCGGCCGCAGCCGCAGGCGAGCACCAGGCAGAAAGTGCGGTTCAAAATGCGGCCGACAAGCTCGGTGTCGGCGAACAAACCGCAGCGACGCTCGACCACAGTCATCAAGAGATTGCCGCCGCCGTGCATTCGAAGTCCGGGCAAGCCACGGCGCATTGGGTTGCGGAAAACGGGGTTTATGTAACCGGTGGCATCGGTTTGGCTTCGGCGTTGTTCGGGCACCCGCTGGGCATGCTGAAAGCCGGTGCGATCGGCGCTGCGGCCGGAGCGGCGGTCGGAACCGGTGTCGGCTTCGTGCAATCCCACAACGCCTCCCGTACCTGAAAGGAGCCATGGCCATGAACGCCGCCGAAGCGGTCAGAGCTTCCGCACAAGCCTTCGATACCACCTTCGTGCAGCTCAAAGAGGCCTTGCGTCTGCCCGACAGCGAAGACTCTCTTCTGATCAGAGCGCGCGATGCCTGCACCCTGGCTGCCGCTCATGCTGTGGAGGCTCTGACCTCCGGAGCAACCAACCCCGCCGGCCGGGCGGGCCCGGAGCTGCTGACCCGCGCCATCGGCAACGCCGCGCGCTCGCTCGATCGGACGGCCCGGACGGTGGAGGTGATCGCGGTTTCCGGGCCGGCCCCCGCGGTGATCACCAACCGGCCCGCACCCGACGGCAGCGCCCGCGCTTGGATCGAAGAACTCGACGTGACCGGCGCCGATCTCTCGGGCTTTGCCGGACGGCCGGCCCTGAGGCAACACCGGGCTACCGTAGAGGATGCGGTCGGCGTGGTCGAAGCCCCCCGACTTGAAGGCGGACAGATCGCGGCGCGGGTGCGGTTCGACAACAGCCCGGAAGCCGATGGCTTGATTGACAAGATCGCAACCGGTTCGGTGCGCGGCGTTTCGGTCGGCTATCTCGTCACCCGCTGGCAACCGGCCGGCACCCGCAACGGGATGCCGGTGTTCCGGGCCGCCGCTTGGACCCCTCACGAACTCTCTTTCGCCCCGGTCCCGGTTGACCCGGGCGCCACCGTCCGCAGCCAGGGAGGCAGCATGGACTCCGCCACGACAACGCCAACCAACACCACCACAGCCGATGCCGGCAACCGTGCCACCGTCAACGGCCAAATCCGCGCCATGTGCCAGACCACGGGTTTGGGCGCGACCGTTTCCGACGGCCTGATCGATCGCGGCGCCAGCCTTGATGATGCCCGCGCGGCGGTGTTCGACGCCCTGCTGACCCGCTCCGGCGGACGATCCTTCGCCGCGGTTCAGGTCTTGACCGACCACGACGAGCCCGCGGCCGTGGTCGATCGCATGGCCACCGCCTATGCCGCCCGCGTCTACGCCGACCGGTCGCTGCTTGACTTGGCCTCGGAACTGGCGGACCGCCGCGGCAACCCGATCGGGACGCGCCAATTGGCACCGTCGGCGCTGTATACCCGCGCCATGACCACCAGTGATTTTCCCGCCTTGCTCGCGAATGTCGCCAACAAGGTGCTGTTGCCGGCCTATCAGAACGCCGCCCCGACCTATCGCAGCTTCTTCGCCCGCCGGGACCTGCGGGACTACAAGCCGACCTCGCTGGTTCGGATGGGCGACTTCCCGGTGCCGCTGGCGCTCGGCGAAGACGCCGAATACAAGACCGGTGCGATTAGCGACAGCGGGCAGACCGCACAATTGGCCCATTATGGCCGGATCATCAACCTGTCGCGGCAAGCTCTGATCAACGACGATCTGAACGGCTTTGCCGATCTGCCCAATAAGGCCGCATTGCGGGTGGCCGACTGGGAAAACAGCGTGGCATGGGCGATGATCGTCAGCAATCCCGCGTTGAGCGACGGGCATGACCTGTTTGATCCGACCCACCATGGCAACCAGGCCAGCGCGGGCGCGCCGATCAGCGTCGCCACCGTCGGCGCGGGCGAGTCGGCGATGATGAAGCAGACCAGCCTTGATGGCCTGAAGCTTAACCTTCGCCCCACCATGCTGGCCGTCAGTCCCGACAGCCTGACCGTGGCCCGCCAGTTCACGACCCTGATCACCCCGCACCAGATGGCCGATGTCAACCCCTATGCGGGCACGATCACCGCGATCGGCGACGCCAACCTGTCGGGAACCGGCTGGTACCTGTTCGCCGATCCGACTGCCCTGGAGACGTTCAATTACGGCTACCTGCAAGGCGCCGCCGGCCCGCAGATCATGCCGGAACCGGGCTTCGACGTTGCGGGAATGAGGCTGCGCCTGACCATCGATTTCTACGTGCAAGCGATCGACTATCGCGGCGCCTATTACAATCCGGGACAATAAGCCATGGCGAACCCAACGCGGCTGGCGCAACTGATCGCGTTCCGCGACGCGATGGAAGCGGCACGGTATAACGGCAAGCAAGCCTGGGAATATGAAGGCGAATCGGTCCACTTCAAGACCGATGCCGAATATAAAACCGCCCTGCTCGACCTTAACCGCCAAATTGCCGCCGCCAGCGGCGCCCAGTCGGGCATGATGACCTTTTCGACCTCGAAAGGACTGTAATCGATGAAAAACTTTGTTCAGGAAGGCAAGAAGCTCGATCTGACCGCCCCGCACGACCTGTCATCCGGGGATGCCTTCATCATCGGCTCGATCTTCGCCGTGGCTTCGAACGCCGCAAAAAGCGGCTCGCCCGTGGTCGGAACCTGCGAAGGCGTGTTTGACCTGCCGGCGAAAAGTGGCGCCGCTTTTGCGGTTGGCGACAAGGTGTCGTGGAACAACACCAACAATTATTGCGACGCTCCCGGAACCGGATTGTATCCGATCGGGTTTGCGTTGGGCATGGGAAGCGGCACCGTCCGGGTCAAGTTGGCGGAAGTCCCGACCGCCGCCGCGTGAGGTTGCCGGTTAACTTTGCCGCTGGGCCGGCTGCGGATAGGCAAGCGTGGTCGGTAGCCGGCGGCTGATTTCTTCAACCCGACCGCGAAGCTCGTAGAACTCGGGCGGTTGCGGCATGATCACGACCCGGGCTTTGACCTCCGCGAGATCGTTCGCCATCGCGTCCTGCCGCCCTTCCATGCGGACGAGCATGGCCATGATCTGAGCCAGCGTGGCCTTGATCTCCGCCGTGCCCTTCTCGCTCATGGCGCTTCACTCCCCCATGCGGCGTAGCATTTGCCGATCGGCGCTGGTCGACGCGCCGATCGGCGTCTCGGTCAGTGCCCGCTGGCGAACCTGATCAGCACGAACGCGGCGCCGAAGATGGCGAAGATGAGCCCGGCAAGCTGGTAGAGCGTCGGGATTTGCCGGAGTTGGCCTTCGATGCCAGCCAGGCGACCGTCGACACCGGAAATCCGGCCGTCGAGTCGGACAATCTCCATTTCGATCTTCCGCTGGCGTTCGTCCAGTTTGGTGATATCCGTCTCGACTTTGCCGAATCGCCGTTCCATCCGATCGCCAAGATCACGGATTGCCGCGAGCACGTCTGCGGTGTCGCTGGGAGTGCCGGCCGGGGGCTTGGGTGCGGGGGCTGCCATGGCCTGAATGTGCGCGCGAGAGGGGTCGGAGTCAATCGGACGATGGGTCACCGGCAGGGTCATCGCATTTGGCCGATGATGGACCGTGCGAAGTCGTTGGACCATCCTGAGCGTTTGCGCTTGCGGCGGACCGAGATACCGGGCCTGGCGCGGTTGAGGATGTTGAGGGCTAGTTTGCGCAGGGTGGCGAGGTT
>CAIYNU010000006.1 GCA_903927615.1 uncultured Rhodospirillales bacterium | reverse complement strand
GGGTTGGAGATCGTCCTGATCAGCCCGGAGGCACTCCGGCACCATGTCCTGACCGCCGACCGGGACATGATGGCGCCGCTGGGAGCCTTGTTCATCGCCAAGCTGGTGCTGGGACCGCGGTTGCCGGAGTTCTGGTGATCCTTAACGGCGGCCAGGGACGGCGCCCCTGGCCGCCGCAGGCTAAACCCCATAAGCCGCAGGCTAAACCCCATTAAGCCGCAGGCTAAACCCCATGAAATTGCAACGCCGCCAGTCGCGCATACAAGCCTTCTTCTCCGATCAGATCGGCATGACGGCCGCACGCCACCACCCGTCCCCGGTCCATCACCACGATCCGGTCGGCATTCAGCACGGTGGCCAGGCGATGGGCGATGATCAGGGTGGTGCGGTGCTTTTTCAGCTCGTCGAGGGCTTGTTGCACCGACCGCTCGCTTTCGGCATCAAGGGCGCTGGTGGCTTCGTCGAGCAGCAGCACCGGCGGATTGCGCAGAATGGCGCGGGCGATGGCGATGCGCTGGCGCTGACCGCCCGACAACCGCACCCCTTTCTCGCCCAGATAGGTGTCGAGGCCGTCGGGCAGACGGTCCAGGAAGTCCAGGGCATGGGCGGCCTCGGCCGCGGCCCGGACCTCGGCGTCATTGGCGTCGGGGCGGCCGTAGCGGATGTTCTCCCAGGCGTTGCCCGAGAAGATCACGGCATCCTGGGGCACCAGTCCCAGCCGCATCCGGACGGCGGCGGGGTCGGCGGTCCGGATGTCGATGCCGTCAAGCCGGACCGCGCCGGCCTGGGGGTCATAAAAGCGCAGCAGCAACTGGAACACCGTGGTTTTACCGGCCCCGCTGGGGCCGACCAGCGCCACGGTTTCGCCCGGCTGAACCTCCAGCGAAAAGTCGTCGAGGGCGGCGTGCTCGGGATGGGCCGGGTAGTGGAAGGTCACGGCCTCGAAGTGGACGCGGCCGGTGGCGGGTTCCGGTAAGGGGACCGGTTGGGCCGGCGGCAGAATCGCGGGCTCGGTGGTCAGCAGCTCGAACAGCCGTTCGGTGGCGCCGGCGGCGCGCTGGAGGTCGCCATAGACCTCGCTGATGGACCCCGCGGCCCCCGCCACCAGGGCGGCATAGATGATAAAGGCCGACAGCTCGCCGCCGGTGATCCGGCCGGCCACCACGTCATGGCCGCCCATCCACAGCACGATGCCGATGGCGCCGAACATCAGCACGATGACGGTCATCGCCGTCACCGAGCGGATCCGGACCCGTCGCAGGGCGGTGAGGAAGGCGTCCTCGACCCGCCCGGCAAAGCGGCGGCGATCGATGGCTTCGTGGCCGAAGGCCTGAACCACCCGAATTCCCGACAGGGTTTCCTCCAGATGCGACCCCACGTCGCCGACCCGCTCCTGGGACAGGCGCGCCAGCCGTCGCTCCCAGCGTCCGAGGACGATGATCGGCAGCACCACCAGCGGCAGCGCCAGGAACACCAGGCCGGTGAGCTTGGCGCTGGTGATCACCAGCATCACCGTTCCGCCGATCAGCACCAGCCCGTTGCGCAGCGCAATCGACACCGACGAGCCGATCACCACCTGGAGCAGGGTGGTGTCGGTGGTCAGCACCGAGAGGATGTCGCCGGTCCGGGTGTGCTCGAAGTAACCGGGGCTGAGCCGCAGCACATGCTGGTAGGCGGCTTGCCGCAGGTCCGCGACCACCCGTTCGCCCACCCACGACACCAGGAAGAAGCGGCCGAAGGCGGCGGCGCCCAGCAGCACCGTCACCACCAGCAGCACCACGAGCATCCGGTCGAGCATTCCGGGGTCGCCGGCGGCAAAGCCCCGGTCGATCAGCAGCCGCAACCCCTGGCCCATGGCCAGCATGGTCATGGCGGCGACGGTCAGGGACAGCACCGCCCCGGCGATCGGCCAGCCATAGGGCCGCAGGTAGGGGGCCAGCCGTCGGAGCGGCCGGAGATCGCGCTGGCGCACGGCGTCGGCGGCGGCCGCGGCGGCGGCCGGTTTCAGGGTGGATTCGGCGTAAGATGGTTTGCGAAACATCGGACCTCCCGGAAGGAATAGCGTCCTGTTGAACTCCTGACCCATGGGCAGGATTTCGGTGCGCAACACGGATGGGTTCCCAGGGGTCACCCCTTGGTGGGGTCCCCTGGTGGGGGCTTGGGGGGGCAACGCCCCTCGCCATGACGGCTTATGGGTCCTTCTTAACGCGCGCCGGGATCAGACGGGCTTTGATTTCCGCGGCCATCGCATCGGCCGACGTCTCATGTCCGAAAATCTTGAGAACCTTGCCATGCTCGCCGACCAGAAAACTGAACGCCGAATGATCGATGGTGTAGGTTTCCGGGTCTGCGCTGTCCACCTTATGGTAGTAAACCCGGAATAGTCTGGCTATTGCTGCAATCTGGTCCGGCGTCCCGGTGAGCCCGATCAGGCGAGGGTGGAACAGACCGACATAGGCGGGCAACATTTCGGGACGATCGCGTGCGGGATCTACCGTGATAAACAGCGGTTGAACCTTTTCGCCATCGGGTCCCAGCCGGTCGACGGCGGTGGCGATGGTTTGCAGGGTGGTCGGGCAAATGTCGGGGCAGAACCGATAACCGAAATAGATCAGCAGCAGCTTGCCCGGCCAACTGGCTTCGTTGACCGGCCGGCCGCCGGCGTCGGTCAACGTAAACGGACCGCCAAGATCGAACGAGAGGGGTTTGGTTTCGTTCTGACCGGTGTCCGGCGCTGGGCCGGCCTTCAGCCAGAGCGATCCTGCCACCAGCAGCACCACCGCGAGGCCGAATAGGGTGTAACGTCGGAACGGGTTCGGTGACATGAGGCGGGGCTCCCCAAAGAGTCGACGATTTTAGGATACGACCATCGTGGTTGGGAGTTGACCGGTTTATTCTGCTTTGTTTTTTTGTTTACTTTGTTGATTTTTATGACAACAAAGTTCCGCACGACGATCATAAACAGGGGAGAACAGGTCATGCGTCCGTCTTCGAAAGTCGGCTTCGGTCTGGTCGCCGTCACCGCGGCGCTGTTTGCCGTCAGCGGCAATGCCTGCGCTCAGGACGCCGCCGTCGGCGAGAAGGTGTTCAAGAGATATTGCACACTTTGCCACAATCTCCCGACGATGGATCAGAGCAGAATCGGCCCCAGCCTCAAGGGTACGGTTGGTCGGAAGGCGGCGTCCTATCCGGGCTTTGCCTACTCCAGCGTGCTGAGCGCCAGCGGGATCACCTGGACCGAAGACCAGCTCGAAACATGGCTGAGCGGACCGCAGACGATGGTCCCCGGCACCAAGATGACCTTTGCCGGCGTCAAGGATGCGGCGGAGCGAGCCAACCTCATCGCTTACCTGAAAAGCAACCCCTAAGAAGATCTGTTCCGGCATGCCGGAGGCATCCGGCGACGGCACCCAAGGATGCGCGTAAGGTCCCGGGCCTGACGCCCGTCCGAAGGACCAGGAGAGGAAAGAAAACGGATGCCGAGCATCACCCATCCCATTGGTGCGGACGCTGCCGAGGGTGGCGGGGGCGCGCCGAGCCGGCGTCATTTCCTGTATCTGGGCACCGCCGCAATGGGGGCCGCCGGTCTTGGAGCCGCGGCCTGGCCGTTCATCGACAGCATGAACCCGGCCTCGGACACCCTGGCGTTGGCCACCATCGAGGTCAACATCGCGTCGGTTCAACCCGGCCAAATGATCGTCGCCGCCTGGCAGGGCAAGCCGGTCTTCATCCGCCGGCGGACGCCGGAGGAGATCAAGGCGGCCCAGGACGTCGACATCACCACCCTGCGGGATGCCGAGGCGGATAGCGCACGGGTTCAAAAGCCCGAATGGCTGATTCTGATCGGCGTCTGTACCCACCTCGGTTGCGTTCCGATGTTCGACGGCAACGCTCTCCATCTTGGCGATGGCGGGTTCGGCGGCTGGTTCTGCTCGTGTCACGGATCGCAGTTCGATACGGCGGGGCGGATCCGCAAGGGCCCGGCACCGCGCAATCTGAGTGTCCCCAGATATGTCTTTCTGAGCGAGGCTGTGATCAAGATCGGCTAGGGTGGGCACCGGGCACGGCGCACACGGGGCCGCGTGCGGGCGTGACGCTCGCGCTCCCAGCGGCGATCCAACGGGTGGCTCTTTCGGATTGGGACATACCACAATGGTTCACGATTCAAAATTCACCAATCCCGTGATTAAGTGGATCGATACGCGTCTGCCGATTTTCACCTTGTTGCAGCGCGAATATCTCGAATTCCAGATGCCACGGAATGTCAACTATTTATGGGCATCCGGGGCGCTCGCGACGCTGGCGCTCGTAATGTTGATGGTTACGGGCATCCTGTTGTCGATGCAATACACCGCGAATACCACGATGGCATTTGCCTCGGTCGAGCACATCATGCGTGATGTCAATTACGGTTGGCTGTTGCGCGACCTGCACGCCAACCTCAGTTCGTTCTTCTTCGCCGCGATTTATGTTCATATGGCGCGCGGCATTTATTATGGATCGTACCAGAATCCTCGCGAACTGCTGTGGCTGATCGGTGCGCTCATCTTCCTGCTGATGGTCATGACCGGCTTCCTGGGCTACGTGCTGCCCTGGGGTCAGATGAGCTTCTGGGCCGCGACCGTCATCACCAACCTGTTCTCGGCCTTCCCGGTGGTCGGCGATCCGATCGTCACCTGGCTGTGGGGTGGCTTCTCGGTGGACAACCCCACCCTCAACCGCTTCTACACGCTGCATTTCATGTTGCCGTTCGTGTTGCTGGCGGTGGTGATCCTGCATGTGGCGGCGCTGCACAGTGTCGGGTCCAACAATCCGCTGGGCATCGATCCCCGGGGGCCGGACGAGACGGTGCCGTTCCATCCTTACGTCACGATCAAGGACCTGTTCGCCTGTTGCGTGTTCCTGCTGGTGGTCGCAGCTTTCGTGTTCTTTGCGCCGACCTATTGGGGCCATCCGGATAACTTCATCCCCGCCAACCCCATGGTGACGCCGTCGCACATCGTGCCCGAGTGGTACTATCTGTGGCTCTATGCGATCCTGCGCGGCATTCCCGACAAGCTTGGCGGCACCGTCGCCATGTTCGGCGCCGTGTTGGTGCTGTTCGTGATCCCCTGGCTCGATACCGCCAAGGTCCGTAGCCTGAAGTTCCGGCCGCGCGCGCGCGTCTGCTTCTGGCTGATGATCATCGACATCGTCGTGCTCAGCTTCTGCGGTGCCAGAAGTCCCGAAGGCGTGTGGGTCTTGTTGGCGCGGGTTGGGACCGGATATTACTTCGTCTATTTCCTGATCCTGATGCCGCTGTTGGGCCGGTTCGAGACGCCGCGCCCGATGCCGGCCAGCATCCTGGAGTCCTTGAAGAAAGCGGCGGGCGTGGCCGTGCTCGCGACGGCTGCCGGGGCGTTGACCTTGGGTTTCGCCGGGGTCGCTCAAGCGGAAGAGGTCGCGTTGCCGTCCCACACCTGGCACCAGGCCGGTCCCTTCGGCACCATCGACCAGAAACAAGCAAAACGGGGTTTTCAGGTCTACCAGGAGGTGTGCTCCCATTGCCATGCCTTGACGCTGGTGCCGTTCCGGGCGTTGGCGGGCATCGGGTTCACCGAGGATCAGATCAAGGAGATCGCCGCCCAGTGGCCGTATCAGGTTGATGACGAACCCAATGACGAGGGCAAGGTCCTGAAGCGGGCCCCGCGGCCTTATGACCGGATCGTCGGGCCGTTCGCCAACGACAAGGAGGCCGGGGCCGTCATGGGCGGTCTTCTGCCGCCCGACCTGTCGGTGATCACCAAGGCCCGGCATGGCGGCGAGGACTATATCGCGGCGCTGCTGACCGGCTATCAAGAGTCGGCGCCGGCTGGCTTCAAGCTGATCGATGGTCGGTTCTACAACGAATATTTCCCGGGTCATCAGATCGGCATGCCGCAGATGCTCCAGGATGATAGCGTGAGCTATGCCGACGGGACCAAGGCGACGGCGGAACAGGAGGCCGAGGACGTGGCGGTCTTTCTGTCCTTCGTCGCTGACCCGACCCAGGACGAGCGCAAGCACCTGGGCCTTCGGGTCATGCTGTTCCTGCTGGTGTTGACCGGCCTGATGTATGGGTGCAAACGGGCCGTCTGGCACGATCTTCATTGAAGCGTGGGAAGCAGCCAGTCCCGGCTGATGGGTCAGCCTTGAGATTTGCCGGTATGAGCGGTCACCTGAACAATGTTGCCATTGCCGAGATAGGCGATCTTATCAAAACTGTCGTGAGCCATGGCAATGCCGCGCCCATTGGGATCAAATACCCGGTCAGGGTCAAAATTAAGATACTTCACCCAATCAAATCCTTTTCCTTCATCGCTGATCGTGACTTCAATTGCCTCCGGGCGGCGTTCAAAGAAGACCTTGACCACCTTATGCCGATATTCCGGAGATTCCATTCTGCGCATCAGCTCGGGATACCATTGACCTGAAAACAGCAGAGACTTTTTTTCATCATAGCGAATCCCAAGATTGCCATGCTCGACAGCATTGACCAGCAACTCCATCAACCCACGAACCACCCGAAATGGTTGAGGAAAGCCCCAAGCTAGAATATTTGTCAGTAGATTCGCCTCGTCGATGGTTCGGTAGGAAAATACGCCATGATCAAGGAGTCTGAGGCTATGTTCGGCCTGGCGGGCCGCGCCTTGCATGGCTTTATATTCGCGATACTGATTAACCGCGGCTCTGGTAATCGCAACGATGGTGCCGGCATCGTAGGGTTTGGTCACATAGTAGAACGCACCGGCAGAAATCCCCTCTTGGACATCCTGATGGGTGGCGGACAGGGTCAGCATGACCACCGGGATCGCATTAAATCGTGGATCATTTTTAATAATACTTAAGAGTTCCAAGCCGCCCATCACCGGCATAAATCGGTCAAGAATGATCGCATCAAATTTATCTGGAGAAACAGAAATGATATCAAGAGCTTCCCGGCCATTTCGGGCGGTCACGACGTCAAAGCCGGATTTTTGCAAAATGACTTGGATTATTAACAACATATCGGTCGCGTCGTCGACCGCCAGGATCACCCCTTTGGCACTCATGGCCAATCCCTTACCCGCAGTTTATGACAGTTGTTGGAACCACTTTGCCACGTTGATCATGGCGAAGGACGCCCGATTCCTCAAGTCTCGATTCCACAGATGCCGGTGGCCGAGAATGATGCTGCCAAAATCGATGCTGCCAAAATCGATGCTGCCAAAATCGATGCTGCCAAAATCGATGCTGGACGAAACGCAAGCGACGTCCTTATCATAAGGGCGACTGAGAAAGGCCCGGGCGTCGGGCGCTGTCTCCCTTAATGGGTGTCATGGCGGATTTCTTTGCGATGGGCGGCTATGCTGCCTACGTCTGGCCGGCCTATGCCGTTACGGTGTTGGGGCTGGTCGGGATGATGGTGGTCAGTATCCGGTCCCTGCGTCGCCGCCAGGACTTGCTGGCGGCGCTGGAAGCCGCGCGGTTGCCGCGGCCGGCGGCCCGGCGCGCCGGAGAAGACACGACCGCATGACTCCCAAGAAAAAACGCCGTCTGATCGTGTTGGTGCTGGTCATGCTTGGCCTCGGCACTGCAACCGCGCTGGTGCTGACCGCCTTTCAGGACAATCTGGTGTTCTTCTACAGTCCGTCGGACCTCAAGGAGCACCCGCCGGGCGCACGCGGCATCCGGGTCGGCGGACTGGTGGCCCTGGGCAGCGTTCAGCGTCCGTCCGACGGCCTCACCGTGCAGTTTACCGTGACGGATCTGCAGACCAGCGTTCCGGTCCGTTATACCGGCCTGCTCCCCGATCTGTTTCGCGAAGGGCAAGGGGTGGTGGCCGAGGGCCGGTTGCGGCCCGACGGCGTGTTCGAGGCGCGCGAGGTGCTGGCCAAGCATGACGAGAAATACATGCCGCCGACGGTGGCCGACGCCCTGAAACGCGCCGGCCAGCAGCATGCGACGTCGACCCTGGTCCGGTAAAGAGCCGCCGGCGGCCAAGGGGTGACCCCTTGGAACCCGGCAGGATACCGTTTAAGGAGAGCCCGTTGTTCCCAGAACTCGGCCACTACGCCCTGGTGCTGGCGCTGCTGGTGGCGCTGGTCCAGGCGACTTTGCCGCTGGCGGGCGCCCGGCGCGGGGATGCCGGTTGGATGGCCCTGGCCGGGCCGGCGGCGCTGGCCCAGTTCGGGCTGATCGGTTTTGCCTTCGCCACGCTGATTCAGGCCGCCATCGTGTCCGATTTCAGCGTCCTGAACGTGGTCCAGAACAGCCATTCGACCAAGCCCCTGCTCTATAAGATTGCCGGCGTCTGGGGCAATCACGAAGGCTCGATGGTGCTGTGGGTCACCATCCTGGCGGCGTTCGGCGCGGCGGTGGCGGCGTTCGGCCGGTCGCTGCCGTTGCCGCTCAAGGCCCGGGTGCTGGCGGTGCAGGCGATGATCGGCACCGGCTTCCTGCTGTTCATCCTCGCGACCTCGGACCCGTTCCAGCGGGTGGACCCGGCGCCGCTGGACGGCAACGACCTGAATCCGCTGCTCCAGGACCCCGGCCTGGCGCTGCATCCGCCGTTCCTGTATCTCGGCTATGTCGGCTTTTCCATGGCGTTCTCCTTCGCCATCGCCGCCCTGATCGAAGGCCGGGTGGACCCGGCCTGGGCGCGCTGGGTCCGGCCCTGGACGCTGGCCGCCTGGACCTGCCTGACCTTGGGCATCGCCCTCGGCTCGTGGTGGGCCTACTACACCCTGGGTTGGGGCGGCTGGTGGTTCTGGGACCCGGTGGAGAACGCCTCGCTGATGCCCTGGTTGGCCGGAACCGCGCTTTTGCATTCGGCCATCGTGGTGGAAAAACGGGATGCCCTCAAAAGCTGGACCCTGTTGCTGGCCATCCTGGCCTTCAGCCTGTCGCTGATCGGCACCTTCCTGGTGCGCTCGGGCGTGCTGAGTTCGGTTCATGCCTTCGCCGTGGACCCCGCCCGGGGTGTGTTCATCCTGGGGCTGCTGACCGTGGTCATCGGCGGTTCGCTGGTGCTCTATGGCGTGCGGGCGCCGGCCCTCAAGACCGGCGGCCTGTTCGCCCCGGTCAGCCGGGAGGGGGCGCTGGTGCTGAACAACCTGTTGCTGGCCACCGCCACCGCCACGGTGTTGATCGGCACGCTGTACCCGCTGTTTCTGGACGTGCTGGGGGCCGGCAAGGTTTCGGTCGGACCGCCGTTTTTTAACGCCACCTTTGTGCCGCTGATGGTGCCGCTGGTCACGGCCATGGTGGTCGGGCCGCTGCTGACCTGGAAGCGCGCCGACCTGGCCGGGGTGCTGGGCCGGCTGGCGACGGTGGCGGCCCTGGCCGCCCTGGCGGTGCTGGCGGCGTGCTGGTACCACGGCGACGGGCCGGTGATGGCGTTGGTGGGGGTGGCGCTGGCGGCTTGGGCATTCTTCGGCGCCTGGGTCGAGTGGGCCGAGCGTATCGGCTTGTTCCGGGTGCCGCTGGCCATCAGTGTCCGGCGGGCGGCGGGTCTGCCGTCGGCCGCCTGGGGCATGACCCTGGCCCATGCCGGGCTGGGGATCGCCATCGCCGGGATGACCGGCTCGGCGTTCTGGGTCTCGGAGCGGATTCAAGTGGCCCATCCCGGCGACACCGTCGAGATCGCGGGGTATCATCTGACGTTCCGGGAGGTGGAACCGGTGGCCGGTCCCAACTACGACGCCCGGCGCGCGACCTTCGTGGTGACGCGGGACGGCCGGGACGTCGGCCTGCTGACGCCGGAGCAACGGCACTACACCGTGACCGGCATGCCGGTCAGTCACGCCGCCATCCACACCACCGGCACCGCGGATCTCTATCTGGCGCTGAGCGATGACGACGGCGCGGGGGGCTGGACCATCCGGCTTTATCACCACCCGCTGGTGCCCTGGCTCTGGCTGGGCTGCGCCGTGATGGTGTTGGGTGGGCTGGTCAGCCTGGGGGACCGGCGGTTGCGGATCGGGGCGCCCGCCGTGCGGCGGCGGCCGGCTGCCGCCGCCGCCGCTTTGGCGGTTTTTGGCAGCGACGGTCGGTGATCCCATGTCCAGAGGGCTTTTTCTGGCGCCGGCTCTGCTGTTCGCGGCCCTGGTGGCGTATTTTGCGGCCGGTCTGACCCGGGATCCGCATCTGGTGCCGTCGGCGTTGATCGACAAGCCGGTGCCGGTCTTTACCCTGCCGCCGCTGCCCGGCCTCGGGGTGGGGCTCGATAGCGCGGCGCTGGCGACCGGCGAGCCCCAGGTGCTGACCGTGTTCGCTTCGTGGTGTGCGCCGTGCCGGGCCGAGCAACCGGTGCTGCGGCACCTGGCCGGGACCGGGGTGACGGTGCGGGGGCTGAACTACAAGGACCGGCCGGAAGACGCGGTCGCCTGGCTTGACCAGTTCGGGAATCCCTTCAAGAGTATCGGCGCCGATCGGCAGGGCCGGGTGGCCCTGGATTTCGGGGTCTACGGGGTGCCCGAGACCTTCATCATCGACGGCCGGGGGCGCATCCGCTACAAACATGTCGGACCGCTGGCTCCGGAAGACCTCGAACAGACCGTCATGCCGCTTATTCAAAAACTCAGGTAAAATTCAGGTCGCCTTAAGCTGATCAGAAAGCGGCTCCCGTGATCCATCACCTTGCCAATCCCGCCCGTTTCCAGCGCCTTGCCGAAATCGTGTTGCCGTGGTGCGCCGGTCTGACCGTGGTGACGCTGCTGGCCGGCCTGGCGCTGGCGCTGGTGGGATCGCCGCCCGACTATCAGCAAGGCGAGGCGGTGCGCATCATGTATGTCCATGTTCCGGCGGCGTGGATGGCCATGTTCATTTACGCCAACATGGCGGCGGCGGCGGCGGTCGGGTTGGTCTGGAAGCATCCGCTGGCCGATCTCTTCGCCAAGGCCGCGGCCCCGATCGGGGCCGGCTTTACCGCCCTCTGCCTGATCACCGGCAGCCTGTGGGGCGAGCCCATGTGGGGCACCTGGTGGGTGTGGGATGCCCGTCTGACCAGCGTGCTGATCCTGTTCTTCCTCTATCTCGGCTACATCGCCCTGGTGAACGCCTTCGACGACGCCAGCCGCGGCACCGCCGCCGGCAACATCCTGTTGCTGGTGGGCGCGGTCAACATCCCGATCATCAAGTTCTCGGTGGACTGGTGGAACACCCTGCATCAACCGGCGAGCATCAGCCGGCTGGGGGCGCCGACCATCGATGCCGCGATGCTGGCGCCGCTGCTGGTGATGGGGGTTGGATTTACCCTCTATTTTATGACCGCGGTCCTGATCCGGCTGCGCAGTGAGATTCTGGCCCGCAAGATTCGCTCGGCCCGGTTTCTTGACTCCTGATGGCGCGCCGTAACCGTCGGGTGTTCCGATGGATCGGGCTTGCGCATGGGTAAAACTTGGGTAAGGTGCCGGTTCTCACCATGACCCGTGAGGGAAAGAGCCATGGTCAAGGGGGAGGCCGCCGTCTTGGACCACAGTGCCGTTATCCGTGCGCGCGAAAATGCTGACCAGGAGTCCGGATTTCCACAGGGTGGCGTGAGCACCGGCCGCGGGGTCGCCCGATGACCGGAGCCCGGGTTCCGACGGTATCGCCCCTGCCGTTACCTCCTGCCCTGCGTGCCGAACTCCATGGCTGGGCGCTGCTGGCGATCGGCTCGCTGGCGATGGCCGGGGCGCTGGCGCTGCTGCTGGTGCTGTCGCGGGTGCCCCAGACTCAGGTGCTGCTGCCCTGGTCGTGGCAGAGTTTCTTTTACACCGCCCTGGTCACCCACGTCATTTTGTCGTTCGTGGTCTGGTTCCTGGCGGTGCTGGGGGCCTTTACCGTGCTGGTGACGGCGGCGGGCGGCGGCCCGGCCCGGCGCCTGGGCTGGCTCGGACCGCTGGGCCTGGCGCTGGCCGCGGCGGGCGCCGTGGCATTGGTGGTGCCGGCACTGCTCAATGTCGGCGAACCGGAGCTGAACAACTATGTTCCGATCGTCGTTCATCCCCTTTACTCTCTCGGGTTGGCGCTGGTGGCGGCCGGGGTGGCGCTGGCGGTGATCCGCCTGCTGGTCAATCCCGGCGGCCTTCGCCAGTGTGCCGGCTTTGCGGTCGGGGTGGCGGGGATTTGCTATCTGGTCGCGCTGGTGTGTTTTGCCCTGGCCGGGCTGGCCCTGCCCGCCGGCCTTGACCTGGCGACCCTGAACGAACGCCTGTTTTGGGGGGGCGGGCATGTCCTGCAATTCGTCAACACCGCGCTGATGCTGGCGGCCTGGACCGCGGTTGCCGAACAGGCGCTGGGTGAAACGCCGGTGCCCCCGGCTCTGTTCCGGTTGGTGTTGGGGTCGATGGTGGCGTTTGTGCTGGCGGGGGCGGTGTTTTATGGCCTTTTTGACGTGCTGGGACTGGAACACCGCCTCGCCTTTACCGGTCTGCTGTGGTCCGGGCTGACGTTGCCGCCGGTGATCGTGGGCGGCGGGCTGGCGGCGTTGCTGATCCGGCGCCGGGCCGACCTGGCCGGTTCGGCCGCCGTGCAGGGGTTGGCGATTTCCCTGGCGGTGTTCGTGGTCGGGGGCCTGATGGGTTTCTTTCTCGGAGCCAGCGATGCCCGGACGCCGTCCCATTATCACGCGGCCATCGGCGGCGTGAATCTGGCGTTTATGGCCTTGTTCGTGGCGGTGATCCTGCCGGCGCTCGGGCGCGGGGTCCGGGACGCGCTGGCCTGGCGGCCGCTTCACCTCTATGGCTGGGGCCAGCTGGTGTTTTCCCTCGGCATGTTCGTGGCCGGCGCCGCCGGGGTGCCGCGCAAGACCATGGGCGCGGTGGCCCAGGGCCTCGACAGCCCGCTGAAAAAGGTGGCGATGGGCGTCTATGGTCTGGGCGGCGTCGCGGCGGTGGTGGGCGGGGTGCTGTTCATCGCGGTGGTGCTGTCTTGTTTGTTGGCCCGCAAGGAACCCACCCCCTGCAAGAACCCACCCATGACTGATCCGCGTTCGCCCCGGACTGATGACCGGCTTCCGGCGGATGGGCGCCGGTGGGAGCGGTTGGCGGTGATCGGTGTCGGTGCCGTGCTGGTGGCGGCGTTCGTGACCATGCCGGCCTGGCGCGGGGTGCCCCAGGCGGCGTTCGAGAGCGAGGCCATGGACGCCACCGCGTTCGAGGCCGGCTACGACGCCATGGTGGCGCGCTACCGCGTCGGCGAGACCGAGGACGGCCTTCCGGTCGTGCGGCCGCCGCCCGGCGACGTGTATATCGCGGCCGAGCGTTGGCGTTTCCGTCCGGTTCTGGAACTTCAGGCCGGCCAGTCCTACCGCCTGCATGTGGCGAGCCAGGATATCCTGCACGGCGTGGTCATCGCCGGCCACGAGGCGCTGCTGGTGCCGGGCCGGGCCGCGCTGCTGACCCTGACGCCGGTCGGGCCGGGGCCGATCTCGCTGGTCTGTAGCGAGTATTGTGGTCTGGAACACAATAAGATGCGAAGCTTGATGACGGTTGTGGAGAAAGAATAATGCCCGTGAACCGGTCCGGCCAGGACAACCAGGCGATTGGCCTGTGGCTGCTGACCTGCTGCGCCATGGTCTTCGCCATGGTGGTGATCGGCGGTGTAACCCGGCTGACCCATTCCGGCCTGTCGATGGTGGAATGGAAGCCGTTGCTTGGGGTGTTGCCGCCGCTGTCCGAGCCGGAGTGGCAGCGGGTGTTCGGCCTTTACCAGGCGACGCCCGAATACCACGCGGTCAACCAGGGCATGAGCCTCCCGGAGTTCCAGGGCATTTTCTGGTGGGAATGGTTCCACCGCCTGTTTGCCCATCTGATCGGGGTGGTTTTCGTCGTGCCCTTCCTGTGGTTCTGGGCCCGGGGCGCGATCAGCCGCCGGCTGATGCCGCGGCTGATCGGGTTGTTCCTGTTGGGCGGACTCCAGGGCGTGGTTGGCTGGCTGATGGTGGCGAGCGGCCTGGTTGACCGTCCGTCGGTCAGCCATTACCGCCTGGCCGCCCATCTGTCGACCGCCTTGCTGATTTTTACCCTGCTGCTGTGGCAGGCGCTGAACCTGTTGCAACCGGGGGCCTATTCGGGCGCCCTGGGGCCGGCCCGGTCCCTGCGCCGCCATCTGGCCCTGGCCCTGGTGCTGGCCCTGGTGACCCTGGTTTGGGGGGCGCTGGTCGCCGGCCTTCATGCCGGTCTGATCTATAATACTTTTCCGTTGATGAACGGCGCCTGGCTGCCGGGCGAAGCCTGGGCCTATCGACCGGCCTGGATCAATATCTTCGAAAATCCGCCGACGGTTCAATTCTGCCACCGGTGGCTGGCCTTGACCACCGGGGCGGTGGTGCTGGCCTACTGGGTGCGGACCCGCATCGGCCGGGCCGCCCTGACCGCCGAAACCCGGCGGATCGCCCATTTGCTGGGGGCGATGGTGGTGCTTCAGATCAGTCTCGGGATCACCACGCTGTTGCTGGCGGTGCCGGTGCCGGTGGCGGTCGGGCATCAGGCGGGAGCCTTTATCTTGCTGGCCTTGCTGATTTGGGCGCTGCACGAAATGAGGGTGCCGGCGGCCCGGCCGGGGGCTTTGCCCCTGGACGCCACCGGGGCCTTCAGGCCCCAGACGTCATGATTGGTCGGGATGCCGGCGGCGTGTCACGAAGACTGGCGGGACGGGTGGCGGTGGTGACGGGGGCTTCCCGGGGGCTGGGGGCGGCGGTGGCCCGGCGTTTTGCCGCCGAGGGCGCGCAGGTGGTGCTGGTGGCCCGCACCGTCGGGGCCCTCGAGGCGGTGGACGATGCCATCCGTCAGGCGGGCGGTTTGCCCGCCACGCTGGTGCCCCAGGACCTGATGGAACTGGACGCCATCGACGCTCTGGGGCCGGCGATCCACGGGCGGCATGGCCGGCTCGATATTCTGGTCGCCAATGCCGGCGTGCTGGGGGCGTTGTCGCCGGTTGCGGCCTCGGATGCCCGGACCTGGCATCGGACGCACACCCTGCACGTCCTGGCCAATGCCCGGCTGATCGGTACGCTCGACCGGCTGCTGCGCCAGTCGGATGCGGGGCGGGCGATGTTCGTCACCGATACCGCCGCGACCGGGGCCATCGCGCCGTTCTGGGGCGTTTATGGCGCCAGCAAGATCGCCTTGGAAACGGTGGTGCGGACCTACGCCGCCGAGGTGGTCCGGCCGGAACTGCGGGTCAACCTGATCGACCCCGGCCCGCTGCGGACCGCGTTTCGCGCCCAGGCCTTTCCGGGAGAAGATCGCAACCGTTGGCCGTTACCCGAAACCGTCACCGACCTGTTCGTCGAGTTGGCCGAACCTGCCTGCACCCGTCATGGTGAACTTGTTCGATGGCACAACCCCGTGGTCCCCGAAGGCCCGTCATGACCGGCTCCCGTTCGAACCGCATCGCCGTCCTGATCCCCTGTTACAATGAAGAAGCGGCAATCGGGACGGTGGTTCGCGATTTCCGGCAGGCGCTGCCGTCAGCCACCCTGTATGTTTACGACAACAACTCCCGGGACCGGACCCGGGAGGTGGCACGGGCCGCGGGCGCGGTGGTCCGGCGCGAGCCGCTTCAGGGCAAAGGCCATGTGGTCCGGCGGATGTTCGCCGATATCGAGGCCGAGATTTATGTCCTGGTCGATGGCGACGACACCTATGACGCCGCCAGCGCCCCGGCGCTGATCGAATGCCTGCTGAGCGGACACCTGGACATGGTCAACGCCGCGCGCGTGACCGACATCAAGGCGGCCTACCGGCCTGGCCACCGCTTCGGCAATGTGCTGCTGACCACCATGGTGGCGCGCATTTTCGGCAACCGGATCAGCGACATGCTGTCGGGCTACCGGGTGTTCTCGCGTCGCTTCGTCAAGTCGTTTCCGGCACTGTCCAGCGGCTTTGAGATCGAGACCGAACTGACGGTCCACGCCCTTGAACTCGATCTGCCGGTGGCCGAGGTCACGACACCGTACAAGGACCGGCCCGTGGGTTCGGTCAGCAAGCTGCGGACCTTCCGCGACGGCCTGCGCATCCTCGGCACCATCCTGAGGCTGATCAAGCAGGAACGGCCGATGGCGTTCTTCACGACTCTGTTCGCGGTGCTGGCGGTGGGGTCGGTGGCGGTGATCTGGCCGGTGGTGATCACCTTCCTCCACACCGGCCTGGTGCCGCGGCTGCCGACCGCGGTACTGGCCACCGGCATGATGCTGCTGGCGTTTCTCAGCCTGGGGTGCGGCCTGATCCTGGAGACCGTGACCCGGGGCCGCCAGGAGATGAAACGTCTGAGTTACTTGAGCTTTCCGGCACTCCCGACCGGTTCCGGCGGCGAGCCGGGGCCGGAGGCCTGAGCCGGGGCCGGCTGGCCCTTTGAACCCGTAACGTCTCGGAGGTCCAGGATCGCCTCGGTTCACTGGTGGGTAGCGGCCGTCCACACCGTCAGTCTTTAAGCGCGCCGGTATCGTGAGGAGAGGACGACCGTGAACCGGAAGCAGAAACGAGTGGCCTCATCCTTGGCCTCGGCGGTGGCCCATCACCAGGCCGGGCGACTGGCCGAGGCCGAGGCGCTTTACCGGCAGATTCTGACGACGGTCCCCGATCACCCCGACGCGCTTCACCTGCTGGGCGTCCTGGCCCATCAGACCGGCCACGCCGAGGCCGCGGTCGAGCTGATCCGCCGGGCCATCGCCATGGGCAATCGGGTCCCGGAGATCTACACCAATCTCGGTCTGGTGCTCCAGGCCCTGGGGCGGTTCGACGAGGCCGCGGAGGCGTTCTTGCGGGTGACGGCGCTGCGGCCCGACCTGGCCGAGGCCCACCAGACCCTGGGCAGTCTGCGTCAACGGCAGGGACGGTTTGAAGAGGCCGAGGCCGACTACCGGCGGGCGCTGGCGCTCAAGCCCGACCTGGCCGAAGCCCATCTCAATCTGGGACTCCTGGCCAAGACCGCCGGGCGGCCGGTGGCAGCCGAGGCCTGGTACCGGCAGGTGCTGGTGCTGCGGCCCGACCATCCGGGCGCTTTGATGAATCTCGGCAACGCGCTGCACGATCAGGGCCGGCTCGCCGAGGCCGTGGCCCATTACCGGCGGGCGCTGACCATCATGCCCGATTATGCCGAGGCCCATCTCAATCTGGGCAACACCCTGATGGCGCTCGGCGACGGCGAGGCGGCGCTGGCCGGGTACGAGCGGGCGCTGGCGCTCAAGCCCGATCTGGCCGAGGCCTGGAACAACCGCGGTCATATTCTTCGGGAACAGGGAGACCTGGCCCCGGCCCTGGCGGCCTTTGAACGGGCCCTGGCGCTCCGGCCCGATTATGCCGAGGCCCATTACAACCGGGCCGATCTCAAGCGGTTCCACGCCGGGGATCCCGACCTGGCCGCCCTCGAGGCCCTGGCCGCCGACACCGGGCGTCAGCCGCCCGGCGGGGCGGTGTTCCTGCACTTCGCCCTCGGCAAAGCCCTGGAAGACGCCGGCGACGCGCCACGGGCCTTCGACCACTTCGTCCGGGGCAACGCCCTCAAGCGCAGCCGTCTGGACTATGACGAGACCGCCACCCGGGCGCTGTTCGATCGGATCGCCGCAGTGTTCGATGCCGGCCTGTTCGAACGGCGGCGCGGGGTCGGGGACCCCTCGATCCGGCCGATTTTCGTGGTCGGCATGCCCCGCTCGGGCAGCACCCTGGTGGAACAGATTCTGGCCAGCCATCCCGAGGTTCTGGGCGCCGGGGAACTCCGGGCGCTGGCTGCGGTCGGCGACGAACTGCCCTATCCCGAAGGGGTCCCGGAGCTTGACGCCGCGGCCTTCGCCCGGCTCGGCCAGGCCTATCTGGCCCGGCTGCCGCCGCTGCCCGCGGGCCGGACCCGCATCACCGACAAAATGCCGGGCAATTTTCTGCATATCGGCCTGATCCGGTTGATCCTGCCCAATGCCCGGATCATCCACACCGTCCGGGATCCCCTCGATACCTGCCTGTCGTGCTTTACCCGGCTGTTCGTGGATCACCAGGAGTTCAGCTTCGATCTGGCCGAACTGGGCCGCTATTACCGCGGATACCAGGCGTTGATGGCCCATTGGCGGCGCGTTCTCCCCGAGGACGCCATTCTGGATGTCCGCTACGAGGCGGTGGTGGAGGATCTGGAAGGCCAGGCCCGGCGCCTGCTGGCCCATTGCGGCCTGTCCTGGGATGACCGCTGCCTGGCCTTTCACCAAACCCACCGTCCGGTCCGCACCGCCAGCGCCGCCCAAGTCCGCCAACCGCTGTTCCGCAGCTCCCTGGAACGCGCCCGGCGCTACCAGGGGCGGTTGGAGCCCCTGGTGCGGGAGCTGGAGGGGGAATTTGTCCCCATGAGACCACCGGCAGGCGTCGGGAATGATCCATAGGCGCAAGGATGGGGCATGCTGTGGCACCTCATGAAATTGGCCGTGAGTGCCACGGTGTCATACCGGCGAGCCATGACCATGACCCATTGCCGATGACGCCCGTCAGGAAAATTATGAGTCATCCCGCCGGCGCCAACGAGCCCAGCACGCAGGCCACCCCCAGCGCCGCCAAGCCCAGCCCTTGTTCGGCCACCACCGCCCGGTGCAAGGCGGTCAGCGTGGACCGGGGCTCGGTCGCGGCGATCAGGCGCGGCATGAGGATCAGGCGGTTGATCGCGGCGATGGCCAGCAGGCCGAAGAACAGGACCAGTTTGACCATCAGGACCTGACCATAGGCGGTGGACACCAGGGCATCGACGCTTCCCACCAGAAACCAGCCGTTGACCAAGCCGCTCAGCACCAGCAAAACCACGGCGGTCAGGGCCATGGCGGAAAATCGTCGCAAGACCCGGAAGACCGGGCCGGGCGGACCGGCGGTCGGGTGGCTGCGGGCCTGTTTCAGCATCCAGGCCAGAGGTGCCAATCCTCCAAGCCATGCCGCCGCCGCGATCAGGTGAACGGTCTGGTTGGCCAGTCGCACCGTGGCCTCGGTCCCCGTGGCCATCTGGGCATGTCCGACCCAGGCCAGGGAGGCCAGCAACAGGGCGGCCAGCAGCAAACCCGGGCCCGCAAACCCCCAATCCCCCACCCCCAGCCCGCGACGGCGTTTGGGCGGCAACAGGACCACGGCCGCCATCAGGGCCGCGGACAGCGCCAGATGATACTGCCAAATGGCGCCGAAACGGGTGTGAGTCAGGATCGCCATGATCACGTCCGGATTCAGGGCATCCGCCGGCCGGTCGCTCATCTCGCCGGCCTCCAGGACCAGCCAGACCAGAGCCGAGACCAGGGCCAGACCGCTCGCCCCGACCAGGATCGGGTGTTGCCAGGCCGTGAAGCCCGGCCAGGTCCGGTTCAGGGTCCGCAAACCGGCGCTGCCGCCGGCGTAGAGCGGAAACAGTAATGATCCGAACAGGGTCATCACCGCCACCAGATGGAGCCAACCCGCCATGATCAGGGCGTCGTGCATCCCGGCGCCTTAGGGTTTGACGGTGAAGCCGTAGCGGCCCCGGGTCTTATGGGTGTCGACCGACACCACATGCCACTGAACCGTATAGGTTCCGGGGGCCAGCGGCGCCGGCAGCGTGACGATCAGGGTCGCGGCATCGGCCGGCTCCACGGTGATGGTGACCGGCCCGACCGGCCGGCCATCCTCGGTGGTGATGTCCACGCCGGAAAACGCGGCCTCGACGCCTTCCGAAAACCGAAGGCGCAGGTCTTGTGGACCCTCGCCGACGGTGGCGCCGACCGCCGGAACCGCGGCCTTGAGCAGAGCGTGGGCCGAGGCCGAGCCGAGGCCCCCGGGACCGGGGCCCAGCATCGCGACCATCAGTGTCGTGACCACCAGCAGAACTTTCCGCATGGGCAGCGTCCTTAAAACAGGGGTTCCTTAAAAGAGCGGTTTGCCCAGGCTGGCGGGAAAGAGGTCGTCGAGAAAGAAATGAAGCTGGGCGATCATCCCGATTCCGGTATGGGTGGCGTGAGTGGCCGGGATCAGGGCTTCGATTCCCAATTGCCAGGTGTCGGCGTCGTAGAGCAGGCCGGGGGCGATGGTGCCGGTGGTCTGAGCGCCGGCGGCGGTGGGGATCGCCAGATTGACTTCGACCAGCGGCGTGAGCCCGGCGATCACCGCCGGCAGACCAAGGTCCTTGACATGCTGCTGGAGATAGGGGATCGAATACTGAAGTGACCAGCCCACGTTCCATTGATTGGAGCTGACGTTCGACTGGTCGGAGACCTGATACCCCGCCACGCCGGTCACGGCCAGCGGTCGCAAGGCGCCGATCGGCAGGTCGCCTAACCCCTTGCCGACATAGACGGTCGGCGTGGTCGAGCCGACGCCGCCATTGGTCACCACCCCCGCGGCGCCGGTGCCGCCCAAATCCCGAACCACCCCGACCGACGCCATGAACTCATGCTCGGGGTTGACGTAGGCCTGATATTTCAGCCCCAGCACGACATCCTGCCAGCCGGCGACGCTGCCGCCGCCATCCTGCAACAGGCGCGTGTAATCGAGATTGATCGAGACGCCCAGATGCTCGGTGATGGTCTTGTCCCATTCGCCGCCGAGATCGAACTCCCGATTGCCCGGGGCGCTGCCGTCGGCGGCGGCGCCGTTGTGAAGGGTGGAAAAGGTGGGCAAAGACAACTCATCGCCCACCGCCGGATCGTCGATGGTCAAGGTGGGGGGAAACACCCGGTCGCCGGCAATGCCGTGGGCCTGGGCAGCGCCGGAAGCGACGGCGACCAGCGCCGCCGCACAGACGGAAAAACGGTTCATCGGTAAACTCCTGAATCGGAAACCTGCGGGAGGCGTTCCGGGACGCGACGAGCGCCCTGTCCGGCTCTTAAACCGGGCACAGCCCTTCGGCGCCGGAACAGCGTGTTATCGCTGAGGGACGTCGCCCGTCACCGGGGGGCGCCCGCGATGGCGGGCTGATCAGGAAAAACCGGGTTGACGTCCACGGTCCGGCCACCGGCCGGGCCGGTGCCGGGAGCGGCGGCGGAGCCACCGCCAATGCCGGCGGTTGTGGCGGCGGCGGGGTGTAGCCGGCATGGGCCACGCAGAACGGGCAGTTCCCGTGTTCCCCATGGCCCGCCGGTCCCGGCGGGCTGGGACCGGCGGGAGCGGCGGTGCTGCACGGCGCGACGGCGGCCCCGGGATCGTCACCAATGGCCAGGCCATCGGGAACCGGCATGAACAGGAGGGACAGAATCGAGACGATCGACAACCAGGACAGCGCCGACAACCACCCGCGCCGCCGGCCGCCGGCCAGCCACACACGGTCCCGTCGGTTGCGCCGTATTCTGCTCACAAGGTTCCTTTCCCGAGGAAGGCCCTGACCGCCGATCCTAACGCCGGAATCCGGGGTTGGCCACCGGCTTGCGACGGGAGAATTTGCGAGGGCGGTCGGGTGCCGAAGGACATGGCATGATCGCTCGGGCTCACCGGGACACGGAACCGTGATGCGCCCGTTAGCGGTTTCCGATCCCGGTGGATCGCCGTTGGGAGCGTGGGCGTCTCGCCCGCCCCTTTTGCGGCCGGGACGGCCGCGGTCCAGACTCCGCACCCTGATCGGAAGTCGCGTCGGTCCGGATCTCCGGACCGTGGCATGTGGCGCGACAAGATGTTGGGGCCGGTGCTATAACCGGCCGCGCCGGCCGACTGACGTGCCGGTGTCGCCCGCCAGTGTTCCGGCCCAATGAAGACGTGAAATACATCGCTCGTCGAGTACACCATTAGCAGATACAGTAAAAAGGTGATTGCTGTGGATCAAGATGGAAAGACCGATCGCGTGGAACCCAATCGGCCGCGGGGGGGATGGTTTGCGCGACAACTGGTACGTATTGTTCTTGCCAATTGGCTGCTGAACCGCGTGCGCAATCCGGACATCATGGAGATATTATTGATCTTAGCCCAAGAAATCGGGCACACCGCGGCGATCACGACACTCAAGGAGCGGTTGGCCGGGACAGCGGCCAATCCCGCGCCGCTCCAGGAAACGACCCCCCGCACGACCGCCGCCAATTGTGTGGACATCTCTGCGCAAAAGCAGTATATCATGGAGACATTTGCATACGCCAGATTGCAGCATGAGGCCGGCAGGCTAGCAGAAGCAGAGCAAAAATATCTGGAAATCTTGAAGGTAGACTATCGGCACGCGGACAGCTTGAATGATCTCGCGATAATTTTATTTCGGAATGGGAAGTTGGCAGAAGGAATCACGATGATCGTTAGGGCGATCCAAGTCGATGGTAGTAATCATATCTATTTCAATAATTATGGAAATATGCTACAAGAGCAAGGTCGATTTGACGAAGCGGCTACTCAGTTCTGTAAAGCTATTGCGATTATGCCCAATTATCCGCAGGCTTATTATAATCTTGGCCTTACCCTTCAGAAACTCGACCGGCTCGATGAAGCCATAATCCAGTATCGCGAAACCCTACGCTGCCAGCCGGAGTATCCCGAAGCGCACAATAACCTGGGCCTTGTGTTGCAAAAACAAGGCAAGCTGGACGACGCGATTGCCTGCTATACGGAGGCGCTGCGCCTCAAACCCGCGTCCCCGGACGTGCTCAACAATCTTGGAACCGCGCTTCAGGAACAAGGCAAGCTGGACGACGCTGAAGCCCGTTACCGGCAGGCCCTTGCGATCAATCCAGACGATGCCGAAGCTTACAGATGTCTCGGCGGACTCCTCAAGGTCGTTGGCAGGACTGACGAGGCCGAAGCCTGTTATCGACGGGCTTTGGTGATTCGTCCGAGTCTTGTCGAGGTCCACAATAGCCTGGGCAACATTCTCCGGGCGCGCGGTCAGCTTGACCAAGCTGAAGCCTGTTACCGACAGGCACTTACGCTTAAACCGGAGGATGCCCAGATTCACAGCAACCTTGGGCTGGTCCTGAAAAACCTTGGCCGGTTCAACGAAGCAGAGGACAGTTATCGGCGCGCTCTATCACTCGCACCTGAGTATCTTAATTATGCCTTTAATGCAGAACTGCTCATGCCAGAAATTTATCAATCATCGGATGATATAAATTATTGGCGTAGACGTTATGCCGATCGTATTGATATGTTAATGTCATATACAGGAAACGTCACCGATCCGACAAGTTTAAATATTTCCCCATTTTATCTGGCGTGTCATAATTATAATAATTGTGATCTGACCAAGAGTTTAACTAGACTATTACGTACCAAGTCATCTGTAGTAACATTTACTGCACCGCACATTTCAAGCTGGCGCCATCACGAGAGTCATAGGCGAATCCGGGTCGGGATTATCTCCCAATTTCTGAGAAATCACACCATCGGCAAGGTCTATTCAGGCTTAATACGCCATCTCGATCGCATGCGTTTCGAAGTTGTTCTGATTCACACCGACCCTACCAAATCCGATGATTTCACTCAGCTCCTTAATAGCTTCGCCGACAGGGTCCTCAACACTCCTGGTACTCTCATCGAAAAACAACAAATGATTGCAGACGCCGAATTTGATGTCCTGTTCTATCCTGATATTGGCATGAGTCAAACAACGTACATCCTGGCGTATTCCCGTCTGGCTCCAGTGCAAGTCGTAAGTATAGGACATCCTGAGACAACTGGACTTGATACAATCGATTATTTTATCTCTGCTACCAGCATAGAGCCTGCTGACGCTGATTCTCATTATAGTGAAAGACTCATTTGCCTAAACCGTATCCCATTCTTTTATCCGAAATTGTTTAACCCGCCAATGAAGGCTACCCGTTCGAGTCTTGGTCTGCCCCCCAAGGGCACACTTTACTGCTGTCCGCATACCCTGTTTAAATTTCATCCCGATTTTGATGCGATCCTGTCCGAGATTTGTGACGGTGATCCCGCCGGGCATCTGGTGCTTATCGATAATCCTTGGGCACATTGGAAATCAGAATTGCTCAAGCGCTGGCATCGATCGTCCCCGGCGCTCGTGACCAGGACATTGTTTCTCAATCCGATGACTACTGAGCGTTATATTGAACTTATGTCTGTCTGCGATGTGGTTCTGAATACAATTCATTTCGGAGGAGGAACCAGTTTTTATGATACCATGTACTCCGGCACGCCGGTCGTAATTTGGCCCGGTCGATTCCTGCGCGGCCGCATTGCCGCCGGCGCCTATAAGCAGATGGAACTCACCGAGGCGCCGGTGGTGGATCGACGGGAAGACTATGCACCGTTGGCGCTGGAACTTGGGCGAAACCCCGACCGCAACAAGGCGTTCCGTGAAGCCTCGGTGGTAAGCGCGCACGAGCAGTTGTTTGCCGACATGCGGGTGGTCCGAGAGTTCGAGACCTTCCTTGACGCCGCCGTGACCGCCGCCGGCCAAGGCGAGAGGCTGCCGATGGGCTGGCGGCCGGCTTGACCACAGCGGCCATTGGGGGGCGGCCCGTGGCCGTCGGAGGCATCTTGATTTCCCGTCGGCATTCTGCCCCTCTCAGCACCCGATTGCCGCTACTGGAAAGACCGCCCCTGTGACCTTGCTTGGCATTCTGAGAATTCTCGGTGTGTTGGTTCTGGCGGTGGTGGGGTTGGGGGCTCCGGTCAATACGCCCGTCGAGGCGGCGGCCCTGGCGGCCCTGGTGGTGGCGCTGGCGGCCGGAACCGTACGGGCCGGGACCCGGCGCTGGGCCCTGGCGCTGGGCGCGGTGGCGGTGCTGACCGGTGTCCGGGTGGCGTTACCGCTTCCCATGATTCAGGAGGGCGAAAACGTCTTCGTCTACGCCGGACCGGGCGGCGTCTTCGAGCGGGCGTTGCCGGCCGAGGTGTTTCGGGCGTTGCGTGATGGTTTTGTGACACGGTATCCCCAGGGCGTCGCCGCCCGGGCCGCCGACACGCCCTATGCCTTCTCGGGCGACGGGGTGTTTCAGGCGCCCGACTATTCCCGGGTGCTCCACGGTTTGGCCTTTGCCTCGGCGGCCGGACTTCGGCTGGGCGCGGTCAACGGTTGGCACTATAATGTCTGGCTGCCCGAGCATGGGCTGGTGCGAACCGCTCTGCCGTACTTCGTCAGGCTGGAGCTGCCTGCGGTTCTGGCCGGGGGCCGGGTCTGTTGGCGAGGCGACCTGTTCTGGCCCACCGCCGCCGGCGGCTTCGAGCGGACGGGGCACGATGCGACCACATGCCGCACCCTTGACGGGCCGTTGCCCGGTCCCCTGTTCGGCATCGACATCGACCCGCAACGGCCTTTGGCCGTGACGCTTGAACCACCGCTGCCGGTGGCCGCTCTGACTTGGCTTGCGACCGGTTTGGGACTCATCACCGTCCTGGCGGTCGGCGTACTTCTGATCCGGGTCAACCGCCATGCCGTACCGCTGCCGGCTATTTCGATGATTGCGGCGATTGTCACCGCCTTTATCATCTCAGGCGAGCACAGGCCCGGCTTTCTGTGGGACCTGCGGTCCGGTTTCGTGATCTTCGAGGGCGGCAACGACGGCCTGACCTACGCCTCCTTCGCTCATGACATGGTCCAGGCGGCCGTCCGGGGCGATTGGGCCGAGGCGCTTCGGGGCAACGAGGACGCGTTCTATTTCATGCCCGGCAAGCGGTATCTGGATGCGCTCCAACTGGTCCTGTTCGGCGAGACCGCGTACGGCGCCTTACTATTCACCGGCCTGTTTCCCCTGCTCCTGCTGGCGGTGATGCGGACCCTGCTGCCGGAGCGTTGGGCGGTCGGGCTGTTTCTGGTCTTTCTGTCGGTACCGCTGTTCGAGACCTACGGCTTCTGGAACTTTTACTACATCCGGTTACTGCTCCGGGGCTTCGGCGAGCCGTTTGGTTATGGTCTGTTCCTGGCCGCCCTGGCGTTGATCTTGCCCCGACTGTCCCGCTCATCGGTCATCCCGGCGGACCGGCGGGTCGCTCCCTGGCTGCTGGTCGGACTGGCTCTGGCCGGGGCGGTGGCGATCCGGCCCAATCTGGCGCCGGGCGCCGCCATTCTGCTGACGGTGGCGGCGGGTTGGCTGGTGTACCGCCATCGGCCCGGCGCCCTGGTCCCGCTCGCCGCCGGTTTCGCGCCCGTACTCCTGCTGCCTCTGCACAATTGGGTCTATGGCGGGGTGTTCGTGCCCTTCACCACGGCTGCGGACATCAGCGCCAATCTGGTCGCCAGTCCAGCCGATTACCGGCATGCGGTGCTGCCGTTGCTGACCTTTGACTGGCAGGACCCGGTGCTGATCCGGGTCGGCCACAAGATCGCCGCCTGGGTCGCGCCCTACGAAGTCTGGCGGCAGGCGGCGGTTATCGCCACCATTTGGGCCGTTTTTGGCCGTTCGATCCCGTTACCCTTGCGTACGCTAGCGGGGGTGGTGCTGGCCCAGCATGCGGTCCTGTTGTTCTACAATTCGGGCGGTCGCTACGGCCATCTGGTTTGGTCGCTAAGCTTTTTGATCCTGATCGTGCTGGCCCGTCAGACCCTCATTAAGGTCAAGAATTCCAGGGGTTGCCGGCCTTTGGTGAGTCCAGAAGGCAAGTCCGTCAATATTACATCATAACGACGGCTCGAATGAGGTCGTACTCACCCGTCGCTGGTGGTATGGTCGGGCGCATGATCATCAAAAAAATGGTGGGGCCCTCACAACACCGTTACATGACTCTGGAAACAGTCGATCCGTTGAGCGATGATCACACCCTGTCGATTCTCGCTCCGGCGTGACGTTCGGCAACCAGGGCCGGTGGGGGCACAAGATGCCGCCATGTTTTGCATGCGTGTGCAACATTGGTGGCATAAAGTACGAAATTCGCAACTAACGGTTGGCACAACCGAGAATGCAAAGGAACGGGCGCATGAAAAACGGGCGCGAAAATATTGATGCCATGCCTGTCGCTGATCAGATCAGGTATGTTATCAACCAAAGGAAGCTTAGCAAAGAGGGCGGCTTCACCCTGATCGAACTGATGGTCGTGGTCGCGATCATCGGCATCCTGGCGAGCATCGGCATTCCTGTGTTCATGAATTTCGTGAAGCAGGCGCAGACCACCGACCCGATCCAGAACGCGGCGGCGATTTCCTCGTCGGTGGCCGGTTTGCTCGGCGTCGGCATGACGGTGGCGAACGTCGTCAGTGCGGTCAACGGCAAGGTCGAAGATCCGTCCGAAACGGGCACCGGCGGAACTCACGACATCTCCAAGGCTTTGTCGGCCATGGCGTGGTCTTTGTCGTCGGGCACGACCTGGGAATACAAGGTTTATGCCGCGGCCGCCACTGCCGGTTCGGCGAGCCCGATTAATGTTTGCGTGGTCGCGCAGGCGGGATCTATTACCAGCAGTAGTTGGACGGCGGCAACTCCCACAACGCAGTCTCACGTTTACTTCTCCTCGATCCCATCAACCAATACAGGCTGGACGGGCAACACCTTCACCGGTGAATACGTCGCGGCTTCGACCTTTACTGCGGGTGGCGCCTGCGCTACCAGCAGCAGTGCGGGCACGTCGTCGGCAGGCTAAGGACTTGGGGATATTCATCGCAGCCATTCCGTGGCTGCGATGAAGTGACCTGGCGCAAGGCGTTCTCGTACGATGGTCCCGGACCGTGGGGCCGTTGGCATGAGTCCCGGTTCTTGTGAGAAAAAGCATACGATGAAGCCGCATTTTCCATAGATCATTCCAATCCGGGAGTCCGATCGACCCGCCCGTCGGCGGGGGAGTCGATCGGACTCCCGACGCCGTTTGAGGGGGCGCCGGTCGGGCGGGTCCGGCGCGGGGGTGTGACCGGCGTTGGGGGGCTAGGTTTGTCGCGACGGCACGGGGTCAGGGCCAGCCGCCTGGGGGCATTGGCGGCCGGTGTGATGTTGGCGCAGGTGGGACCGGTTCCGGCCGCGGATCTGCCACCCGAGGTGGCCGCGCTGCAAGCCGAGGCCACGCACGATAAGAATGTCGCCGCCCAGTTCGATCTCGCCCGGGTTTATGACTTGGGCGAAGATGTTCCGCCCGATCTGCGCAAGGCCCGTGAATGGTACTGCAAGGCGGCAGAGCACGGTCATCCCGAGGCGGCGTGGCGCCTGGGTCAGATTTTCCTGATGGGTTGGGGCGTACCGGTCGACATCCGCAACAGCCAGGCCTGGGTTCGGGTGGCGGCGAGGAACGGCCATTCCTATGCCCAGGCCATGGCCCGGGCCATGGGCAGCTATTTCGGCGGCGACGCGCCATCATGCTCACCGCGCCGTCAACCCTCGGCGTTCGTGCCGGTCCCCTACCAGCCGGGCGTGGTGCCCCGGCCCCCCTCCGGCTTTTCGTCGCCGCCGCCCCAGCGTATCGTCTCCCTGGTGCAATCCATGGCGCCGCGTTACCATCTGGATCCGGCCCTGGTGCTGGTGGTCATCGACGCCGAGTCGGGGTTCAAGGCGGGCTCCGTGTCCAACCGGGGAGCCTGCGGCCTGATGCAACTGATCCCGGAAACCGCCGCCCGTTTCGGGGTGGTCGACCTGTTCGATCCCGAGGACAATCTCCGGGGCGGCATGAGCTACCTGCGTTGGTTGCTGGCGCGTTTCGAGGGCGACGTCCAACTGGCCCTGGCCGGCTACAATGCCGGCGAGGGGGCGGTGGAGGCCCATGGCGGCATTCCGCCGTTCTCGGAAACCCAAACCTATGTCCGCCGTATCCTCAATCGCTATCCCTCGAGTCGGCTTCCGTACGATGCCTCGGCCGCCGCGCCATCGAAGTTGCTCTTACGGGGAAGATAACGGTGACGTCACTGTCTGGCCTGCTGCACCTGCCCGAAACCCTGCAACTGATCGGTCTGGGACTGATCGGCGCCCTGATCGGCAGTTTCCTCAACGTCGTCATCCATCGCCTGCCGATCATGATCGACCGCGGCTCCGGCGAAGACGGCGACGCCGGCGAAGACGATCGATATGATCTGGCGCTGCCGGCTTCGGCCTGTCCAAGCTGCGGCCACCGGTTGCGGCCATGGGAAAATGTGCCGCTCCTGAGTTACCTTGTGCTGCTCGGCCGCTGCTCGGCCTGTGCCGCCCCCATTGGCTGGCGTTACCCGGTGGTCGAGGCGGCATCCGCCGCCGCCGGTCCGCTGCTGACCTGGCACTTCGGTTTAACCGCCCAGGGGCTGACGGCCACGGTGTTCGTGTGGTTTGCCATCGCCATCGCTGCGATTGATCTGCGCCACATGTTGATCCCGGATTTGTTGTCTTTGCCGCTGTTATGGCTGGGATTGCTGGCATCGACCCAAAACATCTTCGTCACCTCCTCGGTCGCGATCATCGGTGCCGTGGCCGGCTACCTGGCTTTCCTTATGCTCAGTCGAGTCGGGGCCCGGCTGACCGGACATCCGGTCATGGGAGCCGGTGATGCCAAGCTTCTGGGCGCGATCGGGGCCTGGATCGGCTGGAGTCACCTGCCGCAGGTGGCAGTGATCGCGAGCGTACTCGGAAGCATCGTGGGGCTCGCCCTGGTTTTCTCTGGAAATAGACATCGTTCGCAACCGGTGCCGTTCGGACCGTTTCTGCTCATTGGGGGCGTCGCAGCCTTGCTGTGGGGGGGCACGCTGGGTGCGATGTTTGGTTTGCGGGGCTGATATCGACAATGAACCGGTGCCCGGCCCCCGATCAGACGGCCTTGAACGAAGGTGACACCGACCGCAGCATCCCTGGCTGACCGTCAAGATCAGGCAGGCGCAGCCGTCAACGGCCTCTTTTCGCTTCCGGAAACACCAGATTTCCTGACCCTGGAACTTTGGACATTTCACCGCCTCCGCTTTGCCGGTGATGGCCAGATCAGACTCCCAAAGCTAGGCCTCGATTCATCCGGACATCGGGTCCCGGAAGCCACTTGCCGCCATCTGATCGCCCCGAAACCCGGGACGAGGCCTTGGACTTGTTTCAAAAACCATGGTTCCCGGCGGTTTATTGGCCGTCATGAACGTTTCAATTCTGCCCTTGAGAACAGTCGGATCTGCGTTCACTGGTTGTTCGGCTTGTGGCAAACAAGTCAAGCTTCGAAGGGTTCGTCATCAAAGGCGCGGTCGGCGGTTTATTGTGTATTGAAAGAGGTTGCTCCTCGCGTTAAGACATCTCAGTACGGCTTTTGCGGGTGAGAGATTTTTCGCTCCCGCAACTGGACCGTGGTGTCTTTGTTTGTCGCCGGGTCAGACGACCACAGGCTTGCCGAAAGGTGCGGGATGCGAAAGGCTACGGAGTGTTTCGGTGTCGCCATGCGCCGGGTGTTGCTGTCGGCGGCGGTTCTGGTTGCTGTGGCGCCGATGGCCAAGGCGATGGAAATCCCCTTGAGCAAGACCGAAGTCTTCCAGGAGAACGCGCACGACGAAGATATTCGTGATGTTCTGCGCAAGCTGCTGGCCGCGGATAAGCTCTCCGCGTTCTTCCGCCCGGACGTGAAGGGGACCGTCACCTTTGATTTTATGACGACCCCGATGCCGTTGCTGGCGGCTTTCAACAAGCTGATGGAAGAGAATGGTCTTGATTATGAGTATAATGACGAAACTCATACCGTCACGATTTTAGCCAAAGGCGTGACCGAGACGACCTTTATTCCTCTTAAGAACAAGAACGTCACGGACGAGGCCGTCAAAAGCGCCGCCCACCATTTCGACCTCGATAAGGACGTTTCGATTATTTACGACCAGCCCAGCAAGACGATCATGCTGAGGGGCAAACCCGATCAGGTTAAGAACCTCGCGGATCTGATCAGCCGGTTGGAAGCGTCCGCGGCCGAGCGCGACAAGTCCGAAGCCGACAACTATGCGGCCGCCAGCACCGCAGCCTTGTCCCAGGCCGAGGCCATGAAGAGACAGGCCGAAGCCCAGCAGGCCGCCTATCGTCTGGCTCAGGAACAGCGCGCGCAGTCCGACGTGGACAGCATCAAGGTCGAAGTCCTCAAGCTGCACTATGCCAGCGTCGGCCCGACCCGGGTTCAGTTCCAGGGGGAAAGCGTCACCATTCCGGGTGTGATCGATACACTCAACAACCTGCTTGGCGTCACCAACGCCGCCAAGGCGGCGGCCCAGGGCGACAACGGGGAATCCCGGTCACCTTTCATCACGCCGCCGATTCCGGCATCGGATCAGAATCGCCCCGGCACACCGCCTTCGGTGAATGAGAGGTTTATGGCCGGTGGTCCGTCCTTGGCCCAGGCGCCCCAGCAGCGCCCCCCCAGTGACTTCCACGGCACCCTTTCCGCCGACGTTCGGACCAATTCGGTGATCGTGCGCGGCACCCCCGGCGAGATCGAACAGGTCAGAAGTTTGCTGCCCAAACTGGACAAGCAGATGGAACAGGTGGAGATCGAGGCCATCATCGCCCAGACCACCCAAAGTTTCTCGCGGTCTTTGGGCGTCACCTTTGGCAATGATGCCGCCCTGGTCGGTTCGCAGGCGGTGGGTGGTGCAATCGGAACCCTCGCCCGCTCGACGAACTCCTTCTACACGGTGCCCCCAAACACCCCGAATGACACCACCGGCAATGTGTCGCCCCTGAATCTGGCCGGGGCCGGCAGCGGGGCGGGGACCTTCGCGTCGCTGATCTTCCGCGGTGCCAATACCACCCTGAACGCCCAGTTGACTGCGCTGGAGTCAAACAATCAGGGCCATATCGTGGATTCGCCGCGGGTGGTCACCATCGACAACGTCGCCGCCAAGATCAGCACCGACGGCACCACCTTCGTCCCGGTTCCCGCGGCGGCCAACACGCCCGGCGGGTTCATGACCGTGCCGGCCGGAACCACGCTCAAAATCACCCCCTCGGTGCTCCGGCATGACGACGCCGGCGGCGAGAACATGGTGCGCATGGTGATCGAGGCCGAGCAAACCGCGGTCACGGCTCCGACCAGTGCGTCGGCCAGCGCGGCCCGTAACGGCGAGCAGATCCAGACCCAGGTGGTCATCCCGGACGGTTCGACCTTCATCATGGGCGGTCTGAGCCATATCAATCGGGGAGAGGCCAAGAATCAGGTGCCGCTGCTCGGTGACATTCCGGTTCTGGGTGAATTGTTCAAAAGCACCACCTCGGATCGGGCCTATACCGAAACCATGTTCTTCATCACACCGAAGATCGTGCCGCGTGCCGCGCTGTATTCCAAGGATGTCGCCGAGAAGCGCTATCTTCAGGCCGAGCGTGCCGATATCGATCGGATCGCCGATGGCGTCCGGAACAAGAGCCGGTTGTTGGATCTCGCTCCCAAGGCCGTCCACGACGATGAATAAAGGGGCGGGCGACTGAGTGGGGGAGAGCGGTCATGCTGCGGTTGGTTGCGTCATTGAATTGGTTGATCGGGTGTCTCGCGGTCGCGGTCGCGGTCGCTTACCCCTTCTACTATCAAGCCCAAGTGGCTACGGCGAAGACTGCCGCATCCGCCGCCATGGACCAGATCGTACAGGCCGAGCGCCTGAAAGCGTTCGAACCCAATGGGAACGTCGTCTATTTTCGGACCAACCAACAGGGCATCATCAGCGGGACCTTGGGGGTCCCGCTGAAGGACGCCGCCGCGAATTTTGTCTATGACGCATACTCGGATAAGACCCATACCCTGGTTCTTCGGGCCATGACCAGCGACGCCGCGATGCGGGCGGGGCAAGCCCCGTTACTCTATACCTACGCGGTCGGGGATGTGAGTGGGTTCCCCAAGGAAGGGGGCCACGCCGAGGGCTCGTGGGAACGGCTGTCCGGTCAGTCTGTGGGTTTGCTGGCACTTGTGGGTTTGTGATCGGTTTGACGGATAAGCGTACCACCAGCGATGTCGGAGCAGCGGCCACCGTCGTCGATCGTTGTCTCGATTTATCGGGCCAGGCCGGATGATATTTGCGCCGAACGAGGAGGAACAATGAAAGCGCGGACTCTTGGGGTTATCCTGACAGGTATGCTGGTTCTTTCTGCATGCAGCACGCCCGAGCCGTCGTCGCCTTCGATCGGTTCAATGCCGACTTTGCCTGCCGCGCCGAAAGCGACCAACTCGCTGGAAAGCCTGGTGTTGGCCAAGCCGCAGTGGCGGGTTGGTGACGAATGGCGCTACAGCGACGGTTACGCGGTGCGGGTGGCCGAGGCCAAAGACGCGCTGACGAAGTTCGAACGGCTTGATGTTCCCGGCGAATGGTTCATCAACAACGGCTTCTTCCGTCAGACCTCCCAGCAGGAGGGCACGACCCGGCAGGTGGTGTTCCGCTCCGAGAATCCGGACGCGGTGTTTTACAAGGCCCCGCTCGGCCAGCCGATGGTCTACATCGAAGAGTACTTGCGCGACAAGGAACTGGTGCGACATCAAACGTCGTGGGTGATTGAAAACCGGGAGCGGATCACGGTCCCCGCCGGCACCTTCGACACCTTCGTCATCGTCATGCGCAAGCGCAGCCTGACCAGCGATTGGACCGCCTATGAGCGGTGGTGGTATGCGCCGGCGACCAAGAATTACGTCCGGATGGAGTACCGTTACGGTGACACGCCGGAAGGGTCTCGGGTTCTGATGAGCGCCATAGTCGGTAGCTGAACGCGGTACGGAAAACGGGTTTCGGCCTTGCCTCGGTCTGGGATTGTGACATGTCGGTGATGAACCAGACAAAGACCCCGGCAGCCGGACCCAGCCGCTATTCGGACTGGCGGATGCTGGGCAAGGGCGGCACCGCCAATGTGTATCGGGTGCGTGACACCGAACTGAACTATGACGTTGCGATCAAAATCCTGAAGCCTGAGATCCTGAGCAGCGAAAGCAATCGGGAGTTAATGAAGCAAAGCCTGCGCACCGAAGTTTTGATTTCGCGCCGGCTTCGCCACCAGAATATCTGCGCGATCCACGATCTTTACGACGGTCCCGAAGGGTTCGGGACCGTCATGGACTTGATCAACGGCTTGGAACTTCGGGATTGGATGAACAACCATCTCGATGACCTGCTGGATACCGCTGAAATACGACTGGAATTATTGCGCAAAATCGCCGAGGCGCTGTCTTACGCGCACACCCCGACCAGTGATTTTCCCGGCATCGTTCATCGGGACCTGAAGCCGCAAAATATTTTTCTGCGTGAAGGGGATATCCGTAAGCCGGTCATTATGGACTTCGGGTTTTCGGTGATCGGCGACAAGACCGATCGCACCACCGCCCAGGCCTTCACCCCGAAATACATGGCGCCCGAGCAGTACGAGGCGCCGGATAAGGTCGATCGGCGGGCGGATTTGTTCGCCCTGGGCATTCTGGCCTATGAGCTGTTCACGGGTCGGATTCCGCCCCATTCGCTCAAGGACATTCTGAAGACCCGCAAGCCGCCCCGCATCCCCCTTCACGAGATTCAGCCGCCCAGCGACTTCAATGCGGCGGTGCGGCCGCCCTTCGACCGGGTCATCCTGCAATTGACGGCCTACGAGCCGGAGCGTCGCATCCAGTCCGCCGACGATCTGGTGACGGTGCTGACCAAGCCGAAGGACCTGCTCTATCCGCCGGACAGTTTGGAGATCGTCGGCGCGGGTGGGCAGGGGTTCCGTTCGTCCAAGGCGGTGGAACTGCCGGGGGGCGACTATCTGTTGGGGGCCAAGGCCGGGGCCAAGGGCGTCAACGCCAACGAACTGCCGACCCGGAAGATCATTCTCAACCCATTCCGCATCGATCGCATGCCGGTCACCAACCGGGAATATATTGAGTATGCCGAAAGCACCGGGCGGCGCAAACCGCCGTTGCACGACCATCCGGCGTTTGGGGCTCCCAACCATCCGGTGGTTGGCGTTACCTTCGATGAGGCCATGCAGTTCGCGCGCTGGGCGGGAGGAACTTTACCATCCGAAGCGCAATGGGAATATGCGGCCCGGGCCGGACAAAAACTGATTGATTATCCTTGGGGCGACGATCCTCCATCTCCGGTTCGCGCCAATATCAATAACATTTCCAGAACGACCAGTATCGTCGGGGCCTATCCCGAAGGTAGCAATCGCTTTGAAATCTATGATATGTGTGGGAATGTTTGGGAATGGTGTCTGGACGTTTACGAAGAAAAATTCTATACGAATATTCAGCAGGGAACACTCAATCCGGTTAACGATCCCAAAAACGTCAATCCCAAGGCCCACCGGGTTTTGCGCGGTGGCAGCTTCCAGTCATTCTCCGTGCAGGGACGTTGCGCCTTCCGCTCTTCCGCGCCACCGACCGAATCGCGCAATGACATCGGCTTTCGCCTCGTTTACCGCTAAGCACCCTTAACGCCACGCGCCCTGAAACGGATGTCGAGCATGATCAACGCCCCCCTTCAGGTTCCCGACATCCATCTTTCGATCATCCAAGCCGATGGTGAGGAACGGGACGTCGTGCTGGACCATCGCCGTGACCGCTACGTCATCGGCCGTCGCGAAGCCCAATTGGGGACTTCGGTGGATCTGCCGCTCCCGGACCGTCATGTCTCGCGACGCCATTGCGAGATTGTGGTCGATCGCGCCGCAGGTGGCTGGACCATTCGGGATCTCCTCAGCTCCAACGGGACCCGGGTCAACGACGAGTTGATCTCCGATACCCTGATTCCCTTGCTGGACGGTCAGAAGGTCTCCATGGGCCTCACGTCGCTGATGGTCCGGTTTGATTACACCGGGGCCTCGGCGGAGGCCGGCGCCCTGATGCCGGAATACACCCAGGCCACCTTTGGCGAGGGTGCCGTCGAAGGGGGAACGGTGCTGTTTGGCGCGCCGGCCGATGGCGGCGCTTCGACCGTTCTCTTTACGCCGGGCGCCGGGGCGGCCGAGGCGTCGGGCATCGAGGCGCCGGGCATCGAAACGACGATGATCGTGTCGCCCCAAGACATGATGTCCCAAACCAGGCCGCCCCAAGGCCGGGCGCCGTCCTACGACTCGGCCGAGCACACGATGCTGGCCGACGAGGCCGGCAGCGACCGGACCGCCGTGGTTCACACCCATGCGCCGACCCACACGCCACCGGCGAAGGCCGCGGAGCGGACCGTCACCGTTCCGCGCAAGGAGCCGCCCCGGGCCAAGGCGCCGTCACCGCCGCCGCCGCCGCGTCCGGCCACCGCAACCTCCAGCCGGGCCAACCGGCGGCACGAGTTGCACGAGGCGGGCTTCCGCGGCATCGCCCTGGACCTGGCGGTGGACGTGTTCCGGGAGGAAGCGCGCCTGACCGCCCTGTGCCGGCAGGCGGCGGAAACCGGCAAGACCTTTTTCCGGGTCCTGGCCACCGACCCCACCATCAAGGCGCACAAGGAAATCTACGATCACGTGTCGAAGGCCCTGGCCATTCCGCTGATCGAAGATGAAAAGTACCTGATGGAGCAGGCGATTGAGGAAAAGTGGCTGACCTTTGCCCAGGCCGGCACCCTTGGCGCCGTGCTGCTGCGCAGCACCGATCCCGGCGTGATCCAGATCGCCACCATCGATCCTTATGATGTGGTCATGGCCGATTGGATCGCGGCCAGCGCCAATGTCGCGACGGTGCGCAAGGTCCTGGTGCTGCCGACGGTGTTTCAGGCGGCCCTGCAACGGATGAAGAATCGGACCGACGACGATGACAGCAGCGCCGCGGTGCTGGTCATCAACCTTGACAGCGAAACCGAACGCGAAGTGCAGCTCAAGGTCGAAAGCGTCGAGGTCCCCAAGATCGTCAACTACTTCCTGCAAAAGTCGTTTTTCGAGGGCGCTTCCGACATCCATATCGAACCCACCGAAGATTTCCTGCTGGTGCGCAACCGGGTCGACGGCATCCTGCACGAATTGACGACGCTGCCGGCCCCCATGCACCCGGAGATCATTTCGCGTATCAAGATTCTCTCGGGTATGGACGTGGCCGAAAAGCGCCGGCCCCAGGACGGCCGCATCGGCACCCTGATCCGGGAAAACGCCATCGACGTCCGCGTTTCGTCCTACCCGACCATTTACGGCGAGAAGATCGTGATGCGTCTTCTCGACAAGAACGCCCTGCGGCCTTCGCCCGAGCATCTGGGCATGATCTCCCGGGATTTGCGGCTGCTCTATGACAAGCTCGACGCGCCGTTCGGGCTGGTGATGATCAGCGGGCCGACCGGTTCGGGCAAGACCACCACGCTCTATTCCTGCCTCAGTTACATCGACAAAAAGACCAAGAACGTGCTGACGGTGGAAGACCCGGTGGAATACCGGCTGAAGGGCGTCCACCAGATGCAGGTCAACGAAAAGATCGGGCTGACCTTCGCCTCGGGTCTGCGCACCATTCTGCGCCAGGACCCGGACGTGATCATGGTCGGCGAGTGTCGGGACGGCGAAACCGCGGGCATGGCGATCCAGGCGGCGTTGACCGGTCACATCGTGTTTTCGACCATCCACACCAACGACGCGGTGGGCGTGATCCCGCGTCTGATCGATATGGGGGTCGAACCCTTCCTGGTGGCGAACTCGGTGTCGTTGTGTATCGCCCAGCGACTGGTGCGGCGCATCTGCAAGCACTGCCAGGCGCCCGAGGAGGGGCAGTCGGTGCTGGAGCGGTTGCACAATGACGCCATTTCCGATGAACGCCTGGCCTCCCTGGGCGTCATCGTCGATCCCGATCTGACCTATGTCAGCGGCCGCGGCTGCGTTCACTGCCGGAACACCGGGTATCAGGGCCGGCAGGCGGTGTTCGAGATTTTCGAGGTCGATCAGGAGGCCCGCGCCGAAATCGTCTCGCCCACCTTCGACGCCAACGTGATGCGGCGCCGGGCGCGGGACCGGGGCATGACCACGCTGATCGGCCACGGCCTGATGCTGATCGACGAGGGCATGACCACCCATTCCGAAGTCGTTCGCGTCCTGGGTGAGGCCTACTGACATGGCCGGCGTCTCTCGCGTCCACATGATGATCTTTACCCAGCAATTTGCTTCGATGTTGCGCAGCAAGTTGCCGCTGGTCGATGTTCTCGACAATCTGGCCGCGGAAACGCCCCAGAAGAAATTGCGCGCCGCCATCGAAAGCATCTCGGAAGAGGTGCAGCATGGCGTGGACATGGCCGACGCCATGGCCATGCATCCGCGCATGTTCGACAGCGTCTATGTCAATGTGGTGCGGGCCGGCATGGAATCGGCCCGGCTGGCCGGTTCGTTGACCGAAATCGCCCATTACCTCAAGGTCATTCACGACACCGAGCGCAAGGTCCGTTCGGCCGTCACCTATCCGATGATTGTCTTGATCGCCTTTTTCGGCATCTTCAACGGCATGGTGTTCGGCATCCTGCCGCGCTTCCAGTCGATTTTTAATAATCTGCACAAGGCGTTGCCGGCGCCGACGCAGTTTCTGCTCGACATGGGCGCCTATTGGGGCGCCAACTGGACCTGGATCGTCGGCTCCCTGGTGGCCCTGATCCTCAGCTTTCAGGCCTGGGTGCGCACGCCCGACGGCAATGCGATCTTCGACCAATACAAGCTGAAGTTGCCGTTGCTGGGGCCGTTGTGGCGCATGGCGGCGCTGGCGCGCTTCCTGCGGACCCTGGCGGTCCAGGTGGAAAACGAGGTGGCGGTGCTGGCGGCCTTGCGGCTGGCCGCCGACACCTGCGGCAACGTGTTCGTCCGCGAAACCATCTACAACATCGCCGAAGATGTGGAGCGGGGGCGCGGCCTGTCGGTCAGCTTCCGGGATCATCACGTCTTCCACGGCATCGTGGTGCAGATGATCGCGGCGGGCGAAGAGGCCGGCTCCCTGGACGAACTGCTGATGTCGTCGGCGGATTACTTCGACAGTCTGCTTCAGGACCGGCTGGACCAGATCACCCAGTTGATCAACCCGATCCTGACCATCTTCGTCGGTCTGGCCACCGCCGGCATGATGGTGGCGGCGTTCCTGCCGGTGTTCCAGATGGGCAATCTGGCGGGTGGCCATTGACAAAGGGAAGACACGCCATGGCGACGGACAATCAGGCGGCGAAGTGGACGGCCCGGCGGCGCGGCTTGGCCGGCTTTACCCTGATCGAACTGATGGTGGTGATCGCCATCGTCGGTATCCTGGCAGCGGTCGGCCTGCCCTATTTCGCCAGCTATATGCTCCAGGGCAACCTCAAGCAGGCGGTGCCGTTGATGGAGGCCATTAAGGCCAAGGAGCGGATGCACTTCAACCGCACCGGCTATTATCTGGCCACCGGCAACGAGCAGCAACTGCAACAGAAACTGGGGCTGGATCTCCATGACGCCGGCGATTTCTGTTTCATGGTGATGTGCGTCGGCACGTCGACATGGTCATGCGGAAATTACGATGGCGGCAGCTTGAGCACCAGCGACACCGACTTCGGCGCCATGATCAATACCCTGGACATGAATGTAACGGGACATGCGCCGCAATTCCAGGTCGTCGCGGTGTTGCGGGCACCGGGGACCCAACCCACCGATCCGACCAGTGTCACACCGTCGACCAACCCCACCGTCACATGCAGCACCGCCAGTTATCCCACCGCTACGCCCAAGATGACGCCGGAGAATTGGGTTCTCAGCTCGGCGGTCGGCGGCAGGGGCAGCGAAGGCCGGGTGCTGGTGATGAGCTATCCCCAGGCGCAGGACGGCACCGACGCCAGCACCACCCTCAACGCCACCACCACCGGTCTGATCTGGTTTGGCGGCGTGACCCTTTCCGACGCCCTGAACAATTGAGCCCGGCCCCCGCCATGCCCCGCCCCGCTACCCGCCGTCAGTCCGGCTTTACCCTGATCGAGGTGATGGTTGCCTTCGCGCTGACGATGGTGCTGATGATCGGCATGAGCGCACTGTGGACCGTGGTGGCCGCCCAATTCGACAGTCTGGTCTACCGCCAGAAGGCCATCTTTCGCCTGAACGGCGAGATGGAGCGGTTGGTGGGGTTGTATAACTACAGCAGTTCCGTTGCCGGACCCCCCCCCGTTACAATTACCGATCCAACCATACAAACACCTCCACTGGACATCGGGGTCGACTATACACAAAATAATCCTGCCTATACTGAAGCTATCTCTGCCTATGCCGGCTCGTTCTTATCCACGACACCGACCAACAGCTATCCCAATGGACAGGCAGCAAACCGTAGAGTTTATAACATTGGGAAAAATACACCAGGCGCCCCAACAACTGCATTGTCATATGTTCTTGATGCTGGGGTTGCTGCCGATTTGACAACCTTCGAAACGTTGGTTTCGCCAGACGGAGGCTTGCCAAATGGAACTGGAACGCCACCAACCGCTCAAGCAGTTTATACCAATATCCTGATGACGGGGACGGGGGCTTCGCGGCGGAATTTCGTCTGGCTTGATCAGGCTCATCAAATCGTCGGCCAGTTAAGCTGGGATTATTGTCTAATGCCGAATACATACAGTATCAATGATACTTATTATCCTACGGCTAAAGACTGCACTGGTGCCCCCACGCCGACGACGGCAACCAGTCCTTGCTATCTAACCGCATGCTATTTCTTGACCGTTTATATTGACTACCCCTTCCGATTTGACCCAACTCAAAAGGTGGGCGTTCCGATCCCGGACACGCCGGTGGAGACCATCACCGCCGAGACCATCGTCGGAAAGCGCAAGTCATGACGAGCATGCTTCCCTTGCGGCATCACAGTCAAACCGGCTTCACGCTCATTGAGCTGATGATGTCAATGACCATCGGCTTGATCCTGATGATGGTCCTGGCCAGCCTGTTCATCGACGCCATCGGCAACGCCGATGCCATGATGAACAAGGCCGAACTCAACCGCCAAGCACGGATGATGTTTGATATAGTTGCGCTTGGCGGCTTTCGAACTGGGGTTAATATCAGCACGAGTTCGGCTGTCACTCCAGCGACTGACGTTAATTACAAATATATATTTGGCTTGCGGGGGCGAAATAATGTAGAAAAAGGTGATGGATGGTCAATTCCGTCAGACTTGAGATCAGGGGTGTCTGCTTGGGGACCACCACAAGATACTTTTGGGCTACCGCCGACCGATGCCGCGATTTCGAGTTTTTCTCAAACTGTGCAAGAAAGCGATGTTTTATCAAGTGACACTGTCCCGACCGTGACGGTCACCTGCACCGGCACCAATCAACCAGTTTTTGGGTGCGTCACCGGACAAGATATGAATGTGACTGGGTACCTTCGGATGACCACCCCTAATACGAGAGGTTTCAGTCAAAATATACAAGAGGTTGTATTTGACCTATATAACCCCCTATTCTATGGCAACAATCATGTGGCCGATGATGAAATATCAACGGTCTATTGGACCGCCCTCACCAATTTAATTGATCAGGTACCGCCATGACGTGCGCACGAGCAAAAGTCAAACAGCGTGGCGCGGTGTTACTGACCGTCATGGTCATTATGGCCATAATTATGTTGATGGCCGGCACGCTCACCAACTATTTTCTAACATCCGAAGAAAACGAGGTGGAAGCCAGTCTGGTCGATGTCCGGACCTATTGGGCGATGATGGGGCATGTCAATTATATGTTTAGCCGGGTTGGTGGGCAGGGACTCTGTGGCGATACCGACAACACTAATAGTTCACATTCTAATACAGACTATTTTTGTGGTATGAGCACCGGCACCGCTGCAAGCTGGGCGAGTAAGTGTGACCAAAACAATACGCCGATAGCATGCTTTGATGATGCAGCCGTTAATACCAGTCTTCCTTTCACCGCAACCAATAACGCCTTTCCGGCAGTAAGTCCGACCGGATATCCGGCGCGCAGTTTGCAAAGCTACTTAGACGGTGATGCAACGTTAACTCCCAAAAGGGTCGAAATTCAGTTGGACTCGCAGGGAAATGCGCCAACTTTTGCCTCACCAGGGTTTCGACGTTGGGTGTATCCACAACAGACCAATGTTTCAGCTACGGACACCGCAAACCCTTATTTCATTACGATACAGGCTTTGGTGAGAGATCATGGCATTCTTGCGCTCCCGAATAATGATCGTGATTTACGGGTCGATATATCCGTGACTGATAGTGGAACGATACCCGTGCTTTCCGATCTGAAGGATCGCGCTGATCGTCTGACCGTTGGATTCTGTGTTGATGACAGTGTATTGGATACAGGCACGAGCAAGTACTACTATGTCGGATGTGGAACGGTCTCTTCTGGATTGGCAACACCAGTTCTATCCGGCACCACCCCTTATGAGGGTATAGCCAAGATTCAATTTCTTATGCGCAATGCCCCGATCCCCATGACCCCCACCAACTAACCCCACCCCACCGACCACCCCCAGCCGACCGACGAGGAGACCATGTTCAAGCTATTCAAGAAGCGCGAGGCGGAGGAGGCGCAGGCGGGTGAGGGGCGGTTCCTGGTGTACCTGTACGTCACCGACGACGGTTGGCAGGCGGCGCTGGTCGACAAGCACCATGAACACGAGACCCGGTTCATCACCGACCAGGGGGAGGCGGCCAAGGCCCTGGCCGATCTGCCCAAGGACCACAGTTCCGAGCAGGCGATCGAACAGATGTTCCGGATCGCCGGCCTGAGCCTGCGCCAGCACGAACCCCACCGGATCGCCGATATCCGCGTGATCCTCGGCGACCCCAAGGTGCTGTATCAGGACATGCTGCCCGACGTCTTTTCGTCGGCGTCCACCGCCACCCTGCATGAATTCGGCCGGGCCAATCTGCGCTGCCGCAGCGTGTCCTTCGGTCTTGCCAAATTCGGGCCCAGCGATCGGGGGCTGGCCAAGGCCAGCGGCGGCGTCATCGCCTTCATCGACGCGACCCGGCTGGGCGCCTACCTGTCGCGGCTCGACCGGTTGGCGCTCAAGGTGCGCTCGGTCACGCCCCATTCCGACCTGATGATCCGCCAGGCCCACAGCGGCAACCGGTCCGGCCCGGCGGTGGCGCTTCAGATCGGCGCCTTGTCCAGCACCCTGCTGCTGTCCAACCCGGCCATCGGCGCCGTGACCCGGCGGGTGCTGCCGTTCGGCGTCGGCACCCTGGGCCGCCTGCTGGCCCAGGGCAGCGGCGTGTCCCACGAAGAAGCCATGCGGTCGCTGGCCGAACAGGACCTGATTTCCGACCTGCGCATCGGCGGGGTCGAGGACACCCTGGCCAGCCTGACCAGCAGTCCGGCCGAGCGCATCCTGGGCGAACCGATCCGGGGCTTCCTGACCGACATCGCCGCCTCGCTGGCCTTCTTCGAGGAACAGCGGTGCGCCGGCCGCCCCGTGGTCATGGACATTTTCGGCGATGTGGAGCGGGTCCGCGGGCTGGAACGGCTGTTGCACGACACCCTGACCCACGGGCCGTCACCGCTCACCGTGCAGTTCGTCGACCGGTCGATCCTGGATCTGATTCAGGCCTATCCGGTCGAGGTGCCGCTCAATCTGCTGTCCGAGGCCACCGGCGACCTGCGGATCGGCGCCGTCACCTACACCTTCCAAAACCAGCAGTTCCGCCCGGCCGACGAGGTTCGCCGCGAGGTCGCGGCCCGGGAACAGGCCCAGCCGCAGCAACAGCGCCGCTCGTCCACCACCACCCGCGGCCGGCGCGGCGCGGCGGCGGCGCCGGCCAAGCCCTCGGCGCTGACCCAACTGCGCGCGCTTCTGAACGGCGGCAAGGCCCCGGGCGACGGCGAGGCCGGAGCCCCCAACGACGCCGCCCGGGCCGATCAGCAGGGGTTCGCGGCCCTGGGCATTATCGTGTTCGGCGTCGGCTATCTGCTGTTCAACAGCTATAACGATGCCCACAGCAAGCTGCTGAATCAAGTGGGCGCCCTCAACACCGTGGTCACGGACAACGCCCAACGCCATCTGGCGGTGGCCAGCGGCGGGGTCCAGTATCACGCGGCCGAAGACGTGGACAAAGTGCTGTGGACCGAAAAGATCATCGCCTTGTCCAACCATCTGACCAATGAAATCTGGTTGACCGATCTCTACCTGACCACCGAAACCCGAAGCATCGACAAGACATCGCTGAGCACCAAAAAGCTGGTGATGGAAGGGGCGGTGCTGCCGTCGACCGACGGTCACATCCAGAAAATCGCCGAATACATCGAGGCGCTTCAGAACGACCAGAACCAGTTCATGAGTGACTTCAGAGACATTACGTTCGAAGGGCTGTCCATTGACACCGCCGAGTCCGATCAGGTGGTCCGGTTCACCATCGAAGCCTGGTATGACGAAGCCAAGCGGCAGGAAGTCATCAACACCTCGGCCGCCTCGGGCGGAACCGGCGGCATCGATGCCATGAAACAGGCGACGGAGCAGCACAACCAGCAGCTCCAACGAATCCCCGGCATGGCTCCCAACGGAGGCCACTAAGTCGCGCGCAATTTTATTGGCTTCGAGGTGAATCATGGACGCCTTTATCCGGAAATATCAGCCCTTCGTTGTTTCGGTGGTCTTCCTCCTGACGGCGCTCGCGGCCTTGCTCTATTCGGTGCTGATCAGTCCGGCGACGGTGGCGCGCTCCGACGCCGCCATCATTGCGGACATCATCAGAAAGGATAATCAGGTCCTGGCGGTGATTCAGGCCAAGATGGCGGAGGATCGGCAGACCGGCGCAGAACAGGTGATTCACAGTCTGCCCGCCTTCCTGAAGCGCATCAACGCCATCGCCCATCAGACCAACGTCATCGTCAACGAATTGATCCCGTCCAAGGATCGCAATATCAAATTTACCATCAAGATCACCACCGACTTCTATACCTTCCTCAAGTTCATCATGCGCCTGGAATCGCTCGACGTTGCCATCAACGACTTGCAAATCCACCCGTATGACAACACCAAGAAGACGCCGGTGCACGCGATCGAGTTCACCATCACGCCGCGCCATGACGCCAAGGAACTGGAGAGTTCCCGCATCGCCGCGTTGCGGGAAGCGGCCGAAGCCCCGGACCGGCGCAATCCGTTCCAACGGTTCACCTACATCAACAAGGTGGTCACCACCGAAATTGATCTGACCTGGATTTACAAGTTGTCGGGTATCGGGCGGATCGGCGAGGAGCAGGTGGCGACGGTCGACAACAAGGACATCCGCAAAGGCGATCAACTGGAAAACATGACGGTCACCGCGGTGCTCAATGATCGGGTCCAGCTCGAGCGCAAAACCGAGCATGGCACCGATCGCTATGTCCTGAGATTCCGCTCATCCGGGCTCAAGAAGCCATGACACTAGGCTAATTTGGGGTAAATCACATGAAAGCAAGAAATACACTGGCGTGCATCCCGGCAGCCTTGGCTTTGTCTTTGTGCCTGGCGGCTCCGGCGAAAGCGGATTACTATGCTGATGCGTTGACCACTTATCAGCATGGTGAATACCGTGACGCATTTGTCATGTTCGACAAGCTGGCCAAACAGGGCGATGCGCGCGCCCAGTTCTGGATCGGCACCATGTGGTATGAAGGCAAGGGCAAGCCGCAAAATTACCTTGAAGCCTATCGCTCCTATTTGCGCTCGGCCTATTTGGGGAATTCCGACAGCCAGAACAACCTTGGCCTGATCTACGAAAAGGGCCAAGTTCAGCCCGCCAATCCGGTGGTCGCTTACGCCTGGTACGCCTTGGCGGCGGCTCAGAATGACGGCCAGAGCAGCACCATCGCCAACGATAACCTGACCCGGTTGAGCGACAGCCTGAAGCAGGCCGGCCACGACAAGGAGATTATCGAGGGCCAGGCCCTGGCCCAGGAATATTCCCTGCGCATCCATGTGGAACGGCAGGCCCAGAGGAAGATCGATCTGGCGTCGGCGCCCGGAACGGCGACCCCGTCGCCCGGATCGATGGACGTCAAGGTGCATCCGGCCGCGGCCTTGACCCCGCATCGGTTGGGGGAATTCTATAAGGTCCAGATCGGCCTGTTCGGTCAGAGCGAAAACATCAAGGGGGTGCGGGCCGAGCTTGACAAGCTTGGTCTGGGCTTTGAAGACAAGGTGGTGGAGGTTCAGGGCAACAGTTACCACCGGTTCCGGATCGGCCCCTATGGCACCATTCGGGCGGCGGAAGCGGCGGCCCGCAAGGTCAACGGCGAGTTCCACCTTCAGAGCGCCATCATCCCGCTGTTAAAGTAACCGCACCTTGTCGACTGACACCCCAAGGGGGCAACGCCCCCTTGGGACCCCTTGGCATCCTCTGTCCAGCCCTTGAAAACCCGCTCCCGTCGCCCTAAAAGCATGTTGCGGAAGAGGCCGAAACCCGCGGTCTGGCGAGGTTGCGCCGCCATTCAACAATGATTGTTAAAAAACAAGGGGTTGGGCATATGGGCATGAAGGGCATCATCCTGGCCGGCGGCTCCGGCACCCGGCTCTATCCGCTCACCTATGCCATCACCAAGCAGTTGCTGCCGATTTACGACAAGCCGATGATCTATTATCCGCTGTCGACCCTGATGCTGGCCGGCATCCGCGAGATTCTGGTGATCACCACGCCCGAGGATCAGCCCCGCTATCAGACGGTGCTGGGCGACGGCAGCCAGTGGGGGCTTGCCCTGTCTTACGCCGGGCAACCCCGCCCCGAAGGCCTGGCCCAGGCGTTCCTGATCGGCCGGGACTTTATCGGCGACGACTGTTGCGCGCTTGTGCTGGGCGACAACATCTTTTACGGGCATGGCCTGACCGCCCTGTTGGTGGAAGCGGCGGGGCTGACCCAGGGCGGCCGGGTTTTTGCCTATCCGGTGGCGGACCCCACCGCTTACGGGGTGGTGGAACTGGACCGCAGCCATCGTCCGCTCAATATCGAAGAAAAGCCGGCCCGGCCGCGCTCCAATTGGGCGGTGACCGGCCTTTATTTCTATGATCGCCAGGTGGTGGAGATCGCCGCGGCGCTGCGGCCGTCGCCGCGCGGCGAGTTGGAGATCACCGACGTGAACCGGGCCTATCTCGAACGCGGACAGCTTGAGGTGGTTCGCCTCGGCCGCGGCTTCGCCTGGCTTGACACGGGCACCCCCGACAGCCTGCACGAAGCCTCGGAGTTCGTCCGCACCATCGAGCGTCGCCAGGGCCTGAAAATCGCCTGCCCCGAGGAAATCGCCCTGCAAAAGGGCTTCGTCACCGTCGCCGAGGTCGAACGCCAGGCCGAGCGCCTGAGCAAAACCAGCTATGGCCAGTATCTCTGGCGGGTGGCCCGCGGCGAAACCGGGCTGGGCGAGCAGTAACCGGTCGGCACCGGATTGACGTCCCGGAAGAGCCCAAGCCGGCCGTCGATTGCTCTCCCTCCGGCTCTCAAAAGGCGTACAGTGGCGGTGGAAACCGGGCGGGGAACGGCCCCCGGCCCCTTGGTCCGGTCAATCGGCGTTTGATCCGTTCTTACCACACCCATGATAGTCTCTCAGGCTGATCGTCTCTCAGGCATCCAGCGGCGCCGGCTCCAGCAATCGGTCCAGACGAGAACAGAGCATGCCCATTCGCTCCTATATCGAGCTTTTCAAGATGCGTATCGGCGTCATGATCGCGTTAAGCGCGGTTATGGGGTATTGCGCCATCGCCCATCATTTCGACGGTGGCCAGGTTGCGGTGTTATCCGTGGCGATGATGTTGGGATCGGCGGCGGCCTCGATCTTCAATCACTGGTATGATCGCGACATCGACCGGCACATGCAGCGGACCCGCAACCGTCCGTTAGCCAGCAACGCGCTGGCTCATCCGGAATGGGTGCTGGTGATCGCGGCGGTGTTGCTGGTGGCCGGACTGACCCTGGCCTGGCTGGCCTTCAACCCCATGGTCGCCCTGCACCTGTTTCTCGGCGTGTTCTTTTATGCCATCGTCTACACGGTCTGGCTGAAGCGCCGGACCTGGCTCAACATCGTGATCGGGGGCGCGGCCGGTAGCTTTGCGGTGCTGGCCGGGGCGGCGGCGGTGGACCCCGAACGGATGCTGTTGCCGATGTTACTGGCGACGGTGCTGTTTTTGTGGACGCCGAGCCATTTTTGGGCGCTGGCGATCATGATCAAGGACGATTACGCCCGGGCCGGGCTGCCGATGCTGCCGGTCCTGGCCGGCGACGCCGTCACCGCCCGGGTGATCTTCGCCAACAGCCTGCTGATGGTGGCGGTGGCGGCGCTGCCCTGGTGGCTGGGCGAGTTGGGCGAGATTTACGGGGTGCTGTCGATGATGCTGGGCGTCCTGTTGCTGTGGTGTAACTGGCAACTGGTGAAGGTTCCCAACCGGCTGTGGGCCCGGCGCAACTTCTTTGCCTCCATGCAGTACCTGGCGGCGCTGTTTGTGGTGGTTCTGCTGGATACCGGCTGGCGCTAAGGCCGGCCGCCGGTTCTCTGGTGCGGTGACGGGATGGTGCGGTGACGAGGATGTCGGACGGCTTGGTTCGCCCGCGGAATTTTGATAGGAGGTAGGGGGAACGCCGGGATCACAGGCCCGGCGTTCCGTCCGGCGTTCCCAGGGAGCATCCGATGGCGCATTTTCCACCGTTTACGGTCGGCCGCTTTACCACCCGCTGGCTGCTGGCCCTGTTCGTGCTCAGCGCCACCTATAACCCGTCGGGGTTATCCTACTATCACTGGGTCACCGGCCGGAACAGCGACTACCTGTCGCTGAAGGTCGCCTGCGGTCTTGCCCTGCTGACCGCCTACGGCGCGGTATGGCCGATCATCTATACCTCGATCGGTCCGGTCGGCATCTTCATGTCGACGGCGTTCGTGGTCACCGGCAGCCTGGTGCTGTGGGACTACGGCCTGCTCGACGGGGTGCGGCCATCGTTCTATCCCTACGGTTTGCTGGCCGGCATCGCCTTCGTGACCTCGGTCGGGCTGGCGTTCGCCCATCTCCAGCTTCAGTTCTGGCACATCAAGAGCTACCGCAAGGTTACGGTGAAGCGGTATGCCGCCTATGTTCCGCCGGTCCCGGCCCCGGTCCCGGCCCCGGCCCCAACGGCGCCGCCGCCGATCCTTTAGGGTTGTGACTGGGACGCTTCGTTTCTGACCCTGGTGCCGAGGGCACCGTACAGTCCATGGACCACGCCGGAGCGTTTTCCGGTCGGGTTGGGTCGCCGTTGGGACCACGAACCGCTCGCCCGCATGCGGCAGTGTATGCCCCCTGGCCGGTGGCAGCTCTTATGGCATTGCAATCAATGCAGTCATCGCGTACAATGCCATCATCATGCAGCAGCGCAAGTCTCCCAGAGCCAGTCTCCCATTGAGACCACGATGGCCACACTGACAATCCGTAACCTCGATGTCGCGGTGAAGGAGCGGTTGCGGATGCGTGCGGCCGAACATGGGCATTCCATGGAGGCCGAAGCTCGGCAGATTCTCCAAATCACGCTCAAGGAGCCGGAGCGGTCGCCGCCGCGTCATCTCTACGACCGCATTCGGGCGCGCTTCGCGCCGCTTGGTGGGGCGGACGATCTTGAATTGCCGGCGCGTCCGGCGTTGCGTGATCCGCCACGGTTCGACTGATGTTTCTGCTCGACACCAACATTCTGTCCGCGATCATCGGCGCCCGACCGGTGCCCGAGGTCGCGGCGTGGATTACACGCCAGCCGTCTGAACGCCTGTTTACGGCCGCCATCTGCCAAGCAGAAATCCTGTCGGGAATCGCTGTGATGCCGGACGGTCGGCGTCGGGCCGCACTTGAATCGGCCGCGCGGGCGATGTTCACGGAGGATTTTGAAGGGCGTTTGCTGGCCTTCGACGGCGCGGCGGCCGTTGCCTATGCCGAGCTCTACGCGGTACGTCGCCAAATTGGCCGCCCGGCGGGGACGGTCGATCTCATGATTGCGTCTGTGGCGCGGGTCCATGGGGCCAGCGTGGTCACGCGCGATAGCGGCGGGTTCGACGGTTGCGGCCTCACCGTGATCAATCCATGGACGGCATCATGACGCAGAGCGTTGTGTGAATTTCTTATTGCGACGCGGTTGGCCTCAACTCTTGAACACCTTGGCGACCATCACCGCCAAGGGCGCGACCTTTCGCTGCTTGGGAGCCGTTGGTGTCGAACGGAAGGCCGACACCGGCCCCGACGGCGGCGCCGTCTATCCCGTAGGCCGGCCATCGGCGATTTCAGGACGGCTGGGGCCATCCGGGACCGGCCGTCGGCCGGCTTCAACCAGGCCCCCCGCCACATCCCGCCCATTCTCCCGACGCAGGATCACGGACGCCGGCGGCGGCGCCGCCAAACCCGCCGCGGTCAAGGCCGCCATCACCGCCGATGGAGTCTGGCGGTAGCGTCCGTTCGGTTGCAGGGTAAAGGGCGGCGCCTCGGGCCGGGGGTCCAGTTCCACGGTAAAGATCAGCCGCCCGCCCGGACCGAGCGCCGCCGCCGCCGCCCTCAGCACCGGACCCAGCTCGCCGAAATAGCACAGCACGTCGGCGGCGACGATCAGGTCGAAGGCTTCCGGATGGCCGGCCAGAAAGCCGGTGAGTTCCGCCGTCTCCAGTGCGTCGTAAAGGCCCCGTTGCCGGGCCAGTTCCAACATCTCGGGCGACAGGTCGACGCCGGTCAGGGTCCGGGCGTAGGGCCGGAGCATCGCCGCGGCCAGCCCGGTGCCGCACCCGGCATCAAGCACCGCCAGCCCGGACGTCGCCAGCCCGGACGTCGCCAGCCCAGACGTCGGTTGCGGCCACAGGCGGGCCAGCGTCGCCGCGACCAGCCCGGGCACGCGATAGTCCAGCGTGGCCAGCCGCCGGTCGAAACCGGCGGCGAAGCCGTCGAAAAGCTGGCGCACATAGCCATCCTCGGCCCGGGGCGGCGGCGGTCCGCCGGCCATGGCGGCCGCCACATGCCGCGCCATCGGGTCGTCCGGGTGGGCCGTCCGCCAGCGCCGGGCCAGCCCGGCGGCGGTTTCGGCGCCGGCGGCATCCTGTTCGTGAAGCAGGCTCAGCGCGCTCGAGAGATTGACCCGGGTCCCGGCATCGCCCGGCCGCAGCGCCAGGGCCTCGAGATAGGCCAGCGCCGCCTCGGCCTGACGCCCAAGATCCCGGAGCGCGTTGCCGCGGTTGTTGTGCGCCGGCGCAAAGCCGGGCGCCCGCACCAGCGCCGCCTCAAAGGCCGGCAGGGCTTCCTCCGGCCGGCCCAGCGCCCGCAGCGCCGTTCCCATGTTGTAGCACACCAACGGGTGGTCAAAGCCCATGGCCAGCACCGCTTGATAGGCGGCCAGGGCCTCGCCGGTCCGACCCAGGCCCAACAGCACATTGCCGAGATTGCTCCGGACTTCGGGGTTGTCGGGGGTTTGGGTCAGGGCCGCCTGGTAGGCGGCCAGGGCCTCCTCCAGGCGTCCGGCCGCCGCCAGCCGGTCGCCCTCGGCGGCGGGGGTCGCCCCACCGGCCAGTCGCACCCGTCTTGGTTCCACCATCGCCCGCGTTCCTCCCCTGCCGCCGCCCCGCCCCGCCCCGTTCCAGCGCGAACCATGGCCCTGCGCGAACCATTGATCCAAAGGCCCCGATCGACAATACTCCGGACCTGTGCCGCCGTCCCGCCCTGCCCGGCACGGATTATCCCGGAGAGTAACCATGAGTTCGAGATCGACTGTATTGGCTGGCCTGGTGGCCGGAGCCCTGGTGATGGTCGTGGCCGCGCTGCCGGAGGCCCGCGCCGAAGGGGCCGACAACTGGCTGGCCGATAGCAAAACCGGATGCAAGGTGTGGGATGGGGTCCCGGAACCCGGGGAATCGGTGTCCTGGGACGGCCCCTGCCAGGACGGTCTGGCCAGCGGCTCGGGCACCTTGCTGTGGTTCAAAGACGGCAAAGCCAACGGCAGCTATGTCGGCGAGCGGGTGGCGGGCAAGGCCCAGGGCCACGGCGTCAACACCTGGGAAACCGGCGACCGCTACGAGGGCGAATGGAAAAACGACGCCCCGAGCGGCAAGGGAACCTATACCTGGAAGAACGGCAGCGGCTACCAGGGTGACTGGCGCAACGGCAAGAAGCAGGGTAACGCCACCTATATCTGGCCGAACGGCGACCGCTTCGACGGACTTTATCAGGACGACAAGCCGGTCTCGGGCATTTACACCAAGGCCGATCGCACCCGCTATGCCGCGGTGATCACCGACGGTGTCATCGGCCCCGGGAACCGCCTCTACACCACCGACGAGCGCCTGTCGGTGGGACGGGTCGGGACCAAAATCTGCCGGCCCGGTTCGTCCATGCTGGGCATGATCGATACCAAAATGGTCGGCTTCGTCGAAGCCGTCAACGACACCCGCATCCAGATTCGCATCGTCGATCCCGGCACCGTGATCGGGCAGACCTATCAGGGGCTGCCGATCAATCAGAACACCATCATCTGGGACGACCCGGACAATTGGGGACCGTGCTGACCGTGTCCCGGACCAAGGCTGGCAGCCGGAGAACCGCCATGCGTTTTGCCTTCACCGCCGCCGGCACGGTCGCGGCCGCCGTTTTGACCCTGGTCATCGGGGTCACGGCGGTCCGGGCGCAACACGTCATCCATGGCTGCGAAATCAAGTCGAACACCGTCTGTCCCGGGGTTGATCTGCAACACGCCTACCTGAAAGGCGCCGATCTGGACGGGGCCGTGCTGACCGCGGCGGATCTCAGCGGCACCAGCCTGGCCGGCGCCCTGCTGACCGCGGCGGATCTGAGCAATGCGTATCTGGCCGGCGCCGATCTCAGCGGCGCCTCGTTGCGCAAGGCCAATCTGGCCGGCGCCGACCTGCGCGACACCAACCTGTCGGAGGCCAATCTGACCGGGGCCATCCTGACCGGAGCCCGGCTGACCGGGGCCAACATCGTCGACGCGATCTGGATCGATGGCCGGAAATGCGGCCCCAAATCGCTCGGCGACTGCCGGTAAGCGCGCCACCCTGCCCGTTCAGGCCGGCGCGGCACGGCTCAGGAAGCCTCAAGACCATGATTGCTTTCCTTTCCTTCGTCGGACTGGCGGCCGGGCTCTCGTGGCTGACGCGACTGCCCATCGCCTGTTCCCCGGTGGCGGTGGCGGCGGGACTGGTCGGGCTGCTCTATCCGGCGGCGGCGATCGGCCAGGTCCACCAGGCGATCATGCTGCTCCAGGCGGCCGGACTCCTGATCCTGGCCGGATCGCTGTTGGTCTATGGCCGACGCCTGGCCTCGCCGGCGCCGATGGCACTCGGGACCCTGGTGCGGCGGATCGGCGCCGACCTCCGGTCGGCACCGCCGGCCCTGATCCTGTTTCTGATCTTCGCCGGCAGCCTGTGGCTGGCCAGTCGGGGAACCCGATTCTACCTGTCCGACGAGTTTTCTCACTGGGGGTCGGCGGTCAAGGCGCTGATCCTGACCAACGGACTTCCGAACGCCGGCACCGAGTTGCACTACTGGCTCTATCCGCCCGGCGCCGCCCTGTTCGATGCCTTTTTCCTGGCGGGAAGCCCTTTTTCCGGCGGGAGCCCGCCCTTTCGGGAAGACGACGTCCTGTTCGCCCAAGGCGTCTTTTTCCTGTCCTTCGTTTCTGCGGTGATGGCGCCGCTGACCTGGCGCCGACCCCTGGCCCTTGGCCTGACCGTGGGGCTGATGACGGCCCTGATCGCGACCTTTTCGCCCCATGGCGCCGGTTTGCTGACGGCCTATGTCGATCACCTGATCGGCGGTCTGGCCGGGGCGGCCATCGCCTTGCAGGTCTTGCTCCCCTCCCGCCGGCGATTCGCCTGGGTGACGCTGCTGTGCGTCTTCGCCCTGCCCCTGATCAAGGACGCCGGCCTGTTTCTGGCCCTGGTGGCGGCAACGGTCTGCGGTGCCTTCGAACTGGCGGCCCTGATGGCGCGGCGACCGGCCGGGACGGTGGTGCTGAAGCGATTGCTGCTCGTGGCCGTCCTGTTCGCGACGCCGATCGCCGCGGCGCAAAGCTGGAGCCTGTGGCTGGCCGGCCATCAGATGGTCCCCCAGATCGCCATCAAGGGATCGGTGGCCGAGACCATCGGCGGATTGATCGATGACCGGCAGGCGACGCCCCAGCAAAAAATCGCCGCGGCCAAGTTCGGCCCGGCCTTGTTGGGCATCCTTCCCAGCGGCCGGGAAGAACCGCTGCCGATGCTGGTCTACGCCCTGGGGGCGCTGGTCGCCCTGATCGCGGTGGTGATCACCAGCCGTGGCCGCGAGCAACGGCACGCCGTCATCCTGACCGTGGTTTCGATCCTGGCCTTTCTGATTTTCCTGGTCGGCTTGCTGCGGGTGTATTCCTTTAACCTGGGGTTCGACGATGCCCGGCTGATGTCCTCGTTCGAGCGTTACATGAGCATCGTGGTGTTGCCCCTGTGGCTCACGCCCATCGCCCTGCTGGTGCAACCGGCCGCCAGCCCGGGACGGATGAGAAGCCGTATGGCGGTCCTGCTCGTTCTGAGCGGGGCCTGGCTGCTGGTGCTGCCGCCCTGGACGAGCACGGTCACGCATCACCTCCAGAGTGAAGCACAGCAATCCGAACGGGATCGGATCGCCCGCCGCATCGGCTTTCTGCTCGAGCGGGCCGACCATACCGGCCGGATCGCCACCATCTGGCACAGCCGACCGATCGGCTTTCCCTATTTCGTTCCCTTTCTGGAGGCGCTGCCGCACCATTTTGACTCGTGCGTCGTGACCCGGCCGGACGCCAGCCAGCCCACAGACGGCCTGTGTCGGCTCGACCGTGCCGGATGGGCCGGCCGGTTGCGGTTCTTCGACTGGTTGCTGATTTTGCGCGACAATGCGGCCTTTCGCGCCGAAATGGGGCCGATGTTTCCCGCAGGCGCCCTCGACACCGGCCTGTTCCTGTACCGGATCGACAAGGAGCCTGACGCCACGGTGCGTGGCCTGATCCCGATGGATCCGGACGGTCAACGACGGCTGGTGGCTCTGGACGACGATTTCTTCGCCGATACCCTGCCCGTGTTACCCGTCGACAGCATAACCGCCGATTCCGAGGACCTTCCCGCTTATCACAAGGAATACCTGTTTGATGGCCGGGTCGATCATCCCATCGGCCGGGCCTGGTCTTCCACGCCGACCCCCATGCCGCACTTTGTTCGGATCACCCTGAACCGGCCGGTGCCGTTGCGGCGCATGGTGCTGTTTAACCGCGCCGAAACCAGGCTCAGGGCGCTGGATGTCTTCACCGGGGTGCAGGGGCGGGAAACGCTGGTGGCCAGGTTGAGCGGCCTTGGGGATCGGATGACCATCGAGGTTCCGCTGACGGGGGCTCCCATCGACTCCCTGCGCATCGTCGTCCGCGCGAATTCGGTCAACGGCGCCGATCGCATCACCGGCGATATCGGTGAGATCGTCTTTCCCGGATATCAGGTCCGCCTGCCGGCGCCGCGGTAGCGGGCGGGCGTGACCGCAACACGTTACGGATCCCAAGGAGTCACCCCTGGTGGGGTCCGGGGGCAACGCCCCATTGTGGGCTCTGCCCACACACCCGCACAGGGCCGGTCGGCCCTTTGAACCCTTCTCGTCATGTGGTCCAGGAGGCCAGCCTCCTGGCGGGTGCAGGGAAGTCCTGGTGGCGGCGATTGATCGATGATGTGCAGAAAAGACACGTTGTCGTCGATAACGCATGTGCTGAGCGCATGACTCTGTCCGGGAATGAGGGGATGCCAAGTTACTTCGCAGGTGATATCCACGATTTGCAATGTCGTCACGGTTGTGACGGCAATTAGCTACAAGAGGTAGGGCTATTAGGACAAAATCAGTTCCCTGATATTTGACCTTAAGCCTGATTATTCCGATGCTGGATCGACTATGCTGGCGGCGGCGTCTCGCCGTCCGAATCGTTGCTGCGTTTTTGTGCTTGTCTGCCCTTCCCTCCTCAAAAGGCTTCGCCGGGCCGATCGAGCATCAAGGGGACCTCGCCGAGAGCAACGCGCCTGTCAGTCCGGGGCCTTTCGTTGGCACAGAGCCGTCGATACTGGCCCTCTACAAAACCATAACCTATACCGCCACGGTCCTCACGACGGACCAAATCTGGTACATGGGGATAGCGGAAAAGGCCGAAGACACGGGAGGATTGTTCGGGATCGTCAACACGATCACCTCGCCCCTGCTGACCTACGCCTTCGAATACACCTGGGAGCGATGCTGCGAGGAACCGCCCGGGCCGGACGGCGTGCGTCCCGTCGACCCCAACAAAGCCATCCTCTATCGCCTCATCAGCATGACCCGCACCTTCACGCTGGCCCTGTTGTTTGGCAACGAACTCGGGGCATCGGCCCTGATGACCGTGGCCATCTCGACGACGCGAACCGTTGCCTACGTGGCAAACGACATGATCTGGAACCGTCTCACGTCTAGCGGAAAACCCGAGCCAACCGCAGTGGCGATGGTGGGAAAATGACGATAAACCGCAAGGCTTGGGGCGGCATCGCTCCGGGACTCGATCCTGAAAGGCGTTACCTGCAAGATCGGGACCATCATCACCAACATGTTGTTCCTGAAACCGGCGACCGGAAGTTGGCGACAGGCGATAACTCTCACCGCCAGCTTTACCGGCATGGGGATCGTCCTTTACACCGCCAATGAATATCTGTGGGACAAGCTCTATGCCCCCAAACCGGCCAATGCCGACGGCGAGTTTGACCTAGTGGACCACGTCAGCTAAATTGCACGGTAAAAGTCATGGTTTCCAAAGGCCGTCGGCCTTTGGTGAGTCCAGGGCAACGCCCTGGTCGCCGAAGGCATTTTGTAGGGGCTTTGCCCCTACGACCCCACCAAAGGCCGACGGCCTTTGGAAACCGTTAACCTGGCAATTTTGCTGACACGAGACACTAGCCGAAAGCACGAAGCGCACATCGCTGAAATTCGTCACCTATCGGACCACGATCACGCTTGCGATCGTTCTCACCGTCGGCGTCGGTCTCGCCATCGCCAAAGCAGGCGTGTTCGCGTTCAACGACATGGCCTGGGACTGGTACCGATTGGTATGAAGGCAAGGCCGCCTCACACTGAGTGTGTCTTCACCGCGATCCTGACGCCTGTGGAGCAACGCCCTCACTACGGCGATGGGTCGTCGCCGGACAGGCCGTGAACCGGTCGGAATTGGATGAAAACTGAAGGCAACGGTCAAAATCGACATCGACATGGAAGCGGGCCAGTTGGGTTCTGTCCCTGGCATTGAGGGGCATGGCCGTGAGCATCCACACCGGCCCGCGATGGGCCGCAATCTCCTGAAACGCGACCTGGCCAAGATAGGCGTCCGGCTCCAGAAACAGCGTGGTGCTGCTCAGCCGGATGAAACGGGCGTCTTCGGGAAACGACGGAATAATGTAACTGAAGGCCATCTCGCTGACCATCACGAACAGGGTGTTCGGCGCGGTCAGGGGCGCCGGAATCGACAGATCGAACCACGTCTGGCCATAAGGAACCCGGGACCAGTCCATGGGCTGGGTCCAGGCGACCGAGAACACCGTGCAGGCGGTCATGGCCAGGACGCGGTGGCGGTAACGCCGGAAGACCACCGACAACCCAACCATCAAAAGCACACCACTGACCAGTTCGAGCGCCACCAGATAGCGCGACAGGCCGAATTCCAAAAGCCACATCCCATAGGACACGACGCAAAACACGGTCAGGAACAGCCACGACCGAATTTCCGAGCGCACCAGCGCAGCCCGATAAAAAGCCGCAAAGTGCGCGCGCATCACCACCGCCCGGATTGCCGTGATCAGGGCGGTCAGGATGATCAGGACATGAATCAACAGAAACCGGCAATCGTAGAACGGTGACTCCGCGGTGTACCGGCTCAGGCAAGCCATCTGGTAGCCGAACGGCCGAAGACAGAAGGGCCGGTCCGGGGTCACCATGCCGCCCTGAAACCAACTGACGGGATAGGCGAGCGCCTCGGCGAACGAGTGGGGAATCACCGCATACGGAATGAAGACGATGGGCGGAAACAGCGGCGCACGGAAGATCGTGTTGAACATGGGCAGGAGCGGATTGCCATACTGTTCCCACAACAGAAACGCCGGATAACCGCCGCCGAGTCCGAATCCGACCCCCGCTCCCAGCAGTCCGAGTGGCACGACCCTGACCAGCACCCGGCGCAAGCCGCCGCACACCAGAAACGCCGCCGCCAGGCCCACGGCAAACGGCCCGTGGGTCAGCTTGAAACCCAGCGCCAGTCCCAGAAACAGCCCCATGCCAAAGATCAGCCACGGCAACCGCCGGTCGGACTCCTCGCAGCTCAAGGACCGGATGGCCAGGCCCAACGCGGCCAGCAGCGGAATGCAGGCGGTGTTGTCGATATAGGTGGTGCTCACTTCCGACAAAAAGATCGGCCCGGTCACGCCGACCAGCGCCGCCAGGAACACCAGGGTATGCCGCTGAAGTCTCGAATAGTGGCTGAACATCATCCAGCCGATGGCATAGACCAGGACGAAATTAATGGCCGGGAAAATACCGATCACGATTCCCGCCCAAATCGGCCGCAAGTATTCAATGGCAAAGTAATAGGGCAGATAGGGCAACGGATTCATCCAGCCCTGCCCCTGAGCCGGGCCGATATCCACATGAGTCCTATCATGAAGCCAGGAGTAAGCGACGTATATATGATAATTCTTCTGATCCCAATTGATGCTCTGGCCGTGCCCTAAAGTCCACAGAATCGTCAACGATAGCCCCACCAGGGCCATGACGATCACTTCCCACCGGGACAAGGCCGGTGACGGCGAGAGCGGGCGGCGACAGTCCCGCTCGTAAACCCAGCTCAGGATCTGGCGCTGAACCAGGATCACAAACAGGGCCAAGGTACCGATCACCAGCGTCGGCGCCATCTTGATCGGATAGGACACCCGGTAATGCCGGCCGTTGCCGCGCGGATCGCTGTTGTCGGAGGCCGAAAAGGCCAGGCCACGGCTGGCGCCGCTGTCCAGACAGCGATATGAATAAGCGCCCCGGCCGGCATCGCGAATCGCATCATCAAAACTGTGGTCCGGCCCCAGACGCCGGCCATCCTCATAGAGCACCAGTTCGGAGCGCAGAGTCCCTCGGGATTCCCCCGAATTGTCGTCGCACTCGGTGACAAACAGGCCGGAAGTCCGCCACGGCGTATCCACATGATAGTCGATCCACTGGACCGGTCCCGGCCCGACCTGTGTCGGATCAATCCCTTGTTCCACGACCAGCAGGCCGGCCCAGGAGGCGGCAGCCACCCCCAGCAGGCCAACGACGAGCACCGTCACCCCGGCCCGCAGAGACCGAAACAACAGGGCGGCAAGGGCGGGCAGACGGAAACGTGACATGGGTCGTCCTGACGGGGCCGGGTGGAACATTGTCTTGGCCCGACGGTACTCGAAAAGAGGGGGCCTTTGGCCAGGGATCCTTGCCAGAAACCGGGCCAGAAACCGGGCCAGAAACCGGGCCAGAAACCGGGATCCCGAAACCGCCGACGACCACAATCACGGTCCCCAACGGTCAATCGACCTATGATGATCGCATCGCCATTGGTATGATTCCGAAGGCGGCTCTGCTCCCCGATAAAAACCGGCCATAACAGCCGGCCAACGGTGTTGGACGGACCGGACGTTGGACCAGCAGAAAAAGCCGTGGCGAAACCATTCCCAACCAGCTCTGGATCGATATCCGTGACCGTATGCTCAGACGATAAGCTCCAGGTTGTTGCGCTGATCCCCGCCTATCAACCGGCCGCCGCCCTGGTGGACTTCGCCCGGCGGCTCCGTGAGGGGGGGTTTCCCCATGTGATCGTCGTCGATGATGGCGGCGGCGCGGCCTATGCCGGGATTTTTGCCGCCCTGGCGGCCCTGGACGGCGTGACCGTGCTGCATCACGCGGTCAATCTGGGCAAGGGCGCCGCCATCAAAAGCGGGCTCAATCATTACTGCGTCCACTGGCCGGCCGGATCCGGCGTGGTGACGATCGATGCCGACGGCCAGCACCGTGTCGAGGACGCGCTGAAGGTCGGGGCCCGACTCCAGGCGGATGCCGGCAAACTGGTGATCGGCGCCCGAAGCTTCGACGGCACTGTGCCCTTGCGCAGCCGGTTCGGCAATGCTCTGACGCGCACCCTGTTCCGGGTGTTGGTCGGCGTGCCGCTGACCGACACGCAATCGGGCCTGCGCGGCATTCCCCGCGCGCTGGCATTCAAGTTGCTGCTGATTCCCACCCAACGCTACGAATTCGAACTGGATATGCTGCTGTTATGCCGGCATGTCGGCCTCCAGATTGTCGAAGAGCCGATCGCGACCATTTATCTTGATGGTAATAAAAGCTCGCACTTCAATCCCATACTTGACTCGGCAAAAATATATTTTACACTTTTGCGTTTTTCGATGTCATCTCTGATTACTGCCGCGATCGATAACGGGATATTTATTGCTTTAATAAGCACTGGTTGGTCCGTTTTTCCCGGCCAGGTGGTTTCGCGCGGCACGGCCAGCGTAATCAATTACCTGATGATTAAGAATTTTGTATTCTTTTCCGACGAGGATCATCGGCATGCGTTGCCGAAATATGTCATGACCGTGATCATCCTGGGGTTTTTCTCCTATGGGATGATCATGTTCACGACAGAGCACTTTAACATCTCGGTTCCCCTGGCGAAAATCCTGGTCGAAACGATCATGTACCTTGCCAACTTCCTGATTCAGCGGGATTTGATTTTCCGTGCCCGTGAACGTTGAGCCGATCCGACGCTGCGGAAGACCTCGGGCCAGGGCAGCTTCCCTGAACAGCGGCTGGCGGTGGCCGGTCGAAATCGTCAAAAGACCCTGACTCACCGGGATTTTATCGTCCGCTGATCCCGGACCGGCGGCCGGACCGGACGGAGGATCCCCATTGACAGCCCCGGCTCGCCTGTGCGATGGGCAGGACCGGGTGCCGGTGGACTTGGCGCCGGTTCTGGGGCTCTGATCTGCTTTTATCCGTGCCTTCCGTCCGATCATGGGAGGGCGGTTTCGCGCGCCGACAGCGGATGGGGCCGACAGCGGAGAGGGAGTGACACGTGGAAAGCGTTTCCTGGCAATCGGCCCATTACCAAGAGCCTTACAACTCCCAGCGCAAAGCCAAGTATCCGGCCAAAATGGAACGGTTGGGGCTGAAGGACGAAGATCGCGCGGCGGCGGTGCTCGACACCTGCTGCGGCCAGGGCATCGCCCTGTCGGTGATGCACGACTGGGGCTTCACCGCCCTGACCGGGCTCGACGCGACGCCGCATCCGGACTGGGCCAAGGATGGCCCGGCGGTGATCCACCAGGGCGACGTCCACGCGATGCCGTTCCCGGATCACAGCTTCGATATCGTCACCAACCTCCATTCCCTGCACCATCTGGGCGGCGCCCTGGGCGTGCGCGCCTTCGTGGCCGAGGTTCACCGGGTGCTGAAGCCGGGCGGACGCTTTTATATCATCGACTTTCCGGGCAGCCCGCAAATCTGGCTGCTGTTCCGGATGTTCCGCGCCGGTCTCTATCCGCCCACCGGCAGCTTGCGGAACTTTGCCGCCATCGTCGACGAGGAGTGGAGCTACAAGGCCCCCTATTTGCGGGAATGGCCGGCGGTGGCGCGGGAACTCCATCATGGTCCCTTGCGGGTGGCCAGCCTCAAGCAGCGGTTCTTCCTTTATTACCTCAAGCTCGTGAAGGATTGATGGGCCGTGGCCATGACGGACGCTCACCCAACGGACGCTCACCCATCCGGGCAGGAGACGCTGCCGCCGCTCTCCATCGTGATCCCGACCTACAAGGAAGCGCGGCGCCTGCCGCTGACCTTGCAAGAGATCATGGGGTATCTGGATCAGCGGTTCGCCGCCTATGAAATCCTGGTGGTCGACGACGACAGTCCCGACGGCACCGCGACGGCGGCCCTGGCGAAGGACGGCGGGCGCAACGTGATCCGCGTCCTGACCCAACCCGGCCGGCTGGGCAAAGGGGCGGCGGTGCGGCGCGGCTGTCTGGCCGCCCGTTACGACCGGGTGCTGTTCATGGATGCCGACCATGCCACGCCGATTCAGGAAGTCGAGCCCATGCTCGCCCAACTTCCCGAAGGCGGCGTCACGGTCGGCGTGCGGACCTATCAGGAAAATGAACAGAAGTGGCGCCGCATTGTCGGCTTGTGCGCCCAATTGCTGGCCCATCTGGTGGTCTTTCAAAAGCCCGTGATCGACAGCCAATGCGGGTTCAAGCTGTTCACGGCCACCGCCGTTCGTCGCATTTTCCCCTATTGCCGCGTCAATGGCGGGATGATCGACGTCGAGTTGTTCTTCCTGTTTCATAAGTTCTCGGTGCCGTGCCGCTATCAGCCGGTCCATTGGAACAACAAGGACGGCTCCAAGGTCAGCGTCATGCGCTCGGTGATTTTCGATACCCTCGACATGTTCAAAATCCGGGGGCGGGATCTGGTCGGCGTCTACGCCCGGCCCTTGAGCGACGGACAGCAACCTTGGGGGACCCCCACCCCATAATCATCGCCGGTGGCGGTCCGGGGCATGCTCCCCGGCCTCCGCCAAAGGCCGGAGGCCCTTGGAACCCATGACTTTACGGCGTCTTGGCAATAGCCTGATCACGGGTGTTCCGGGATGGTTGAGCGCGGCGGTGCTGCGGTCGCTGGCCGATCACCCCCCCGAAGGATTGGGGCGCGTCCGCTGTCTGGTGGCGCCGGCCATGGCCTGCGATGAAGCCGCCTTGCGCCGGGAGTATGGCCTCGACATCGAGGTCGTGCGGGCCGACCTGCGTGACGGCGAGGCGCTCGGGCGGGCGGTCGCCGGGATGGACAGCGTTCTGCACGGCGCCGCCATCCTGCATGTCCGGCGGCCGCGCGAATGGTACGACATCAACACCACCGGAACCCGGGTTCTGGCGGAAGCGGCGGCGGCGGCCGGCGTCACCCGCTTCGTCCACATCAGCAGCAACGCCGCCGGCGGCCGGTCCCACGCCCGGGATCACCTGCTGACCGAAGACCAGCCGGCCAAGCCCATGAGCCATTACGGCCGGAGCAAGCAACAGGCCGAACAGGCGGTCAATGCCCTGTCGGCCCGGATGGAGACGGTCAATCTCCGGCCCTGCATGTTTTATGGTCCACCGGTTCCGCTCCGGCATATCGAAATCTACCGCCGGATCATCGCCGGCAGAATGCCTTTGGTCGGCAGTGGCGACTACGCCCGCAGCGTCGTTCATATCGATAACCTGATTCAATGCTGCCGGCTGGCCCTGACCCACCCCGCCGCCGCCGGCCAGACCTATTATGTCGCCGACCGGGAGGTGCAGACCACCCGGTCGGTGGTCGAGGCCATGGCCCGGGCCCTGGGCGTGCCGCCACGCTTCCTGCCGTTGCCCCGCCTGGTGGCGCCACTGGCCTATGTCGGCGACATGACCCTGGCAGCCTGCGGCCTCTACTGGCAAACCCTGCATCTGGTCGGAGAAGCCGATTGGCATGTGGGCGTTTCCATCGCCAAGGCCGAGCGCGAATTGGGTTACGCCCCCGTCGTCACCCTGGACCAGGGACTGGCTCAGGCCATTGCCTGGTGTCGCGAGCACGGCCACCTGCCCCGGGTTTGACGGACGTCCGATCGGGGGAAGCCGGCGAGCGTTAAGCCGGCGAGCGTTAAGCCAGCGAGCGTTAAGCCAGCGAGCATTAAGAATGAGCCATCGGCGGTCATGGGGGCTTTGCCCCCGCGCCCCCACCAGGGTTTCACCCTGGACCGACCAAAGGCCCGGGGCCTCTGGACACCAGAACATCAGGCCGGTCCTCGGACCATCATGGTCCCGGACGCCGGGAGCCATTGCGCAAGGTTAGCCCGATGACCAAGATTGACAACCACTGGCGGGAAAGCCTGACCTTCGTCGGCACCGGCGCCTTTCTGCTGCTGGCGGTGAGCTATTCGGCGTTCAGCGGCCAGTTCTTCGGCGAAGATTTCATTACCCGATCCCTCTACCTGGCCGCCGATGGGAACATCCTGAAGGCGATCTTCACGCCCTTCGGCCCCTTCTTCCGGCCGACGGCGGTGGTCTGGAGCATGGGCACCCAACTGGCCCTGCCCTTCGACCCGTTCATCCATCATCTTCGGAATTTCCTGTTTCTGCTGGTCATCGCGCTGCTGTTGCACCGTGTCCTGCTGCGCCTGACCACGTCGCCGCTGGCCCGGGGACTCGCCCTGGCCTTGTTTCTCAGTTCCGGAATTCAGCTCACCATCGTCGGATACATCAACTGTATCGACAATATCGGCGCCCTGACCTACGGCCTGGCCACCCTGCTGTTTGTGCTGCGTCACCATCAGGACGGCCGGTGGTGGGATTACGGCGGCGCGCTGCTGTTCTTTCTACTCAGCACCTTCTCGCGCGATCTCAACGTGATGTTTCTGTTCGCGCTGGCCGTGCTGATCGGATTTCAGGCCCGGGAACGCGGCGAGCGGTGGCTGTGGCGGGCAGCGGCGCGCCTGTTGCCGTTTGTCGGCGTGGTCATTCTCTATTTCGTCGTCCGGGTCGGCGTGGTCGGACTGCCGCCGGTGGGCGGCGGGTCCAGCTATACCGCGTACACACCGCATTTCGATGCCGGCCGGCTGGTTCATCTGTCGATCACCTTCATCGGAACCTTGCTCAATCTGTCCTTCGGTCAGTTGATGGGGACCGGACAGGGGGACCTGTCCTCGTGGCTGGGTCTGTCCGAGCCCCTGCAAACCGCCTATAAAAACGGGTTCGTCACCCTGGGCGGGCTGCTGATTCTGGTGACGGTCGGCCTGGGTCTGTGGGCCCGGCCGATGGGTCTGTTCGCGCTGGCCTGGGCCGGCGCCATGCTCCTGCCGACCTTTCTGATTCAAAACGAGCAAATCTATTACGACTTCGAGCCCCTGGCCGCCTGCGCCCTGCTGCTCGGCCTGTCGCTGGACCGGGCGGTGCCCTACCGCCGCGGCCTGGCATGCGCCTGGATTCCGGTTCTGGGCGTGGTGCTGGTGAACGGCATCGCCCATGCCGGCAACGTCAATATCCTGGTCTGGCGGTTTGCCGCCAACCAGGATCAGGCGATCATGGATCAGGTGATGACGCCCCATCGCGGCCAGCGGATCGCGGCGCTGACCCTGATCGCCCAGGATCAGACCCAGGCCGACCTCCTGCACTATCTGGTGGATCCGCCGCTGGCCCCCTCGGGTCTGTACCAGGCCCAGTTGAAGGCCTTGATGTCCCCGGAGATTCGCTATTTCCGGACCGTGGCTCTCGCCGACTATCGGCCCGACCCCAACGCCCCCCAGCCCCATCTGATCTACCGCCAGGAACCGGACGGCAAGACCTTGACCCAAATCGACGGCACCGCGCCACCGGCCCCGGTGCCGGTGGCCGCGCCGGTGATCGACGCCTTCGGCCCGCCGGTGATCCCCATCGGCGCTCACGCCAGCCCAACCCTCTGGGTGAGAACCCCGGCGGTGCGATCCAGCCTGGTGATCGTGTGGAATGGCCAGCCCCTGGACTCGGCGGTGGATTTGGGCCAAAAGGTTGTAACCGCCGCGGTTCCGGCGGCGTTGCTGACCGGGCCGGGTGCGGTCTCGGTGGTTTTACGGGATATCGTCACCCATCAGGACTCCGCGACGGTGAGGGTTGAGCTGCGGTGACCGGGGACGTTGCCCGAGATGCGTCAGGATCATGTGATAATGAAAGTCCTTTTGTGGGCCATGAAGCTTGCGGTGTCGGTGGGGTTGATGGCGTGGCTGATCCATCGCGTCGACCTGACCGAGGTGGCGGCCCGCCTGCGCGATGTGTCGGTGCCGATGCTGATCCTGGCTCCCGCCTTGATGATGCTTCAGGCTTTGATTTCCGGCGAACGCTGGCGTCAGGTCTTGCTCAGTCTTGACGTCGCCATGCCGCTCGGCTGGCTGGTCCGGGTGCATTGGGTCGGCGCCTTCATCAATCTGCTGGTGCCGGGCGCCGTGGGCGGTGACGCCTACCGGATGTGGCAGGTCCACAAGCGCGGGGTGTTGCTGGTCACGGCCATCAACGGCGTCATGCTGGAGCGGATCGTAACGGTGTTGTCGCTGACCATCATGGTCTCGGCGCTCTTGCCGGCGCTGATTCCGGATGTGCCCGGGGAATGGGGGTTCCGGCTGCTGGCGGTGGCCGGGATCGGCGGGATCGGGTGCCTGATGGTCCTGGACCGGGCGCCCCCTGCCCTGCGCCGCTGGCGGCTGGTCCGCGGCTTCGCCACCCTGGCCGAGGACACCCGACGCCTGTTCCTGAGCCCCCGGCGGCTGCTGTTGCCGATGGCGTGGTCCTTCATCGGCAACGCCAACCTGGCCCTTTCGGCCTTTGCTTTGGCCTACGGACTGGGCGCCGACCTCACCATCCTTGACGCTCTGGTCCTGGTGCCGCCGGTGGTTCTGGTGACATCGTTGCCGATTTCGATTTCCGGTTGGGGTACCCGGGAGCTGGCGATGGTCACGGCGCTCGGCCTGGTCGGCGTTCCGCCGGACCTCGCCCTGACCACCTCGATTCTTTACGGCCTGACCACCCTGGTCACCAGCCTTCCCGGCGGCCTGCTCTGGCTGGCGAACAGCGCCGCAACGGAAGCCCCGGCCGCCGGTTCCAGCGAGACCCGGGGATAAGACCGGGTTCCAAGGGGTCACCCCTTGGGGGGGTCCAGGGGCAACGCCCCTGGCGGGGGCTCGGGGGCAACGCCCCCCTACTCTGCCAACAGCGCGTCAATCTCCTGCTTGAGCGCCCGCAGATCGTCGATCTGCCGGGCGCTCAGCCGCGTCCCCTGCCCGTGCAATTCCCGAATGGCCAGGACATGCTTTCGAATTCCCTTGACCGCCCGATCATGGGACGGATGAGCCCGTTCATGAGTCCGGGTATAGTCGCTGGCCGGAACCGGGGTGGCCAGCGGCACCACAGTCTGGGCCGGGACCTGATCTGACTCCGGGTCTCCGTCCAATGCGGCCGAGGGCAGAGCCGGGGGCAGGGAAAGTACCACGGGCAGGTTTTTCCCCTCCTGCTTGGCCTGCCTCAGCTCCCGAACCGTCAGGCCGCCTTTGGCCTGCTGCCAGAGCGTCCGTTGCAGCTCGGGATCCCCGATCTCGGCGATTTCCAGCAGCAGCGAGGTGCTGATCTGCCGATGCTCGACCACCTCGTCGAGCATGTCGCGCGGCAGTTTCAGAAGGCCGAGCAAACGGGCAACATGGGCCTGGGATTTGCCGATCAGAGTCCCGGCCTCCTCCTGGGTCAGGCCCTTGTCGTCGATCAGTTCGCGCAACGACCCGGCGATCTCCAGGGCGTGGAGGTCGACGCGCTGGACATTCTCGACCAACGCCAGCACTTTGGGATCGTCCGAGGTCATCACGATCGCCGGGATGATCTCCCGGCCCCGCAGGGCGAACGCCCGATAGCGCCGCTCGCCCGCCAGAATCTGGTAGCGATCGGGACCGACCTCGTGAACCACGATCGGCTGAAGCAAACCGTGGCGGTCGATGGAGGCGGCCAGGGCCTCCAACTCGGCCGGATCGAAATACTTGCGGGGCTGGTTGGCGTTGATCTGAACCTGCGACAGAGTCAGTTCGCGGTAGGCGCGATCCTCGTCCACGGCGAACAGGCTGCTGGCCCGGGCCGTCGCCTTGTTCAGAAGCGCGGTGTTGCTGAGATTGAGTTTACGCGGCGCCACGGAGGGTCTCCTTCCTGGCGCACAGCAATTCGAGCAGCGCCTGTGCCACTTCTTCGTAGGCTTCGGCCCCCACGATGTTCGGGTTCAACTCCAAAGCCGGCCGGCCTGCGGTCACGCCCTTGGCAATGTCGGCCACGTCCTTGACCGGCGTGAACAGCCGGGTCTTGTTGGCCGCCGCCAGCTTGCGCAACTCTTCCACCATGGCCTGGTCCTGAACCCGTCGGGCCTTGAACAGGGTCGGCAGAATGCCCAGCAGGCCAATGCGCGGATTGACTCGCCGGCGCACCTTGACCACGTTTTCCAGCAGCTTGGGGATGCCCATCAGACTGAGCATTTCGGTCTGGCTGGGGATCAGCAACTGGTCGGCGGCATTGAGCGCCGAAACCGTCAGGACCCCGAGATTGGGGGGGCAATCCACCAGGATGAAGTCGTACTCGTCGCGCACCTCGTCCAGCTTTTCGCGCAGAACCAGGGTGCCGTTGGGCTCCCGGGCCAGATTGGTGTCGGCGTCGGCCAAGTCGATGCTGCACGGCAGCAGGTCCAGTTGGCCGTCGCAAACCCCGACAATGGCTTCCCGGGTCGGGCGGTCGTTGAACAAGACCTGGGACAACGAGGTGCCGGCCAGCTCGCACTCGTGGGGATCGACACCCAGGTGAATGCTGATGCTGGCCTGAGGATCGGCATCCACGATCAGCACCCGCCGCCCGGCCTTGGCCAGCAGGAATCCGATATTGGCCACCGAGACCGTCTTGCCGACTCCGCCCTTCTGATTCGAAACCACCAGGGTCATGGCGGGACCCACATGAACCGCGGGAATGCCCACCGAGCTTGGCGCCGCGGTCGGCCGCAACGCCGTCACCACCAGTTGGGGAATCCGCTCGGCGCCGTTTTCCCACCGGCTGATCCGGTTGCGATCGTACCGGCGGCCGAGTTTTTCATTCAAAAACTCGGCCAGCTCCTGCTGATTAAAGCCGCGGTTTTCACGGAGACCGCGGAACTCTTCTCCGGTCATGACATCGGATGACATGGGGTCCTCCACGGAAATTCGGGGACACCTTCAGCCATGGTGACGCTTTCGTCAAGCGGGGGTGACAACCAACCGTCCGATTTCCCCGGTCCCGGCGCGGGTGGTCACAACAGGTCCCGGAGCATGGCCACCAGGGGGCGATCGGCCGGGGGCATCGGGTAATCGCCGAGGCGGTCGGGCAGGACCCACACCAGGGCTTGATGCTCCCGGGCGGTGACGATGCCCCGCCAGACCCGGCAGACATAGAGCGGCATCAGGAGATGGAAGGACCCGTAAGCGTGGGACGCGAAGGTCAAGGGCGCGAGGCAGCTCGAGCCGGTGTCGATGCCCAGTTCCTCGTGAAGCTCCCGGACCAGGGCCGCCTCCGGGGTCTCGCCGGCCTGAACCTTGCCGCCCGGAAACTCCCACAAGCCGGCCAGGTCCTTGCCCGCGGGGCGCTGGGCCAGCAGAATCCGGCCATCGGTATCGATCAGGGCCACCGCCACCACCAGAACCAAAGGCAACCCGGTGGACGGCGGGGACGGGACATCAAAACAGCTCATGGCCTCTCCGGGACGCAAAATCGGGCAAGCGGCGGGCAGGGCAGGGTGGGGTGGACGCCGGCGGGTGTCAAGGCGTCCGAGTCAGGGGCCCCGGCTATTTGACGTCAAATAGCCGGGAGTATTTGACGTCAAATATTCCAAGCCGCTCCCCCTGTTCCGGCGTCCCCCTACGGTCCGCCGAGCTGGGCCAACACGTCCCGTTTTGACAGCAGGCCGGCATCGCGCAACCTCTCCAGGTCCGGCAGCTCCTGAAGGCTGTTGAGGCCCCAGCGGGTCAGAAAGTCCACGGTGGTGATGAAGGTGTAGGGTGCGCCCGGGGCCGGACTGCGCGGGCCGGGCGCCACCAGCCGATGGGCGCGCAGGCGGCCGATGATCTCCCGGGACACCTCCTTGCCCAGCACCGACCCCAGTTCGGCCCGGGTGATCGGTTGCAGATAGGCGATGGTCAGCAGCACCGCCAGGTCGTCCCGACCAAGGTCGCTTTGGGGCGCGTCAGCGACCCGGGCGTTGTGAATGACCGGCGCCATCCGGGGGCGGGTCCGGAACTGCCAGCCGCCGGCGACCGCGACGATGTGATAGGGGCGGGGGCGCAGATCGGTCCCGAGGTCGTCGAGCAGCTCATCAAGATTGGCCCCCGGCCCGACCACCGAGGCCAGAACCGCCCGGGACACCGGGGCGCGTGCGGCGAAGATCACGGCTTCGATCCGGTCCTTCCATTCCTGCCAGCGTTCCTGGGGCGACAAGTGCGCCAACGCGGTGTCGAGGGCCGGCGCCCGGGTGGCTTTGCGATCCATGACCCACTCACAATCGGTAACTCACAGTCCATAAAGACGAAAGGTGGACCGGCCGGTCAGTTCCCGCACCGCCCCCAACGCCACCAGCCGATCGACCAGCCGGCGCCCGGCGCGGTCGGACAGGCCACCGGGCAAACGCGCCGGGGAAAGCGCGTCGGTGGCCAGCATGGCCTCGACCACCGCGCCCGCCATCCTGGACCGCAGTCGCCCCCGCACCGCTTGCAGGCGCTCGGCCCGCCGTCCGATCTCGCCGTACAGGTCCCAGGCCACGCCACAGCCGCGACTCAAAGCGGCCAAACAAACCGCCGGCCAGTCGGGGGCGTCGGACCGGAACGGGCGGCGCTCCAGCCCGACCGCCAGCAGCGGCACCGCCATCGGCCAGCGCAGCCGATGGGCCAGGACCGCATCGGCCAACAGCAGCGACAGGGTCGGCAGCCCGGGGCACCGCCGTTCGCTGGCCGCGACCACCGCAGCCACCGCGGCCAGGGGGGGCAGGGCGCCCGTGGCCAGGTCGCGGGCGATCTCAATCGCATCCCCCGCCGCCTCGGCAGTACGGCAGCCAAGGCCTTGGGCTGCCGCGACCAACAGATCGGGCTCGGCCAGCGGCGCCGACCGGCCGGCCAGGCGCCGCCACAGCCCGAAGGTCCGGCCGGCGGGACCGGCGTCCTGATCCGGCCTGGTCAGATGCCAGGCATCGCGGATTTCCGCCTCGCCCTCGGTCCGTCCGCCCAACGCCACCGTCACCGCCGCGGCCCGGAGCGCAAGACGATCAAGCCAGCACCCGGAATGGGCCGACGGTGAGTCAAGGGCGATGCCCACGAAGGCCAGGGCGCCACCGGCCCGGCAGGCCAGTTCCGTCCGATCGCCGTCTGAAACATTTCCAACGGCCCGGACCCACCCGGGCAATACCGGGATCATGCCGGTGCCCTTTGAGGGGAAGGCATCAGCGCGCCGGGATCAGGATCGTTGCTCGCCATGTCTCCTATTCACCGTCAGGTCAAAGAGGCTCGTGTGAAGGGGCGGCGCTTTCCCCGATCCTATCCGCCCCCAAGCGCCGCGGTCCAGGGTGCTGTATCGAGTCCGATAAGGCCCCCTTATCGGACATTCGTGACGGCCCTCCCGAAACAGGGTCTTGGGGACACACGCAAGGCTTTGGGCTTGCCATATGGCAAGCGTTCCATCCGCCATATCTCGACTATGGCCGAATCTTGACTATGGCCGGATCGCCGGTTTCTCATCGATGGTTTACGGGTGCCGATCCATCCCGTCGATCCAATGGTTCAGGGTCGCCACCCGGTGCTGCCAGGTGTGGTGAGCGCGGAACCAGGCGGCGCCGGTTTGGGCGATGGCGGCGGCGCGATCCGGGTCGGCCAGCAGGTCATCGACCACCGCGCCGACATCATCCTGCTCCAGATCAACCTGGACCAGCGCCGCGGGCGGCGCTTCGGCGGCGAACCAGCGGGTGCGGTTGGTCAGAACCAGGGCGCCGGTGGCCAGGGACCGGAACACCCGCTCGTGGCTGCCGTGATGGGGCGTGGAATCGTTGAGGCTGATTTGCACCCGGGTGGTCAGGTCGTAGACCGAGGGCGTCGGCAACGCCCGGCGGAACCGCACCCGGCTTCGGCCCCGGCAGCGCAGATGTTCGCCCAACCGTTCCCAGTTCTCGCCCACCACCAGCAACGGCCGGTCGGCCAGAGCCGTCACCAGCCGCCAGCGCAGTCGGGCACGCAGGTAATGGTCCATCCACAGGACATAACGCCGGAGCGTCCAGCGGCTGGAAAAATCCACCTCGGACCCGATCGCTTCGGTGATGATCGCCGACAGGGCGCGCAGCCGCGGGCCACCCCGATAAACCTCGAGGATGCGGTTGAGCTGGTCCCGGACCACCGGGCCGTGCTGCTCCCAGCCGGCCCGCAGGGTCTCGGGATCGTCGCAGCCGGTCCCCGACAGCAGGAGCGGAATGGTCCGGTTGCCCCACGCCGGCGGCGCCGACTCCTGCCGGGACTGCGGCGCCGCGGCATGGGGCAGATGGCGGATATCGGCCGGCGGTTCGGCTTGGGCCTGCCACCAGCCGGCGTCGGTGTCCGACGATGTGGTGACGATCCGGGGGTGGATCGGCAGCCGAAGTTGTTCCAGATAGTAGAAGAGCGGGTCGTAATACAGCGAGATCACCGGCGCTCCGAGAGCGTGGTAGGCATTGCTCTCCTTGCCGATGTCGAGCCCGAAGCCGGTCATGGTGATCACCGCCCGGATGCCGCCCCGCTTGACCAGCGCACGAACCGCTTGGGGATAGTCGGCGACCCGGGCGTCCACCACCGTGACCCGGGTCCCCCCGGCATTGAAGGCGGCGGCCAGCTCGTCGGTCATGGTGTTGAAATTCTGGTACTGGCTGAATCCCTGGAACAGGATCACTCCGGACATGGGGGTTCCGTCGGGTTGGTGTTTTCTGGCGGGTCGGTGTTTTCTGGCGGGCTGGTGTTTTCCGGCGGGCGGGACCGATCAAGACGGACCGGGACCTTCCGGAACGGCCGGGGCGCGTTGGGCCGGGTTGGGGCGGGGGCTCCGGCGGCGGGGCCGGCGTAGGGCGTCGTGATGTCCAGATTGTCGATCAGATTGGGCCGGGTCGGGCACATGCCGCAGACCGGTTCCTCGGCGGCGGCGTAAAAGGCCGCCAGCGCCTCGTCACTGGCGGTCAGGTCAAGGCCGTCATAGGCAAGATAAGGCCGCCAGTCGGCGACGGCATGCAGGCCATATTTGTCGGCGATCAGACCCAGGAAGGCCAGTGGCGGGCATTTCCACAGCCGGCCCTGGTGGAGAGTGATACAGCCCTTGTTGACACAGACTTGCCAGGATTTTGCCGGGTTGCCCTCGGCGAACGGGCGCATGCCGGGACCGGCGCCCCGATAGGCGACGTGGAAATAGTTCGTGCTTTCGCGCACATGGACTTTGACGCCGTGGGCCGCCGCCTGCTCCTGAACGGTTTTCAGAACCTCGACCATCCGGGCCATGTAAGCCTGATCGTGACGCGAATGCAGGCTGATTTCCAGAACCGTGCCGGTGTCGCGAAGCCGGGCAAACAGGTCGGGATGGCGCGACAGGAACAGGCCGTTGGAAATCACCTCGCGCCGGCTGTCCGGCCACAGGCTGGCCGCGAAAACGAGATAACGGCCGAGATCGGGATTGAGCGCGGGTTCGCCGCCCAGCAGGGTAAAGACCCGGGGGGTCAGGCGAGCGGCCCAGGCGGTCAGCCAGGCGCTGCCGGTCTCGAACGGAATCAGGCCCTTGAGCGTGTAATTCGAGTAGTGGGCACAGCCGAAGCAATGAAGATTGCAGACATGGGCAATGTCCAGTTCGAGTTGGGGAACGGTGATGGGCATCCGGTTTTCCCCCTCTCCGGGCGGCTACAGGACGGTGGAATCGTCGTGATCCTAGACCAAGGTGCCGGTGGATGATACCCGGCGCAACCGGCAAGCGGCCGTGGCAAAGTCCAGGGGGCCGAAGCCGCCGGCCAGAGACAATTGGTCGCGACAACGGGATAAGGATAGGCCATGCTGGCCCAGGCGGACCACACGGGCCAGGCCGTGGCCAGGACGACAGAGTCTTAAACAGAAAGGTTGATGGTGCCATGCTTAAAGGACAGGATATCGCGCTGGCGGCAATCCAAAAAGACGATCAGGAACTCTTGTATCAATGGCTGAATGATCCGGATCTGATGCGGTGGTTGACGCCCTATCGTCCAATCGATCCAGCATCATTTGCCAACTGGTTCAATAATATCGGTCGAGACGGCACCATATTATTCGGAATTAGATATTTACCGGAAAATAAATTGATTGGCACGCTTCATTTTACCACCATCAATAATGTTCATCGGACCGGAGAGATTGCGCTTAAGATCGGCAATACCGAATATCGAGGAAAAGGTTATGGCCATGCGGCTCTGACGCTGGCGGTTCAATTTGCTTGGGATGACTTGAATCTGCAACGTGTCGCGCTGACGGTTTATCATGACAACGAACCGGCGATTCAGGCGTACAAGGCTGCGGGTTTTGAATTGGAAGGACGGATGCGCCGGGCCGTCCACGTCAAGGGCGCCTGGAAGGACCTGCTGGTCATGAGCATCCTGCGACCGGAGGCCCGCTGAGCTGCGGCGCGTGTTGTCTTGCCGTCGGATGTGTCCGGCAATGATAGACGGAATCTAGGGGAATTTTCCAATTCTTGTTGACCGTCTCGCCGTCGGGATTGTTATAAAAGAGACTTAATTTTCCCTATCCTATTGATATAATAGGGATAGGCCTGGTGTTCGTGATCACTGCCCAAGCTTTGGCACGCTCCTTGCTTTTTAGTGCGCTGTGACCAATTGGCACCGGACGACCGGTCAGAGTGAATGGCTGGAGCCACGAAGCCAATCCAAATCAAAGCAATGGGAGCGGTGAGATGTCGCATTCTACAAGCGTTGGTGTCAGCCAGAGCGGCAAGTCGGGTGGTGAAGCGGCGGGTTTCGCGGGCGCGGGCGCCGGGGCGATGGGCGGTGAAGGCGTCGGCGTCGGTCAGGCCGGGGCGTTCGGCTTCGGCGTGGGCGCCGGTGCGGGTGGTGCGGGCATCGGCGGCAGCGCCGGTGCGGGCGCCGGGGCGATCGGCGCCGCCGGTGGCGACGTGTCCGACAACACCTCGATCGGCTCGATCAACATCAATTCGTAATCCTGTCCCATCCAGCGAAAGCCCCGAACCGGGGCTTTCGTGAGATGACGGATCACGGGAAATCTCGACAATCGAAAATCTTGACAATCAGGAGACAAACACATGGCGCATAGCACGAGCGTCGGCGTAAGCCAGAGCGGTAAGTCGGGTGGCGAAGCCATGGGCTTTGCGGGTGCAGGGGCCGGGGCGATGGCCGGTAGCGGCGTCGGCGTCGGTGAAGCCGGGGCGTTCGGCTTCGGCGCGGGTGCCGGTGCGGGCGGTCTGGGCGTCGGCGGCAGCGCCGGTGCGGGCGCCGGGGCGGTCGGTGCCGCCGGTGGCGACGTGTCCGACAACACCTCGATCGGCTCGATCAACATCAATTCGTAATCCTGTTCAGGTCCACCAAGGCCCCGAACCGGGGTTTTCGTGACATGACGGGTCTTTTAAAATTCTGATCATCAGGGGACAAACAGATGTCGCATAGCACGAGCGTCGGCGTAAGCCAGAGCGGTAAGTCGGGTGGCGAAGCCATGGGTTTTGCGGGTGCAGGGGCCGGGGCGATGGCCGGTAGCGGCATCGGCGTCGGTGAAGCCGGGGCCGGTGGCTTCGGCGTGGGTGCCGGTGCGGGCGGTCTGGGCGTCGGCGGCAGCGCCGGTGCGGGCGCCGGGGCGATCGGGGCCGCCGGTGGCGACGTGTCCGACAACACCTCGATCGGCTCGATCAACATCCATTCGTAATCCTCTTCATTAAAAACAAGAGTCCCGATCCGGGACTCTTGCGAAGAGGTGTGTTGTTTAACTTCTTTCTGGTATTACAAGGAACAAACTCCATGTCACATAGCACGAGTGTGAGCGTAGGCCAGAGCGGCAAGTCGGGCGGCGATGCTTTTGGCGGTGCCGGCAGCGGCGCGGGTGCGATGGCCGGCAGCGGCTTCGGAATCGGTCAGGCCGAGGCGGGTGGCTTCGGCGTCGGCGCCGGTGCGGGCGGTCTGGGCATCGGCGGCAGCGCCGGTGCGAGCGCCGGGTCATTTGGTGCCCATGGTGGCGACGTGTCCGACAACACCTCGATCGGCTCGATCAACATCAATTCATAATTCCCTGTCGCCGCCGGTTGATCGGCGGACCGATGGAAGCAACGGGCGGGGATCACCTCCGCCCGTTTTTTTTTGGTGTGCCGGGCTTGGCGCTGGCCGGTCTTGAGGCCTCGGACCCCGTTACGATACAGTCCTGTTACGGTAAAATCGGGACCCCATGTCGGACGAAACCCTCATCCAACGCTCGCGAACGGCGCTGGTCGCCCGTTTTCCCTATCTTGCGCCGGTGCTGGACCAGGCCCCGGCCACCCAGCCGATCCGGGACCAGGATGGTGTCGTCGATATCGCGCTGGGGACCGGCCGGTATTATGGGACCGACGCGCGCGCCTATGCCCGCCGGCAGGTCGCCGCGGCCCTGGAGCAACCCCACCGGATTCGCGCCTCCTTTCCCACGCCCCCGGATGACGACGACAGCCTCTACGCCGCCCTGATCCGTGGTTTGACCGGGGACTGCCGGCGGTTGGGAGTCGAACCCGCCGCGCTGCCGCTCTATCCCCTGGCGCCGCCGGGCTTTCTGATCGTGGTGGGCATCGGCCTCGGCTATCATCTGCCGTTGCTGGTGGCGCAAGTGCCGGCGCGTTGCCTCATCCTGGCCGACACCCACCCCGAGTTTCTGCGTCATGCCCTGGGGGCCATCGACTGGCAGGCGCTGTTCCAGCGGTTGGACGCCAACGGCCAGTCCCTGCGGCTGGTCCTGGCCGAAAGCCCCGAAACCCTCAACACTCTGATCGGCAAGGCGATCAATCAGGAGGGGGTGCTGTATCTGGATGGCGCCACCCTGTTCCTGCACCATCCGACGCCGCCCCAGCAGGCCTGCTTCCGGCAATTGCGCGCCACCGTCGGCATGGCGTTCGCCACCCGGGGCTTTTTCGAAGACGAATGTCTGATGATCCGCAATGCCGCGGCCAATCTCGACCGCTACGGTTTTACCCTGATCGATGGCCAGGCGCGTCCGCCGCGCACCGAACCGGTGCTGGTGATCGGTTCCGGTCCGTCGCTGGCCCAGGACCTGGAACAGATCAAGGCTCTGCGCAACCGGACCATCGTCTTTTCCTGCGGCACGGCGTTACGGCCCTGCCTGTTGGCCGGCATCGTCCCCGACTACCACGTCGAGCTGGAAAATCATCCCCATCTTTACGACATACTATCCGAAGCCAACACCATTCACGATATATCCGATATTCATTTTATCGCTTCGGTGACCGTCGATCCGGCGGCTTCGGCGTTGTTCCGCTCGATCAGTTATTTTTTTCGGGAGACCACGGTTTCGTCCCAAGCCTTCGCCGACCCGGCCGATATCCTGTCGCTGGCCCAGCCGATGGTGGCCAACGCCGCCGTGCGCACGGCGGCGGCGTTGGGATTCCGGAACATCACGCTGTTCGGCGTCGATTGCGGCTCCCGGGACCCCGGAACGATGCATATTGCGGGCACCGCCTACGAATTCCAACCCGGGATCGGCGAACATACCGTGAGCCTGGAGGTGCCGGCCAATTTCGGCGGCGTCACCCACAGTGAAATCATGTATCTGTGGTCCAAGAAGCTGCTGGAACGGGCGATCGGCCGGTTCGGCCTCAAGGTCGTCAATTGCAGTGACGGCGTGCGGATCGAACACACCACCCCGTGCCGGTCGGCCGACCTGACGATTCCGGGCCGCCATCTGGATCGGCGCCGGATCACCGGGGCCGTCGCCGACCCGTTGCCCCATTACCCGGCCCATCATTACCTCCGGCCCCCGCAGTTCGAGCGCCTGAGCACCGGCATGGACCGGTTGATTGCCGATCTGCGGGCGCTGATCGACGCGGCCCGGCCCGACGACTTCACCGCCCTCAGTCAGGCGATCCGGCGGATGCTGGCCCAACATCGGGACGCCGGCAACCCGACGGCGGTGATCATCCAGGGCAGTCTGACCTCCTTCGAGAAACTGGCCTGCCACATTCTCTGGCGTTTGCCGCCCGGGCCGACCCGAACCGCCCTGGAGCGACTCTGGCATGCCCGGTTGCGGGCGGTGCTCGACCGGTTCGAGCACGAGGTGGGAGAGGTTTTGCGGACTCTGCCGGTTCCATCGACGCCGGTTGCCTCTCCGGAGCCGCGTCAGGGTGTCTGATACCGCCGGCCATTCCCGTATGTCCCGGAAAATCGGGGGGTCCCAGGCAGGCCCCCTTCAAACATAGTTCTTATGAAAATCAGTATGTTAAATATTTTTATGGAAGAACCTTCGGTTTAACCGGCTCCCTTGGGCAGATTGTCAACCGGGCGGCTAACCATGTCCGAAACAATGGTGGCGGGCAAAAAACCAGGCTAACACATTGCTGGTGCGCGCGCTTTTGGACCGGCTCCAGGAGATCATCTCCCACTCGTGGAAATGACGTGGCGACTTCTGCGCATCCGCTAACGTCATCGCCAATTCCACCGCCCTGGCCAAAACTGCCCCAGCGATTCCGCAACAGGCTCTCAAAATTCAACTTTTCACATGGAACTCGTTGACGCCCGGTGCTAAATTCGCATGGATAGGAAAGCGATGATTGGCATTCTTGAGCGGACTGACTGACCATGGAGATCCCTATGAAAGGAACTATTATAAGTTCGTTTGTGGTAGTCGCGGCGTTGCTCACTTCAACCATCTCGGCTTTTGCGGACGATCTCAATGATGTTCTCACAAATGGAGAACTGCGCCATATTGGCATTCGCTACGCGAATTTCGTCACAGGATCCGGCGACGGCTTTGATGTTGAACTTGCCCAAGGGTTTGCGCATCACCTTGGCGTGCGGTATCAATACGTGGACAGCAGTTTTTCGACCGTCATCAGGGACCTTCTAGGCCAGGATGTCGTACGCAACGGGACGGATGTCACACTGGATGGCGCCTATCCAGTCAAGGGAGACATGATTGCCGCCGGTTTTACCATTCTGCCGTGGCGCGAACGGGTATTGCTTTATTCAAAGCCGACCTTCCCGTCTCAGGTCCTGTTGATCGCGCGGGCCGAGTCCGCGACGATACCGATCCACGGAAGCGCCGTGATCGACCGGGACATCGCTGAAACGAAGGGGTTGATTGGCCGTCAGACTCTGTTGGTCATGCGGAAAACCTGCCTTGACCCCAGCAGTTACGGATTGTCCGAACCGAACTTCGCGATTCGCGAGTACACCCGGAGCACCAATCTGAATGAAATGGTTCCAGCACTGCTCGACGGCTCGGCGGACTTTACGCTGCTCGATGTTCCCGACGTGTTACTCGATGTTCAAAAATGGGCCGGCCGGATCAAGATTATCGGCCCGATCTCCGGTGAGCAACGCATGGGGGCCGCTTTTCGCCCAACCGGCACCAAGTTGCGCGATGCCTTCAATGAGTATCTTGTGGAAATAAAGGCGGATGGAAGTTACGACCGCCTCGTTTTAAAGTATTATCCGGAAATCAGAAGCTATTTCCCGGAATTCTTTGGCGGTGCCCGAGAAAAGTAATGTAAGGACCCGCCATGTCTTTGCTTCGCTTGATAAAATGGCCGATAATTTCTGCTATTTTATGCGGATGTGTTTGTGCGCTCTTGCTGTGGCAAAGTTACGATGCCGAACAGAAGTTGCGCGCCGAAGTGAACGCGCGTTTGGTGGTGGATAGCCAGAGACGGGCAACGATCATCGGCGACGACATCGCGGGCTTTGACCGGGAGGCTAGGGCGTTGGCGGAAGCCCATGAAGTGACGACTTACCTGATAAACCGAGCCCTCGGCATATCGTTGCGCTATGGCCTTCAGGCGGATATTGATACCATCGAGCATCTATACCGTACTAATCTGGCTAAGAGAAATGCTGATAATCGAGGTTACTTGCGTCAGATTACCCTCTTAAACGCAGACGACTCAGTCGTGGTTAGTGTTTACAATGATCACGACAGCAAGCCGATACAAATTCCGGCCGCTACGGAACCCAGGCTGGCGGTTGACGCCGATCAGCACCTCATCATCGCGAGCATCCCGTTGCTTTTCAAGGGGGTCGTCAACGGCCGGGCTGTCGTTGTGGGCGAGGCGAGCATTCTGACCCACAATCTGCTCGATTTGGAACAGTCCTCGAAATATTGGGAAGCTTTAGTCACCGATTCACAGCACGAATTGGGATCGTCTGAGCGGGAGGGCCGGCTGGCTCCCGAATTTATCGGTCGTTTGGCCGTGATCCCCCAAAATCAAGTGGTCCCGGTTGGGACGGCCGATCGTTACGGCCCCGTGGTTGCCGTCAGGACCCCGTTGAAGGGGATGCCGCTGTCGCTGGTGACCGTCGCCGCCCAGGATTCGCTTTACGGCCACACGGTGTCCGACGGATTTCTAGCCGTTCTGGTTGTCTTTCCATTTGTCGTTCTGGTCTCCGGTCTTGTGATCCGGGACCAGCAGCAAAGGGTGTCCCGGTTCCGAAGCCAAGCGCACAACGCGTTGGAAGCACTGAACCGCGACCTCGAGCGGTTGGTGGCGGAGCGCACTCGAGATCTGGGGGAGGCCAATCGCCAATTGAAGATCGAGATCAGCGTGCGACAGCGCGCTGAGCGGGCAATCCAGGATCGGATGAATTTCATCGAGGGATTGTTGGAAGTGATCCCGGCACCAGTATTCTATAAAGACGAACATCTCCGTTACACAGGCTGCAACAAAGCGTTCGAGACTTTCTTTGGGATCAAGAACGAAGACCTGATCGGGCGAACCTCCGATGAAATTTGGATGGGCAAATACGCGGAAACATTCTCAAAGGCCGACGAGGCGCTCTTTGCTTCGGGCGGGCATCAAATTTATGAAACCTTGATTGAAACCCGCGATGGACGCCAGAATCATATTGAATTGTACAAGACGCTTTTGCGCAAGGCGGATCAGAGTTACGGCGGGATCGTGGGAGTGATCTGGGATGTCACCGAAAGAAATCGGGCCGCCGACGAGATCCGGTTCCTGGCACATCACGATCCGCTGACCAAGCTTCCTAACCGGTTATTGGGACGGGACCGGATGGAACGCGCAATGGCGCTGGCCACTCGCACTCAAACAAAAGTTGCAATGATCTACCTCGACCTCAACCATTTCAAGACGATCAACGACACCCTGAGCCACGCCGTCGGGGATACTTTGCTGCAAGATGTGGCGGCAAGATTGCAGAACGCCGTGCGGGACGGCGACACCGTCAGCCGGTTGGGTGGTGACGAGTTCCTGAGCGTCCTGCCGGCGCTCTCAAATCCGAACGTGGCCGCAGCCATCGCCGAGCGAATGATGGAGTCGATGGCTGAACCCTTCATGATTGAGGGGCGGGAATTGACGATTTCGGCCTCGATCGGGATCGCCCTCTATCCGGACGACGGGGACGACTTCGATATCCTGCTGCGCAAGGCCGATCTTGCCATGTACCAGGCGAAGGAGGCCGGGCGAAATCATTTCCGCTTCTTCGACAGCCGAATCCACGTCCCGGCGATTGAACAACTTTCTCTGCGCAACGATTTGCGAACTGCCCTCAATAATGGTGAGTTTGTTTTACATTATCAACCTAAGATTGATCTAATCACGGGAGCCACTCTTGGAGCCGAAGCGCTGATTCGTTGGCATCATCCCATACTGAAGGAATTGATGCCGGGACGGTTCATCCCCCTTGCAGAGGCGAGCGGCATTATCGTCACGATCGGTGACTGGGTCTTGCGCGAGGCTTGCCGTCAGGCGGTCGCTTGGCAGAGACACGGCGAGCCCGGCATTGCCGTCGCCGTGAATCTGTCGGCGGTCCAATTCAAGCGTGGCAACGTCGACCGTGCGGTCGCCGCTGCCCTGTCCGATACCGATCTGAATCCGGCGTTGCTCGAACTGGAACTGACCGAATCAGTCCTGATAAGTGATACCGAGGCGATCCTGAGCCAAATTCAACAGCTCAAGGCGTTAGGCGTCACGATTTCTATCGATGATTTCGGCACGGGCTATTCCAGCCTGGCGTATCTTAAACGCCTGGCCGTCGACAAGGTCAAGATCGACAAGACGTTCGTGGGAAATATGTGTTCCGACAGCGAAAATGCCGCAATTGTGCGCGCTATCATTCAAATGGCGCTGAGCTTGAACCTCGGCACAATTGCGGAAGGGGTCGAAGATAGCGCAACTTTAAATCATCTTCGGACCCTGAACTGTGATGCCGCTCAGGGATACTACTTTGCCCGGCCGATGCCTGCGAAGGCTTTTCTGAACTTTATTGCTAACCGTCGGCCGGCCAGGAGCGCATAACCAAGGCGGGGCGCGTGACGATCTGGCACAACGGGCGATACCGTTTTACATCCCGGGCAAGCGCCGGGCAACCGAGGGCACGGTCGGAGCAGACCGGTTCCGCGACGCTTTCTTCATCGCGTTCCGATGCGCGTCCTGCTGCCAAAGATTCCCGTGCGTTGACCGCCGCATCGTCAAGTATGACGTTGTATAAAACACCAGAACGGTCTTTTCCAGTCGGCGTCCCTGTTCGATAGCGTGCCCGGTCCAATGCTGGATAACCGTGGTCAGCCGGTCATCGGCGCCTCGGGAAGGCCAGTGATGATTCCGAGATTGGTTGATCCACACGTCTTCGTGGGCAGGGGGCTTGAGAGTCCTTTTTGTCATTTTCCTGTTGATAGACGTTATCGGACCCCATAACGTCAAATCCCAGCATGCGGTTTCCGAGGCGCTGAAAGGCGCCGAGGTGTGGATGAAAATACGCTTCCGGGGACGCTGTCTCCGGATCCCGCCCTGGGATAAACCCTTGGGTTCCGTGACTCTAAGGAACGTCAACAGCCGTGTCTCAGCGATCCGCCCTTGCCGTTCGCGGCGGCTTGATTATCGCGATCACTGTCGGTTTGGCCGTGTGTCTGACCGGCGTGTTGAGCGGTTTCAAATTCTCCAGTCTGCTCGGCCAGGCGGTGACCTCCCGCATGGAGGTCATGACCGGTACGGTGACGGCAGAAGCCGAGCTGGGCCTGACCTTGGGGTTGCCGCTCGCCAACCTCGTCGACCTTCAGGCGTTGGTCGAGCGACAGGCGGTGGACGATGCCCGGGTGGTCGAACTGTCGATTTTCGACGATGCCGGCCAGACCCTGTTCTCGATGCCCCGGGAGTCCATCGGAAAAGCGGTGCCGGGAGCGTGGCGGGTGGCCTGGCAAGAAACGGAGCGGACCGGCGGCAACGGGCACTGGACGGTGGTCGTCGGGGATCGCACCATCGTCGGCACGATCCTGCACGGTCCCTATGGCGAGGTGGTGGGCGGCGTCGCCCTCGGTTACGTCAATACCAGCCTTCACAAGAAAGTCCGCGGCGTCATCAAGACCCTGATGCCGCTCTGGCTGGCCCTGATCGCCGGGTCGGTTCTGGCGGCGCTGGTGGCGGCCATCGCCACCATCCGATGGACCGTGGGCGGCGTCGGCCCGCTGGCCGAGCGGGTTCGTCCGTTGGGGCTCCGGTTGGCCGGGGTGACGCTGGCGATCTTGCTGTCGGCCTCGGCGGTCACCGCCTGGAAGGCGCTGGCCGCCTTCGAACCGGTCATCCTGCCCGAAGTGACCCTCAAGGCCGGTGCCGTGGGCGAAACGCTGACCGGAGAGATCGAACGGGCCTTGCAATACCGCATCCCCATCGACCGGTTGCCCGGAGTCGGCGCGGTGTTCGAGACGACGTTGAAGGCCAATTCCGACATCGCCTATCTGGCCCTCGGCGACCGCTCGGGACACCGGCTGGCCGCGGCCGGCGCCGGGGCGCCCGACGATCTGACCGGAGCCACCACCGGGCGTCCCGGCTATCTGGTCACGCGATTGCCGATCACGGTGGGCGCCGAGGTTCAGGGCGTGCTCGATGTCGGCGTCGACCGGCTGGTGGTGGCCCGGGTCTCCCGGGACCTGGCCCTCGACATCGGCTCGGTGCTGCTGGCCTCGGTGCTGATCGCCTTCGAACTGGTGCTGGTGGTGGCCGCCCGGGCCGCCAACGCCGTCGGATCGGCGGCCCAAGCCGGACCGGCCGGCCGACCCATGGACCTGACCCTGATCCGCTTGCCGCTGTTCCTGTTCTGCCTCTCGGAAGAGGTCTCCCGGCCGTTTTTCCCGTCGTTTTCCCGCAGTTTCGCCGACGGTGTGCCCTGGCTGTCGCCGGATCTGGTGGTCAGTCTGCCGATTACCGTGTTCATGCTGGTCTGGGCGCTGTCTCAGCCGCTCGGGGCGCTGTGGTCCGACCGGATCGGCCGCCGCCGGGCGATCATCATCGGCGCACTGCTGGCGGCCTGCGGCCTGATCATGACCGCCCTCGCGGTCACTCTTTATGATCTGCTGCTGTGGCGGACCCTGACCGCCCTCGGCTACGGCCTGGTGCTGATCGCGGCCCAGGGGGCGGTGATCGACCAGACCGGCCCCCGGCAACAGGCCACCGGATTGGCGCTGGTGATCGGCGGCCTGGTGGCGGCCGGCGTCTGCGGTCCGTTGATCGGCGGCATCATCGCCGATCAGATCGGCTTCCGTCCGACCTTCCTGTTCGGGGGCTGTCTCGCGCTGACCGCAGCTCTGGTGGTGGTGCTGGCCTTGCCCAAGGATGGCATGACCAAACCCGGAACATCGCCGTCGCCCATGGACTGGCCGGTACTGGTCCGGCTCGGCTGCAATCCGCGCTTCCTCGCGCTGACCCTGTTCAGCGCCATTCCGACCAAGATCGCCGCCACCGCGCTGCTGTTTTATCTGGTGCCGCTCTTTCTGGGCACGGTGGGCGCCTCCAAGGCCGACATCGGCCGCATTCAGATGCTCTACTTCCTGACCTACATCCTGATTTCGCCCATGGTGGCCTGGCTGGCCGACCGTTTCACCGCCGGTCGGGAACTGGTGGCGTTCGGCGGCTTTGCGACGCTGCTGGCGGTGCTGCCGTTGCTGATCTCGGACAGCCTGTGGGTCTCGGCGGTGGCCATGATCCTCTTCGGCCTGGCTCAGACGCTGATCGGCGCGCCGCAACTGACCCTGGTCTTCCGGGTGGCCGGATCGGGGCAGGAGGGTGACCGTCCCGATGTGGTGCCGACCTTGGGGGTGTTCCGGCTGGTCGAGCGGATCGGCGCCGCCGTCGGCCCCTTGATCGCGGTGGTCCTCGCCATCACCTTGTCGTATCGGGAATCGATCATCGCCATCGGCCTGTTGTGCAGTGTCACGGCGCTGGTCTTCCTCATCGCCTTTCCCAAGGCCGCCTTGCCCCCACTCCTGGCCCGGCCGGTGGAGACCGCCCCATGATCACGCTCTCCCGCCGCCATCTGCTGGGGCTGGCCGGTGCCGCCGGGGTCGCCGGGGCCCTGCCGGCCGGTGCCGCCGGCCCCAACACCCTGCCGGCCGCCGCCGGCACCGGACGGTTGTTTCACATCTACATGGTTCTGGGCCGCGGCGAGGGCGACAACGAAGCGGGCTTCAAGGATTACCTGCGCCGGCGCAACATCCAGGCGCGCTACACCATCCGCAATCCCCAGGGCGATCTTCGCCAGATGGCGGAAATCCGCGCCGACATCCACCAACAACAGCCGGACCTGATCTATACCTACGGAACGCCCCAGACACTGGGCATCGCCGGTCCTTGGAAGGACCCGGACACCGCCGACTACATTACCGACATTCCGGTGGTGTTTACCTACGTTGCCTCGCCGGTGGATGCCGGGATCGTGCGCGCCCTGGATCATCCGGGGCGCAATGCGACCGGGACCATTCACATCGCGCCGATGGCGGTGCAGTTTAACACTTTACTGGCTTACCGGAAAATTACCCGTTTGGGCGTGCTGTACAATCCCGCCGAACACAACTCGGTGCTGGTGGTCGAAGAATTGCGACGGGATGCGCCAAAACACGACGTGACGTTGTTGGAAGCGCCGGTGCCGTTGGGTTCCACCGGACAGCCCGACGCGGCCACCCTTCCCGCCCTGATCCATGACCTGGCCCGGCAGGGCGCCGAGATGCTCTATATCGGCCCCGATACCTTCGTGGCCGGGATCAACCGCCAGACCGTCGGCATGACCGCGCTGGCCGCCCGGTTGCCGACCTTCTCGGTGACGGAAGCCATCGTGCGCAAGAACGGCGCCCTGTTCGGCCTGACCAGCAGCGCCTTTGCCATCGGCCGCTTCACTGCCTTCAAAGCCGCCAAAATCCTGGTGGATGGCAAGACGCCGAACGAGATTCCGGTCGAAACCTTGCAGCGTTTCTCGATCCTGATCAACATGCCGACCGCCCGCGCCCTCGAATTCTATCCGCCCATGGGTTTGCTGAACCTTGCCGAAGTGATTCATGAGTGATGAACGGCAGGAACCGCTGCCGTCGCTGGGTGATGGACGGCAGGAACCGCTGCCGTCGCTGGGTGATGGACGGCAGGAACCGCTGCCGTCGCTGGGTGATGGACGGCAGGAACCGCTGCCGTCGCTGTTCCCCGGCCTGATCGCCCGCCGGCTGGGGCCCGATGACGCCGGGAGGCTCAGGGCCATGCGCCGGCAGGTGCTCGCCAGCCTCAGCGATCCCGATTACTACCGGATCGAGGGCGAAACCGGAGACATGGTCGCCGAGCATCTCGGACCCCGGGGCCTGGTGATCGGCGTCTTTGACCCCCAGAAGGACGCCCTGATCGCCTACGGTGCCCTTGGCCTGCCGGGGCCGGGCGACATGAACCGGGGCGCCGATCTGCCGCTTCCCGCGGCCGAGTGGCCTTCGGTTGCCCATCTGGCGTCGACAATGGTGCTGCCGGCCTATCGCGGCCACCGGCTGCATCGTTGGTTGCTGGAGCGGCGCCTGAAGATCGGGGCCGAACGGGGCCGGCGGCATTTCCTCACCACGGTATCGCCCCGCAATCATCCAAGCTGGGGCAATCTGGTCGCCGGCGGTCTCTATATCAAACGTCTGGTGGTGGTCGGCGATGGCCTGGTGCGCGGCCTGGCCCATCGTGACCTGAGAATGGAGGTGCGCTTCGATGCCGCCGCCGCCATACCGTGTGATGTCTCGGATCTTGACCGCCAGCGGGCGCTGCTGGCCGACGGCCAATGGGTTTGGGATAAGGGCCGGACTGCGACCGGACACCCCTGCATGATCTTCGGGCGCCCGATGATCCGGCCATGACCATCGGATCCCCTGTCGGGTTCTGATCCCATCGAGCCTTGATGTTGCCACATCAAGGCTGCCCTTAGACACCGGGCGCGCGCGGCCGCAGTCGCGGTCGGTGACCGGTGACGGGTCATTCTGAAGGCTCGCCGGGATCCATTATCCTGACTCAACACAGCCAACCTCACGGGGGTTGCTGTCGGCAGTGAATCGCTAATGATTTCAATGACTCATCTCCTTCCGGACGGCCGCTAACGCCTTGACAGGGCAAACCTGCGATGGCACTATCATCGGAATATCGCGTATCGTTGCATGAGTATTGCACAATGTTATTTAACTCATATCAATTTCTGATCGTTTATTTGCCGATTGTGATGATAACATTATATCTACTGGCACGCTATAAACCAAAATGGGCGGCGGCTTGGTTGGCTTTGGCGTCGATAGTGTTTTACGGCGGATGGAGTATTTACTACATTCCACTTTTGTTAGGATCAATAACTATAAATTTCTTTTTCGGAAAGAAAATCTCCGCTTTAAGTGCGGCTCAACAATTATTAAAAGTGCGTGCGCTATTATTTTGTGCTGTGACAACGAATTTACTTATATTATGTTATTATAAATATTTATATTTCCTCGTTCAAACAATATCAGACGTCACGACCATTCCCTTGTCGGTAACTCAGAGTCAGTTACCGCTCGGAATTTCATTCTTTACTTTTACTCAAATTGCCTTCTTAGTCGACGCCAGTCGTCGAGAATGTGAAGAATATGATATCTGTCGTTATGGGTTATTCGTGACATATTTTCCACATTTAATTGCGGGGCCAATTTTTCATCATAAAGAGATGATGAGTCAATTTACAAAACCTCGTGCTTTTAACTTTAATGCTTACGATATATCTGTTGGATTCTCCATATTTATAATAGGATTGAGTAAAAAAGTATTGATTGCTGACCGCATCGCGCCAATTGCTGATTCGATCTTTAATGTAAGTCCCGCAATAACACTGACGCAGGCGGAAGCTTGGTACGGTGCCTTAGCCTACACACTTCAGATCTATTTTGATTTCTCAGGCTATTCGGACATGGCGGTGGGATTAGGGCGCATGATGGGGGTGCGCTTGCCTTTAAATTTTTCTTCGCCCTACAAGGCCAGCAGCATAATCCTTTTTTGGCGTTGCTGGCATATGACACTATCACGCTTTCTCCGGGACTATCTGTACTTTGCCCTTGGCGGTAATCGGTTAGGTCGCGCACGACGCTACCTTAACTTGATGATAACCATGCTGCTTGGTGGGCTGTGGCATGGCGCCGGATGGAATTTTGTGCTGTGGGGTGGACTTCACGGGCTCTATCTGGTCGTTAACCACGGATGGCTGGCGATCGTCGGAACCCATCAAGGCCAACTGGCCCGAGCGGTTGGATGGTTGACGACCTTTCTTGCGGTGACGGTGGCTTGGGTGTTCTTCCGCGCCACGAGCCCGGAAGACGCCTTACGCCTGCTGACGGCCATGGCCGGTGGAAATGGGATATGTCTGCCCGAGTTCTTGGCGGCGCCGCTGCGCGACATGCTTGGTGATGCGGTGATAAATGCACGAGGGACCTTCCATAATGCCTTATTTGACCTTCAGGCGAGCAGTATGTACATCGCATTTGGGATGGCGGTCGTCTTGCTTTTGCCCAACAGCCAAGAACTTTTGGCCCGCCATACCCCCGCATTAGGCCAGGTAGAAGCAGCTCCTGTTTGGTTGCAATGGTATCCCAACTGGCTCTGGGGAACTGTTCTTGGAGTCCTACTCGCCTTATGCCTTGCCAGAATGGGTGGAGAATCGCCCTTCCTTTATTTTAGGTTCTGATCCTCATGAGATGCCATACGTTTCTTGCCGCATTTGGCTTTTCGACTATCCTAACGCTGGTTGGGATAGCAAGTGTTAATTACAGGGTCGATGTGTCTGGCATTTATCATTCTACCGATTATAAAGCAAAACAATTCATTACTTCGTACGCTAAAGCGTTGATCAGCAGTAAGTATGGGCTTATTTATACGCCTTTTGAGAGGCAGGTGAAGCTTGAATTAGCCCGCAATACAAATGTTCCTTGCTATATTTTGGGAGCAAGCCCAATAGTCCAAATTGGACTTGACCGGATGCATGGGTTGATTAGCAACTGTTCGAGCTTACTTAACTTAGGTGTATCTGGAGGCAGTTTTGAAGATACTGTGACTTTGTTAGAGCCATTAGCGAAACACTCTAACACTACATTATTTATACATATTCCACCATGGTTCTTTAATTATGATGCCGATCTGCGTTATGTAGACAGCTATGTTGAAGAGTATCGTCTTGCCAGGTACTCTTTCGAATTACCAGCCAGAGGTCAGAAGCCTGGATCGATAGAACCGATTAAAAACCTTATCAATTGGGACTATTTTATGAGAAATATTAGCAACCTGCTCACGCATAGCAATGACTACCTAGTCTATCATGAACTTAATGCCGATGGTGCGATTGCCGATGGCGCTGATATTGCTGAGCGTAAAGGATTTCGTCCTGATGGATCCTTTCTGTATGATATTGATACAGAGAAAAAGGCCTCATCTCCGAATCATGATCCCTCAACAATTTTTCCGTGCGGTAGCTACAAGGTTAAAGCGCCGTATTATAATATGGATGTTGTCAAAGAATTTCAAGATGTGCTAAATAAGTTAAAACAAAATGGCAATTCTGTAATATTTTTACTCATGCCATATCATCCTGACCAGTTTCTGAAACAATGCATTGGAACCGATACCGTCATGGCGACTAAGATCATTGAGCATCTCGTGCGTAAAATGGCCAAAGATAACGGGATAAGAGTCATTGGTAGCTATCAACCAGCGCGGTTTGGATTGCAGGCAACGGATTTTAATGATGCAATACATATGAACAAAGATAGCCTTTACAAAATCATGCTGGAAAAAGATGTGCGATAAGTGGCGGTGGTTGCCGTGGTGGTCAATCAGGGCGAAGCCTCTGGCAGGCGCCCCTAACCTTGGCCGAGACGATCGACGCCGCACAATCCCAGAGACCACGAAATCATTTGTCGTCAAAGGCCCGTCGGACCGCTCACCGGGCCTTCTTCCTTCCTCTCCACCAACTCCATCTCCGGCATGACCAGCAAAAACGGCAGCAACGCCAGAATGCTGACCAGCCGGAAGGCCAGAAATACCGAGCCATAGGCCGCGCCGGAGCCGGTATCGAGCAGGTCGCAAATATAGCCGAAGCCACTCTCGCCGACGCCGATCCCGCCCGGGGTCAGCGGCAGCAGGTTGGCAAGCATGCCCGCCACCAGCCCCATGGCATACTGGGCCGGGGTGAGGGCCGCGGCATCCACGGTCCCGGCCAGCAACGTCACCGCCGTCACCATCAGCGCGCAGCACAGCAGGGCCAGGCCGAACGCCCGCACCAGGGTTCCCGGAACGTCCAGATAGGCGCGAATCACGTCGATCATCTGCCGGAACAGCCGATAAAGCCGGCTGTGCCCCTCCCGGGGGAAACGGTCGATAATCCGCCAATGCCGCAGCAGGACCAGCCCCAACACCACCAGCACCATGCCGGCCACCGCCCCCCACAGGGACAGCACGAACACCCGCAGGGCCGGGTTGTTGGTCAGGGCGTCAAGGTCCAGGAGGGCGGCCACGCCGCCGGTGAAGATGACGGCAAACAGCGCAATGAGTTTATCCATGACGATGGACAGCGCCGCCGGCACCCGGGCCCCCGGGACCGATCGCATCATCCACAGCATCTTCAGGGCCTCGCCGCTGGTCGCCCCCGGCAAAACCATTCCGGCCAGGGAGGAAAACCCGACCAGGCGGCACAGCGGCCCATACCGAACGTCAACCCCCTGAACTCTCAGCAACAGCCGCCAGCGTTGCGTCGTCACGAAAATTCCCGCCAGCAGACAGAGCATGCCGCCACCCAGTTCCGCCGGTTCCATCCACAAGCGGGAGACGGCGCCGATATCGACGATGTCGAACCGGATCAGCGCCCACAGGATGACGATCGCCAAACCGAATCGCAAAAGAGTGATGATGGTACGCCATATCGCGCGTGCCGGCATTCCGGGAGTCCTCAGCTCGACCTTGCCCATGTCCAAGAAGGGCATAAGCGGGGCAAAGTACGAAAAACCGAGGGCTCGGGTCTATGCCCAAAATGGGCCGGAGCGGAGGTCCGGCCCAAGACGTCGGGCCCCCATGGGGCCAGGCTCCCCCCATACGGCCTTATGGGGCATTCCTACCGCTCGCCGGCATCAAAGACCTGAAAACCGGGTCCGACTGCTGGTCAATGGCCGCCAGCAACGGCCGCAACGCCACGAGAAAGCGGCGGAACAGGGCCTGCCGCAGTTCGGCATCCCCGACCCGGGTGATGAAAAACGCGGCAAATCGGGTCGCCGATCTCAACTCCCGGGAACAAAGCAGGGTGACCCCGGCATAGGCGTCGCCGTCGCAGAACGGCAGGATGTCGTTCCAGAACGCGATGATGTCGGAGCCTTCCCGCTCGGCCCGGTCGATCAGGGCGTTCAGATCCTCGAACAGCCGGGTCCGTTCCCGAACCACCTGCTCGGGATTGATCAGCGTGAAGCCCTGTCCGGGCTGGAGGAGAGGGTAATGCGAGGCGATCTGGTCCCGGATCGCCGAGCCGGTGGTGGCCAGCGGCGGCAGACGCAGACCCCTGGCTTTCAGCGGTCTGGCGCCGGCGATGCGGACGCCGTCGCTGCAATTGCGGACCGTGATGCCGGCCGCCTGGATCAAGGTTTCGATGTTCCGCCGGGCGGGCGTAAAGAACAAGGGGTCGGTTTTGACCGTCCCGCCAAAATTACCGGGAACATCCAAAGAAAAATGGAAATCCTTTTCACACGCCCCGACCTGCGGAAGGTCGCGGTAGGCGGTTTCCCCGGCATGAATCCGGTCGGTGCGGCGGGTTCCAAAGTCGGTGCCGAACAGGTAAACGGTGGTGAAACCAAAGGAGATGGCCACCCGCACGGCGACGTTGGTCACGGTGGGAGCCGCAAAGGCCATCTCGTAGGTTTTGGCGCCGAAGATGCAGGCGGGGACGCTGCGATGGCGGAAATACATCAAGGACCGTTCGAACATCGGCGGAACCCGAGGGTCGATGGTCAGCGATGCCACCAGAGTAATCCCGGCCAGATCATAAATCCGGCCGGCATGGGCGATGATTTCGGGGATCAGGTCGTGATTTTCCAGTTCCACATGGAAATCCGGCCGGATGCCGTGGCCGAGGCAAGCCTGCAAGGCCGAACCGCAGGTAAACACCAGGCATCGCTCGCGCAGGCGCCTGATGTCGGCGACATCGCCATCCAGCGACGGCCCGGAGCCAATGATCAGCGCCGGTTCCGGGCGCACCGGCTGACGGTCGGCATCGACCAGGCGGCAGGCGTTGGTCCGAAGATTTTTGAAGGTATGGGCGATCATCAGACATTCGTCGCGATAATTGCCCTGGACGATCAGCAGCGGCTGGTAACGCTCCAGGATCAGGGTCCGGACCGCGGCGAACAGCGCCATGGGAAAGGGCGGATGGACGAACAGCCAGGCGCCGTCAAGAAACACTTCGCCCCGAAGCGCGATCCCGCTCAGCACGGCATCGGCGATGGCGGAGGCGGCCTCGGCGGTGACCAGCGTGAACCGGCAGCCCTGGCGCTCGTGGCGTTCGAACAAGGCCGGCCAGTCAAGGGCGGTCAGCGCCGCACTCAGCAGAGTGAGGTCGGGTTCCACCATCACCACATGACCGGCGCCGGTCGCCTCGATCAAGGGCGTCAGGTGAAAGCCGAGCCCGAGCCCGAACACCACCAGGGTTCCCCCCCGATAGGCCGGCTGGGGGGTCAGGGTCTCGGGTGTGGCGCCCAGGTCCCGGCAGGCGGCGATCAACGCGCGTTTGAAGGCCCGCCCGATTTCGGAATAGAGGTTCTCGCCGTAAGGCTCGCCCAGCACGATCCGGGCCGGCGCCTTGAGATAAGCCTCGACCAGGGCGGCTGCGACCGCTGGGGCCGGAGCGGCTGCGACCGCCGGGGCCGGAGCGGCTGCGACCGCCGGGGCCGGAGCGGCTGCGACCGCCGGGGCCGGAACCGGGGCGGGCGGCAGCAGGTCCAACAGGTGGGGAAACCGGCGCAGAAAAGCGGTTCTGGATCGGGATTCGGTCATTCAACGCCCGTTCCTTGATTGTGCCATGCCTTGGTTGTGCCGGGATCCCCTCTGCCGCCGTTAGCCCAAAAGGCCGTCCATCCGGGCGATGAAGGCCACCAATGGGGTCAGGCGTTCGGCGTGGGCCTTCAAAGGGGTGTCGATGGGGGGCTTCAGGATATTGGCCACAAAGGCATGCACGCAGGCGTCCACCGACGTCGGGCGGTCGGTGAGGTAAAAGGGCCGGTCGCCCAGACTGTTGGCCAAGGCGTCAAGATCGGCACATCCCAGCGCGTAAATCTCGTCCCGGCCATGACGGAGCGTTCCCTGGCCCAGCACGTCCCGGCGCAGGGTGCGGCGGACCAGGGTCGGGACGAACCATCGGGCCGGTCGCGGCAGATGGCCAAAGAAGGCCGGCTTCAGGATGCTCCAGCCCGGTTCGTCGAACCAGCGGCTATACATCCCGATGAAGCACAGGCTTTCCTCGCAGGTCCGACGGATCAGATGGCCAAGCGCCCGTTGCTCCACCGTCAGGGCGCCATCCAGCCGTCCGCCTCGAGTGGCCTCGAGATGGGCCACGATGTGGCCGCTGTCGGGAATGCGGCGACCGTCCTCGTCGATTATAAAGGGCAGTTTGCCCTTGGGCGCCTTGAACGGCAAGGTCACCTGGGTCTGGAACGGCAGGCCGGCAAGACGCAGATAGTTTTCGACCTTCATGCAAAACGGGCTGGGATTGACACCCCAAACCGGCGCGGTGGTGAACTGGCAGAGTGTGATCATCGGTTCCATCACGACGTTGGAAGACGTTGAAGGACGCTGGGGCGGTCGGGTGGTCTTACAATCCGGCCGCTCTGGTCAGGTTGATCCGGAAGCGGTCCCGCCGCTGCTGGTAGCGCCGGGTCATCCCCACCGTGGCGTGGCCGAGATGATGCTGGACGAATCGCTCTTCGGCCTGGGCTGCGGTCGCCAGCCCCGAGCGCAGGCTGTGACCGGCAAAGCGCCGGCGCCGCTCGCCTTCGGGCAGGTCGCCGCGAATCCCGGCGGCCATCGCCGTGTTCTGGACCAACCGGGCCACATGCCGGTCGGAAAGCCGTTGGGCGAGCACCTTGCCGGCCCGGGAAATCGGCCGGAACACCGGCCCATGGACGATCCGCCCCAATTCCATCCAGGTGGCCAGGGCCTGAACCGGACAGGTCAAGGCCGACGAGCCGGGGCCGATCTCGACCTCGCGCCAGCCGGATTTGCCGTTGATGTGCAGAACCAGGCCGTCTTTCAGGGTCTCGACCCAACCCCGGCCGTCTTCGGTTTCCAGCGGTCCGTGATCGAGGCCGACGATTTCCGAGCGTCGGAGGCCGCCGGCGAACCCCACCAGCAGAATCGCGCGATCGCGCAACCCCCGAAGATTGCGTTCCAGGCGCTCGGTCATCGCCACAATGTCGTGAGCCAGCAGCGCCTCCTTGACCGCCGGCGGCCGGCCATGGGTCTTGCGGATGCCGGCCAGGACCTCCCGGACATGGGGGTTGGCCCGATCGAGCGGCTGTCCGTGCTGACGGAACATCCAGGCCAGACCCGACAGCCGCCGTTCGATGGAGGCCACCGCCAGTCGCGTGTCCGCGGCCAGTTCGGCGATATAAAGACCGATCCGTTGGGGCTCGGCCGGCAATTCGGGCAGGCCCCGCCGGACACACCATCGGACATAGTGCCGCCAGTCGGCGGCGTAGGCGCGCCGGGTATTGACGGCCCGGGCCGACCGGGCATAGTCGCGCGCCTTGCCCGCCAGGGTTTCCAGGTGGACCAGTTCGGCCGGCAACGGCATCACGTCCGGCAGAGGCGAGGGGACGTCGATCATCCAAGGCTCCGGGACAGGGGCGCCGGGTGACTGTAGGGGGTCCGGCCGCGCCGATCCAGGGTCCGATGCGAGGGGCCGGCCCGGAGAGAATTTTACCGTGGCCCGTGCTACGATGGTGCCGATCCCTTCCCATTTGTCGTACATTAGGTCGCCATCCGGCATTCCGGAGGGGGGCGGGCGTGGGCGTGTCTCTTGGCGGCGTTCTCGTCCGACGGTATACCGGACTTGGACAAGACTGAGAAACCGGCCATTCTTAGGCAACAAGGCTGGGGGCTTGATCACCAGGCCGGCTCGAACAGGGCGCGGCGGCAACGGCCGGGGGCGATGTGAAACAGGCGGATATCAGTAAGCTCGGCAAGTACGAGATCGAAGGCGAACTCGGTAAGGGCGCCATGGGTGTCGTCTACAGGGGCAAGGACCCCTTTATCGAGCGTTTCGTCGCCCTCAAGACGGTGCGCACGGATATGCTGAAGGCCGACGATCCGGAGGCGACCACCGCCCAGATCACGCGCTTCAAGCGCGAAGCCCAGGCCGCAGGCCGTCTCAACCATCCTAACATTGTGGGCATCTACGAATACGGCGAGGATGGTCCGACCGCCTTCATCGCGATGGAATTTATCGAAGGGCGCGACCTTAAGGACTACTTCGACAAAAACGAGCGTTTCGATGTGAAGACGATCGTCCGCATCATGGGCGATGTCCTGTCGGCGCTCGACTACGCCCACCATCACGGCATCGTCCATCGGGACATCAAGCCCGCCAACATCATGCTGACCACGGCGGGGGCGGTGAAAATCACCGATTTCGGCATCGCGCGCCTCGAGTCGTCGAATCTCACCCAGGCCGGCGCGGTCATGGGCACGCCCAGCTACATGTCGCCCGAGCAATTCATGGGCCAGCAGGTGGACGGCCGGTCCGACATTTTCTCGGCCGGGGCCGTGCTTTACCAGTTGCTGACCGGGGAAAAGCCGTTCACCGGCAGCCTGACCACCATCATGCACCGGGTGCTGCACAGCCAGCCCGAGCATCCCTCGGTCTTGAATGTTCAGACGCCGCGGGCCTTCGATCAGGTGGTGGAAAAGGCCATGGCGAAGCGCCCCGAGGATCGCTATCAGAGCGCGGCGGACTTTGCCCAGGCGCTGCGGGTCGCCAGCGAGAAACGGCTGGCCGAACCGGCGTCCGCGGCGGCCGAAGCCGACGGCACGGTCATGGAGGATGGCGCCACCCTGATCCTGAAACCCGGCCAGGACGACGCGCATCCGGCGCACGAACTGTCCCAGGAGTCGGCGCCCCGGCGCCCCGGTCCGGCCGGCGGATTGTCGGTCAAGGATGGCCCGGCCCGGCAAGAAGGTCCCAAATCCGCCAAAGATGGCGGCACGGGCGGCGGCAAGGGGGTGCTGATCGGCGCGGTGGCCGGGGTGGTGCTGGTGGCGGGTGCCGTGGGCGGCTGGCTGGTCTTGGGGCCTCATGGCGGCGACCGGCCGGTTGTCCCGCCCTCCCAACGGGAACAACCGCCCCTGACGCCTCAAGCCGCCGAAGAGGCCCAACGCCAGGCCGAAGCCCTGGCCCGGAGCCAACAGGCGATCGCCGAGGCCAAGCGTCAGGCCGAGGAACAGATTCGGGCCGAGCAGGCGGCGGCGGCCCAACGTCAGGCCGATATCCAGGCCCGGACCGACCAGGCGGCCGCCGAGGCCAAGCGTCAGGCCGAAGCCCAGGCCCGTGCCCAACAGGTGGCCGCGGCCGAGGCGGCGCTGGGCTCGATTCGCACGGTGGTGAACCGGGCCCCCTGCTCTTTGCTCTGGGCCGACGCCGCAACCGACGGCGCCGTGACGGTGACGGGGGCGATGGGCGAAGCCAATTCCGAGGCACAGCTCCGCGCCCTGATCGAAAGCGCGGTGCCGGGGGCGACCTACACCGTCAAAACCGACACGGTGAGCCCGATTTTATGCGATCCGCTGGAGGCGATCGGCCATTTGCGGGATCGCAATCAGAATTTACCCCAACCGGTTCAGCTTCAGCCGACCAACCCGGGGGCGGTCTATAAGGATCGGCAGAATCTGATCCTCGATCTGCGCGGACCGGGTTTCCCGGCCTATCTCCAGGTGGATTACTTCACGCTGGAAGGCTATGTCGTGCATCTTTGGCCGAACGGTCTGGAAAAGGACCATAAGCTGGTGGCGGGCGGCCAGCATCGGCTCGGCGATCCCACCGGGGGCGGCCGGTTCTGGACCATCGGCCAGCCGTTCGGGCGCGAGCTGATTGTGGCCATCGCCAGCGCCAGGCCATTGTTCCCGGCCTTGCGGCCCGAGGCCGAACAGGCCGCCGGCTATCTGGCCGAACTGCATAAGGCGTTGGAGGCCGCGGGCCGGAACGCAACCACGCCGCCGGTGGCCACGGCGCTGTTCATCACCACGGTTCCAAACTGAACCAGCCTCTTGAGATTGATCGAAATTTTGTCACTACAAAGGATTTGTCATGACCGCTGTCCCGGGTCATCGAAGGATTTATCCTGTCCTGTTGTCCGGCGGCGCCGGCGCCCGCTTGTGGCCGATGTCGCGCGAGCATTTTCCCAAGCAGTTGCTGAACCTCACGTCGGATCGCTCGATGATCCAGGAGACGGTGCGGCGGGTTGCCGATACCAGCCGGTTCGCACCGCCCCTGGTGATCTGCAACGAAAAGCATCGCTTCGTTATCGCCGATCAGTTGAATCATGCTACCGATAACGCGCCCTGCACGATTATTCTGGAGCCGGTCGGCCGCAATACCGCGGCGGCGGTGGCGGTGGCGGCATTGCGGATCGTGGAGCGCGATCCCGACGCGCTGATGCTGGTGCTGCCCGCCGATCACCTGATCCGCGACGAGGGCGCGTTCCGGGCGGTGGTCGAACGGGCCGCCGCCGCCGCCGCCGCCGGTCATCTGGTGACGTTCGGCATCACCCCGACCGCACCGGAAACCGGTTACGGCTACATCCGGCGCGGTCCGGTGCTGGCCGGTCTGGACGGCGTCCATGGGGTCGCGGCCTTTGTCGAAAAGCCGCCCCGGGCCACCGCCGAGGCGTATCTGGCCGGCGGCGAGCATTTCTGGAACAGCGGCATGTTTCTGTTTCCGGTGGCCACGGTGCTGGCCGAACTGGAACGCTTCGAGCCGGCAGTGGTGGCGGCCTGTTCCCGGGCCATCGCCGGCGCCACCGTCGATCTGGACTTCTTCCGGCTGGATGCCGCGGCGTTTGCCGCCGCCCCCAGCATCTCCATCGACTATGCGGTGATGGAACGCACCGACCGGGCGGCCATGGTGCCGGCGACCATCGGCTGGACCGATGTCGGTGCCTGGTCGGCCCTGTGGGAGATCGGCGACAAGGACAGTTCCGGCAATGTCCGGATCGGCGACGTGGTCAGTCTCGGCAGCCGCAATTGCTACATCCGCAGCGAAGGCATGCTCACCGCCGCCGTCGGTGTCGACGACACCGTGATCGTGGTCACCGATGACGCGGTGCTGGTGGCATCCCGGGACCGGGTCGGCGAGATCAAGACCCTGGTGGACGAGATGAAGCGCCAGGGGCGCACCGAACCGGTCAATCACCGCAAGGTGCATCGTCCCTGGGGCTTCTATCAGGGACTGCATGCGGGCGATCGCTTCCAGGTCAAACGCCTGACCGTCAATCCCGGGGCGCAACTGTCGCTTCAATTGCACTATCACCGGGCCGAGCACTGGGTGGTGGTCAACGGCACCGCTCTTGTGACGCGCGGCGAGGAGCAGGTTCTGCTGCGCGAGAACGAATCCATGTTCATCCCGCTCGGCACCCCTCACCGGTTGGAAAACCCCGGTCGGGTTCCGCTGAATTTGATCGAGGTCCAGTCGGGCGCTTATTTGGGCGAGGACGACATCGTTCGCCTGAACGATACTTACGGGCGGGTTTGACGTTCGGTTCCGGTTCCGGTCCTGGGTTCCAAGGGGTGACCCCTTGGTGGGGTCCAGGGGCAAGGCCCCTGGTCGGGGTTCGGGGACAAAGCCGCGGTCGCGAAGGCGCCGCTTCCTAATCGACCCGATCGTTGCTATCTTCGGCCAAGATCACCGTCAGCCCATGGGTTTCGGCCATGTTCAATGCCTCGAGTTTCCTGGTCCGCTGGGTGTTGGCCATGTTCATCGTCTTTGCCACCTACAACGCCTCGGGATACTCGTATTATCACTGGGTGACCGGGGCCGGGGCCGAGAACTGGCCGTTGAAAAGTTTCGTCGGGGTCAGCCTGCTGACCTCCTACGGCGTCTTCGCCATCGCCATCTGGCGTTCTCTCGGACCGGTCGGGGTGGCCACCTCCGCGGCGTCGCTGACCGCGCTGGTCTGGACCCTGGTGGACTACAATTTGTTGGACCTTAACAATCCCGACGCCGTCGCCACCGTGGTCGGCACCCTGTTCGCCACCATCCTGTCGTTCGGGGTCTCGTGGTCCCACATCCGGACCCGTCTCAGCGGCCAGGTCGACTCGAAGGACGTGAACCAGTACTGAGCCTGGGGGAGTGTTTTGCCGGGCTTCGGGAGCGCGGGCATCCTGCCCGCCCTTTCTTTTGGCGGCACGATCAAAAAGCCCGCGGTTAAGGAAACAGCACCGAAAAAAGCGGGCAGGATGCCCGCACTCCCAGGAACGCCATCCCATGGGATGGCGTTCCTGGGATTATTCTGGCAACCAGCCTATGCCGCTGCTTTCTGTTCGGTCAGGCGGGCCCGATCGACCGTCCCGACGGTTCCGGCGGTCCCGACGGCGGTGATGTCAATCCGGCGGGGCTTCAGGGCCTCAGGGACCTGGCGAGCCAATTCCACCGACAGCATGCCGTTTTCGAGGCGGGCCCCGGTGGCCCGGATGTAATCGGCAAGCTGGAAGCGCCGCTCAAAGGCGCGGGCGGCGATGCCGCGATAAAGATAGGTGGTCTTTTCGTCTTCGGGCCTGGCTTTGCCCTTGACCACCAGCACGCCCTCCTGGGTGATGATTTCGATGTCGTCGGCGCCGAAGCCGGCCACCGCCATCGACACCCGGTAAGCATCCTCGCCGACCTTTTCAATATTGTACGGCGGATAGGACAGGGCGTTGTCGTTCAACTGCAAGGCCGCATCCAGCGCCCGGGTCAGATGGTCGAACCCGACGGTGGAGCGGAATAACGGCGACAGGTCATAGGTACGCATGATGATCCTCCTTATGAGCGATCCTTCGGCATGAGCCATCGTTCAGCGCGTCCCGAATGTTCGGTCGGAACTTCGGGCCGGACGTGCCGTTCAGGCCACGCCATCGTTGGCAGTCTCGGGACGGACCCGACAGCGGCATCCGTCCACGCCCTCTATTTGGGGAGGCCTCGTCCCGCCGTCAAGGCTCTTGCGGTTCCGGGATGGGCGGGTTCTTATGCGGCGGATTTCCGGCGGCGATGCGGGCCATGTCTCTGGCGTTTTACCTCAACACCCTGATCGGCGGCCTGCTGACCGGACTGGTTTACGGTCTGGCGGCGCTTGGGCTTGCGGTGATGTTCGGTGCGTTGCGGGTGATCAATTTCGCCCATGGCAGCGTGATGGTGGCGGGCATGTACGGGGCGGCGCTGATGGCGACGGTCCATGGCGTGGATCCGCTGCTGGCGGTGCCGGCGGATGCGGTCGGGCTGTTCCTGTTCGGCTTTGTGGTCCAACGCCTGCTCTTGAGCCGGGTGCTGGACGCCCCGGAGCCGATGCCGTCTTTGCTGATGGTCGGGGTGGCGCTGACCCTGGCGGGCGGTCTGACCCTGCTGTTCGGCGCCGCCCCCCGCAGCATCCGTTTGCCCTATGTGGGCGACACCCTGGTGGTCGGGCCGTTTTTGCTCGACCGGTTACAGGTGCGGGCGGCCTGGGTCGCGGTGCTGGTGACCATGGCGCTGTTTATGTTCTTCAACGTCAGCCGCACCGGCAAGGCCATTCGGGCCTGTGTCGACAATCCCTTCGGAGCCCGGGTGATCGGCCTGAATCTGGGCTGGATGCAAGCCGTGACCTTTGGTTTGGGGACGGCGGTGGTCGGAGTGGCGGGCTGCCTGATGGCCCAGATCGTCGATGTCCGGCCGGAACTGGTGTCGGAGTATGCCGTCACCGGTCTGATCATCACGCTGATCGGCGGCCTCGGCAGCGTGGGCGGGGCCCTGCTGGCCGGTCTGCTGGTGGGCGGGGTCGAAGCCCTGGCCGGGGTCATCCTGCCCCCGGGCTTTCAGAGCCCGGTCGAGTACGGCTTGCTGGTCCTGGTGCTGCTGGTGCGCCCCCTGGGGTTGTTCGGTCAGGCTGCGGATCTGCCCCGCCATCGGGAGCGAACCCGATGACGCCGTCATGGTTGCGGATGCTCGTCACGGGTTCGGTTCGGGGCCTGAGCGGCGTGCTGTGGTGGCTCGAAACGCTGCCCGAGCGATTTGCCCATGGCGTGATGGACCTCGTGACCGAGGTTGCCGCCACCACCACCTGGCGCGGCCGGATGGTGGGGCTGGCCATGCTGGTGGGCCTGGTGACCCTGCCCGCGTGGGCCGAACCCCGCCTGGTGACGGTGATGATCGCCGCCCTGGTGCTGGCCTGTGCCAGCCAGGCCTGGAATCTGGTCTCGGGCTTCGCGGGGCTGTTGTCCCTGGGGCATGCCCTGTTCGTCGGGCTCGGGGCCTATCTCGGCGCCGGCCTCTATCTTCAGCACGGCATCGGTCCCTGGCCCGGTCTGGGTCTGGTCATGGGGGGGGTGGCCCTGGTCGGGACCGCCCTGGGGGCGGTCGCGTTGCGGACCGGCCGTCCCGAACTCACATTTGCGGTGCTGACGCTGGCCGGGGCCGAAGCCTGCCGGCTCGGGGTCCGGCACCTGGACAACCTCGGGGGCACCGCCGGGCTGGTGTTGCCGCCGGTCCCATCCAGCGCCCTGCTGCCCGATCTGCACAATCATCCGGCGGCGGCTTATGACCTGATCCTGTTTCTGACGCTGGCCACCCTGGTGCTGATTCGGGCGTTGCTGCGTTCGGGCCTGGGCTATCGGTGGCGGGCGGTGCGGGAAAACCCGGCGGCGGCGGCGGCCGTCGGAGTCAATCTGTTCCGGACCCGGCTTTCGGCCATGGCGATTTCGGCGGCGCTGACCGCACCGGCCGGGGTGTTTCTGGCCTTTTTCTCGGGAGCCGTGGTTGCCGACCCGCTTTTTTCGGCGACCCGGTCCATGGAGATCGTGCTGTGCGTCGTCACCGGCGGCCTTGGGACGGTCCTCGGGCCGGTGGTGGGGGCGCTGGCCCTGACTCCGGTCGATGAGGGGCTGGCCTGGCTGGCCCAGCGGTTCAACCACCCGATGCCGGGCCTGACCCCATTCTGTTACGGCCTGCTGCTGGTGGGGATGGTGCTGTTCCGGCCCGCCGGCCTGTGGCCGTGGCTGGCGCACCGTTTCGGGCTGGTGCCCGAGGCGCGCCCGGTTTCGGCTCTTCCGGCCCGCGCAAGGACCGAACGACGGTGATCGACCTGCTTGTCCTCAAGGACGTGTCCAAGAGCTTCGGTGGGCTGGACGCCGTCGCCGAAGTGTCCCTGACCGTGTCCGCCGGCAGCATCGTTGCGGTGGTGGGCGCCAACGGGGCCGGCAAAACCACTCTCTTTGACCTGATCACCGGGGCCTGCCGTCCCGACCGCGGCAGAATCCGGTTCCGAGGCCGGTCGGTGACCGGCCTTCGGCCCGATCAGACCTGCGCCGCCGGCATCGGCCGTACCTTCAACCCGGTTCAGTTGTTTGGGGACCTCAGTACGCTTGATACCGTGACGGTGGCAGCTCTGCTGCACGCCCGGGATGCGTCCGAGGCGCGCGGGCATGCCCTGGAAATGCTGGACCTGATGGGTCTGACCCGGTTCGCCAACCAGCCGGCGCACCATCTGGCCCTGCCCGGGCGCAAGGCCCTGGAACTGGCCCGGGCCTTGGCCACCCGGCCCCGTCTGCTGCTGCTCGACGAGTTGCTGAGCGAACTCGAGGCGCCCGACCTCGAGCACATTTTCAAGGTGTTGCGCGCGTTCAACCGTCGCCCCGGTCTGACCGTGCTGCTGGCCGAACCCCGGCTGGCCTCGGTGATGGCCCTGGCGCACCGGGTGGTGGTGCTGGATCACGGCCAGGTGGTCGCCGACGGCGACCCCGAGACGCTGACCGGCAGCGAGGAGCGGTTGTCATGATCCTGGCGACCAGACCCGGGGCCAAATGGGGGGCCAAGGCGGCGGGTGGCGGCGCCCGCGACACCCTGTTGCTGGCGGTTTCGGACCTGCGCCTGCACTACGGGCCGATTCCGGCCCTTCAGGGCGTCTCGTTCGAGGTTGCCCGGGGCTCCACCACCGCCATCGTCGGCAGCAACGGCGCCGGCAAAACCTCGTTGCTCCGGGCCATCGCCGGCCTGACCCGTCCCGCCGCCGGCAGCATCCGCTTTCGCGGCCGGGAGTTGGTCGGTTTGCCCGGTCACCGTATCTGCAATCTCGGCATCGCCCATGTCGCCGAAGGCCGGCAGTTGTTTCCGACCATGAGCGTGCGCGAGAATCTGGAACTGGGGGCGGCCGCATCGTGGGCGCAGTCGGGCCGGGGGTCGCGGCTTGATCGGGTGCTGGCGCTGTTTCCGCGCCTGGCCGAAATCATCGACCTGGACGTGGGCATGCTGTCGGCGGGCAAGCAGCAGATGGTGGCCATCGGCCGCGGCCTGATGGCCCGGCCCGATCTGATCCTGTTCGATGAACCGACCCAGGGGATGCCCCCGGAACTGGCGCGCCAGGTGTTCCAACTGATCGGCACCCTGGCCACCGAGAACATCACGATCATTCTGGCCGAACAGCACGCCACCGCGGCGCTGCGCCTGGCCGATGCCGCCCACATCCTGGATCGCGGCCGGATCGTGCTGTCCGGCAGTGGCCTGGGGTTGCTGGAGGACGAGCGGGTGCGTCAGGCCTATCTGGGGCGCTGAGGACAGCCCGCAGGATTTGTGATACTATTGCAACAAGACCCCGGAATGGAGTGGAGCGTTGGAGAAAACGCTCCCATCGGGCCCGTGCGGCAGTCTAACCTCACAATCGAAATATCGATACGGTTTTATCTGAAGATGATGATCCTGTAACGGTTCATTTCACTCAGTTGCTGCGTCGCACAATATCATGCTCGAAACAGCATTGCTCACTTTAGAAACGGTATAATCTGGGAGTTAATGGATCATGAAGAAGCTATTGGGCGCGATGATCATGACCGCTGCCGTGACCTTGGCCGGCCAGGCTTCGGCCGAGGAATTGTGGGATCCGCATCTGCGCGGTGTGAACGAAGGGCTTGCGGCCGGCGCGTTGCCCCCGCCCGGCGTCTACGGCGTGCTTGACAATTATTGGGTGTCGTACACCTGGCATGATCAGAACGGCAAGACCGTGAGCGGCACCGGCCTCTCGGCGCTGGTCGAGGTGCCGATTATCCTGTGGTCCACCGGCATCAAGATTTTGGGGGCCGACTACGCCGTCGCCGTCGCCCAGCCGTTCGACTACACCAGCTACACCCCCCAGGGCGCCGGCAACGGCAATTGGGGGACCTTCAACACCATCCTGATCCCCGGCCAGTTGGCCTGGACCTTTGGCGACTTCCATGTCAAGGCCGGCCTGTCGGTCTATCTGGACGACGCCAGTTCGACCATGGCCGACCTCGTCAAAGGGCGCAGACTCAACGGCGGGCTGCCTTCGGGCAACGGCTACACCACCATCCAGCCCGATCTGGGGTTGAGCTGGCTGAGTGACGGCTGGAACCTCAGTGCCGATCTGCATCTGGCGTTCCCCATCGACGCGACGACGGCCAACGGCTATCGCTACCAGACGGGTGACGAGTTCGCCGCCGACTACACGGTGGCCAAGACCCTCGGCAAATGGACCGTCGGCCTCGGTTTGCATCAGGAAAACCAGTTGAACGCCGATACCTTGAATGGCCGCACGGTGCCGAACAGCATCGCGACCAACTTCGGGCTCGGTCCGCTGGTCGGCTATCAGTTCGACGGCGTCAGCATTATGGCGGAATGGAATCATAACATTTACGCCGCAAACGACGTGGCCGGCGATATCTTCAACCTTCGTCTGGTGGTGCCGTTCTACTAAAAACTGCTTTGCTAAACATTGTTCAACCAAAAACCATCGCCATGGCCCTGGGCAACCATCAGCCCGGGCCTGGCAGCCGACCATGAGCCGATTCGAGTTGCCTTCGGGGACATGAAACCAAACCGATGACTGTCAAGCATCCGGTTTGGTTTCTTCGGCGCACTCGTCGACCACGATGGGAAAGGTCACGGGCTCGACCATGGCGTCGAGCGCAATCGCCCCGCTGATGGTGGCCTGAAGGGCCCGCCGGCGCCCGGGAACACGGGTAATGGTGACACTGGGGGTCCGCAGACGGGGTTCGAACACCGTAACGGTCCGTTCGATCAGGCGGGCCAGTTCCTTTTCGCTGTCATCGCTCGCCGGCCAGAATCGCGACAGGTCGGGCAGGCCGTAATCAATGGTGCTGCGCGGTCGCCGGTCGAGGCCATCGGCCGCCAGCGATGTGCGCGTGTTGAGCAGGCGCGTCAACTCCCGGGCGATGGACACCTTGAGACCGGCCCGATCCAGCATCCGTCGATCATGGCTGCCGCCACCCGAATCGTCCGGCGCCGCGGTTTCGACCAGACGGTCGAACAGCGGCACGCGAACGCCTGGGGTGATCCGGGGACCGGACATGGGATGGTAACGACAATCCGGGCGCCGTTACGACACCGTCTGGGCACCCAGGTCATGCTTGACCTTCTGGTTACCCCCGGCCGTCCCGTCGGCGGTCTTCTGCTGAATGTAGTTGTAGGTCACGGCGTTGTAGCTCAGCGTGACCGTTTCGGTCGGAACGTCGCCGGTGCCGCCGCCGATGGAGAAGTTCGAGACGATGACGCCGGTCATGGCCACTTCCAGGTACTTGATCGCTTTGTCCGAACCGTCGGAGCGATAGGCCGAGAAGGTCGCGGTCGCGATCTGTTTGCCGCTCCAGCAGGCCTTGAGCAAATCGTCGGTTGCCGCGTCGGTGTATTTGGTAAAGGAGAAGTCCGAATGATTGGCTTGCTCGACGGTGCCCGAACCGGCGGAGCTGCGCGTCGGGGACGTCGGCTGATTGAATGAATGGCTCCAGGACAGAACCTGGATTGCTTCCTTGTTGTTCGAGTCCAGACTCTCGCCTTTAATGTCGGCGATGACGATGAACATATTGGCGGCCATACGGGGTCTCCCAAGATCAGGTGATTGACGGGCGGCGAACGGCCCGACCGCCAAAGCGGCCGGGCGACGCCGGAGCCCTTTGTCTCACGAGCACATGTCACGCATCGGGGGCCTCCCCCCTTCGCGCCTGGCGTCAGCCCACAGGAGCGGGCAGCTCGGCAACCAGACGAATCGAGGCGGTCAACTCTTCCAGTTGGAAATGCGGCCGCAAGAACACCACGGCTTTGTAGACACCGGGTTTGCCCGGCACGTCAAAGACGTCGATCCGGGCATCGCGCAACGGATATTCGGCTTTGATGTTCTGGCCGGCATCATCTTTGGCCAGGATGTAGTCGACAATCCAGGTATTCAAGTAAACCTGGACGTTGTCCCGGGTCATAAAGCTGCCGACCTTATCGCGCATGATCACTTTGATGTAATGAGCAAAGCGCGAGGCATTCAGAATATACGGCAGCATCGCCGACAGCCGGCTGTTGGCGTTGGCGGCAGCGGTGTTGTAGAGCTTGGGCTGGTTGGTGGTATGGCCGCCAAAGAAAGCGGCATAGTCGGTATTCTTGCAGTGAACCAGGGAGATGAAGCCCAGGTCGTTGAGTTCTTTTTCGCGCCGGTCGGTGATGGCGATTTCGGTCGGGCATTTCAGCGCGACGTCGCCCTCATCGGTGCGGAAGGTATGGGTCGGCAGGCCTTCGACCTTACCGCCGCCTTCGACCCCGCGAATGGCTGCGGTCCAGCCATAAAGCGCAAAGGCGTTGGTGATGCGCTGGCCCAGAACCCAGGCCGGATTCCCCCACAGATACTTGCTGTGGTCGCGCCCATCGGTGTCCTCGACGAAGCCGACGCCCTCCACCGGAACGGTCTTGGGGCCATAGGGCAGGCGCAACAGGACGTGGGGCAGGCACAGGGAGACGTAGCGGGAATCTTCGCTGGCGCGGAACGAGCGCCACTTGATCAACTCGGCGCTTTCGAAGATTTTGGCCAGGTCGCGCGGCACCCCCAACTCGGTAAAGCTGGCCATATCGAACAACATCGGCGCCGCTCCGCCGATGAAAGGCGCATGAGCCGCCGCGGCGACATTGGAAATCTTCTCGAGCAGCGCCATGTCCTGGGGATTACGGCCGAACTCGTAGTCGCCGATCAGCACGCTGAAGGGCAGGCCGCCGAAGGTCCCATATTCGTCTTCATAGACCTTTTTGAACAAAATGCTCTGGTCGAATTCGACCGCCTTTTCCAGGTCCTTGAGCAGTTCGGCCTTGGTGACGTTAAGCAGACGCAGCTTGAGTTTGCTCCCGGTCTCGGTATTGAAGACCAGATAGGCAAAGCCCCGCCACGACGCTTCCAGACGCTGGAAGTCGGGGTGATGCAGCACTTCGTTCAGCTGATCCGAGATCAGATCGTCAATCTGGGCAATGCGGTCATTGATGGAAGCGACCACGTCGCCCCGCACCGTGCCGCCCTCGGCCAGTACCGAGTTAACGAACTCGTCGACCAGATCGCGCGCGTAACTGCGCTGCGACTCGTCACGGGCCAGCTTGCCCTGAACCAGAATTTGATCGAGCAGGGTCGTGGGTTGAGTATCGACGGCCGCGCCGCCGGCGGAGGTTTCGGTTTCAGCCATGGCCTGGGTCTCCTAAGGTCTCGGGCGTCGTCGGTCAGTCGGCGGCAGGGGCCGGCGCGGGAGCCGGAGCCGGAGCTGACTCGGGTGCGGGCGCCCCGGCAGCCAGTTGAGTCTTGAGCGCCGCCTGGTCGTCGGTGCTCTTGATCACCTGGGACAGCAACTGATCCAGATCGTCGTTGCCATCCAGCTTGGTCAGCAGATCCCGCAACCGGCAGCGCGCCTCGTACAAACGACGAAGCTGAGGGATTTGCTTCAACACCTCGACCGGGCCGAAATCGTCCAGACTCCGGAAACGCAGCTCAACGTTGAGGGCGTCCGAGCTGTCCTTCTTCAACTTGTCGGGAACGCGAAAGGCCACTCGCGGCGTAATCGCACCAAGCACATCCTGGTAGTTGTCCCGATCGACCTCGACGAACTTCCGGTCCTTGAGCAAGGGCAACGCTTCGGCTGGCTTGCCCGACAGGTCTGCCAGAATGCCCACGATGAAGGGCAGTTCCTTCTTTTCAATCGCATTGCCGATTTCCACGTCATAGGTAATCTGGACGCGCGGCGGGCGAACTCTGCTCAGCTTGTGCTGGGTACTTTCAGCCATGTTCGATGCCTTTCCCCGATGGTGAGACTTTTTTCATACAATGGTATGGGTAGATACAGGTTCAGTTATGATGGACTCTTAGAACAATGGCGCGGTATTCACAAGATCATCTCGTCTGTCCGTCGATTTTTTTCGGAGTCCGAATGGCCGCTCTTCCGTCACCTGCGCAGCCAACACACCGTTCCGGCGCCCGGCCGGCGGATCGGGCGGTCAGCAACACCACACGATCAAATGGTTTCGGGATGAAATAGTTCCGGGATCGGGTTTGTTAAGGGCCCGGGGCCATCCGTATCATCGCCGCTCAAGCCTCCCTTTGTCCAGGTGCGGCTTCACGTCCAGGCGGTTCCGGTGCCGAATCACCAGCCGATAAGGAGTATAATCAGACACCGTCCTTAATGACCGCCGTTCCTGGAAATATCCGAGGAATTGAAACCGAGAAAATCGATCACCGAAGCCAGGTCATTGCGCCCCCGGCTGATTTCGATCAAAATTTCATGCAAAGGCATGTTGCCCCACAGAATCGCGCGCTGGAGCAGGTAGGGAGTCGGGCTGTGGGGCTCGGTGCGCAGCAGATACTCGGCGGCGGCGGAAATCCAGTAATACGCTTCCTCGCGGCTGGCGATCGGACCGGTGGGGGGCGCACGGCGGTGAGGCGGGGACAGGCCGTCATCCTCGCTGTCGTCGCCAAACGCCGGGCCATGATCCGGGACATCCATCTCCAGAACATGCTGTTCGCCCTTGGCACAGAGCGTGGTATGGATCCAACCCTGAATTTCCGAAAGCCGGTTGCGCAAACCCACCATGCTGGGGGCGGTGTCGCCGCCCAACCGGTTCAACACGGCGGCCAGACCGGCGGTTTCTTCGATCGCCCGGGACAAGTCGCGGTAATAACCGCGCAGAATCGCGGACAGGGTGGCGGCGGCACTGGCTTCGATATCGCCGGGCAAGGGTTGGCCGCTGCTCCGGGCCTGTTTCAGGATCGCCGGATCGCGGCTGCCGGCCACCCCCAATCGCTGGGCGTTGCGATAGTCGGAATAGCTGTAGCTGACCTCCACATCCTTGCCCGAGCGCGTCACCGGTTGCAGACACAGCAGATGGGACAGCTTGCCGTCCAGCCATTCCAGCGGTGAAAACCGGGCATTGAAATCGCCGTTCTCGTTGACCGGATGCAAGCCGTTGGCCCAGAAGGTCTGACACAATCCGCCGATCATCCGCAGACCCGGCGCAAAGGCGATGAAGCCATGGCGGTACACCATCGCCTCCACCAGCCAGCAGGCCACCTGAAGGTCCTTGGACTGGTGCAGCAACACGTCAAGACACAACCGCACCACCTCGGCCCAATCGGCGCGCTTGTTCTCGGTCTGCCAGACACCTTGGGTCAGGGACGGGTCGTCCTGGCGCCGGGCCTCGCGGATGGCATCGTAAACCGGCAGATACCGGAGCGACGGACCGGCCGGGGCCTGACCGGGCAGCGGTTCCAGCACACCGGACAGGTCGGGCAATGGCCCACCCGTGGAACGGTTATCAACGGATAGCATCGACGTGCCCTTTAATGATGCCCATGGACCTTGGACAGAAATACCGCCGACAGACCCCGGACGGGAGACTATCCAAAAATAGTCCCGCCTTGGCAAGGCTCGTTATCGGGCGCCGCCCCGTTTGCTCGCGGACTCCATAACATGATCACTGCCCATACAACGACTCTGAACTGTTCGGAGCGACCGCACAAGGCCAAATAATCATTCCCTGTGATGACGATCACTGAGGTGCGGCATGGCCAATGGCATGATCTCCCCATCAAACAACCGCGGCGCACCTTCGAAAACGGAACCCGCTCAACAATCACAGCCGATCAGCCAAGGAGCTTCAGGCCATGTTTACACAAATTAGTCGCATCTATGGCCATATTAATGCGGCCATGACTTCCAAACGCGGCGCAACTGCGATCGAATATGGCCTGATTGCTGCCGGCATCGCCGTTGCCATCATGGCCGTGGTCGGCACCATCGGCACCGACTTGAACACCATGTTCGGCACGGTCAACACCAATCTCCTGGCCCATGGTGGCTAATCGGCCTCTGCGGACAGCGAACAGCACGAGAGCAAGACTTAAGTCTCGCTCTCGTGCTGTTTGTGATCGCTCCCTGAGACAATCTTGACCCCACGAGGCTTCTCTCGTCGTCGGGCGGCATCGGCCAATGTCCGAACAGCGAAGCCCGTCCGGCCCTTCATCGACGATCCTGCAAGGACACCTCGGGCATGTTTAGGAAAATGACTCACCCGGCAAACCATGTTCTGGCTTGCCGACGCGGGGCCACCGCCATCGAATACGGCCTGATCGCCGCCGGCATTGCCCTGGTCATCATCGCCATCGTCGCCGCCGTCGGCACCGATCTCGGCACCCTGTTCGGCACGGTCGATACCAACCTCACGGGACATGGCGGATAACCGATGTCTTCGGGACATGGCGGGCTCTGCCCGCCCCCGCAAAGGGCCAGTCGGCCCTTTGAACCCATGAGGTTTGGGGGCGAGCCCGGGATGCTGCCGTTTGCCGTCGCATCGGTCTTGCTCTGGCCAGGCGGTTATTGTACCAAGAGAGCCACGACGGGGGGTAGCTCAGCCTGGTAGAGCATGGCGTTTGGGACGCCAGGGCCGCAAGTTCGAATCTTGTCCCCCCGACCACGGCCCCGGGCCTCCAAGGGTTTTGCCCCTGGAGGCCACCGGTCCCTGGTCCCGGCCGCCCTCCGGTCCCGATCGTCCTCTAGTCCCGATCAATCGTCAGTTTCAGGAAGTGGGTGGCGCAACTGATGCAGGGATCGTAATTGCGAATCGCCTGCTCGCACCGCCATTTGAGTTTCTCGTCCGGCAGATTGAGATTCTTCTGAACCACGCCCCACAGGTCGATCTCCATGATCTTCTGATTCTGGGCGGTGGGCGGAACAATGCGGGCGGTCAGAATCCGCCCTTCGTGGTCGAGATCGTAACGGTGATAACAGATGCCGCGCGGCGCCTCGGTGCAACCATGGCCACGCCCGGCCCGGGGCATGATCTCGATCGCCGACCGATCCGGTTCCTCATAGATTTCCGCCAGCCGCGCCGCTTCCTGGCAGGCGTACAGGGTTTCGATCGCGCGCACGATCAGGCTCTTGAACGGGTTGCGCTCGACCGGCCCCAGCCCGACCTCCTTGGCCATGTCCTTACACAACGGCGTCAACTGTTCGAAGTTCAGGGCATAGCGGGCCAGCGGTCCAACCATGTAGGCCGGGCCGTGGCTGCCCTTCATCACCCCATGCAGGGCGTTGGAGTGCTGAACATGCTCTTCGTCAAAATAGTCTTCGAATTCCGGAATGCCGATGTCGAGACCACGGTTACTGACGATCCGGCCCTTCTCGATGGCGTATTCATCGGGATGGCGCATCGCCACGAAGGTGTAGTCGTCCTCATAGTCGGGAAAGGTAAAGGTCGAAAACAGCCGGATGGTGTCGATGGAATCCTCGATCGCCTGTTTCAGCGGTTCGATCAGATGCCGGATCGCGGCCTTGCGCGGGGCCTTCCAGAAGCCGCCCACCTTGGTGTTGACCGGATGCACGGCACGCCCGCCGACGATTTCGAGAATCTCGTTCCCGAGCTTCTTCAGCCGCAGCGCCTTTTCAACCACCCCCGGATGGTGCTTGGAGATTTCGATGGCATCCTCGTAGCCGAGGAAGTCCGGCGCATGCAGCAGGTAAGTATGGAGCACATGGCTCTGAATCCACTCGCCGCAATACAGCAGCCGCCGCAACGTCTGCAACGGCCCCGGCGGGACCTCGACCCCCAGCGCCATTTCCATGGCGTGGCTTGCCCCCATCGAGTAGGCGATGGGACAAATGCCGCAGATGCGCGAGGTAATATCGGGAGCGTCCCAGAACATCCGCCCGCGCAGCAACGCCTCGAAAAAGCGCGGCGGCTCGAAGATCCGAAACTTCACGTCCTTGACGATATCGTCCTTGATCCGGACATAGAGCGCGCCTTCGCCCTCGACCCGGGCCAGAGCGTCGACCTTGATGATGCGGGGAGCGGTGAGGACTTCAGCGGCGGTCATGAATATCACCTTCTTTGCGGAATGCCTCGGCATTGGCATTGAAAGAGCGGAAGGCCAGGCCGATTTCCGTACCGGACATGCCCAGTTCCGCCATCCGGCTCGCAAGGCTGGCCGTATTGGGCAGTTCCTTGGGGCCGAAACAGCCATAGCAGCCGCGATCGTGGCTGGGGCACAGACTGCCGCAGCCGGCCTGAACCACCGGCCCCAGGCACGGGGTTCCCTTGGCCACCATCACGCAGACATTGCCCGCGCGCTTGCATTCGATGCACTCGGAATAAGGCGGGACGTTGGGACGCCGGCCGTTCAGCAGAGCGTTCAACACCTCTAACAACTGGTACTTGTTGATCGGGCATCCGCGCAACTGGAAATCAACCGGTATGTGGTCTTCAATCGCAGTCGACGAAGAAAGGGTGTCGATGAAGTCAGGTCGGGCGTAAACCGCATCGATGAACCCCCGCACGTCGCGGAAGTTCTTGATCGCCTGGATCCCGCCGGCGGTGGCACAGGCCCCGAGGGTGATCACAACCTTGGACTGTTTGCGGATCTTCTTGATCCGCTCGACATCGTGGGGAGTCGTGATCGAGCCTTCAACCAGAGACACGTCGTAGGGTCCCTTGATCTCGGCCCGTGTCGCTTCCAGGAAGAAAGCAATCTCCACCGCTCCGACCACGGCGAGCAACTCATCTTCACAATCGAGAAGGCTAAGCTGGCATCCGTCGCAAGACGAGAACTTCCAGACCGCCAATTTTGGTTTGCGTCGTGCGGCCATGGCTCTATAGCTCCCGAAGCTTGAAAATTTCCTGGATGCTGTCGAACCGATACACGGGCCCGTCCTTGCACACGAAGGTCGGCCCAAGCTGGCAGTGGCCGCAGAAGCCGACTGCGCATTTCATGTTCCGTTCCATCGAGACGAAGATCCGGTCGGCCGACACGCCATGTTCCTGCAAGGCCTGGATGCCGAATCGCATCATGACTTCCGGGCCGCAGATCAGGGCCTTGGTATGCGGCCGGTCGAAACCGCCGCTCTTGATCAACTGCGTGACCACACCGACCCGGCCGCTCCAGCGACCGGTGACGCGGTCGACCGTGACCTGGACGTTCAGGTCGAACCGTCCCCGCCAGCTCCGCAGATCCTTGGCAAAAAGGATGTCTTCGGGGGTTCGCGCCCCGTAGAGGATCAACACATTGCCGAACTTTTCGCGCTGGGCCAGCACGGCGTTGATCGCCGGCCGCAACGGCGCCAGACCGACGCCGCCGGCCATGATCACCAGATCGGAGCCAAAGCACTCCTCAACCGGCCACGGACTCCCGAACGGCCCGCGAACCCCGACGGTGTCGCCCGGCTTCAGGGCCGCCAGCGCCCCCGAGGTTTTGCCGACCGCACGGATGGTGTGACACAGCACCGACGGATCGCTGGGATCGCCGCTGATGCTGATCGGCACCTCGCCGATCCCAAAACTGTAGAGCATATTGAACTGGCCGGGCTGGAAGCGAAACACACCGCCATCCACCGCCTTGAGAGTCATCGTGAAAGTGTCCGACAGCTCCCGCTTCATGGTTTCGATACGAAACAGACGCGGAAGCATAGGATCCCGGATCGCCGAAGAGGCGACCTTGCCCTGGTGGGTCATGGCGCACTCCCGGTCAGAAGTTGGACACCGGCGTCGGAGCGTAGAGATCCAGCATCTGGAGCCGGGCCGCGGTCAGCCGGGCCGCCATGACCCGGATATACCGCTGCAACAGCAGATAGCCGAATTCATGGTTGTCTTCGCACAGCACGCGCAGTCTTTTCGCGTCAACGCTCAGACAACGGACCAGCGATACCGCCCGGGCATCGAAGCTCCAGCGATAAGGCGGCACCAGCCACGACCAGCCCAGCAGATCGCCCTCGGTCAGGGTCTGGAGCACCAACCGGCCGCGCGGCGGCGCCGCCAGCTCGATGGCCACCGTGCCGTGACGCACCAGATAGAAAGTATCGGCAGCCTCACCATCGCGCAGGATGTATTGACCCGCGTCAAAAGTCTTGGCGGTCACGCTGGGCACGATCAGATTCAAGGTCGCGTCATCGAAATCTTGAAAAAACGCGGCCTCTTTGAGCAGAAGCTTCAGTCCTTCGGTCTCGGCCATCTTAAAGTGTTCCCTCGCTGTCCCGGATAGCCCGGGCTTCTTCAGTAATATCGATTCCGACCGGGCACCACGTGATGCAGCGACCGCAGCCGGTACAGCCGGAGCTGCCGAACTGGTCGTACCAATGAGCCAGCTTGTGGGTGATCCACTGGCGATAGCGGGAGCTTGCCTCGCGCCGGATGCTGCCGCCGTGAATAAAGGTGAAATCCAGCGTAAAGCAGCTATCCCACCGGCGCCACCGTTCGGCGTGCTGGCCCGAGAGGTCGGTGGTGTCTTCCACCGTCGAGCAGAAGCAGGTCGGACAGACCATCGTGCAGTTGGCGCAGCCCAGGCAACGGGCCGCCACCTCATCCCACCGCTTGTGCTCGAGGTTACGCTTGAGCAGCGGTCCGACCTCGGCCACCATTTCCCGGCCCATGCCCGCGGCCGCCCGGGCCACCGCCGCATCGGCGGCGATCAGGTCCTCGGGGGTGGTCGCCCGCCGGGTCAACCGGCTCAGAATGCCGGCCCCGCGTTCGCTGCCCACCTCCACCAGGAAATCGTGACGGCCGGCTCCGACCAGTTCGGTCAGGGCCAGATCAAAGCCCGCCTCCGCCTTGGGGCCGGCCTCCATCGACACGCAAAAGCAGGTCTTGTTCGCCCGCCCGCAATTGACCGCGATCAGGAACGCCGCCTTGCGCCGCGCCGCGTAGCCGGTATCGGTGAACCCTTTGCCGTCGCCGTTGCCGAGCCCGAACACCTTGTCCTGGACCGCGATCGCCTTCAACTCGCAGGCGCGCACCCCAAGGAAGGCATAGGGCGTGGTCGGAGCGGCCTCGGGTATGATCGAAAAGCCGGCCTCGCCGGCCTTACTCTGCCAAAGCCGCTGGTTCGGCGGAAACAGATACCGCTTCCAGCTATGGGGACCGACCGTGTGGGAAAACAACGCCCCATCGGTCCCGCGCAGCAGTCGGTAATTGCCGCCATCCTGCTCGTCGATCCAACCGGCCGGCAACTCGTTGCCATCCTCGACCGGCTCATAAGTAATGGCACCGTCAACAACCTTCGGGCCGATCACCTGATAGCCTTCTTGCCGCAATGCAGCAATCAGGCCCGTCAGGCCGTCACGATCAATGACGGCTTGTTCTTGAGACACCTTGTCGCTCGAGGTCATCTTTTCCGCCCATCCCCCCCGGGCTGCCATCATGAGCGCCCCGGTCCTTGGTGTAATTTTGCGCCGATTATGCCTGCTCCTTATCCCGTATTCCAGTGCGGTTGAGATCGGCCGAAAAAAAATTGCGCGGGGGTTGGTCGCACCGGGAAACGGTTGGTTTCAGCCGTCACCGGGAGCTTTACAGAAGCAAAAGCACCGAACCGGTCCCAGGACCGATCCGGTGCTGATGAAAAGCTCAGTTTCACAACATGTTGCGGGGATTTGGCGGAGCCCGGCGCGACCGCCCCGGCTCCCGTTCCCCGCCGGGCGACCGGCCCGGACGTCAGTGCGCGATTTCGCCGAGCAGCCGGTCGTTCAGGGCATGCTGGTGCTCGATGGCCTCGGGGACGAAGCCGAATCGATCCAGCAGCCTCAGTTTCTGCTCTCGAGTCAGATCGATCAGCATGCTGCCCCCCAACGGCGGCAGGTTGAACTGGGTCCGCGCCAGATTGTAATACATCCCCTTGTAGTTCATCTCTTTAATATACAACGGATCGATCAACTGGTGATGGGTCCCCTGTTCCTGCACGATGCCGTCCCGGATGAAGCAAATACGGTCCGAATTCATGATGGTGGTCAGGCGGTGGGCGATGGAAATCGAGGTGCGTCCGGGCAGCACCTTTTCTTTGAGCTGTTTGATGATCAGCTCTTCGGTCTGGTTATCGAGTGCGCTGGTGGCTTCGTCGAAGATCATAATCCGCGGCCGGCGATAGAGCGCGCGGGCGATACAGATGCGTTGCCGCTGGCCGCCCGACAAGGCCTGACCCTTTTCGCCGATCGGCGTCTCGTAACCCAGCGGCAGTTTCAGGATGAACTCCTCGGCACCGGCCAACCGCGCCACGTCCTGAACCGTTTGCATGTCGGGTTCGGGATCACCGAAGGCGATGTTCTGGGCCACCGAACCCGCGAACAGGAAGCTATCCTGAAGCACCACGCCGATGTTACGGCGCAGGGAAGAGATGTCCATCTGGTTGATGTTGATTCCGTCGATGGTCACCTCGCCCCGTTGGGGAATGTTGAACCCCAGCACCATCTTGGCAATCGTGCTCTTGCCGCAACCGGCCGGCCCCACGAAAGCGATGCGCTGCCCCTGTTCGATGGAGAGGTTAAAGTCCTGCATGATGTTCATGGTGTCCTTGCCAGCCCGATAGCTGAAGAACACGTTCCGGAAGTCGATCTTGCCCTCGAGCTGTCCCACCGCCCGGCGGATGGTGTTCGGCGTGGTCGCCACCTCGTGTTCCGGGTCCTGGTCGAGAAACTCGGCCACCCGATCCACCGAAATGCGCACCTCCTGGAGCTGGCTCCACAGATTGACCATTTGCAACACCGGGCTGGTGACCAGCCCCATCAACATCTGGAAGCCCATCAACTCGCCAACCGTCATCTGGTTGCCGATCACCTGACTGGCCCCGACCCACAGCACGGTGGTGGTCATGCCCAGAATCGCGAGCTGAAAGACGCTCGAGTTCATCAGGGACAGCCGTTGCTGATGGAAACCGCGGTTGACGTTCTCGACGAAGGCGTTTTCCCACCGCGCACGAGCGAAATATTCGTTGCTGGTGGCCTTGATCGGTTCGATCCCGTTCAGCGATTCGATCAGCGCCGATTGCGCCTGGGTGTTCGAAAGGAAAATCTCTTGCGACACCCGCTTCAGACGCGGCGTGAAGTACATCACGATCGCGATGAAGATCGGCAGGAAGATGATCACGATGATCGACAGCTTGGCGCTATAGGCGAACATCATGAAGAAATAGATCACCAGCATCAACACATTCATCACCGTCGTGATCGTCGAGCCGGTGAGGATGTGCCGAATTTTCTGGTTTTCACCAAAACGGGAGAGAATTTCGCCCTTGTTGACGCTCAGGAAAAAGGACATCGGCAGGCTGAGCACATGGCGATAGAACTCCGCCATGAGCCGCATGTCGAGGCGGGTGGTGGTATGGGCCAGCAACAGCGACTGAATCACCGTCATGCCGGTGGTCAGCACCGCCACCAGGACCATGCCGGCCAGCATCATATTCAGCAGGCTGACGTCCTTGTGGACGATGACGGTATCGACGATGGTCTGGGTAAACAGGGGCGACGCCAGACCCAGAATGTTGATGACCAGCGCCGCCAGGATCGCTTCGGCAAAGTAGCCCTTGTAGGGCAGAATGTAGGATATGAAGTAGCTGAGCGGATTCTTCTGCTTGATGCCCATGGTCTCGAAGCGCTGGGTCGGTTCCAGCGCAATGAAGACGCCGGCATCCGGGCGCTTGTCGGTGACGCCGCGGACACTGGCGGCGGTCCATATTCTGATGAACTCGTCTTTAGGGATGCGACGGATCTTGCTGTCGCGCGGATCGGCAACGTGAACCTCGCGGTCGCCGACCTTGATCAGCACCGCGAAGTGATAGCCCTCGAGGCTGATGATGCCGGGCAACATCGAGGTCTTGAGGCTATCATAGTGCAGGGCATAGCCCTTGGAGCGGAACCCGAGATTCTCGGCGCCCCGGATCACGTCGTCGATGTTGAGCGTGGTGCTTTCAAGGCCGGTCTTGGCCTTGATGGTGGTCAGCGGAAACTGACGGCCGTAGTGATTGATGATCATCGTCAGGCACGCCGCGACGTTGTCGGCATCGCGATCCTGCTTGACCACCTTGAACTTGGCCGTGTCCACGGCAACCTTGGACTGGGAGCGGAACTCGTCCTCGGTGACGGCGTCGGCCAGCTTGATCCGCTGGTCCACGCCTTCGGTCCGCTGACGGATGCCGACTTCTTCCTGTTCGTACCGTTCCAGTTCGCGAATCCGCGCCCGAAGCTGCTCGGCCAGTTCCGGATTGAGATCCAGCAGCTTCTTGACCGTGGCCTGGTAAATCACCAGCACCGTGACCTCGGTCACCGCCCGCGCGGTGTGCGGTTGGTTGCCGCTGGTGTCGGGACGCGGCACCGCTCCGCCCTCGCCGATCAGCGAGCCGCGACCAACCCGGCCGAACGAGATCGCCTCACCCGAGAGGGGCTGGCGGATCAGGTCAACCGTGCCGCTCTCGATGTAATACAGCCGCGGATCGTTGTCGCCCTGATTGAAGATCGCCCCATCGGCCTTGATCCGCTTCACACCCAGTTCGCCGACCATCTGGGTGAATTGTTCGGCACTGTATTTGGCTTTGCCGAGCAGGGCCCGGAGCCGCTCACCGACCTTGACCAGACCGACGAAGCGCTTGAAATGCTCCTCCACGATCCGGTCCTGGCTGATCAGCAACCGGGCCTCGCTCGCCGGCAACACGATCATCTCCACCGGGCCTTCGGTGACCAGATCGTGATTCCAGTCGCTGTCGCCCAACAGCGACATCTCGCCCAGCGTCGCGCCGTCGGTGACGACGCCGACGCTGACCAGCTTGTCGCTGGACTCCTGCTTGAGGCGAACACGGCCGTTATAGACGATGTACATACCGTCGATGGGTTGGCCCTGACGGCAGATATGGCTGTTGGCGGCGTAGCGGCGCACCTCCAGCATGGGTTCCAGCAGGCGTTTTTCGGCAAGCGGCAGGACGCTGAACATGACGTGGGTCTGAAGCACGTTCCGCACCGCTTCGACCGCCGCGTTATTGGTCACCCGTTCAAGATTGGCCTTCTGCATCTGAGCATGTCCCTGGCTTCGGTCCGGCGATGGGGGTTCAAGTCTTGCTCGGCGCCGCAGACGCCGGCGCAGCCGGAGCCTCGGACGGAGGTTCGGCCTGGAAGAATTTCGACGCGGGCGTAAACATAAGTTCGATGAACCGCTTGTCACCGGTCTTGATTTCAGCCATGCCGGTCAGCCCGATCTCCAGGGTCTTGACCGGATCGCCCGGCCGGACCGGCTGACGTTGCACGGTTTCGGACGCCAGCACCACATTGACCACGAACAGATTGGCTTCACCGGGCACGGTGCTGGGCCGGACACTGATGTCGGCAATCGAACCCCGCTGGATGCCGTATTCCTGGAACGGATAGGCGAAGTATTTGATCTTCACCTCCTGCCCGATCTTGAGCAGACCGATATCCTTGTTCTGGACCAGCACCCGGGCTTCCAACGGCGCCGAATTTTTCACAATGGTGACCAGCGGCGAGCCGGGATTGACCAATTGGCCGCGCTGAACATGAACCGTGGTGACGATGCCGTCAACAATGCTGGAATAATGAGCATGGTCCTGTTCGTAGCGCACGCCGGCCACCAGGGTCTGGGCCTGACGCCGGCGGTTCTGGAGATCCTCGATCCGCTCGTTGATCTGTTTGACCTCGTTGTCGTGATCTTCCCGGGCCTTGTCGATGTCCCGATTCATTCTCTCCAGCGTGCTCTGATCGCCCTGCTGGGTCTTGTCGCGCTCGGCGGACTTCAGCGACAGCCGGATGTTCTCGATATCGGACTGGGCGTTGTTGGCGGCCCGTTGCAGGTCGTCGCACTTGGAACTTGGAATGTCGCGACTGGCGCACAACGACCGATAGCGGGAGAGATCGGACAGAATATTATCGTGGTTCCGCTGGGCCGTGTTGAGCTGAATGGTCAACTGGTCGATGCGATCGGCCAGCGACCCCTTGCCCGTGGTCAAACGGCCCTGCAATTCGTCACGCGACGATTCAAGCTGGTGCCGACGGTAGTCATAATCGCGGTTGGCGTTGGTCACGCGGTCTTCATAATCCTTGATCTGGTGATCAAGGGCCTCCTGCTCGGGAGTCGAGGCCGCGCGTATTTTCTCCTGAATGGTGGCGATCGGGTTGCCCCCCGTCACCGAACTGTTTTCACTCACATCCAGGCTCTCGACCAGACCGCCACTGATCGCTTCCACCGTCACGGTCTGACGTTGCAGAGTCAGCGGCGCCACCACCAGGGTGTCGGTAGTGGCCACGAACGAGTAAAACAACATACAAAACATGGTCACAAACATGAAGTAAATCGGCCCACGTAGAATAAACTTGGGCGCACTATACAGAAGTGTCGCGGCCTTGATCGGGTGCCGTACCTCGACGGCGACGGTCCGGGCCGGCGGTGTGGTCTTTTTTGCCATGGCGATCTCTCGGACTGGAAGGAGCTCGATCTTCTCTGCTTTTATGCTCGATTTTCTGTTTTCTGTTTTCTGTTTTCTGGTTGTTTGTTCGCGCCGTCTGCTGGTCGCGCTCATCAGGCCGGAACGGTACACACTTGTTCCCGCAGCCATTCACTGAAGATCTGGTCCCGAATGATGTTCTTAAGCGCATCACTCAGTTTTGGGACATTGACCGCATATATCTTATAAACCGTCCACAGTGAATTTTCGCGGAAGGGACCGATCACGGCATTGTTGGCACTTTGGAACGCCTGTTGTTCTACTTCTGGGGGCAACATCCCTCGCTTGACGTTACCGATGTAGCCTCCAGCCAGCCTTGTGCTCTCATCAGCCGAAAAGCATCGGGCAAGTTCTACGAAGTCCTGTTGGTTCCCGTGGGCCGCCACCAGGACTCGATCAGCCTCGTCCCGGGTCCGGCAGGCGATGCGAGCGACCGAGACCGAAGCAAAGCGGAGCGGTTCGCGACGATAGAATTCTGTGATTTTGCGCGGGGTGATCAGATGTTGCTTAAGGCTATCGCAGATCACTTCGATCCGAATCGACTCGTACCACTGGCTGGCGGAAATTCCGTAATAGTTCAAGTATTTTTCAAAGAACTCCGGGCGATCGATTCCCAAGGCAACTTTGGCCGCTTGCGCCCGCTTTTCCACTTCGGCCTCATCCAGCATCAAGCCCAGCTCATTGAATTGCAGGCGGAGTACTTTTTGCTCGATCAGCTCATAAATCGCGGTCCGGAAGATACCCTTAAGCTTCATATGGACGATCACGTCACTGGTGCGAATAGTTCCGCCCTTGACCGTCGTGACCACCGCATCAAGCTGCATGGAAGGGACCTTCGACGCTAAGAACCGGGAGCAGGACGAGTTGCCCATCCTGACCTGGCTCGACGGTTTCACAAAACCCGGGAAACGGGGCGTAAAAATGTCGCCATACGAGGAAGGGAAACGATACCACAGGCATTTCCCTGGACACACCATACACCAAACCACGGCATCGCCATATTTATATGATCAAGGCGCACCGGATCGTCACCATGGTTGACGCCGGGGACGGGCTCGTGCCGTGATGGTGCCTCACGAGAGCCAACCTGCCGGGCGGCTCACCAGCCCGCAGGCAAGATCGGTGTGAAGGCCCGCGACATCATGGAAGACGACTACCGCCAACCCAGTCCGTACATCACCGGCGCGGCCCTGGGGTCCTTCTCCAGCAGCACCGACGAACACATCAACGAATGCATCGCTCGAATCGAGACCTTGAAGCTCAAGGTGCTCGGCAATTTGCACATGGGTGGCTTTGAACGTTCCGAATTCCTGGCCGAACTGAATACCCTGCGCGCCGCCTATTTGCACCTGTGTACGCTGGCCAGCGGTTCCGGACCAGCCGAGACCGACACCGACAGTCCGTCGCCGCGTGAAGCCCATCGCACGGGTCTGACCTTTGAAGGTGTCCTGGGCAGCAATCCGCAGATTACCCGGACGCTTGACCGCATCGCCCGCATCGCCCCGACGCCGCTGACGGTTCTGCTGGAAGGCGAGACCGGCTCGGGCAAGGAGTTGTTCGCCCGAATCATCCATCTCAACAGCAAGCGAACCAATTTCGTCCCGGTCAATTGCGGCGCCCTGCCGTCGGGTGTGATCGAATCCGAGTTGTTCGGCCACGTCAAGGGCGCCTTCACCGGCGCCACCGCCGATCGCAAGGGCCGCTTCGAGGAGGCCCACGGCGGCACCATTTTCCTCGACGAGATCGGGGAACTGGAACCAACCGCCCAAGTCAAGCTCCTGCGCACCCTCGACGTCGGAGAAATTCAGCGCGTTGGTTCAGACAAGGTCCAAAAAGTCGATGTGCGGATCATCGCCGCCACCAACCGCAATCTTGAGGTGATGGTGGCCGAGCGCAAATTCCGGGAAGATCTATATTTCCGATTGAATATCTGCCACTTCCCGATCCCGCCGTTGCGGGAACGACGCGACGAGATTGCTTTGCTGTTTGATTTCTTCGTTCGTAAGATCAGTGCCGAGGCCAATCTGCCGCTGCCGGTGCTGGATGCCGGGTTGCACCAGTTTTTCGTCCAGTCCTATTCGTTTCCGGGCAATATTCGGGAACTCAAGAACCTGGCTCAGTATATTGTCGCCATCTATGGCGGCCAGCCGGTGCGCATCGAAGACTTGCCCCAGCGTTATGCCGAGGCTTGGCGCAAGCATCAGGCCGGTCCGGTTTCGCCGATGGCCGAGAACGGTGAGGCCAGTGTTCTCGGCGACGCGCGGCTGCGGGCTGAACGTCAGCAACTGGTTGATACCCTGACCCGACACAAGGGCGACATCCGGGCGGTTTGCGGCGAGTTCAACCTGTCGCGGGCGCGGGTCTATCAGTTGGTCAGAAAATACGATCTCCAGCCCAGCCGCTTCCGGGGGGGATGATGCCGTCCTGTTGAATCCTGCCCGATCATTGCGCGTATTCGATGCTGCTGGACATTCGCGGCGCCGGCGACAGCGGCCGCCGGAAATTTCTGGCGCCCTGGACCACGTCCAACTGACCGGTGCCCTGAAGCGAATCGTGGACCTGTTCCACTACGCCGCCGCCGCCATGACCAGCCGCGCCTGATTTTTTGTCCCTGATGCCGCCAATTCCGGATCAGGCCCGCGAATAACATCCCCGAGGCGCACAAAAGCCGCTGCGACTCGCAATCGCCGAGTCTCAGCACATCCCAGAGTTATCCCCTGGAGTCTAGGGGCGCCGCCCGAGTCGTCCCCTGGAGTCTAGGGGCGCGAAGACTTGGACATTAGGGGCGGAATCCTGGCCTTTAGGGGCGCGACTCGTGTTTTCCACTGGGATTTAGGGGCACAAACAAATAGTAAGTAACAAATAAACAAATAACCATTGACTCCGTCGGCCGCCTCGGTCAAAACCTCGATTACCGTTTTCCATCGTCGAGAGCAACCCAACCACTGCCGAAACCACATTGAGGCCAGGTCAAGACCAACCTCGATTGTCGGCAACACCAGTAAGCAGGCGTTTTGGTTGGTTCGATTCGACCCTCTCAGAGCCCTCGCTGTGTCCCTCTAGCACCGAATCGACGCAGACGGCGTTGACGGCAAGGCTCATCAAAGCGGATCAAGGTTTGGGATTAATTCCAACCGGCTCGGCTGACCGCATAAGATGCGTCGCAAAAAATTCACGAAAGACCCGGGGGAGCGCCACGATCGTTTCAGGATGTTTCGCCCCGAGTTTTCACAACCTGGCCTGTTAATCAGGTGAATGGCTGCTCCGACTGATGGACGCCCCTAAACCCCAAGCCCGTTTCCTGACGTTCTGATTTCAAGGCCCTGATCAAGGCCCCGGTCAGGGTTTGCAGGGGGGCGTGCGGAATCCGGAAGCGCCCCTAAACCCCAAGCCTGTTCACATCGCCCTTGGTTTTCCAGCATCGCCCTCCGTCCCGCCGCCCCTAGACTCCAACTCGATTTTACGAGTCAAATCTGCTGTGATCGCTCTGATACCGGTGGGCCAGGATCGTGAGTCGTTTCCAAACCATCCGCCGCACCGGCGGCGGCGTGCCCTTCGGATTTCAGAACGTGGGGCGCAAACGTTCTGACTCGTCAGAACATCCGTAAGACGGTCTGAAACATGCTAAGGCTTGGTGGAGACTGCCATGGGCGAGATACATGATCTGGTTGCGCGCGTCGGCCGTGATCAAGCCAAGCGACTGGTAACCGACCCGGAAGACCGTCGTCTGATCGACAAGGTTCACAACTTTCTGAGCGATGAGAAAGGCGGAATCGGCGTTACCTACAGCGGCTTTTGCATGATTTCCCTGCCCCATCGGGCCCTCGACACGCCCAACGGCAAATGGCACCGGGCGGTTGGCCCGATGTCTCTCACCGTTGACCCGGGCAGCCTCTACATCGACGGCCGCGATGTGCTTTATGGTGTCCCTTACGGATCCCGGGCGCGGTTGATCCTGTTGTATTTGCAAACCCAGGCTTTACGCAAAAATTGCCGGGAAGTGGAACTCGGCAGCAGCATGTATGACTGGTTACAACGGATGGGCATTGCCATCGGCGGCCGTTCCTACCGCGAGGTCAAAGAGCAGGCGGCCCGCATCTCGGCATGCAGTCTGCGCTTTTCCTGGGAAGGCGAGACCGAGGGCGGCAAACGCTATTCCGGCTTCAAAAAGGACAGCATCGTTGAAGGCGGCATTGTTTTTCATAGCGACGCCGATCCTCGCCAGCCGTCTTTGTGGGAAGACACCGTGGTGATCAGCCAGACCTTTTTCGACGCCCTGCGCAAGCATCCGGTACCGATCTGGGAGCCGGCGATCCGGCAGATCAGTAATCAATCCATGGCCATTGACACTTACGTCTGGCTGGCTTATCGGTTGCGGGCGCTTCAGAAGCCCAAAACAATTCCCTGGCCTGATGTTCAGAATCAGTTCGGACCGCAGTTTTCACGCTTGCGTAAGTTTCGCGAATCCTTTGTTCAGGTGCTGAAGAACGTGATGCTGGTTTACCCCGAAGCCAAGGTTGATGTCAGTGATGCCGGCGTCATCCTGTATCCTTCACCGCCGGCAGTTCCCGAACGAACAACGGTCCAGGTCCTGATGTCCCATGTGTCCTGAGCGGTCCCGATCCGGTTTGCTCAAGACGGTTATTCTGGCGGCGGTTGTTTTATGGAGTGGTTCCGGCCCGTTCGCGCCCCCGGTGGCCGCTGCGGGGGTGGTGGAAGCCATTCGGTTCGGCAAGGACCCGGACCATACCGGCATCGGAAAAATCAGAGTCGTCTTTGACCTGACGGCCATGACGTCCTTCAGTCCGCATCTGGCGGCCAACCGTCGGGAACTGATCGTCACGCTGACCGGCATTGACTGGCACCCGCCCGCCACGTCGGCGTTGCACGGTCTCGGACCCCTGACAGGCTATCGTTTCGAACAGATGCCGGGGGAACCGGGACAGGTCACGATCCAGACCGATCAGGCGATCCGTATTCTCGCCAGCGGCACTCTGGCGCCGCAAGCCGGCGCCCGGCTTTATCGGATCATCATCGATCTGGCCCCGGATCCCACGGGACCGGCAACGGCACCGTCCGGTCCCGAACCCGAGCCGGTTTCGCCGCCCGCCGCGGCCGGAGCCCCGACACCGGTCCCGGCGGGTCGTGCGCAAGAACCGCCGGCGCCGGTTGCCGCAAGCCCCGCCACCGCGGCCGAACCGCCACCCTTGCCCCCGGTTTCTGTTCCCCTGCCGTCCGCGCCGCCGTCGCCGGTCCAGGGCGGGACGCCGGACACCTTGCTGACTCGAGGCCTGCGGGCCCTGTCGGGCCAGGACGGAGCACCGGATTACCCGGCCGCGGCCGAAGCGTTTCGCGCCGCCGCGGTGGCCGGCAGTCCCCAGGGCGCCTTTAATCTCGGGGAACTGTATCGGGGGGGTAAGGGCTTACCCCAGGATTACCGGCAAGCCGCCCAATGGTTCGCCAAAGCGGCTGGCACCGGTTTTGCGCCCGCCCAGTTTTATCTGGCGGTGCTGATGTTTAACGGCGTCGGTATCGTCCGCGATCAACGGCAGGCCACCGACTTGCTCGAAAAAGCGGCCGCCCAGGGATTGCCTCAAGCCCGCCGCGCCCTGGAAGACCTGCATCGCGCGCTGGCGGCCAGAAACACTCAAAATCCATAGTCGCCGGAGGCTTGTGACGCCCGGAACAACGTGATACGCGAAGCCATGAACCCCACAGGGGCCGCGTCAGCCCGACGTGGCGCTGTCTAACCAACAGGAGAGAGGATTCATGCCCAAATTCCGTCTGCCCCGAGTCGTGCCGGTGGTGTCGTGGGTCCTGTTTCTTTGGTGTGCCGGCCTGTCGATCCCAAGCTTTGGGCAGTCGGCCGCGTCGGCACCGCCGTCCGGAACCAATGCCGTGACGTTGTCTCCGATCTCGGGGATATCGGCCGCGGTGGACAGCATCCAACCCAAATTCGACGCCATGGACACCAAACTCCAAGCGGTGAAAGGCGAACTGGACAAAGCCGACCGCCGGACCCGCCAGACCCGGCAATATGGTTTGTTTCTGCTGGCGTTGAACGCCGCGTTGGTGGTGGTGATCATTCTGGTGCTGACCGGCGGAATCGGTCGGTTTCCGCTGCTCTCCCAGCGCGATCTGGTGACGTTGCGGACGTTGCGAGCAATTCGCAAAAGACAGGCAAAGCTAAAAGTGGTGATCAACGAACTTAAAGCATATCTGATCCAGACCAATGAAAATCACGACGAAGTGGTCAATGCCTTATCTCTGGCATCACGCAATATCATCAAAGAGAAAGAAGTTACGGCGTAAATTTTTGCCGGGCTCCACCCTGCACCCGCCCGGAGGCTGACCTCCTGGACCTCAAGACGAGAAGGGGTCCTGGGGGCAGCGGCAAGACGACGCGGTTGGTGCGGATGGCCGCAAATCACCTCTGGAAGCGATGACAAAAGCCGCAAAAGCAGGGTATGACGGCGGCCGTGATGCGTGACGTGGCCCCCCTGGCCCATCGTTGTGATGTTCGGTCGGGACGATGTCGAAATGGCGGTCATGCATCAATACGCCCGTTAAGGTTTGGGCGGATCAGAGGAAAGGAAGATTGAAAGTTATGGAAACGAGGTTTGCCAGCTATAGCGGTTGCATTCGCAACACTGCGGCCGTCATCAATCAGCCGGCGCCACCGTCGCAGGCACAATCATCCCACTTGCCACCATCAACCACCGAAGCATCGACATCCTCGGGGCTGGGCGGCCAGATCGGCGAGCTGACCGCAGCTCTTAACGTGATTGGCTGGAACCACAATCAGGTTCCGCCCGAAGAGCGTATTCCGCCGCAAGAGCGGTTATAAAAAGGGGCTTTACCCCCGAGCCCCGACCAGGAGCAACGCCTCTGGTCGGGGGCAAAGCCCCATCGGCGCCAGGATCGGGCGATGGGGCTGCCTCCTGGACCTCAGGACGTCACAGGTTCAAAGGGCCGGTCGGCCCTGTGCCGATGTGGGCAGAGCCTTATCCCTGACCAGCGTCAGGTGACGCAACGGCAAGCCGAGCCCCCGGATGTCGTTCCCGGCCCGAAAGCTGTTGCTTTCGATCCGGATGGTCAACCGGGCAGCCGTAGCGACCCGGTCCAACGGCAGACTGACCGACCACGCTTGATCGGGAACGGCGTCATCGAACAGCACCGCCCCGTTGACCGACAGCCGAAGGTGGGCACCGCCCGGCGGCCGCAACGCCCACAACGCCAGATCAAGCCGCGACAACGGCAATTCCGGGTTGTTGGCAAGAGTGATTTCCGCGGCGCCATCGGTCCAGCGCAGGATGCCGTCGGCCATCGGCTCGACCGTCCACAGGCCCTGGGCGTTCGCCGCCGGACCGGCGGTCAACAGGTCCAGGTCCGACCTCAGGCCCCGGTAGAAATCCCACGGGGCGGGATTGCGTCCCAGCCAAATGACGGTCTGCCAGGGCCGGACATGGTCCAAACCGGTCGTCACCAGGCAATCCGGGGCGCTGTTCGGCGGTTGACGGGCCGACGACCAATCCAGCCCCAGTTCCGACAGGGTCACCTGAAGATAACGCTCGAAAAACGGGTTATCGACATCAAGGCCGGTGCGTCGGCAGGTGGCCAGCACCCCTTTCCACGGACGGAGGTCCCACGACAGCTCGGTCTTGAACCGGGCGTCCTGGGCGTCGGGATAAGGCGGGTACGCATAAGGAATCCCGTCCGGAGCCAGGGCCACCGCCACCGGGCGATACAGGCCGAAGCCCAGATGGCCCAGCACGAACAACCAGGCGATCCCGTGCCACCACCGATGGCCGCTTCCCCCCAGCACCGGCGCCGCCAGCAGAATGAACACCAACGGCGTCGCCATGGCCAAGGCCTTGCCGGCCGCCCAATACTTGCCATACAGCAAAAACGACACCGGCATGATCAGGATCAGCAGCGCCCCGATCAACAACCGGCTGTCCCGGGCCGTGATCCCCCGGCGCCAGGCCGCCCCGACGGTGGCGAAGGCGGCGGCGAACAGGGCAACCAGCAGCAGCAGCAAGCCGGCCTTCCAACCGAAGGCCAGCCAGGGTTCGACCTCGGCGGTCGGCAGCAGGTAATAAAACCCGATGGCCGACACCACGAAGTCGACCGGCAAAGAAAACAGCGCGTATGCCGTCGACTTCGACAGCGTGAAAGGGTCGAAGACCGTAAAATAATCGACGTCGGAACCGAACAGGTATCGTTGGAAATAATGCCACCAGTCGGCCGAAGCGGTGGTGGCCACGGAAATCTGTCCGATCACATGGCCCAGCGTGCCGGCCCACAGCGGCACGCAGGCGGCCACCGCCAGCCCCGCCGCCGCCACCAGGCCCACCAGGCGCAGCAGCACGAACCCCGAAAACCGGCTCGTCACCAGAATCACCGCGCCCAACAGCGCCAGCGGCGGGCCGTATGCGAACAGAATTTCCGGGTAGTAATACAGCACCGCGGTCAGCAGCACCGCCGCCAGACTCACGGGGCGAAGAAAGGCGATCAGTCCTTGGCCCAGGGTCTGGCCGGCGGCGCGGCCGGCCGGCGGCGCCTCCACGGCCAGCACCAGCACCGAAAGCAGCACCAGCACCAGCGGCATGGCGGCAAGCTGGCTCCAGGCGTTGATGTCGAAGACATACTGCATGAAGAAGCCGAGGGTCAGCGCGGCCGCCAGCACACCGCACACCGCTTCCCGGGCCCGGATCAGATTGATCAGGACGAACGCCGACGCGCAGAACATCAGCACCTGCATCAGGACCATGTAGGCGTAGCTGCCATCCGCCGACAAGGTTCGGAACAACGTCGCCAGCGCCGCATAAGCCAGGCCGACGCTGGGGCGGGCCACAAGCTGGGATTGGGCCAGGATCAGGTAGTCGTTGTCGGGCGCGGTGGCCGGCGTCAGGGCCTGGAGGGCCGCGAAGCTGTGCATCCGCATGGCCGAACTGTAGGCGATATAGCTGATCTGGTCCCAGTGGTTGCCCTGAAAAGCGGTGAATTGCGGCCCGCCGAGCCAGGCCGGCAGCAGCGCCACCACCACCACCATGGCCAGAATCACACCAAGGCTGATCGCCCGCCGGTCGGGAGTCCCTTTAAAGCCGCCCTGGCGCCACCACGGACGGACCAGACCCAGCAAAAACACGCCGGCGGCCAGACCCAGCATCACCACCAGCCCCCAGCGCGGCGCCAGGCCATAGCGATAGAACAGGGTAATCAACACCCCAAACACGCCGTACCCGAGCACCGGCGCCGCCAGCACCCGACGCCGCACCGTGTCGCCGGGAAACAAGCAGGCCAACGGATAGCCAAGACAGAAGAGCAGTGCCAGCGAACCGCCGACGAAAAGAACATCCAGCATCAAGACTCCTGCGATTATCCTGCCGGTCCGGGTGACGCCGACAGGATAGTCCCGGCGTTCCGATGCATCAAGGCGGCTTGATGATCCTGTTAAGAATGCGCCCTAAGCCATCCCGGGGGCTTGCCTCCTGGATCTCATGACGTCACGGGTTCAAAAGCGCCGACTGGCCCTGTGACCCGACGATCAACGGCGCCACGGCCAGGCTTTCGGGGGTGCCGATGTCGAGGAACCCACCCCGGGCGACCTCGGTCCGGAGAGTCCCGGGCGGCAGTCGCGAAAACACATCCCGTTCCAACGACGATCCGGGCAGGCTCGTCAACCGGTCGAGAAATAACGCCGACAGCAAATAGAATCCCGCGCTGATCAGGCCGGGGCCACGATAATCCGGGTCTTTTTCCACAAAGCCGGTGACGAACCCCCGTTCATCCCGTTCCACCCGACCGTAACGGCCCGCATCCTCGACCCGAACGCACAGAAGGGACGCCAGGGCGCCGGCGGCCCGATGACGGTCGGCAAAGCCCGCAAGATCGGCATCGACGAAGGTATCGCCATTCAGCACCAGCACCGGATCGCTGCCAAGCCGGGGCCGGGCCAGTCGCAAGGCGCCGGCCGTGCCCAGCGGTTCGGACTCGATCACCGGAATCCACTCTGCGGCGCTCGGCGGCCGGGCCGCCAGATGGGCAACCACCTGATCCGCGCGATAGCCCAGGCACAGCACCAACCGCCGGGCGCCGAAACCGGCCAGGCCATCGATCAGATGATCAAGAAACGCTCGCCCTGCCACCGGAGCCAGCACCTTGGGCACCTCGCCCAGCACGCCTCGCAACCGGGTCCCCAGTCCACCGGCCAGAATCGCCGCGTCGATCCCGGTCAAACCACCCGGCAAAGCCAACCTGTCCGACATTGTTCACCTTTTCCCAATCGCTGGCGTCCCGGGATTTAGGCTATACGCAATCCCGGGGCCTCTGCTAATCGTGATCAGGGGGTACCACAAAAAGCCTGGCCGGGCGCTGGTGGATCAATCATGAGAGGACAAGGTGAACTCTTCCGAAAGCCTGAATGCCGACCAGGAGGCGGTAGGTGCGCCAGAGGCAAAGGCCAATCCCCCGATCGATCACACTATACGGCGACAAATAAGGTATGTTCTACAAAAGAAGAAGGATGGGCAATGGGAAAATACCTTCGTTACACCTGATCTTAGCGTTGCCGCTAATCTGGTCAGATACGAACTATTAAAACACTTGAATGAAGCACTTCGATTGTTTCAATATGATGAATTATCCTCATCGCCGAATAAAGATGCCAAAGGATTATTTAATAATATTATTACTGAAGATATCGATATTTTTACTAATAACCTTGATCATGATCCGTCGCGGACGGCACTGGAAATCCATCAAACGCCGCCCCAGGATTTCACCGGCCAGAACCTGTCCGATCTTGACTTTTCCGGTCAGAATTTATCCGGCGCCAACTTCAACCGCTGCCGATTGATCCGGACGGCCTTGCGGGGATGTCTGCTCCGCAAGGCGACCTTCATCGAAGCCGACCTCAGCCAGGCCGATCTCACGGACTCTGATGCCACCGCCGCCGATTTTTCGTGCGCCAACCTGACCGGCACCAAACTCGTCCGGACGGATCTGAGCGCCGCCTGCCTGATGCAGGCCGAAGTGTACAGCGCGGATCTGACCGGGGCGGTGATCACCGGCGGACATCTGGGGGTCCGCCACATCATCCCGGCGGCAGCGGCCCTGGCGGATGTGATCGATCCCATCGGCTATTCGTGACGGCCGGCCGACCCGGCCGCAAACCACTACCCCTCGTTGTTCATCCGGCGCCGACACGGCAATTGCCGGCCCGTCGGTTTGGTCCTATGTCTGGTCCGGGAACCGGTGGCCTCGGGGAGACGGAAATTCATGTCGCGGCTTTGCACCATTTGCGCCCGGGGGGGCTCCCGGGGCCTGCCGGATAAGAATATCCGGATGCTGGCGGGCAAGCCGCTGATCGCCCACAGTCTGCACCAGGCCAAGGCCAGCGGCCTGTTCGAGCGGGTGGCGGTGAGCAGCGACTCCCCGGTGATTCTGGAGATCGCGCGGGCCTGGGGCGCCGATCTGGTGGTGGAACGGCCGGCGGAACTGGCCTCGGACACCGCGGGCAAGCTGCCGGCGATCCGCCACGCCTGGCAGGCGGTGGAGGCGGCGACTGGCCTGACCTTCGAGACGCTGGTGGACCTGGACTGCACCTCGCCCTTGCGCCGGCCCGCGGACATCGTGGGCGCGGTCGGGTTGCTGGAGGACAGCGGCGCCCACAACGTCATCACCGGGGTGCCGGCCCATCGTTCGCCCTATTTCAATCTGGTGGAGATCACCGACGGCATCGCCCATCTGTCGAAGCCGTTGCCCACCGCGGTTCTGCGGCGTCAGGATTCGCCCCGCTGCTACGACCAGAACGCCTCGATCTATGTCTGGAGCCGCGAACCGTTCCTGACCGAGCCGTTCGATTTCGACGCCACCACCCGGCTGTACGTGATGCCGTCGGTGGGGATTCTCGATATCGATACCGAGGTTGATTTCGCCATCATGGAGCTGCTGTGGCAACGCCAGCACAATCAGGGAACGGAGGACGCGTCATGACCACCCCGGATTTCGAGATTCCCGATTATCGCGGCCTGTTCGACCTGACCGGCAAGGTGGCGGTGGTGACCGGCGGTTGCGGCATCCTCGGCCGCCACTTTTGCTCGGCCCTGGCCGCCTATGGCGCCCGGGTGGTCGTCACCGATCTGGACCCGGCCGCCTGCGAAACCCTGGCCGGGCGCCTGACCGACCGGTTCGGGGTCGCCTGTCTGGGGGCGGCCTGCGACGTGAGCCGGCCCGGCGATGTGACCGCCCTCACCGCGCGGGTGCTTGACGGTTACGGCCAGGTCGACATTCTGCTGAACAATGCCGCCAGCAACTCCTCGGACCTGAACCGCTACTTTGCGCCCATCGAAGACTATGACCTGGACACCTGGCGCCAGGTGATGGCGGTCAATGTCGACGGCCTGTTCCTGATGGCCCAGGCCATCGGCAGCCAGATGGCGCGCCAGGGCGGCGGCAGCATCATCCAGACCGCCTCGATCTACGGTGTGGTCGCCCCCGATCAGCGCATCTACGAGGGCTCGTGGTACGAAGGCCGGGCCATCAACAATCCCGCGGTTTATTCCATGTCCAAGGCCGCGGTGATCGGCCTGACCCGCCACCTGGCCACCACCTGGCCCGACCGCGGCGTCCGGGTGAACACACTCACCCCCGGCGGCATCGAAAGCGGCCAGAACGAAACCTTCCAAACACGCTACGGCCACCGGGTGCCGCTGGGACGCATGGGCCGGGTCGGCGAACTGGTGGGCGCCGTGATCTGGCTGGCCTCGGACGCCTCCAGCTACGTCACCGGCCAGAACCTGATCGTTGATGGCGGATTGACGGTTTGGTGAGACGGCGGGGCAATATTTCAGCCGCTGCGGGCGCTTCAATGACCGATCGGCTTAACCAAGCCGACGATCAACGCCGTCTGAGCGGCCATGGCCGCGAACATCCACCGAAGGATGTCGGACCGCACCGTTTCGATCTTGGCTTCCAGGCGCAGCTCGCATTGCGAGATATCGGTTTTGGTCGCCAGATCGGCGGTGAAGCCTCCGGCTTGGAGCCGGTCGGCAAGTTTCAGGACCCGTCGAAGACGTTTTGGCAAAGACCGGTCACTTTGACCCGACTGAACCGCGCAGGCCGTCGGCGGGGCGCGCGGGCGGGATGGCCGCGCGTCCAGGTGACGCTTCCCAGGTGACGCTTCCAGGTGACAGTGGCAAAGTTCAGTCTGCACAGTCATGAGACGGGGCCATGCAATTATTGCGCTGCACCATGCGGAATGACCTGAAGCAGGATGCAGCGCGTCTTGCTTATAGACACCGAATGAATCTGCCGGACATTAATAACTTCTTAATGTAAGGGGTGCCGGTAGGGTCTGAAGATCGGGTTTTGACAACCATCCTCAGGAGGTTTTAGCAATGCCGAGCCGTGATCGAGATAATGATATCTATAATGAGAAGCCTTGCGCGGGTGAGATGCCGATAGACATTAACGGATGGCGTGGCCGCGCCGCCCTGGAAGGCGCCTGGCGCCGGCTGGCGGACCGGTTGGTCGGAGAGGCCCACCAGCGGACCGACCGGAAAATCGATGACGCGGCGTAAGGTGCTGGTGTCTGGAACGGCCTTTAAAGTTAATGGCTCTGGCGCAGACGCCGGCGGCAATGAGATCGTGCTCTCCAGCCACTGATATGATTGTATCGCCTCCCCGATTGGGACAAGACGGCAGAGAGGTGCATTACGGGTAGCCTGCTTTAGATCGGGTTTACGCCAGCGGCTGGCCGGCGATTCTGTAAGCGACCACCTGAGGCCCAGCACTGCTGGGCCTCAGGTGGTCGGTAGCTTGGCCGATGAGCCGCGTTCGGTCGGGTCGAAGATGCTGGTGGGACCAACGGACCTGTGGCGGGAGCGGGTCGGAAATTTACGAGTGATTTACACTATAGGAGATATGATGATAATTGTACAGACTGTGCATGTCGATTATTGGCGCGATGCCTATGAAGTCAAATAAATTCGATGAAGCAAGGTAATTATTAGGCCCATAAGTCTGAATAACGGTTGGAGATATATTATATATTGAAGAATTGACGGATGATGTTAAGAAATACTTGTTAAAGATTAGACTGGTGCGGTTGGTGCAAGACATCGACCACATGGAGGTCCGAAGCCAGGTAAGGCAGCCTGGACCAACGCCACCATCGGAAACGGCAATGGCCGCCAATGCCTCGGCAACAATTCCGACAGGAGGGGCGGCGGTGTTAATCAGTGATTACGATATCGAAAACACCACCCCTCGCTAAACATAAAAGAAAATAAAACTATCTGGATTAGGAATTCAGACGCCATCGCTACACTTTGTCATTGCCACACTTAAGTTTTTTGTGATTTTCCAGAGCACAACGACATCAGGTTATTGAGAAAGTTAATACTAAGTTATTTGGCTGGTATATGTAATGTAGTTGTGGTTATTGCGCAGATGCAGCGTAATCATACATAAGTATGCTGACCAAAACCAACTTTGGTGTCTGATCGATAAAATAACTCTTGGAAAGAAATGTGAAAGCGTGCAATATAGTGCAAGTTTCCTCATGTGAGAAGGGGGATGCCATGCACACGCTCTCGGTAACTAAGATTGCAAGCATTCCGATTGTGGATTTTTACCACGCCGAGACGATGCTCAGAGAGCATGGGCTGCCTGACGCCTCCTGGAGGCAAGACGCGACAACACCCCGTCCTTGCGACATAACGGCCAGTCCCAAGAAAAGAATGGACATTATATGTGGTAGACGAGATATTCTAAAATATACAGCAGTTGGTGCTGGTGTAATGTTCCTTGGAGATGCGCTATATCCGTCTCAAGCAAGGGCATTTGTTCCTTTATTGTGGGCATTAGTTGGGGCTTTTACGGTCGCTTCATTAGCCTGGGCTGTCTCTGAACCGGTCGATGGAAAAATTGCACTCATCAATAATTCAGACGATACTCAAAAAGGGCAATGCCTGTTTTCCTGTTATACTGGTGGTTTAGGATTTAAAAAAATTGCTACTATGTCGCTTGAGCAATATCGATCAATGAAGGTCGAATATAGTAATGATAAGGTATTTGAGGGAGCAGGAGAATATGATGTCGACCCAAAATCAGTCGCTGTGTATGGTTATAGTGGTCTACGCAGTCCTGTAAAGACGGCGCAACTGACCGCTATTGCCGAAACGAGCAAAAATTTTCATAATATTTCTGATATAGCTGTGGGATAATGCAAGATGTCTAATCGGAGGATTAATATAATTGTAATGATATTCATACCGATTATCGCAGCGGTTATCGGAGCCTATGCCAGTGCAGCATTCTCTGATATATCGTCGGATGATCCACAAAGAAAGTATGTAGATGAACTCTTAAAGGAGCTTGCGGCAAGCGCTGCTAATAGTGATTCCAAGGAGAGGTGCCGCCTTGCCACAACACTGCTTTCTGTGGAGCCTGACCCTAAAACACTTCCGAAAGGTTCTAGCAGTATAACCGAAGGATTTATTAGCACGCGTATTGGAACTTTTAGTGGTAAGGAAATATTAGACGATGGAACTTTATTCGGAATAATTCAAATACTGTCTAAGGAAATAATAAAACTAAAAACCGCTAAATTAACATTTTTCGACGAATATGTTAAAATAAATTATGGAAAGTTAGAACAAGTGTGCTCACCTAAAAAAGTATAATGACAGATATTAACAGGTAAAATGAGTCGCATGCAGTGCCGACATATTCATGATATTGGGCTGTCAATCGACAGTATATTGAACAATTGTGTGAATAATATTAAAATAATTTATATATTTATTGCCATGACTAATCTATATGGTTGCGCGCAGACAAATCAACGCATATTGATAGATCCTTTTCCTATTGAGAAATGGTCAATAGTTTCAGGATCAATCATTGGTGTGTATGATAATGGGTTTATTGGGCGCACGGGAGCGCAAAATAAACTATCATTTGGTCAATTTGAATATGATGATGTTATAGATGATAAATACGTTGTTGATGTAACAATACAGCGTCTCAGTAATGACATAGATAGACCCATTGAGATATTATTTTTAGGTGGCGCGTTTGGTGTCGCAGATAATAGTTGGTACTTTTATGAAAGTGATGACCATTGTACAGGATGGCAATTTGACAATATTATTTCTGATATGGAAAATAAGTTATCAATAGTTCAAAATGGACCTAATATTAGTGGGTATATCAATGAAAAATATGTTGGAACGTTTACAATTAGAAATCCAGTACATATTGGCAAGGTCAGTATCTACTTCGAAGGTGAGCCAAATCAACCTTCTACAATAATATTTAAGAATTTTCATTTAGAGCTTTTGTAATATTTCAGAATATTGATTTTAGTATTTCTTATTAATATTTAAGATAATGGGTTGACTGCGCCTGCCTTGCCCTCTAAGGCGCGCTGCGCGCGACGCTTGCTCGCTTCTCTAACGTCGCGGGGTCCGGGGCCGTCGGCCCCGGTCGCCGAAGGCTTACCGCGAGTCCAGCACTGTTCCTTCGAACCAGTGCCGGTCCTGGCGGTCTTCGATTTCGATGACCCACAAGTCAGGGTCCCGGTCGACCTGGCGGGCGACGTAGCGGTCGGCTTCGGCTTCGGGCACCGGTTCGGGGCCGGTGCCGGTGGCCCAGGCCAACTGACCCCGGTGGCGAACCTGGGTCAGCACCCGGCAGAAGCCGTCCAGGCGGTTGATCTTCAGCAGCACGGTGCCGCGGGTCCGATCGCCCTTGTGAACCACCATCATGGGAATGCCCTGGCTGTTGCCCAGGCGCAGATGCGCCGAGACCCAGAGGTCGGTGGTCAGGCGGGCGTCGTCGGTCATCAGGCGCGGTCGGCCCGGCTATTGCCTTCTTCCGCGAACAGGCGGATGTCGGACTCGACCATTTCCCGGACCAGTTCGGGGAAGGTGGTGGTGTGCTGCCAGCCGAGTTTGGTCCGGGCCTTGGTGGGATCGCCGATCAGCAGGTCGACCTCGGTGGGGCGGAAGTAGCGGGGGTCGATCCGGACCCGCGCCACGCCGGTTGCGACTTCGCGGCCGACTTCCTCGACGCCGGAGCCCTCCCAGGTGATCGGGCGGCCGACATGGGCGAAGGCCAATTCGACGAATTCGCGGACGGCATGGGTCTCGCCGGTGGCCAGCACATAGTCGTCGGGGGCGTCCTGCTGAAGGATGCGCCACATGCCGTCCACATAGTCCCGGGCATGGCCCCAGTCGCGCTTGGCGTCGATGTTGCCCAGATACAGGTCCTGTTGCGCGCCGGCCCGGATCGCCGCCACCGCCCGCGTGATTTTGCGGGTGACGAAGGTCTCGCCCCGGGTTGGGCCTTCATGGTTGAACAGAATCCCGTTGGAAGCGTGCAGGCCGTAGGCTTCCCGGTAATTGACCGTGATCCAGTAGGCATAGAGCTTGGCCGCGGCATAGGGGCTGCGGGGATAGAAGGGCGTGGTCTCGCGTTGGGGAATCTCCTGGACCTTGCCGTAGAGTTCCGACGTCGAGGCCTGATAGAAGCGCACCGTCTTGTCCAGCCCCAGAATGCGGATCGCCTCCAGCAACCGGAGCGTGCCCAGGCCATCGGCGTTGGCGGTGTATTCCGGGGTTTCGAAGCTGACCTGAACGTGGCTTTGGGCCGCCAGATTATAGATTTCGGTGGGTTGCACTTCCTGAACCAGCCGGATCAGGTTGGTGGCGTCGGTCATGTCGCCATAGTGCAGGAAGAACCGGACACCCTGTTCATGGCGATCATGATAGAGGTGCTCGATCCGGCCGGTGTTGAACGACGAGGCCCGCCGCTTGACGCCATGGACGATATAGCCTTTGTCCAACAGCAATTCCACCAGATAAGCGCCGTCCTGACCGGTAACACCGGTGATCAGAGCAACCTTTCTCATACGACTCGGTCCTTTTTCTCAGTATTCGGTGTGTTGGGGACGTCAAAGGTAGCGGCTTCGGATCGCGTCGACGATGCGACCACTGGCCCGGCCGTCGCCGTACGGGGAGAGGCCTTTGGCCATGGAACGATAGAGATCGGGATCGTCGAGCAGGCTTTGGGCCTCGCGGACGATCGCGTCGTATTCGGTGCCGATCAGACGGGCGACCCCGGCGTCGATGGCGTCGGGCCGCTCGGTCTCGCGCCGCAGCACCAGCACCGGTTTGGCCAGGGCCGGCGCCTCTTCCTGGACCCCGCCGGAATCGCTCAGGATCAGGGTGGCGCGCTTCATGGCGGTGACGAACGCGCTGTAGCGCAACGGCGGCACCAGATGGATGCGGGAATGGCCGCTCAACAGGCCGTAAGCGGCCCGGGTGACGTTGGGGTTGGGATGGACCGGCCACATCAGTTCGACATCGGGGTTGGCGTCCACCAGATGCAGGAACGCCCGGCAGATGTTGTCGATGGGTTCGCCGAAATTCTCGCGCCGATGCACCGTGACCAGGATCAGCCGCCGGGCCGGGTCCAGGGCATGGTTCAACGGCAGGTCCATGGCCGCCACCTGATGAAGAGCGTCGATCACGGTATTGCCGGTCATCACCACGGTGTCGTCGGCCACGCCTTCGGACAGCAACTGACGCCGCGCGGTCTCGGTGGGGGCGAAATGCAGGTGGGCCAGCCGGCCCGCGACCACCCGGTTGAACTCTTCGGGAAACGGACTTTGCAGGTCGTGGCTGCGCAGCCCGGCCTCCACATGCAGGAACGGAATCCGGCGATAAAAGCAGACCAGGGCCGAAACCATCACGGTGGTGGTGTCACCCTGGGCCATCACCAGATCCGGGCGCAGCGTCTCCATCACCCCGTCAAGACCGGTGACGGCCCGGGCGGTCAGGGCGGCCAGGGTCTGGTTCGGTTGCATCAGGTTGAGGTCGTGATCGGGTTCGATATCGAACAGCGCCAGCACCTCGTCGGCCAGTTCGCGGTGCTGGGCGGTCAGCACCACCACCACCCGCGCCCAGGGTTGCCGGCGCAAAGCCAGAATCACCGGCGCCATCTTAATGCCTTCCGGCCGTGTCCCGATAATACAAGCAATGGTGATCTGTGCCATCGTCAGCCCTTATAAAAATGGGAGTCCGGAACCTCAGGGTCCCGCTCGGGTTTATCCCGGTTTGGTTTGGCCCTTACCGGTACCGGTGCGGCACCCACGCCCCCCATTTGCCCTCATAAATCCGCTTGTTGTCTTCGAACAGCCGCTGCCGCCGCTCCAACCCCAACTGACTGAGGCTGGCCGACAATTCGTGATGGATGAAGACGTCGTCGGCACAGACGATCCGATAGGCCGCGGCGCGCACCCGGTTGCAATAGTCGTCGTCTTCGAACATCCCGACGCCGAACGCCTCGTCGAGCAACCCCACCTGATCCAAGACTTTGCGACTGAACATGACGCAGAAAAAGGCGACCGAGCGCAATTCCAGGGCGACCAGCCGGCGGCGGCGTGTGTAGTCCCGGGCGCAGCGGTGCATCCCGGCGGCATCGGCATAGGTCAGATCGATCTTGGCTTCGTTGCCGATATTGTTGGTGACCGGGCCGACCAGACCGATGGTGGGGTCCCGGCGCAGATGGCGGAGCAGGTCGAAGACCCAGCCGTCGGTGACCTGGGTATCGTTGTTGAGCAAAACCAGATAGTCGCCGGTGGCATGGTGCAGCCCGACATTGTTGCCGGCCGAGAAGCCCAGATTCCGTTCGTTCAGAATCACCTTGGCTTCGGGATGGGCCTGTCCGTAGGCGGCCAGCCAGTCCCGGCTGCCGTCGGCGGAGGCGTTGTCGACGATCACCAGTTCCAGATCGGGATAGTGGGAGTGGGCCTCGAGGCTGGCAAGGCAGGCCTTGGTCAATTCCAGATTGTTGTAGGTCAGGACGATGACGCTGACCCGGGGATAAAAGGCCGCAACCGAGGCCTCGAACTGGCGGATGCGGTGCCCCCAGCTTTGGCGGCAGGCCCACTCGCGGCGGAAGCGGGCCAACGCCTGGTCGGTGCTTTCGGCCATGGCCACGGCCAGTTTGGCGATAAAATCGTCATGATCGAGCCCGACATGGGCCAGACCCGATTCCACCGCCATCACCTCGGGCATGGCGGTGGCCACCACCGGCTTGCCCGCCACCAGATACTCGTACAGCTTGACCGGGTTGGTGTTGAGGGTCAGGTCGTTGATCAGGAACGGGATGATGCAGATGTCAAAGCCGTAGAGATAGCGCGGCAACAGCGCATAGGGCATCTCGTTGAGAAAGGTGACATTGGCCTGGGCCTGGGCCTCGGCGATGTCGCAGCCATAGGTCGATCCGATCAGGACGAATTGCCAGTCGGGATAGGTGCGGGCCGCCCGGACCAGCAGGTCGATGTCGTACCAGTGGGAGATCGCGCCGAAATAGCCGACCACCGGCCGCTCGGACAGCCGCCTGACCTCGCCGCCGGGGCGGGAGAAGTGCTCGACGTCGCAGGCGTTGCGGATCAGCACGGTCTCGCGCTGCCGGCCGATGATCTGGAACAGGCCCAGGGACGACGTCAGCACCAGATCCGCGTCGGCGATCAGATGTTGTTCTTCGTCCAGCATCTCGGGGTCATTGTCCTCGAAGCCGGCGTGATGGTCCATGCAGTCATAGACCAGCAGGTTGTTGGGCAGCGCCATGGCGATCCGGCGCCAGAATGGCAGGTCCACGAACGAGATGGTGGCCGTGATGGCGCAGTCCCGGCACAAGGCTTCCAGCGAGGCCAGGATGCGGGCGACCTGCTCGTCCGAGCCCCGGCTCTTGCAGATCGACAGGTCGGGGTCGCCGGCGTTCAGTTGCACCACAAAGACGTTGCGGTCCGGCTGTTCCCAGAACAAATAGGGCCGGTCGACGCCGGCGGGGGTGAACTCGGTCTTGATGTAGAAGACCCGATGGCCCTGGCGGGCCAGTTCGGTGGCCAGCTGCTGGGGCCGCTGAAAGCGGAAATGCCAGTCAATGACCGGGAAAACCAGGATATCCAGCGCCGTCATCCGATTGCACCCTTTGCCGCCAACGCTTGCCGCTGGAGTCGTTCGCTGATCTCGTAGGTCGGGGTGAAGCGGGCGCGATGCAGCATCTGGAGCAGCCGCTGCCGCACGGTTTCCGCCGACCAGTGCCCGGCCGCATGGCGCACGCCGGCCGCCGAAAGCCGGGTCCAGGACGGCTCGTCGCCATAGGCCGCCACCACCCGCTCGACGAAGGCCGCGCCCGGCTCCGCCACCAGACCGGGGTCATCGGCGCCCAATCCCAGACCGTGAGCGACCGGCGGCGACAGCACCGCCGGCACGCCATGGGCCAGAGCGGTGGCCACCGCCTGATTGAAGCCGCCCCACGACCGGTGCGGCGCCACCGCCAGCCGGGCGCGGGCCAGCCCGGCGCCGGGCTGACCGGCTCCTTCCCTTACCAGGATTTCCGCCGACTGCAAGGCCCGGATCACCGGCGGGACGTGGCCCATGGCCAGGATCACCAGACGAACGCCGGGCAACCGCCGGCTGATCTGCGGCCATTCGTCCAAAACGAAGGCTACCGCGGCCTCGCCGTCCGGCCAGTCGTCGAAACAGGCCGGCAGAACCACGTCGGCCCGCTCGGCGAAGCCGAAGCCGGTTCCGGATTGCACGACCGGCACCGGCACGATGGGCGGCATCACCAGCGTCGGGCAGTCGGGGACCGCCTGGCGCAAGGCATCGCGTTCGGTGCCGTTGCCGACCAGGGTCAGCACCATGTCCCGGAGCACGTCCAGCCCGGCCCGGCCCTGGTGCCAGCCATCGCTGCCGGCTTCGGGCAAGCCCAGCCCCCCGGCTTCCGGCGCCCGGACCGTGAGACCGTTGGCCCACAGCACCCGGGACGAGGCCGAGGGCGGCCCCGACAGCTCCGGCAGGGATGGCCGCCGGTTCCGGCTTTCCGTCAGCATCCCCATGGAGGCCAGCATTCGGGTCGAGGCCAGCTCGGCAATCTCCGGTTCGAACACCGCGGCCACGCCGGGATGGGCGAACAACACCATGTCGATGACGATTTCGTCCCGATACAGGAACGACAACACCGAAATGTCGGTCTGCTGCCGCAGCACCCGGATGCCCCGCCGCTCCAGCGCCCGCACCGCGGGCGTGCGGTCCGGGGGTAAGGCCGACGCGGCGAAGGTCACGCGGTAGCCCAGGTCCCCGAACAGCAGCATCAGGGCGGTGAGGCCGGCGGGTTCCCGGTCCATGGCCTCCTGACCACAGACGTCCTGACCACGGATGTCCTGACCACGGACGTCCTGATCGGACAACGGCAGCCGCCGGTCGATCACCAGCAGGTGCCGCCGGCCCAAGGCGCGCTCCCGCTCGTGTTCGGTGACGGCCGGAATCGGTGCGTGTTCGAGCAGCGCCGCCCAGCGGGGATCGGGGGGCACGCGGGTGGCCGCCGGCCAGACCGCCGCCGTCCGTTCGCCGCCGTCCCCGGCGGGCAGCCGGACCACCACCGCCGTGGACTGGACGTAGAGTTTGAACCCGGCGGTCCGGATGGCCAAAGCCAGCGTCAGCTCGGGCCGGAGCGCCGCCCAGGCCGCCGGGTCGAAGCCGCCGACCCGGTGAAACAGGGCGGTCGCGACGATCAGCGCCCCGGCCGGACACCAGCAGACGGTCCGGGCATGGCCATGCTCGGGCAAGGCCGGATCTTCGCCCCGGCCCTCGAGGGTGAGCGAACCGTCACGGCGCAGGGTGCCGCCCTCGGCTTCGATCCAGCCGTCGGCGCCGACCACCAGCGCCCCGACCAGACCGGCCCGGGGCAGGTGGTCGAGCGACCAGACCAGTTCGTCGAGCCAGCCCTCCTGCACGATGACGTCGGACGCGAGGAACACCAGCCGTTCACCCCGGGCCTGTCCGGCACCGTGGTTCCAGGCGGCGGCCAGGCCGGTACCGGACGGAACCGGCGCCAGGATCAGCCCCCCAACCCGGGCCAGCGCCTGTCGGGCGTCCGGATCATCCCCGGCATACACCGCGATCACCTCGCACGCCCCCCCGCGATTGGCGGCGCAGGGCCGGGTCTGCCGCCCCAGGCGATGCAGACCGCAAAGGGCGTCGGCCAGACCACCCGGAAGCACCGGGATGATGATGGACACCGCCGGCGCCGGCGAGGCCGGAACCGGAAACGGCAGCAGGGTCAGCGCGTCGCCCGGGTCGGGCACGGTGGGGAGGACGCGGGGTTCCTCGTCGCAGCGGAGCGACCGGCGGGGGTTGCGCCCTTCGGCGGCGCCCCGGCGCAGATAATGATGCAGCGGGTTCAACCCGAGCCTGGCCACGTCGGGGTAGGTCTCGAGGTAGAATCCCCCGTGAAACTGCCGGCACGACCAACGCCCCTCGGCGGCGCCCCACCGGAGGTAGTGATAGAGCGGGTTCAGCCCGAGCTTCGCCACCTCGGGGTAGCTTTTGAGATAGAAGGCCGGATCGAACAGCGGATTGGGCCGGCGGCCCTCGGCCGCGCCCCAGCGCAGATAATGGACCAGCGGATCGAGCCCGGCCGCCGCCACCTCGGGGTACGTTCCAAGATAGTAGACCGGATCGAACAGCGGATTGGGCCAGAGGCCGGAGGCCGGACCCTGCCGGAGATAATGCTCCAGGGGGTTTTGCCCGGACGCCGCCGCTCCGGGGGTGTTCTTCAGATAGAAGTCGCTGTCGAACAGCGGGTTGGGCCAGCGGCCCTCGGCCGCGCCCCAGCGCAGATAGTGGACCAGCGGATCGAGCCCGGCCGCCGCCACGTCGGGATAGGTTCTGAGATAGAAGGCCGGATCGAACAGCGGATTGGGCTGACGGCCTTCGGCGGCGCCCCAGCGCAGATAATGGACCAGCGGATCGAGCCCGGCCGCCGCCACGTCGGGATAGGTTCCAAGATAGAAGGCCGGATCGAACAGCGGATGAGGCCGGCGGCCCTCGGCCGCGCCCCGGCACACATAATGCTGGACCGGATCGAGTCCGCCGGCGGCCACGTCGGGATAGGTCTCGAGGTAAAAGGCCGGGTCGAACAGCAGATGGGTCCGGTGGCGCGCGATCTGGCCCCAGCGGAGATAATGGGCCAGCGGATCGTGTCCGGCCGCCTGCACCTCGGGATAGGTCTCGAGGTAATAGGCCGGATCGAACAGCGGGCTGGTCCGGTGTCCGGCGGCCCGGCCCCAGCGGAGATAGTGGGCCAGGGGATTGTGTCCGGCCGCCTGCACCTCGGGATGGCTGTCGAGGTAATAGGCCGGGTCGAACAGCGGATTGGGTCCGGTGCCGGCCGCGGCGCCCCAGCGCAGGTAATGAATCAGCGGATTTTGCCCGGATGCCGCCACCTCGGGATGGCGGTCGAGGTAATAGGCCGGATCGAACAGCGGGTTGGGCCGGTTGCCGAGGGCGGCGCCCCGGTGCAGATAATGGGCCAGGGGATCGAGTCCGGCGGCCTTCGCCTCGGGATAGGTCTCGAGGTAGTAGGCATCGTCGAACAGGCCGCTGTCCCGGATCAGCCGCTCGGCCCAGCGCAACCGGAACCGCGTCTTCAACGGTTCGGGCAAGACCCGGAGCAGGCGACGGCCGGCGCCCCGCACCAGCCGCCTGGCCTGCCCCCGGAGCGAGCGCGCCGCGGCGAGTTGGGTCCTCAGCGTCGCGACCAGGGCGTCCCGATCGGCGATCCCGGCGAGGGCGGCCTCGAGGGCGCCCCGCAGCCCGCCGATCTCGCCGTCCCGGCCGGTCAGAGCCTCGCGCGCCGCCGCGATCTCGTCGAAGGCCCGCCGGAGCGCCCGGTTCAGTTCAACGATTTCCGTGTCCAGACGATCCAGCCCGGCATCCCGGTCATTGACCATCCGGCCCAGCGCGATCAGGTCCTCGGAGGCCTTGGCCACCACCCCATTCAGCCGATGGATTTCCTGGTCCCGGTTCTCGGTGGTCTGTTTGTGGGTCTCCAGCGTCTCCGCGATGGTCCGGCGCAACTGTTCAATCAGCCGGTGCTGTTCCTGCTGGTTGAACACCGCCTCCAGACGATGGCCGAGACGTTCGAAAAACCGCTGGATCTCCGCGCGCTCGGCCGTGGCCTCGACCAGCCAGCGCACCGGCGCCGGCACCTCGGCGCCGACCAGCAGCACACCCAACCCGTTGCAATGGGCAAACGCCAGGGACGGGTAGCGCCGGGATACCTCGTCCCAGAACCGCCAGACCTCGTAGCTGTCCAACCGGACCGTGGTGTCGTGGAACAGCACCACCCCGCGCCGGCTGAGCTTGGGCAGCCAGGTGACGAAGTCGTGGGACACCGCCTCGTAGGTATGAAAGCCATCGATATGCAGAAGATCGACGCTGCCGTCGGCAAAGTGAGACAGGGCCTCGTCGAAGGTCATCCGCAGCAGGGCGGCGCACGGGTACCTGGACTGAAGGAGGGGGGCCAGCTCGTCGTAAATCGCGTCGCCATAGTAGCCGGCCTGGGGGTCGCCGGCCCAGGTATCGACGGCAAAGCACCGGGTCGGCAGGTCCAGGGTGGTGACGGCCTGACAGAACGCCGAAAACGAGTTGCCGGTGTGGGTGCCCAGTTCAACCAGGGTGTCGGGCTTGAAGGCCTCGATCAGCCAGAACGCAAAGGGGATGTGCCCGATCCACGACGGTGGCCACACCGCCCGATCCGGCTCGGAAAACAGAATCGGCCTGTGCAGGGGATCCAGAGACATCAGGGCCTCGGCTGGGTTCATAACGCGACGTTTGGTGAATAACGCAACGTCTTTTCGGGGGAAGGGGGCCTGTTACTGGGTGTTGTGTTGCGACCGGGACACGATCATCGGGGATGAGCGTCACTGGGGATGAGCGTCATTGGGGATGAAGCGTCCCGGTCACAACACTAGGAGGCGTGGCGCAGTGTGATATCGAGCATCGGAACCCCCATCAACCCACGGGTCACATGACTGGCGTGGACGCGGAAAAACAGGGCGTCATCCAGCCAGTGATGCTGAACGTGGTTGTCCTGGGTGCCTTCCGCCAGCGCCACCGTAACCGAGAAGTCTCCGGTCGGCAGGTAAGGCAGGCGGAACAGGAAAGCGGCGGAAAAAGTCTGCCCGGCGGCCACCGTCAACGGCGCCGCCTGGTAGCTCAGATAGGTGTTGTCGCCGAACAAATGCTGCCCCAGCCGGTCGCGCACATAAAAACCGACGATCGGACTGTGCAACGGGCGGGCCGCCAGACACTCCACATTCAGAACGACCTCCTCGCCGCCCTCGAGGAAGTCGAGCTTGCCGCCTTGCGCGTCGGTAAAGAACACCCGCGTGATGCTGGCGCCCTGCTGGCCAAACCATGGCGAGTTCTCGTTGAACTCGAACAGTTCGATATCGTTGCGATGGACCGATTGCTTGAGCACCTCATGACGCTCGTCCTTGTCGGACCCGCCGGCCGGCCTGGCCGGCGGCGCCGCCTGACGGGTGCCGCCGATGTGAAAACCCTCGCCGCCCTCTTTTTCGCTTTCGACCGCCGCCAGATACTTCATGCAGATATCGCGCGCCGAGCCGACCTCCCGCACCGTGCCGCGGTCCAGCCACACCACCCGGTCGCACAGATTGTGCATGGCGCCGGTGTCGTGGGACACGAAGAACAGGGTCCCGGTTTCCTTGAAGCTCCGGATATAGCGCATGCATTTCTGGACGAAGGCGGCGTCGCCCACCGCCAGAATCTCGTCCACGATCAGAATCTCGGCGTCCACATGGGCGGCCACGGCGAAGGCCAGGCGGGCATACATGCCGCTGGAATAGAACTTGACCGGCTGGTCGATGAAATCGCCGATGCCGGCAAAGTCGGCGATGGTCTGAAAGCGGTCGCGGACCTGTTCGGGCGTGAGGCCCAGGATCGACGCCGCCAGATGGACATTTTCCCGGCCGCTGAATTCCGGATTGAAGCCCGCCCCCAGTTCCAGCAGCGCCGCAATCCGGCCCTTGACCGTGAGGTCGCCGCAGGTCGGCGTCAGCGTGCCGCAGATCAGTTGCAAAAACGTGGACTTGCCGGCGCCGTTGCGGCCGATCAGACCGATGGTCTCGCCCCGCCGGACATCCAGGTTCACGTCGCGCAGCGCCCAGTATTCGTCGTAAAAGCGACGGCGGCGGCGCCACAGCATCTGCTTCAGACGATCCTCGGGCCGGCGATAAATGGCGTAAGCCTTGCCCAGTCCCCGGGCGTGGATGGCAAGATCAGACGACATCGGCGAACGCCTTCCGGGTCTTCATGAACCAGGCATAGCCCAGCCAGGCCATCAGCCAGCCGACCAGCAGATCGGCGGCCCAGAGGGCGGGATCGGGCACGTGGCCCCAGAACAGCACGTCCTTGGACGCCTCCAGGGTAATGGTCAGCGGATTGACGTAGAGCAGCCAGCGATAGGACTCCGGGACCGCGGTCACCGGGTAAAAGATCGGGCTGAGAAACATCAGCGCCGTGGTGACGGCGCCCACCAACTGGCGGACATCGCGCAAAAACACCCCCACCGAGGCCAGAAACCATGTGACGCCCAGCGTCGCCAGGCACAGCGGCAGCAGCACCAGCGGTAACAGCAACGCCGTCAGCGGCGGCAATCCGAACACCAGGAGGTAAAATACGGCCAGCACCAGGAAGCTGACTCCGCCGTTAAACAACGCGACGCCCAGACAGGCCCAGGGCAGAATCTCCAGAGGAAACACGACTTTCTTAATATACGAGACATTCTCGAGCATCAGGGTCGGCGCCCGCATCACCGGCTCGGAAAAGATCGTAAAGATGATCATGCCGGAAAAAAACAGCAGGGCGAACTCGCCCCGGCCGCCGCCGCCGGTGCCCCAGCGCGACTGGAAGACCACCGAAAACAGAAAGGTATAGACCGCCAGCATCATCAGCGGGGTCAGCAGGGACCATAACGGGCCCAGGATCGCCCCCCGATACTTGGCGGCAATCTCTCGCCGGGTCAGCCGATCAATCAGCGTGCGGTGCCGCCAGCCGACGACAAAGACCTCGAGGGGACTCAAGCCGACGGCCGGCCCCCTTGGCGACCCTGTTCCCATTTGAACCAAACGATCCTCCTGTGACGGCAAGGCTATAGCACAGGGACTTGAAGCCCTTCAACGTCGGGGGCCTGTGTTTTCCGGTCTGCCGGCCGGCCCGAGCCCCGCTCGTGCCCCGCTCGTGCTCCCGGCCGTCTGGTCGCCGTTGACGACGGACCCGCGATGCGCTTTAACCGCTGGGCCGCCCTGTCGCCCGGCTCCGTACCCCAAACCCTTGCGGGAGCGCCCTTTGACCGAGATTCGGACGCCGACATTCAACCACGCCTTCATCACCGGTGGCGCCGGCTTTATCGGAAGCACGCTCGCCGACCGCCTGCTGGCGTACGGCATCCAGGTCACCGTGTACGACAATCTGGTGACGGGCTTTGCCGAGTTCCTGGGCGACGCGCGGCGCCAGCCGGGGTTCACCTTCGTCCAGGGGGATGTGCTCGATGAAGCGACGCTGACGCGCGCCATGGCCGGCTGCGACTTCGTCTTCCATCTGGCGGCCAATGCCGATGTCCGCTTCGGCACCCACCATCCGCGCAAGGACCTGGAGCAGAACACCATCGCCACCTACAATGTCCTGGAGGCGATGCGGGCCAACGGCATCCGGCGGATTGCGTTCTCCTCGACCGGTTCGGTCTATGGCGAGGCGGCGGTGATTCCGACGCCCGAGGACGCGCCGTTTCCGATCCAGACCTCGCTTTATGGCGCGTCCAAGCTGGCCGGCGAAGGCCTGATCGCCGCCTATTGCGAGGGTTTCGATTTCCAGAGCTGGATTTTCCGCTTCGTCTCGATCCTGGGGGAACGCTACACCCACGGCCATATTTTCGACTTCTATCAGAAGTTATTGGCCGACCCGACGGTCCTGCCGGTGCTGGGCAACGGCCGGCAGCGCAAATCCTATCTTTATGTTCAGGATTGCCTGGACGCCATCCTGACCGCGATCGCCCGGGCCGGGAGCAAGGTCAACATCTTCAATCTCGGCACCGGGGAATATGTCGAGGTCAACGACAGCATCGCCGCCATCACCGCTCATCTGGGCGTCACGCCGCGACTGGCCTACAGCGGCGGGGACCGGGGCTGGATCGGCGACAATCCGTTCATCTTCCTGGAAACCCGGAAAATTCAGACGCTCGGCTGGCAACCCGAACTCACCATCCGCCAGGGCATCATCCGCACCCTCGAATGGTTGCAGGCCAATCGCTGGGTCTATGGGAAGCGGCCCTGAGCCGGGACCGGCGAGCGATACCCACCCCCCCCCAAGCGGGGCGCGATCAAGACCCCAAGCGGGGCGCGATAAAAACCCTCAGCGGGGAGCGATCACCACCATGAGCACACCACTGGCCGGCCATCGCGCCCTGATCACCGGCGCCTACGGCACGCTGGGGACCGCCATCTGCCGCCGCCTGCACGCCGACGGTGCCGGCCTGCTGATGGTCGGCCGCTCGGCCGCCCGGCTTGAGGAGCTGGCGGCGACCCTGGCCGCCGAGTCGGCCGCCGCCGGCGGGGCTTCCGCACCTCTGGAAACGTTGGCCGTGGACCTGGCGGCGGCCGACGCGGTCGGCACCATCGCCGGGGCGGCGGCGGCCGGCGGCGGCCTCGACCTGCTGGTCAACAATGCGGCCATCCAGGGGCCGATCGGGCCGTTGTGGGAAAACGACTGGGACGCCTGGCAGGAGACCATCCGGATCGATCTGCTGGTGCCGGTGGCCTTGTGCCGGGCGCTGGTCGGCCAGTTGGGTCGGAACGGCCGGCGCGGCAAGATCGTCAACATCTCGGGCGGCGGCGCCACCGGACCGCGCCCCAATTTCAGCGCCTACGGCGTGGCCAAGGCGGCGCTGGTGCGCTTTACCGAGACCTTCGCCCACGAGGTGCGCGAACGGCAGATCGACATCAATGCCATCGCCCCCGGCGTCATCGCCAGCCAGATGACCCAGGCGATTCTGGCCGCCGGCAACACCCGGGCCGGCAACACCGAAGCGGCCACCGCCCGGAAGGCGGTCGACGGCGACGGCAGCGCCCAGGACAAGGCCGCGGCACTGACCGGCTGGCTGGCCTCGGCCGCCAGCGACGGCATTACCGGCCGGTTGCTGGCCGCGCTGTGGGACCCCTGGCCAAGCCTTGACCAACGGGCCGCGGACCTGGCCTCCTCCGACATCTACACCCTGCGCCGGATCGTTCCCGAAGACCGCGGGCGCCATTGGGAATAGCGGCAACCGATCCCGAGTCTTGGGGGCAAAGCCCGATAGACGCCAGGATTAAAGGCCCGAGCCCGGGCCGCGGCGATCACGGACGGTGAGGTTGGTCGCGCGGTCGACGATGAATTGCGGCCGGCGGCGCACTTCATCATAGATGCGGCCGATATATTCGCCCAGCACCCCCACCGCCATCAATTGGACGCCGCCCAGGAACAGGACCAGCACGGTGATGGTCGGCACGCCCATCGGATAGTTTTCGCCGATCACCAGCTTGGTCACGAGCATGTACAGGATGGCCAGCAGGCTCAGCACCAAAATGCCGAAGCCCGTCCACAACAAGAACGAGAGCGGAAAGGTCGAGAAGCCGAACACCCCGTTGAAGCCAATCTTCAGGGACCCCAGATAGCGGTTGTATTTGCTGGTTCCGGCTTCCCGGGCATCGCGCTCGTATTCGACGAAGGTCTGCTTGAAACCCACCAACGAGACCAGCCCGCGCAGGAAGCCGTGGCTTTCCCCGAGACCGCGCAACTCCTCGATCACCCGGCGGGTGATGATTCGGAAGTCCCCGGTATTGCGGGGAATCGAGACATCCGAGATGCGGTTGATCAGGCTATAGCCCAGTTCCGCCACCACCTTTTTGACCGCGGTTTCGCCCTTGCGACTGGAGCGCCGGGCCGTGACCACCTCGTAGCCCTCACTCAATTTCGCGTACATGGGCAGGATCGCTTCCGGTGGATCCTGAAGGTCCACGTCGATCACCACGCAGGCTTCGCCGCGACAGTTCATGATCCCGGCGATGGTCGCGGCCGGCTGGCCAAAGCGTCGGCTGAACACCAGCAGGCCGATCCTGGGGTCGCGCGCGCTTTCCTCGACGATGATCTCTTCGGTCCGGTCGGTACAGGGATCCAGGCAAAACAGGATTTCGTAGGACCCGATTTGCTCCAGCACCGGACGGATGCGCCCCAGGAACGGACGGATATTGTCCTCTTCCTTGTACACCGGTACGATGACGGATAATTTCGGAGCCGTCAGGCCGTCGCTGCTGCTGTCATTACGCATGAATTCCACTCCCGCCGTAGCCGGTTCCAGAGATCAACGACTGAAATGAACGGCACTGCGGCATCAACAGCACTGCCCGCCCGACGCGCCGGGACCACTTCCCCGGCACGGCAGGCCGCCGCTCTTACATCCGATCGGGATGCGGCTGTCAAGAGTCTCGCTCAGACCCCACCCCTCCTCGCACCATCCGGCAAAAGGCAACAGCGTCCATGATCTTCAAAATGGTTTCGTGGCGGGAACTCCAGCGCATCGGGCGCTTCGGTCTGGTCGGCGTTGGCGCAACCCTGGTCTATGCCAGCGGATTTGCCTTGTCGGTGAAAGAACTGGGCGTCACGCCGGTGGTCGGCACGACCATCGGGTATATCTTATCGACGGCTGTTTCTTATTTCGGGCACCAGGGTTTTAGTTTTGCGGTGTCTGCCGATCATGGCGATTACCTTCCGCGTTTTATATCCCTGTCGATCTGTTCGTACCTGATCAGTACCGGAATGGTTGTAATCATTTCCGATGTCTGGCATCTTCCCTATCAGATCGCCGTCGCCGCACCCACAGTCACGATTCCCGTCATCAACTATCTTCTCAGCCGTTTTTGGGTCTTCCGGCGCGGCATCCATCGTCTCGACCATGGCTCATGACCAGACCGGAGTTGCCTCTTTATTTTGGGCCTGTCTGACCTTACACTGTTGATGGAACACCCGATGCTTTACTCTCCCAGGGTTCTATTCCCCCAGGGCTCTGTTCCCCCAGGGCGCTGTTCCCTTGTGGAGAGTGTTTTCCGCCCAACCGGATCAGGCCCCTGATGACCTCGTTTGAAAAGTTCCTCTCCAGCTTCCTGAGCGTTCAACGGACACGCCTTGAGGCCGACCCTGACCTGTTCACCCGCCTGGCGCTTAAACAAACACCGAAATGTATGGTGATTGCCTGCTGCGATTCGCGGGTGGACCCGGCGATCCTGGCCAACGCCGCGCCGGGAGAATTGTTCATTGTGCGGAACGTGGCCAATCTGGTGCCGCCTTGCGTACCGGACAGCAATCACCACGGCACCAGCGCCGCCCTGGAGTTCGCGGTCAATGCGCTGCATGTGGAGTACATCATCGTCATGGGGCACGCCGGTTGCGGTGGCGTGTGGGCCATGCTGACCAACGACCCTGAACTCGCACCGGAACACCCGTTCATCCATCGCTGGATGAACCTGGCGGAGCCGGCCCGCCAGCGCACGCTGGAGGTTCTGGCGGACCAGCCCCTGGAGCATCAGGCCGCCTATTGCGAGCGCGAAGTGATCAAGGTTTCGCTCCGCAACCTCATGTCGTTTCCCTGCATTGCCGAGCGGGTGGCGGCGGGAGTCCTGCATGTGCGCGGACTCTATTTCGACATCGCCAGCGCCACCCTGTCCCTGTATCACGCGGACAGCGACTCTTTCGAGCCGGTGAGGGAGACCGTCTGAGCCCGGCAAGCCACCAGGGCTGTGCCCTGGGCTCACCAAGGGGCGACCCCTTGGCATCCAGGACGAAGGCAGGTTCAGGAGCATTATCGTGGGCATTCAGGTTGTCGCCGGCGCCACCCTTCAATGTAGCTTCGGCATGGCCCCCAGCGTGCTGAACGTGTTGCCGCTCAATCTGGTCATGGCCGGCGGACCGCCTGCGGCCAACATCATGGACAACAAGCCGATGGTCAACATCATGCCTTTCGGCATGTGTTCCAGCCCGGCCAATCCCATGGTGATCGCGGCGACCGCGGCGGCCCTGGGCGTGCTCACCCCGATGCCGTGCATTCCCGCGACCGCCGCGCCTTGGGTTCCGGGGGCTCCGACGGTGCTGATCGGCAATATGCCGGCGCTCAACAATGGCTCGAAATGCCTGTGCAGTTGGGCCGGAATTATCAGTATTCTGGTGCCGGGCCAGTTTCAGACCATGGATTGACGGGCTCGGCCCGGCCCCCGCAAAGCGGCCCGCCTGATCCTTGCGCCGACCGTACGGAGCCGTTCGATGTTGCCGTCCCGGTACTTTGCCCCGCCGCCGCTGTCGTGGCCCGGCCGTCCGCCCGAAACCCGGGCCGGCGCGGTTCAGCGCCAGGCGACCTTTACCCCGTTGCGCCCGGGGCGGCCGGATCGGGCGCCGCCCGGGGACGAGCTGATCCGGGTGCAGGGGGAAACCTTTCTGCTGAAAACCGCCGCCCGCGGGCTGCACGTCAAACCCGACGGCCTTTACAACTTTGTGCGGACGGCCGGCGACCGGCCCAGCGATAAACGCACCGTGCTGTCGCCGCGCAGCAGCCACGCGGGTCTGGCCGACGGCCGGCCGGTGCTGTATGCCGGAACCATACGCTTCGACAGTGGTCGGCTCGACTGGTGGAGCAATTATTCCGGGACCTACCAGCCGATGGCGGCGTTCCGGCAGCAGGCCGGATTGCCCGACGACCGCTTTGTGCCGTGGCAGCGGTTGCAGATGGGGGGAATCGGCCTGCAACGGACCATGCTGGCCGAGAACCGGCCGTCGGCCCGGCCGGAAACCAGGCTTCAAGCGACGAAAAGCCCGGCTTTTCCTCAAAAACCGGGGGCTGTGGGGGTCGGGGCCGGTGCCGTCACGGGTGGAACGGCGTCTGCGGTTCCCGGAGGAATGCGGGAGCGTAAGTCTGGCCAGCGCGCCACCCAGCAGCACTCATGAGTGAAGCCGGGGATCACCATCAGCACCGTGTCCCGCCCCGGCCCCTCCCGTTCGAGAAAGCCGCGGACGATGCCAGGGGGCACCACGTCGTCGTTGGCACCGGTGAAGTGAATTTGCGGCAGTCCGGCCAGGCGTGGGGCGTCGTCAACGGGATTGAGCGAGCCCGCGAGGGGGCTGACACCGTGCCAGCGGGTCCAGGCGGCATGATCCAACGGCGCCGCCACCGTGGCCCAGGCGACGACATCGGAGCGCCGCGCCGCCGCCAGCGCCGCGACGGCGCCGCCCCCGGAATAGCCGATCAGCAGGACCCGGCGGGTCCCGACCAGAACCAGGGCCTGATCAATGGCATGGTTGACCGCGTCGATCACTTCGGGAGCGAAACGGTGGCTCGACCAATATTGGGTGCCGCATCCGCGCGCTTCGGCTGGGGCCACATACTGGCACGGCCGGCCGAGATAGAGCACCGCCGGTGAGGAATCCGCAGCCGCCAGTTCCAGTCCGACGGGATGGCGCGGCGTCGGATCCCGGGACACCTGGGTGCGGGAGACATAGGCGAAGCCATCGCCCTCGATATACACCACCAGGACCGGCGAGCCGCTGCCGGTTCCCTTAAGGTCTCCCATCAGTACAAAACGGCCGGCGTCGAATGTGACCGGCCGCATCCCGGCGCTCACCGCCAGCGCCGCCGCGGCTTCGCGCCGGGCGGTGGCGTCGGCGGTGCAAGCGGTCACCCCCAAAGACAGCAAAAGCAGCGGTAAGATCGCGGCTCCGGCAGCCCGGCGGGGCCAGCGGCCCCAGGCCCCGTTCAGGGATCCTGAGGCCATCCGGCCTGACTCCCCGGTTTCTACTGTCCTGAGATCAGGAAATCGTGCCAGCGGCCAATCAAGCCGATGTCGTTGTTTTCCACGTCATGGACCTGGGCATTGAACAACCGGTAGTCGCTGCCCAAGACTTCGTTGTACAGGTGACGATACTTGATCAGGTCGGGTTTGCGTTCTTCGACGGCTTTGATCCGGTCGAGGCTCGGCTGGGGTCCGGTCTTGCCCACCAGAGGAAATTGATGGGCGAAGGCGCGGTAGTCGACCAGAATGCGGGCGAGATCCGCGAGGTCGGCGGCGGCCTTTAACGGGTCCTGGTCGGCGCCGAGGGGGAGCGGTTCCAGCTTGTTGCCGATTTTGTCGAGACGACTGCGCAACTCATAGGCTTTGCGGCCGGCCTCTTTCAGGAACTCGCCGGTGGGGTCCGGGCGCGTGAACAACGGGATGAACTCCCGCTCGAACACCAGGAAGCGGCTGCGGGCGTACAGATCGGCCAGCGTGCGACTATTGGCATAATCACCGTCGATGGCCTCGCCGATCTCGGTAATCACCGGTTGCAACAGCTTGATATCGTCGAGTCGGACGGCGTCGGTGGGGATGCCGGCGGTGTCGCGGGCCCGATCAAGGATGTGTTTGATGATCGAGGTGTCGGGCGTGACCATCGCCGTGATCTTCTGGTCACGCACGAACGCCGGATAGTAGACCACGGCACCGGCAATGATGACTGCGACCACCGCGGTCACGGCGGCCGGGATGATCCAGCCCCCGTGCTTTTTGGCCGGGACCGCTCCGGCGCTGACGATTTTCTTGGGGGGGGCGCTGGGGACGATGGCCTGCGGCACCTCGTCTTCGATATTTTCCGATTCACGAACCGCCTTGATCATGGCTGCCGCGGCCTGGACGCCATGGTCGCTGCCGAAAATCATGGTGTGTTCGCCGTCGCCGCCCTGGGGCATCGAAGGCGGCGGGCTGGCGCCGAAGACATCGGGCCGTTCGATCTCGAAACGGAAGGGGATCGGGCCAAATCGTACCAGATCTCCTTGCTTGAGCCAGGCCGTCTGAACCTTCTCTTCGTTGATGCGCACGCCATTTGTGCTGTTGAGGTCTTCAACGCCCCAGGCCCCGACACCGGCGAAGATGCGGGCGTGCTGCCGGGACAGTTTGCGCGAACCGATCGGGTAGGTACAGGTCTCGCCCCGGCCGACGGTTTGCTCGGCGCCCGGGACCAAATTGATGATGCCGTCTCCGGGCAAAGGACTCTCGACCTGGGACGGATCGGTACAGATCAGACGCGCTCGGGGAACATCGACTAAGCCGGCAACTGGGTTGCTGCGTTCCCGGTCCGCGCCATGATCATTGAAGGCAACGGTACGGTCCTCATTCACGTTGGTCATGGTCGTCCTACCGATTCGTGCCACAGTCCCGTCTGGCGCGGCCGTAGCCAGGCCATAAACCCGTCAAGAGTAAGGTCACGGTCCTACCTTCCGGTGAGGCGTCGCCTCCCCCTGCTGCCGGTCACTATGCCGGAGGACGCCCCCACGGGCAACCGTTACTGATTACGTTGCCGAACGGACACAATTGGACAGGAAGCGGAGTGATTTTGGGTTTTGCCCACTGACCACCGCTGGAAAAGGTTGTTGTTTCGCAGTCCGGATGGCACCAAGGCGTTATAGTTCGAAATATGCGGCTGGAGGCACGAGGGGTGACGAAGCGCGCGATGATGCATCAGAAAGTCTCTCGAACGGCCCCCTCGCCGGCCGTAGGCCGGTCACGGGATCGACGCTATCGGTTGGCCCTGGCGTCGGTCTGTGCCGGAACTCTGCTGTCGTTTGGCCTGAACGCCGCAGCCGTCGCCGAGGATGCCCCGGCCACGCCGGCCGTCACCAGTCCGGGTGCGGTGACGCCCGCGCCGGCGGTCGCCACGCCCACTGTGCCAAAGCCCGCTCCGGCGGTTACCGCTCCCGGCGCGGCCAAGCCCGCGCCGGCGGTCGCCGCTTCCGGTGCGGCCAAGCCCGCTCCGGCGGTCGCCGCTCCCGGTGCGGCCAAGCCCGCGCCGGCGGTTACCGCTCCCGGTGCGGCCAAGCCCGCGCCGGCGGTCGCCGCTCCCGGTGCGGCCGGGCTGGCTTCGGTTGCCGTGGCGCCCGCTCCGGCGGCCTGTCCGGCGGTGCCCGAGACGCAGCTGTCGCCGAATTCGAAGCCGGGGGCTTTGCGGGATCGGTTGCGGGCGGGCACCGATGGTGCCCGGGCGCGGTTGCGTGAACTGCCGGTGCGCGAAATGACCCAAGGGGCGCTGGCCGATCTGGTGCTCCGCCAGAATCTCGACCTGCAATCGGCCAAAGAGAGCATCGCCATCGCTCAGGCGCTGGTGACTCAGAACGATGCGGCGTTCGATCCGACCTTCTTCTCGTCGCTGTCCTACTCCAACAGCTACTTCAACGATCGCCATGATTCGATCGGCCGTCTGCGTGACGTGGACCCCAACTCGACAAATCCGCAAGAGACGTGCATCGGGTCTGTGAATGTTGCGGGCAGCGTGTTGAACCCGCAAATTCAAGGGTGCCCGTTTCAGCAGCCGGCCGTGTACTCGACGCAGATCGAGCAGGCTTCCAGCGCCACCGATTCCACCCCGAGCGTGGTTGGCGCCGTCGGCGCCAGTTGGAACTTCATTCTGGGCGGCGCCGTCAATGACCAGCCGGTGCCGCCGGCCGGCACCGAGCCGCTGCCGGCGGCCCCGTCGCCCACGACTCCCTTTGCGCTCAACGGCACCCTGTCCGCCAGCATCTCCTCGACTTGGTATCGGCCGCTGTTCTTCGCCAACGCCGCGCCTTTCAATACCAGACCGGGCATTGAGGATGGCGCCACCTACGACATTTACGGTTGGGGCAATACGCTGTTCTGGACCAGTTCGGCCGCCCTCTCGCTGACCATGCCGGTGCCGTTCACCAAGAATGCCGGCTACGAGGGTTCGCCGGACTTCTATAGCTATCAGATCGCCCGCTCCGGACAGCGGAGTGCCGCATGGACCAGCGTATCAACCCGCAACGCCACGTTGGCCCAGGCGCTTGACGCTTATTGGGATCTGGTCCAGGCGGTTCAGACGCTCCGCACCCTGTTTGACTTGCGCAAGGGGTTGATCCAGCGTCAGGCCAGCCAGAAACGGCTGTTCGACGCCGGGCTCGCCACCCGCTACGACCTGATCCAGATCGACGTTCAACTGGCGTCGCTTGATGCCCAGGAGGAGTCGGTCTGGAATCAATTGCTGGCGACCTCCAGCCATCTGGGAACGCTGACCACCGGCGACCAACGCGCCCTGCTGTTGCCGGCCGACGGCGAGGCGCTGCTCCGGCAACCGGTGACGATCGCACGGGACGGCGTTTATGACCGGGCCCTGCAAGCCCATCCCGACATCAAGATCGCGGAAGAAAGCTACGCCGCCAGCAAGCTGACCCTGGACTACAGCGCCAATCAGGATCTGCCGGACCTCAGCCTGTCGGCCAGTTATCAGGTGGGCCAGAACAATGCGACCTTCGGCTATGTCAACCTGGCACAGTCGTTGATCCATCTGTACAAGCCCGATACCACCAACCTGTTCATCGGTCTGCAATACCATCTGCCGATCGGCATGAATGCCACCGGGGCCGCGCTGGATCGGGCGCGGGTTGCGGAGCATCAGGCCTACGACAACACCCGCCTGGCCCGTCAGACGGTGGTCAACGCCGTTGACCAGGCGTTGGGGGCCGCCCGTTCCGCGGAACTGGTGGTGGGCCAGAGCCGGGACGACCTCAAACTGGCCCTGTGTGCCTATGATCGGGCCCGTGAGCAGCGCGAGTTGGGCTTTGTGGCGGAGTTCGAGGTCTTGAACAAGTACCAGGATCTGGTGTCGGCACGGCTGGGCCTGATCACCGCCGAGGTCAATCTCCACAAGGCGCAGGTCAATCTGTTGGCGGCCCAAGGGACTCTGGAGCAGGACTATGTCCGCTGACTTCGACCGGCGCACGGCCGGCTCCGTGCAGGCGTCCAGTGAGGGAAGGGCGATGAGAAAACCCACGGCGATGACTCCCCGCATTGGCTGTTTCCGCCGCCGGCGGTTTCGGACCGCCGTGGGGCTCACCGGAGTCCTGGCGGGGACGGTGTTGCTGTTGGGCAGCGGCGCCGGCCGGGCCGAACCGGCCACAGGGCCGGTTCCGGCCCAATGGGCGGCCGGGCCGGTTCCGGTCCAAATGGCGGCGGCGACCGTGCCGGCGACCGGCCTCGGCCAGCCGCTCGGCTACCAACTGCCGCCCCAGCTGTTCGTGCTCGATGCCTCGAGCCTGACTCAGGAGCGGGCGCGCAATACGGTCGTGGCGAACACCCGCAAGTCGCTTGGCACCACTTTGCTTTACGCGCCGACGGCGACCGCCGAACTGGCGTTGCGCGAGGCGGCGTTGGATGCCTTGCACAAGAACCTGAACATCCAACGCAGCGGCCTGGCCAAGGCCGTCGCCGAACGGGCGTTGATCGAGGCCCAGGCGGTGTTCGATCCGGTGTTCGTTGCCATCGGGAATGCGACGCTGACCGGCCAGGCCACGCGAAAGGAGCGGGCCGAGAAATACTCCACCTCCGAATTCGTGCCGGTGGGGGGCGTGGACAGCAAGGGCGTGTTCCGGTGCACCCCTTGGGCGGCGTTGCTGACCCAAACCCCGGGGGTCAACGGCTGCTACGTCCATACCTTTGTGCCGTCACCGGCCGCGGGTGCCTCGCCGGTCCTGGCGTTGCAGTACAACCACGACCGAACCGGTTATCAGGTCGAAACGGTCCAGGCCAACACGCCTTCACCCACCGCGCCGTTTGACCAGCAGGTCTATACCGGCACGGCCGAGGTCCTGCAACAGTTGCCGTGGGGGCCGAGCCTCAATCTCAGTCTGTCCACCACACGCCGGGGGACCTATTTTCCGTTGAATACGCTTAACGGCTTGCCCGAGACTTACGGCAACTACCATCGGCCTTATTTTACCACCATTGCGGTGGGCGCGGCGCTGCCCTTGCCCTACACCAAGAATTTCGGTCCGAACTCGATCGCCGACGTGAGTGTCGATGTCGCCCGCCAAAATATCGATGCGGCCGAATTCAGTGTGCGCAGCGTGATCAATAGCACGCTTCTTTCGGTTGACACGCTCTACTGGCAACTGGTGGGCACGATCAATAGCCTGGAGGTGGCGAACCAGTCGCTTCAGGCCGCCGAGCAACAGCGCGGCCGCATCCAGAAGCTCTTCGAACAGGGCTTCGTGACCGAAAGCGACCGTGCCCAGGCCGATGCTCAGATTTCAAACATCCGGACGACCCAGCAGCAACTGTTCGCCAGCTACATCAGCACGTCCGAGGCGATGCGCCAGTTGCTGGATCGCAAGGACGATGCCCTGTTGCTGCCGATCGGCGACCTGACGCTGCTCAAACGGCCGGCCACCGACATTCTTGAGGCCGACCGGGTGCTGAATAACCCCAGCTACCAGCGCCAGGCGGTGGCGGTGCGCATCGCCAGCCTGAGACGCGGCGAGGCCGAGACCCAGACCCGGCCCAATCTGGCGCTGACTGCCAACGTGTCGGCGGCCGAGTGCTGCAGCTATGGGTACAGCAGCCTTGGCGCGTCGCTCTACAAGTCATTTATGACCCAAGACCAGTTCACCGCGACCGTCGGCTTGCTCTATCAACTCCCCATCGGCAACCGCGCCGCCGAGGCGGCTCTGACCCAGGCCGAGCACAACCTCAACCAGCAGGCCATAGCACTGCACGAGGTGGAGTTGACCACCCGGGAAAGCTTCGAAACGGCACGGGGATCGCTGGCGTCGGCCCGCGAGCAGGTTCGGATCGCCAAACTGAACGTCCAGAACGCCCAGAAAGTCTATGATCTGGCGTTGGAACAGCAGGATCAGGGCTTGGTGGCGGCCTACGAGGCCCTCTCGCGCCTGTCCACGGTGCTTTCGGCGCGGACCGCGTTGGTGCAGGCCGAGGTCCAGCAGCGCATCGCCGAATCGGCTCTGCTCGCTTCGGTGGGGGCGCTGGCCGAGCGTTATGGTGACCTGACCGCCCAGACCGGCCTTGATCGCGAGCGACTTGCCCTGTTGCGTGACTCGGGCGCCCTTAAACACTTCGGAGGTCCGCTGTGATGACTGCCGACCGCAAAGCCCTGTTGCGCACCGCCTCGGTCGCGGCAAGCCTGTCGCTGGCGGCGTTGCTGCCGGCGGGCGCCGCCGCCGGAGCCGGACTCGACGCTGCCGCCCTCAAACAGCACGCCGCGGCGGTGGCGGTGGTGGTCGAGGACCAGTTGACTGCGAAGCCCGCGCTGGATGACCAGAAACGGGCACGGGCGCTGGTCGGCAGCCTGCTGGCCACGCGCAAGATCGGCCGCAGCGATGTTGCCTCCCGGGCCATCCAGCCGATCAACCGTCGTGATGCCGTGCTCAAGGGCCTGACCACCAACCTGCCGCTGGCCATCGGCCGGCAGCAATCGGATATTGCGCAGACCCTGGTCCGCGAAGCCGAGGCGGTGTTCGATCCGGTGGTCGACCTGTCGCTGGGCTATGACCGTCAGGCCAGCTATCTGCGCGAAAAGCTTGGACTCGTCGTGCCCAAGACGTTGCAGATCAGCATCTCGGGGCCCGGCGGTGAATATATCGGCACGACGTTTGATCCAACGACCGGCCAGCCTAACGGGGGCGGGGTGACCCCCTTCGACAAGGATGCGTCCGGCAATTTCGAGGATCCGCTCAATAACCTGAGCAAGCCGCCGGGTAACCCGACAGCAATACAAAACGCCGTCAAGCGGCGGTGGAATTTTTGCGGTCTGCCCTTCAATCCCTGTAATGACACCGGCACGGCCGCGGTTCGGGCGATGGAGTTCTATGAGAACCTGATCACCGATCCGACCCAGGCTGAAATCGTCGCCAACAATACGATCAACAGCGGCCATCCGATCCAGCAGGTGTCGGTGCAGGTGGGCTTGACCCAAGAGCTGCCCTGGGGTGGTTCGGTGCAGGTGACGGATCAGACCATCCAGCAGAGAATCTATTACGATGCCACGCACTACTGGCAGGATGGCCAGTTTTCCTCGAGCCTGACCGCGACCCTCAATACCCCGGTGCCGTTCGGCAAGGGCTTCGGCGAGGACAACCCGGACCACGCGGCGATCCGCAACGCCGCGATTGCCCGCCAGCAGACCGACTGGAACGTGAAGGATCTGAACAATCAGATTCTGGAGGCTATTGACGTTGCCTATTTCGAGCTGGTGCGGCAATTGGAGATTCTCGGCTCGACGGTCGAGAATCAGCAGTTGGCCGTTCAGCTCAAGGAACGGCAGGACCGGATCATCCAGCAGAACCCCGGCATGATCACGCGCTACGAGGAAGCGCAGGTCAAGGCGGAGGTGTCCCGGGCCGCGATCGCGGTCGAGCAGCAATTGCAGGCTTATCTTTCGGCGTCGGTGGCGTTGGCCCAGTTGATCGGGGATCCCGATGCCCGCACCGGATCGGTGATCTATCTGCCCTACGGTTATGCGCGTGATCTGGACACCAGGCTGGCCGTGACCTTTGACGGGGCTTTGAGCACCGCGCACCTCAACCGTCCGGCCTTCTTCATTGCCAATCTCAGCGGCCAGAGTGCCGACGTGGCGTTGAAACTGGCCCAGAACCAGGCCCGGCCCGATATCCAGTTCACTGCCACCGGGGTTGCCAGCGAAAATGGCTCGCTCTACGGCTATTCCAATCCGGTGCAGAGCCAGATCAGCCTGACCAGCCCGGACAATTTCAGTCAGAACTATTCGCTGGTCTATGCCTATCCCTGGCTGAACCGGGGGGCCAATGCCGCGGTCGATATTGCCCGGCTGTCCACCGAAGACCAGGGGATCGTGATCCACCAGACCGACACCCAGGTCCGGCAGGAGATCGCGACCGATCTGGCGAACGTGCAGGGGGCGCGGGCCCAGGTGGTCCATGCCGCCCAGGAAACCAAGCTGCGGGTGGCGGCCTACGACAGTCTGGTTCGCCAGTTGGAGGCCGGTCTGGTCGGGAACGATCAGATCATCCAGGCCTTGCGCAACCGGATCAGTGCCGAACAGGCTTGGATCGGGGCCAGGATTAGCAATCGCGAGGCCGAGGCCGCCCTGTTGTACGCTCAGGGAACCATCGCCAATGTTCTGCCCGGCCAGGTGGCATCTTCGGCCCTGGACCAGCGCCGCCTGACCTTGCTGGCCGATGCCGGGGTTCTGAAGTATTTCGGGGCGCAGACGGCGGAGAAAAAGCAGTAGGGTCAGGCCCCCGGGGGGGGGCCGGGCTTTGCCCAGCCCCCACCAGGAGGCGGGTCTCCTTGATCTTATAACGTTACGGGTTCAAAGGGCCGACCGGCCCTGTGCGGGTGTGGGCAGAGTCCACAAAATCGACAACCGTCAAAGGCCCGGTCTATCCTGGTGCCGATGGGGCTTCTTTTCCCCCGGAACCGGGTTGTTGTGGAGCGATCATGGCCATAGGGATCTTTGGAACCCGGCATCTGCCGGTGCCGGATGCGGTGTGGCTGGAGCCGGGGCAACGGGTGACTCTGGATGCCGAAGGCGTATCGTGGAACGGGACGCGCCTGGAGCAGCTTGACGCCCTGTATGTCCATGGCTTTCGTTACGAGGATCCGGTGCTGCCGCCGGCCGATCCGGTGTGCGACTGGTCGCTGTGGCAAGCCGGGGCGGTGATCCGGCAGCAATCGTACAGCTTTCTCTACAGCGTGTGGGCGCGCCTGGAGCAACTGGGCGGCCCGCGGCTCTATAATCCGGTATCGGCCGAGTTGGCGGCGTTTGACCGGCCGGGGCCGCTTGACCGGCTGGCCCGGGCCGGCTTTGCCGTGCCGCCGCTCTTGACCGGGAACGATGACGACACGGTGGCGGCGTTCCAGGGCCGGTACGATGGGGTGGTCTGGCGGCCGGTGACCGGCCGGGCGGCCTGGCAATGGTTCCAGGATCGGCAACGCCGGCATCTGGTCGGGTTGGGAAAGCCGCCGGTGCTGCTGGCGGCGGTGATGCCGGGGCCGTTGCTGCGGGTCTATGTGTTGGATGGTCAGGTGGCGCTGGTGCTGGCAACCGCCCCCCCCAACCGCGAGGGGGTGGAGCGGCTGGAGACCATGATCCCCGTCACCGATCTGTCGCCGGCGGTTCTCGAGACCATCGGCCGGGCCGTCACCACCCTGGGCTTGCGTTGGGCCATGGCCCTGGTGATCGATGGCCCCGACGGTCCCGTCTTCTACGACATGGACCCCGACCCGGAGCTGGGCTGCCTGCCGCCTCCCTTCGAGGCGCATCTGAATCGCTGCCTGGCCGCCGCCCTGGCCGGCATCGCTCTGCCCGCCGCGCCCTTTGGCCCCGACCCGCTGGAGCGCCCGGCGCTGCTGTTGCGCCGGATGCTGGCTATCCAGTTCGACATGGAGCAGTCGAAATATAGCCGGTGAATGCGTTTGAACCAAAACGACCGTGTGGGCTCTGCCGACACCCCTTGTTCGAGCCCCACCGCCCGGTGCAAGGCAGTCAGGGTGGGCCGGGGCTCCATCGCCAAAGATGCCCTGCTGGTCACCGATGGTGGGACCTATTATCCCAAGGTTGCCAGAGAACTCGGCATCAACCATGAAGACCTCAACCGGTCTGCCGGCGAGAGGGTGCGGGGCGATCTCCATATCCAGACTGTCAATAGCCGCCATGAAGGGCTCAAAGGTTTCATCCGGCACTTCAGAGGCGTGGCATCGAAGTATCTACCCAACTACGTCCGTTGGTTCCATATTTCAGCGTTACCAAAATCTCCAACTCCCCAATCCTGCCTAAACGCCGCTTTGGCTCTACCCGCATAGATAGTCGTGCCTAATCTACGCTAACTGAGCCTACTGATAATAAAAGATTATTTTCTTATGATGGTTTTCTGTTCTTTCCAGCCGCACGACCCAATTCCGCGTTTAATGCCGCCTGATTTGTGACGGAAAAGTTTACATCAATGACTTAGGCCAAAAATGCCCCCGCCCAGGCATGCTGCCTTGTCCGATCGTGTTACTTATATGTCACAGTCCTGTGGTTTCTTTCTGCCAACATCAGCATTTCGCCATTTTTCCTCCCTGCAACACAGCCACTACATATATTATTGTTGTGTTTTTTCCTATGTGGGGACTCGCCATGACCGCATTTCGGAACCTTTTCGTCATATTTCCGGCCATGCTTCTCGCCTCTTGCGCTGAACGCAGCGATTTTGTACAGGTATCTGGCTCAGTTACATACGAGCATGCCAGCAGAGTCTGCAAGCAGATTGCAGCCGAAACAGTAAGCGGCCATGGTAGGGGCAACCTTGAAATCACGTGTATGGAAGCATATGGATGGAAATTCACCGGGACGCCGTTTTTCCTAGATGCGAGTCGCACTGAGGTTGTGCAGTTTTGCCATCAGCTTGCCGGATCCCTTGTCGGAGAGGGGCTGAGCGCCTCTAGCCCAACTTTATCTGCGTCACCTCCAAATTTTTCCAAGATGCAAAATACGATGGAGGAGTATACTGCTAAATGTGTCGCCAAACAAGGCTATCATTATTAGATCATGAGAATGCTTTTCGACAAACAGAATCATGATGGCCGCACATCACATTATGGCTTCAACTAATGAGGATCGTAATTATGACGTTGCGAGCCATTGTGTCTTCTGTCCTTGCATGTACGTTAATAACGCTGTCGGCATGTCAACAAACAAAAACAGATGCTTCAATTTCTGGCAGCATAGCAAACGATAATCCAAAGTATCAGTCTTATGTAATCGCTATCCCCCAAGCGCAAACGAATGGTAGCCTAGATGAAATAGCTAACGATTGCGAGGTGGATCACATTAAAGCATTGCTTCATCTTGGACGCCTTATAATCGATAATCAGGTTGATGTTGAAGCAATTATGAATGGCAACAATATTTGCCTTAAAGAACTTATATATTTGAGGCGAGGAGATCAAGAGTCTATCGATAAGATACGACAACTTGCGAAAAATAGAAATGCCGTAGCCGAATATGACTTAGCAATGGCATATAATGGAGAATATACACTAAAAAGTTCTATCCAAAAAAATATTGACGAAGCGATCCGCCTTTTTCGTCAATCAGACGAAGATGGATATAGACTTTCTGCATGCGCACTTGGTTCAATATATAGTAAAAGATATTCACAGCATGAAAATTCCTCTGATGAGGCTGAGCTAAAAAAATATTATCAGGAACTTAAGACACTGCCAAGTGACAGATTTAATGCCAAGCGTGATTCATGTGTGAGAATGCTTGAACAAGATTTACAACATATTGAACAACAGCATATCGAACAAGCACGAGAACAAGCACAAAAAGAAGAAAATAGGCGTGAGCAGGCGGCGCAAGAGGAATGGAGACGAACTCATCCAAGACAAGTTGCGTGTCTTGACTCATGTTCTGCTGATTTTGGTGCATGTATGAATGGAGCTGTTTATAATCAATTTTATACTATTTCACGGCAACAAATGTGTAGTTGGCGAATTGCTGCTTGTAACAGTTCATGTCAATAGTCTAAAGTTTCGTGACTGATTGCCCCAGCGATCCTATGCAGGTTTTCTGCTAAGATGATTTCCAGACACCACTATATGAATGTTTTCATTGAGCCACGGTCACGCCGGATCAAATTCTTTTGACTCGAATCGGCGGACGTTGAGTGACACCGTTTGTGTTCGCTTGCTGGCCTGCCATAGATCGCGCTGAAGCTGCATCTGTAGCCACGTTTCCGCCGTTCTCCATCCCGCAAGCTCAAGCCGGAGTGCCATTTGGGTCGTGCGGCTGAGCGGAACAGAAAACCATCATAAGCGCCTCTTGCAAAACTGAGGGTATTTGTAAAGCAAAATCCGAGAAAGCGCGGTTCATATTTTTCAATATGTTACGATCAGCAAGAGTCGTGTGCGAAACCGTTCCGCTTTTGCGGTATGATTCGCACAATTCCGGAGGGCCGATCGCCGGCACGGAATGTCCACGAGCAACATACTGATCATAAAAGATTATTCCCTTATGATGGTTTTCTGTTCCTTCCAGCCGCACGACCCGACCTCATGACGTCAAAGGGTTCAAAGGGCCGACCGGCCCTTTGCGGGCGTGGGCGGAGCCCACAAAGTCCTTTTGGTTTAAACCCATTCCTGATCCTGGCGCCGATGGGACAAAGTCCCCGGGGCCTGTGAAAGGCAAAACCATGACTCGCGTCAGACGATGGGTCGCACTCACCGCCGCCCTCGGCTTTGCCACGGCACTCGTGGCCGTCATCACCCAACGGACTCAAACCGGCCTACCGACCCCCGGCCGTCTGGTTCCGGCGGTACCGGCCCAGGTCCCGCCGCTCCACTTCACCGACGGCGCCGGCCAGCCGGTGGCGCTCAGCGATTTCACCGGCCGGGTGGTATTGCTCAACCTTTGGGCCACCTGGTGCAGCCCCTGTGTGCGCGAGTTGCCGTCTCTCGACCGCCTGCAAGCGGCCTTGGGGAGCCCCGCCTTCCAAGTGGTGGCGCTGGCCGAAGACCGCGGCGGCGCGGCGACGGTGTTGCCATTCCTGAAGCAACGGCAGATTCAGGGACTCACCGCCTATCTGGACGCCCCGGGAGCGGCGACGGCGGTCTTTGAGACCCAAGGGCTGCCCACCACCATCCTGATCGACCGCGACGGCCGGGAGGTGGCCCGGATGCTGGGCGGAACCGATTGGGACGCCGGAACCGCACGGCAAGCCGTCGAGGCCCTGGTCATGGGTTCCAAGGGGTCCCCCCTTGGTGGGGTCCAGGGGCAACGCCCCTGATGGGCAGGTGCAAGGGCAGAGCCCTGCGCCTGCCCATCAGACTCATCGTCCGATCCGGGCGCCTGGGCGCAAAGCCCCGTCACGGTGCGAGACGGTGGCGGGATCGGCCAGCAGGATCCCCAGGCTGTCGTCCAAAGCCGCCGGCCACGGCCGCAGCGCCAGACCGTGGACGGTGTGGATGCGGGCACCCGAGAGCACCGAATTGGCCGGACGGCGGGCCGGGGTCGGATAATCGGCGGTGGTGATGGGCCGCAGGCGCGGCACCGGCGCCCCCAGCGCCGCCGCCCGGGCGAAGATGGCCGCGGCGAAGCCGTGCCAGCTCACCGGTTCGCCGCCGCCGCCCAGGTGAAAGGTGCCGAAGCCGTCCCGGCGGCCCGCGGCCAGCGTCACGGCCAGGGTGGCCAGGGCTTGGGCCAGGTCGGGAGCATAGGTCGGCCGGCCGATCTGGTCGTCCACCACCGCCAGGTCCGGCCGTTCCCGGCCCAGCCGCAGCATGGTCCGGACGAAATTGGTCCCGAACGGGGCATGAACCCACGACGTGCGGAGGATCAGATGGGCGTCCAGCCGCTCGCGCACCGCCTGCTCGCCGGCCGCCTTGCTGGCGCCGTAAACACCCAGGGGCGCCACCGGGTCGTCCTCGGTCCAGGCCCCGGAGCGGGTGCCGTCGAAGACGTAGTCGGTGGAGATGTGGATCAGCGGAATCCCCAGCACCGCCGCCGCCGCCGCCAGGTGGGCCGGGCCGTCGCGGTTGAGGGCGTAGGCGGCCTCGGGTTCGGCCTCGGCGCGATCCACCCCGGTGTAGGCGGCGGCATTGATGATCACGTCCGGGTGCCCGGCCTGAACCAGCGCCAGCGTCGACACCGGATCGGTCAGGTCGAAGTCATCCCGGCCGCGACAGGCCACATGACTGTCGGCCGGCCAGGACGCCCCGGCCAGACTGGTGGCCACCTGTCCGCGGCAACCGATGACCAGAATCCGCGGCCCGGCGGTCATGGCGTCACCAGCCCCAGCCGTTCGCCCCGATAGACGCCGCTGCGAATCGGCTGCCACCAGTCGGGGCGGTCCAGGTACCAGCGGACGGTGCGTTCCAGGCCGCTCTCGAAGGTCTCTGCCGGCTGCCAGCCCAACTCCCGCGCGATGCGGCCGGTGTCCATGGCATAACGCTGGTCGTGGCCGGGCCGATCGGGGACGAAACGGATCAGCTCCCGCCGCGGGGGCGCGCCCGGGGTGGGCCTCAGACCGTCCACCAGATCGGTGATGCGCTCCACCACCTCCAGATTCCGGCGCTCGGCATTGCCGCCGATATTGTACTTGCGGCCGATCTCGCCCCGGGTCAGCACCAGATGCAGCGCCCGGGCATGGTCCTCCACATGCAGCCAGTCGCGGACATTGTCGCCGCGGCCGTAGACCGGCAGCGGCTTCCGCTCCAACGCATTGAGGATAATCAGCGGAATCAGCTTTTCCGGGAACTGGTACGGCCCGTAATTGTTGGTGCAGTTGCTGATCACCACCGGCAGGCCGTAGGTATGGTGCCAGGCCGAGACCAGATGATCCGAGGCCGCCTTGCTTGCGGAGTAGGGCGAGCGCGGATCGTAGGCCATGTCTTCGACAAACAGCCCGGTCGGCCCGAGGGAGCCGTAAACTTCGTCGGTGGAGACGTGGTGGAAGCGGAAGTGCGCCTGTTCCGACCCGTCGAGGGCGCTCCAATAGGCGCGCACCCGCTCCAGCAGAATGCCGGTCCCCAACACATTGGTCTCGAGGAAGGTCACCGGTCCCTCGATGGAGCGGTCCACATGGCTTTCGGCGGCCAGATGGAGAATCGCATCCGGCCGATGCACGCCCAGCGCCTGAGCCACCGCCGGGCCGTCGCAAATATCGGCCTGCACGAACCGGTAGCGCGGATGGTCCTGAATCTCCGCCAGCGAATAGGGGTTGGCGGCATAGGTCAGCTTGTCGAGATTGACGACGGTGCTGTCGGTGGCCGCGATCAGGTGGCGGCACACCGCCGAACCGATGAAGCCGGCACCACCGGTGACCAGAATCGTCCGAAAACTCGTCATATCGGCCCCGTCTTCAGGCTGTTGCAGTCGGATCCTAGACAAAACAGCGGGCCACGTCCGCCAGTTTCGGCAGCCGCCGGTCTTTATCGGACAGTTCGGCCGCGGCCTCGGTCACCGGCCAGTCGATGCCGAGCGCCGGGTCGGCCCAATACAGGCCGTCGTCGGTCTCGGCGGAATAGTAGGCATCGACCTTGTAGGCCACCACGGTGTTCGGTTCCAGGGTACAAAAACCGTGGGCGAAGCCGGCCGGAACCATCAACTGGTTGCCCTCTGCGGCCGAAAGCCGGACCGCCACCGGCCGGCCATAATAGGACGAGCCCTGGCGGAGATCCACCGCCACGTCGAAAATCGCCCCCTGAAGCACGCTGACCAGCTTGGCCTGGGCCGTGGGCGGTCGCTGGAAATGCAGGCCGCGGACGGTGCCGACCTTGATCGACAGCGACAGATTGTCCTGCACGAAGTCATAGACGAGGCCGTGTTCGGCCAAACGCCGACGATTATAGCTCTCGACGAAGAAGCCCCGGGGATCGGGGAAGCGCCGGGGCACCAAAATCGTCAGGTCGGGGTTCTCGGTGGGCTGAATCCGCATGCGCCGGCTTTCCGATCAAGACGGCGCCTGGCGCCGGATGGGTGTTGTGCTAGCACCGGAAGGACGGGTTGCCAAGGTGCCTTCGGTGACCCAGGGGGAAACCCCATCAGTGAGCGTGGGGAACCGCGGCCCTCAGGCAGCCGGCAATCGCCGCCGGTTCGTTGGCGATCCCCAAATCCCGCCGCTCTCCCGCCATCGCCACAAAATCGGCAAAGGTCAAAGCCATCAGATCGGCCATGATCCGCCCCAGCGCCCCGATCAGCACGCCGGCCCGGTCCGGGTTCAGGCCCCGGATCACCGCCAGCCCGGTGGGGGCGGTGGGAATCAGGAACAGCGCCAGGTCCGGGCGGACCCGGCGGAGCGCCGGAACGATTTTCCAGGTGTCGCCCGCCCACAGCGCCGAGCCGCAGTCACGGGCGGCGCACGCCGCGTCGGCAGGCAGGACATCGTGAACCAGGATCACACTGTCGGGGCCGGCATGGCGTTCCAGATGGGCGATATCGGTGAGGGTCTGTTCAAAGGTGTGCAGACCATCGACGAAGGCCAGATCGAAACGGCGCCCGCCGAACAGGACACCGAGATCGTGCGCGGCGAAAAAGCGGTCGCTGGTCAGCGGAAAGATTCGGGTCGAGGCCGGAACCTCTCCCGGGATGCGGGGGTCGGGATCGATGCCGATGGCCAGGGTCGGAGCCCGGACCAGGGCCAGCGAAGCCCCGGTCGACACCCCGATCTCCACATAACATGCCGGGCGCAACGTTTCGTGAATCGCCGAGAGCACCGCCCGGTAATCGTCCCCCGGATACAGCGCCCGGGCCAGCCCGCTTTGGGCCGGCGAGCGGGCCGAGACCGGATCCAGGGCCAGGGCGCGCCGAAACACCGCCTCAGCCTCTCGGTTGCGGTGAAGTCGGCACAAAATCAGCCCCAGATTGCACCAAAGCCCGGGCTCGGTGGGCGCCAGGCGGGTCGCCCGCCGATAGCTGGCGGCGGCGTCCTCCAGGCGGTCGAGCCCGGCCAGGGCCGTCCCCAACGTATTGTGGTGGTTGGCAACCTTCCCCTCCAGGGCCACCGCCTGTCCGGCCAGGGTCGCGGCCAGGTCGTGGCGTCCCTGGCCAAGGGCGATGACGGCCGAACGGTGGAGGGCGTCGGCGTCGGTCATGGGGTGACGGCCTTCAGGCCCCCGACTCCGCCAGGATCCATCGGCTGGCGGCCAGTAAAGAGTCCACAAGCCGATCGGGCGCCTCTGGACGGGGCTCGGCGTAGCCGTAATCGATAAAGAGGGTCCGGCACCCCGCCGCCTGGCCGGCCGCGATGTCCCGCCAGCGGTCGCCGACCATGAAGCTTGCCGCCAGTTCGATGTCCCACTCCCGGGCCGCCTCCAGCAGCATGCCCGGCAACGGCTTGCGGCAGCGGCAGCCGTCGGCATCCACATGGAAACAGACCCGGATGTCGTCCACCGCCAGAGCCCGCCGCAACCGGTCGTGCATGGCATCGACCACCTCCCGGCTTTGCTTGCCGGTGGCCACATCGGGTTGGTTGGTGGTGACGACGATCAGATAACCGGCGGCCCGCAACGCCGCCACCGCCTCGACCACGCCGGGCAGCAGCTCGAAGGCTGCCAGCGAGGCCGGCGGATAAGGCTTGCCGTTGCGCACCACCGCCCGGTTGATCACCCCGTCGCGATCCAGAAAAACCGCCCGTTTCATCACTTACCGCGCGTCCAGCACGGTTTCCCACTTGGTGCCCTTGATCTGAAGGATCGGGTTCGACACCAGGCAATGCCAAACCACCGCCTGGAACGCCTCGGAATGGGGCGTCACCCGGGCCGGATCGGCGACCGGCACCACCACCACGGCATCGCCGACCTGGGCGGTATAACCGGTGGCGCGCCCGACCACGCCGAACACCTTGGCGCCGACGGACTTGGCTTCCTTGATGGCCAGCACCAGATTGGCGCTGACGTTGCGCTCGGCATCGCCGCCGCCCACCGACAGGACAAACACCGCATCCTTGTCGTTGATCCGGCTGCCCCGCAGCCAGGCCGCGAACACGGTTTCCCAGCCCTCGTCATTGGTCCGGGCGGTCAGTTCCGAGACATTGTCGATGGGCGAGTAGGTCTCGATGCCGCACAGCTTACGGAAGTCATTGACCGCATGGCTACAGTTGCCGGCGCTGCCGCCCACGCCCAGGAAAAACAACCGCCCCCCCCGTTCGCGCAACGCCGCCAGCTCCCCGGCAATCCGGTCGACCACGGCATAGTCGAGTTGCCGGGCGATGCCGGCGGCTTCCTGGAAGAACTGCTGCGAATGGCTCACGGGAGACCTCGGGCGGAAGGGAGAGGGCACGGAACAGAGGACCCAAACTTATCGGCCGCCGCCGGTGCCGTCAATCTCGGAGCGGGGCTCGGAGCGGGGCTCGGAGCGGGGCTCGGAGCGGTTCCGTCATTAAGAATATCAAGATAGGCTCGGTAACGGAACCCCCCCCAACCGTTGTGACGGTGTGTCCGGAAGGATGGCGCCTTCGATCGATGATCATTGTGAGTCCCGAAAGGCTGCGGCGTGCCCATGGTACGCCGGCCCCGTAATTAAAGAGAATGGCCATTTTCTTTAATTACGGAACGCCTACGGAAAGCGGGCTTAACTAAGGTTCCGGCCCCGGCGGTTCCGGCGGTGTCGCCGGGCGCCGGCGGTCGGTTCCGACCTGCGCCAGCATCCGGCGATACAGTTCAACGGTCCGGGCGCCCACCGGACCCACCGCCAGGTCGGACAGCACCAGCGCCCGGCTGGACGCGGCAAAGCGGGCGCGCAGGTCGGCGTCGGTGGCCAGGGTCTCCAGGGCCAGGGCCAGGGCCGCCGGGTCGTCGGGCGGGACCAGCAGGGCATTTTCTCCGGCGCGGGCGATCTCGCGGCAGCCGGGGACGTCGGTGGCCACCAGGGCACGGCCACACGCCGCCGCCTCCAGCAGGCTTTTGGGCAGGCCCTCGCGCCGGGATGGCAGCACCGCGATGTGCGCTTCGGCCCACACCGGCCGCACGTCGGCCACCGCGCCCCGCCACTCGATGCCGGGCAGGGTCGCCCAGGACCGTAACGTCGCCTCGGCAACCGAGGTCGGGTTCTCGGCGTCCGGCGTGCCCACCAGCAGCAGCCGCAGATCAACCCCCCGCGCCCGGACCCGCTGGTGCGCCGCCACCAGGGTCGGCACGCCCTTGTCCTCGAGCATCCGCCCGACATAGGCCACCGTCACCCCGCCGGGGGCGTCCGGCTGGGGCACGTAGTGGTCGGTGTCGATGCCCGAACCGCGGATCGTCGTCACCCGTTCGGCGGCAACCAGACCGCGCGCGACCAGCAGCGCGTGGTCGTCGCCATTTTGAAGGATCAAGTGGCTGCCGCGCCGCCCCAGCACGAACCGGATCAGCCCGCGCACCGGCTTGTTGAGCAACCGGCGACCGCGGCTGCCGCCCTCGATAAACACGAAGCCGAGCCCGGTCAGGGCATTGACCACCGCCGGGACGCCGGCCAGCCAGGCCGCCAGGCCGCCCAGCACCACCGGCTTCATGGCCACATGATGGACCACATCCGGCCGCTCGCGCCGATACAGCGCCCGGAGTTCCCAGATGGCGCCGAGGACCGACAGCACGCCATTGCTGCGCCGCCGCCAGTTCAGGGCGTGGACCCGAAAGCCCTCGGCCTCGATGGCCTGCCGATGGCCGTCCATCCGGGCCGCCACCACCACCTCGAAGCCGGCGGCTTGGGCCGCCCGGGCCATGGGCAGGCGGTGAGACCAGAAGTACCAGTCTTCGGTGACCAGATAGAGCAGTTTGGGGGGCATATCGGAACCTTGCCTGCGGCGGCCACGGGGAGCCCCGGTGGGGGGCAAGGCCCCATGGGCGCCAGGATCGGGCGGTGGGTCTGATTTTGCAGGGCTCCGCCCTGCACCCGCCAGGAGGCTGGCCTCCTGGACCTCCTGACGAGAAGGGTTCAAAGGGCCGACCGGCCCTTTGCGGGTGTGGGCAGAGCCCACAAAGTCGTGATAGGCCCGTTACCGGCCGGCGAACGCCTTCAAGCGTCCCACCAAACCATGGATATTCAACACCGTCGTCAGCCGGGATTCCGCCTGGGGCGGCACCACGCCCCCCTCGCTGGCCACCGGCAGGGTTTGACGATAGCCGGCGGAATCGAAGCGGTAACCGGTGTTGACGGCCGCCGCGGCCTGTTCGCCCGTGACCGGCGGAGAGGTGGGCGTCCGGCCGTCCTGCTTGAGCCCCGCCGGATCGGTATAGGCGTCGTTCCAGATTTGGACGTGGTAGGCGATCGCCTCCCGGATAATGAAGATTTCTTTGCGGGTGCGGTTGTTCCAGCCCACCGGCCGGCGCCGGAACAGGCTTTGAAGCAGATTGGTGTTGCGGCGGAAGGCATGGCGCAGATTGAGGTCCATCTGGCCGAAGCGTTCGGGCAGATGCTCGGCCATCTTGCGGCGAACCAGCATCCGGGCATAGACGTGCCAGCCGCCAAGCACCGCCACCAGGCCGCCCAGGACCACCGCCAGGCGGATCGGCAGGTCCCAGAACCAGGCCGGGGTCTTGGCGGTCAGCCAAGCCAGAGCGTTGCCGGCGGTGTCGCCGCCGCTCAGATAGACCCCCAGCCCGATCACCGCCGCCAGCACCAGCACCCCGGCGCCGTCGACCCACAACACCCGCCGCCGCCAGGTCGCCACCAGCGTCTGAAGTTGGGGCACCACTTCGCCTTCCAGTTCCTTGACCAGCGCGTCAAGGATGCCGACGATGCGATAGCCGCGGCCGAATTCGATCTCGGTCATGCGCGCGTGAATCTCGGCCAGGTCCGCGTCGCATTTGGCCTCGTAGCGGGCGCGCTTGGTCGGGTCTTCGATGGGCGGCGCCACGTCCTTGTTATAAATACCGTAGAATTTGCCGCTGATCAGGCCGGCCTGGGCCACGCTGCGCTGCCAGGCGCCGACCACCTCTTCGGGATTGTCCTCGCGCGCCGAGGCGTCGATCTGGTTCAGAATGTACAGAAACTTGCGGGCGTCGGGACGACGCACGGTGTGGGACACCAGATGCTGGAGCGTGTCCTGCATCGAGCCCGGTTCGGGCCGGCGGGCGTCGAAGAAGATCAGCACCAGATCGGCAAGGTCCAGAATATGGTCGGTGACGCGCAGCGTCGAGCGGCGCTGGTCGTCGGCATCGAAACCCGGGGAGTCGATGAGAATCTTGCCCTTGACCCGCGGGCTGGAGCAGGTCTTGAGCTGAAGATAAGAATCGATGCGCTTGCCTTCGCCGGCCGCCACCTTCTCGATCTCGTCGCTCATGCGATAGAACGGAAAGCGCGGGTCGGCGTTGAGCGCGGTTCCCGGCAGCGCATCGTATTTGCGATCGGGGCCGAAGCAGATCACCGTGAACTTGTCGTCCACGGCCTGATTGCCCGAGGTCTGGAGGTCGGCCCCCAGATAGCTGTTGATGAAACTGGACTTGCCCGCGGAAAACAGGCCCAGCACGCTGATCATCGGCCACCAGGGAATCCGGATGGCCAGGCTTTCCGTGAGCGTGAGCAGCCCCATCCGATACAGCACCCGGTCAAAGGCGCGGAAGGTCGGGATCACCGGCAACAGGTTGGGATGCTCGGAGCGCAAATGGGCTTCCAGCGTCTCCAGACGGCGGAGCAGGGCTTTTTTGGGGGTCATGGGTGCGTCGCGCCTATCCTTGCGGGAGTCTTGCGAAAGAAGCGAAGAAGGGCAGGCCGGTCATGGCCGTGCCGTATCCGGTTCGGCCAGAGCCAGCATATGTTTGCCCAACAACTCCCGGGCGTGATCGGCGATCACCCGGGCCCGGGCTTCGGCCAACCAGGCCACCGCCGTTTCCGCGGGCTTGTCGGTCAGTTCACCCAATTGTTCCACGGCGCGGGAAAAGTCGCCGGCACTCATCCAGGCCTGGGCCCGCTCGGTGATGGCGCGCGGCGTCGAGCCCTCGGGAACGCCGGTCAGCCGATAGAGCGGCGGCGCCCAATCCGACAGCACATCCAGCAACAGATCGGCGATCCGCTGCCCCGGATGGTTCCACGAGGCCACGCGCACGATGTTGGCCGCGACCACCGAAAAGCGGCCGATCAGCCAGGCCTCGGTGGGGATGCCGGCCTTGCCGCGGTTGGCGATCTGGTCCAGGGCCTGCTTGAGCGGCGGATCGTTGAAGGCGGTCAGCCGGAACGCCGCCAGCTCGGTCACGAACGGGCTGGATGTTTCCAACTGGTTGCGAAGCTGGGTTGCCGCCAGCAAATCCGCCAGTGCCGAAGACCCCAGTCCCTGCCCTGAAACCTGGCGTTGCAGCGTCGGCAGGCCCTGTTCAAGAATGGCGACGCGAGCGGCCAAGCCCTCGGTGCTCTGCTGGCTGGCGGCCAGGGCCAGACGGGCGTCAAGGGTGCTGATTTGCTTCTCGATGGCCGCGGTCTGGGAGTCCTGCTGAAGAGCGACCCGGGAAATCGCGCTCTCCAGGGTGTTCAGCCGGGGATCGGCGGCAGACGACGGGCCGGAGGAGGACGATGACCCCAGGATCGCGACCGCCGCGGCGATCAAAGCAACCCCGGCGCCGGCCAGCGAGACCCGGGCGGCTCCCAACGCCATCAGCCGGCTGTTGAGGGTGGCCGGCGGGGCGACGGTCGAGTCGTCCGGCGTCGGTTGCGGCCGGACCACCGGCACCGCCCCTTCGGGAGGGGGGGGGGCCGGGACGGGGGGCGGGACCGGAGTCGGTTCGGACGTCCGGACGACGGCGATTTCCGACGTCGGAACGATGGCGATTTCGAATGGCGGCACCGGCTCGACGGGCATCGGTTCGGCCGGGGTCGGCTCCCCGGGTTTCGGCGCTATGGGCGCCGGTTCGATGGGGGCGGACGGCTCGGACGCGGGCTCCTGACTGGGCCGGGGCTGGGCCATGGACCGGGGCGCGTCGGAGTGGCGGTCATCAGAGCGGGCGACCACCTCCAGTTCGGCTTCGTCCAGGGCGATGCCATGCCGCTGGGCCGCGGCCCGCAACTCGCTGATCCGTGCCGCCGGGATGGCGCCGCGTTTCTTCCAGCCCTGAACCGTGGTGAACGGAACCTCCAGCTTGTTGGCCATGGGCCGGATGCCCCCGAACCGCTGAATCAGCTGTTCCGAAGCCCTGGCCGGAGTCAGGCCGTCCCCAGACCCTTCGGGTCCATGCCCCACCCCCTCACCGCCCGCCATGGTCCCGGATGACGTCGAGAGACTGTTCGATTCGCTGTCCGGCCGGTCTGAAGCTGAGGGCGAAGCCATGGACTATCCTTATTTATCTCTATGACTCTCTGGGCGTTTTGGACTCTGTAGCCGGGCGTTTCCGACTCTCTCGGACTCTTCCGCCCGGTTCGAGTGTGATCCGGGACGGTGTGCTTGCGCGACACCCTCTCATGAAAAGGCCACCCCGGCGAAACACGTCTGCGCTTCGCATCGTGCCGGGTTTTGCCAGCGTTCATCATGGCTCATGGTCGATCCACGGGTCAAAGACCCCAACCCCGGAAAACGGCTCTCTTGCACGCACTCTAACAAACGTACGGACCAACCGGGAGCGAAAAAAGTATCGGACCCGGTCGCCCTCCGCCCCGAAGTCTTCCTGTACGGTTGAAAACCGGCCCTGGGGGGCGTATCTTTGGGACTCGATCGACCGTCCGGCACCAGACGTGCCCCGAGGCTGCCCCGATGATCTCAGCCGCTCCCGCCGCCATCGCCCTCTCGGGCGCCCTCAGTCAGACCGATCGGGTGTCGGCCGCCGCCGCCAACCTGGCCAATCAACAAAGTGTCGGCGCCTTGCCGGGCGGCAGCGGCTCCACCACCGGTGCGGCCGGTCGCGCCCCCGTTCCCGCCTACCAGCCGGTGACGGCCGGCACCGTGTCGACCGGCGCGGCCGGCGGGGTCGCCACCGTCTACCGGCCGATCACCCCGGCCTATCTGCCCGAATACCAGCCCGATGCCGCGGCCGCCAACGCCAACGGCCTGGTGGCCGCCCCCAATGTTGACGCCGCGCAAAACCTGCTGACTCTTAAAACCGCCAACGCCGCCTACCAGACCAACCTCGCGGTGATCAAAACCACCGACCAGATGAACCGGGATGTTCTGCGGTTGACGGCCTAGGAAGGCGGGAAACTCATCGACGAACGGCCTTCCGCCGGCGCCAACCTGTGACGATCCCCGCCACGGCGCTTGTTTCAAAGCCCCGAATCGGCTAGACAGCCCGAAACCGGGCGGCAAGTCCGCGTGTCAAGGAGAATAAGAGCGATGGTTTCGGTCAACGACCTGAAAATCAAGCTGTTCATGGACGGTGCGGAAATCCGCTCGATGGTTGAGGCGGTCGAAACCAATCCGTTGATCAAGGGCTTCACCACGAATCCGACGCTGATGCGCAAGGCCGGCATCACCGATTACGCGACCTTTGCCCGCGAAGCGATTGCCGCGGTGAACGGGCTGCCGATCTCCTTCGAAGTGTTCTCGGACACCTTCGAGGACATGGAGCGCGAAGCCCGGATCATCCACAGTTGGGGCGGCAACACCTACGTCAAGATTCCCGTCACCAACACCAAGGGCGAATCCTCGGTGCCGCTGATCGCCAAGCTGTCCCGGGAAGGGATCGCTCTCAACGTCACCGCGATCATGACGCCCGAGCAGGTGGCGGTGGTGGCCTCGGCGCTGGATCCCGCCACGGCGGCCATCGTTTCGGTGTTCGCCGGCCGGGTGGCCGATACCGGACTCGACCCGATGCCGTTGATGCGGCGGTGTGGGGAACTGCTCGCCGACCTGCCCAAGGCCGAGCTGCTGTGGGCCAGCCCGCGGGAGCTGCTGAACGTCTTCCAGGCCGACGAGGTCGGCTGCCACATCATCACCGCGACCAAGGATGTGTTGGCCAAGCTGACGGTGGTCGGCAAGGACCTGAACCTGTATTCGCTGGAAACCGTGCAGATGTTCTATAATGATGCGTCGGCTGCCGGGTTCAAGCTGACCGAAGCTGATCGGGCTTGAAGCAAAGCCTTCGGCGACCAGGGGCCCGGCCCCTGGACCCCGCCGGGGCCGGCGGCCCCGAAGCCCGGTTAGGACAGGTTTGATGCGCGTTGCTTTTGTTGATCATTCATTTCATCAGAAGACTCTGTCCTCGCGCTTTTTCCTGGAGCTGATCAGGGCCAACTGGACGGTCGAGGTCATTCTTGACCATAGTTGGGATCGCAGTGTTCAACCGGCGGCGGCGCCGGACTTCGAACCCGACGATTACGACATCATCATCATTTACCAGGCCCACGAGTTCTTTAATCGGATCAAGCACCAACATCGGAATATCGTTTTTGTGCCGATGTATGATGCCATGATCTGGGGTGGCCAGTTCTTTTGGCGGGACGTTTTCAACCAGTCGAAAGTCGTCTCATTTTCCTGGAAGCTGCATGAAGAGGTGATGCGGCGCAACCCGTATTCCGCGCCCTTCCAATACTTTCCCGATCCCGCACAATACGAACCGATCGTGCCCGACCGCGAGGCGCTTCGGGCTTTTTTCTGGTACCGGACCAAAGCCATCGGTCCGCAGCGGGTGTTTGATCTGTGCCGCGGCCAGACCCTCGAGACCTTAACCATTCACCACGCGCCGGACCCCCACCAGGACGGCTTGGCCTCCTGGTCCTGTCCGGCCCACATCCGCCACCTGGAGTTGACCGGCTGGTTCGAGTCCGAGCGCGACTATCTGGAGATGGTCCGCCGCCACGCGGTGTTCTTCGCCCCCCGGGTGCTCGAAGGCATCGGCATGAGCTTCCTGGAAGCCATGGCGCTTGGCCAGTGCGTGGTGGCGCCCGACGCGCCGACCATGAACGAATACATTTCGAACGGCACCAACGGCTTGCTCTATCCGCTGGAGCGGCCGGGCGCCCTTGACCTGAGCCGCTACCGGGAGATCGGGGCGCGGGCACGGGACAGCGTCGAGCGCGGGTTCACCCGATGGCAGGCCAGCCAGAGTGAATTGCTGGACTTCATCGCCGCGCCCCGGGAGTCCCTCACCCGGACCGTCACGGGGTTCGGGGCGCCAAGGCCCCGACCGGAACCGCCGGGGGCCACGCCGCCGGTCACCCAAGGCCCACGGATTTCGGTGGTTACGGTCTGCCTGAACGCGGCCAAGGTTCTGGACGGCACCCTGCTCAGCGTGCTGAGCCAGACGGGGGTTCTGGTGGACTCGGTGGTTCTGGACGGCGGTTCCACCGACGGTTCGGTGGCCATCATCCAGAACCACGCCGACCGTCTGGCCTATTGGCACAGCGCGCCCGATGGCGGCATCTACCCGGCCATGACTCTGGCCCTGGCGCACACCCGGGGCGACTGGGTGCTGTTCATGAATGCCGGTGATCGTTTCGTGTCCGCGGATGCGCTGGCCCGCATGTTCGCCGGGGTTCCGGCCGACGCCGATGTGGTTTACGGCCATCATCTGTACCGCCGGGCCGATGGCAGCGACGAATACCGCCGGGCCGTCGATTTCGAGATCACCTGGCAGCGGCTTCAGAGCGGGACGCTGGGCTACGACTGGGTGGCCGGCATTCCCGCCCATCAGGCCACGGCGGTGCGGCGAACCGTGCTCCAGAGCCTGCGCTTCGATCCCCGCTACCGTTTCGCAGCCGATCACGACCTGCTGTTCCGGGCGCGCGGGCAGCAGGCCCGGTTTTTCAATTGCGACGAACTGATCGCGCTCTATGACGGCGGCGGCCAGTCGCTGGGGAATTTCCGGCGCTGCCATCAGGAGTGGGCCGAGATCGCCCGAACCCACGGCGATCGGCGCGGGGCAGATCGTTTCGGACGCGAAATGGCTATCCACGATTCCGTAATAGTCCGCGCACTCCGCCACTTGTTTCGGTCCCGGCTTGAATTTCTGCACCGGCGCCACCCGGTCCTGGCGGCCCGGATGCGGGGACTGGTGCGGCGGCTGTTGGGGCTTGCCGTGGCCGGCCGCCGGTTGCTGTGCCGCACCCCATGACCGCCCCCATCGCCGTCATCACCCCGTCGCTGGCCCAAGGGCGGTTCATCGAACGAACCCTGGAAAGCGTGCGGGGGCAGGGGATTGCCGGCCTTGACCATGTGGTGGTGGACGGCGGCAGTACCGACGAGACCGTGGCCATTCTCGGCCGGCATCAAGACCATCTGCGCTTCGTTTCGGAACCGGATCGAGGCCAGGCCGATGCCGTCAACAAGGGTCTGGCGATGACCGCGGCGCCGGTGATCGGCTGGTTGAATTCCGACGATATTTATTATCCGGGGGCGCTCGCGGCGGTGCTGGAGGCCTTTGAACGGCATCCCGGGATCGATGTGATGTACGGCAACGCCGATCACATCGATGGCCAGGGCCGGGTGCTCGAACCCTATTATACCGAAGCCTGGGACCTCGGGCGTCTGGCCGAGGTCTGCTTTTTGTGCCAACCTGCGGTCTTCTTCCGACGGCGGGTGGTGGACCGTTTCGGCGCGCTCGATGCCGGTTTGCAGTACTGTATGGACTACGAATACTGGTTGCGCCTGGGCCATGGCGGCGCCCGTTTCCTGCATCTGCCCCAAACCCTGGCCGGTTCGCGGCTTTACCCCGAAACCAAGACGTTGGGCGCCCGGGTCAAGGTTCACACCGAGATCAACACCATGCTGAAGCGCCGCCTCGGCCGGGTTCCCGACCGCTGGCTGTCCAACTATGCCCATGTCCGGCTGACCGAGCGCGGCCTGAGCCCCGACCACCAGCCGCGCTTTCTCTATGGCCTGATTGCCGGGACCTTGGGCGCCAGCCTGCGCTGGAACCACGGCATCAGCGGCTCGTTGCTGCGGCGCCTAGCCGGCTGGCTGCGCGGCGCCGTGCGGCGGAGTCTGCGGGGATAGCCGAACCGCGCCAAGCGACGGCCTTACCAAGTGGTGGTGGCCGTCAAGATCTTGACTTGGGGATCGGTAAGTTTTCGTGCTTTTAAGAAATCTCCAAATTTTTGATCTGTTTTGGTAATATGAATCGTGGTCCAGCTTGTGAAGAAATCCAATAGAGCGTCCGTCACATCGATGCCGGCATAGACCTTGATGCGCAATCTCGCTAAATGACCGCAATATAATGCGTGGCTATTGCGATGAGTTTCGACATCATCAAATCCATATTGAATCATGCTCGCTTCTTCGTGAGCAAAATGACTAACGGTAGCATTGACGAAGCCGTCGAATATTTTCTCAATCAGCCGTCTGTCGGTCACTGTCCGAAATTCATTGATCATGGTGTTAAAATCATTGACGATCCATTCGTGCTCCCGATCGATCTCGTCGAGGCCGATACGATGGCAATCATCCCAGGCGACTGCGACAATAGGTTCGTTCATGATGAAACCATAGCGTTTAACGTGAAGAACCGCTACCCTACCAAGGCCGCTGGGTACAGGCTACCGCATCGTCGTGCGAATTGAAAATGGTTCCGCAGGCCTCGGACAACGCCGCACCGACGGTCGGACACGCAAAGTGGTCTTCCCCATCGCAATCCCACCTCATCGTGACGCCTGATCCAGACGGGGCGCGATCAACGGAAACACCGGCAAGGGCAACGCCCGCTTGGTCTTGCCGTCGGCACTGGCCGCCAGCATCGAAACCCGGACGAAGACGTTGGTTTGCCCGGTCAAAGGCAGTTTCGCCGGTTCCGGGGCATCGGTCACCGGCACATTGCCGGTGTCGGCGCTGAACTTCAGGATCAGGGGCTGGCGGTCCACCAGACCGGGCAGGTCCGCAGGCGGCGCCCGGTGGTTTTGCAGCAACCGGATCAGGCCCCACTGGCCGGCATACGAGACCACCAGGGTCCGATCGGCATCGATGGTCCCGTTTTTCCCGGCGGCGCCGACGATGGCGATGGGCGCCACCGGGGCGTCCTTGGCCCAGCGCAGCTTAAGGGTTGTCGGCTCACCGGGCCGCCATTTGGCGGTTTTGGCCTCGCCGCCCCGGGACAATTGCTGTTCGCCCAGCGCCAGGGTCCATTCGATAATCTGGTTGCCGCCGGTTTCGCGCTCGCGGTTGACCCGGAATTCGGCCTCGACTTCGAACGCGGTGGGCGGTGTGGTGGCCGTGGGAATCAACGGCGCCATGAATTCGCGCACCATGACCAGCCGGTCGAGGAACTGGAGCGCCGCCGCGCCCTGGCTTCCGGGGGCCGGCGTGCCCAGACCGCGCCGGACGGTGGCCTCGAACTCGGGGCTGAACCGCTCGAGAAAGGCGCCGACCGCGTCGGGACTGGCCTCGGGGATATCGGCGGCGGTGCCGTCGGCAAACGGATAGCGCCCGGCCAGGGTGCTGTTGAAATCCGTGGCCAGACGGATGAAGTCGGTTTTGACCGTATCGCCGGCGATCCGGTGACACTGGGTCAGAGCGTACCGGCGCACCATCTGAAGGCGCTGGGAAAAGAAATCGGCCCCCGCCGTCGCGTCTCCCCCGTCGGGACAGACGCCGGGTTTGACCGCGGCCAGGTCGACCCGGATGAAGCGTTCAAGGACGCTCAGGCTGCTGGCGGGGTTGGCGGCCTTGTAGCGCCCCAGGTCTTCGATGATGCGCAGCCAGCGCACCACCCGGGAATTGCGGCGCAGCGGCGCCGGGATCGCGTCGCCCTGGAGGGCCCCCACCACCGGCTGGGCAATTTCGGTGGCCAGCCAGTCGATACGGGCGGCGCTGGTCTTGAGGTACTGATCGAGTTCGCCATCGCTCAGCACCTGATAGCCCTCGAAGTTCATCGGCAAGGTGCCGTCCCAGTTCCGGAACTGGTCCACCGGCATCCAGACGCCGCTTTCGTCGACCAGCGCGTCGGCTTGCTCGAGCATGGCCAGGGTGTGCTGGCCGACGATGCCGGCCACCGTGCTGTGAGCCTGGTCAAACCCGCGCTTTTGGAGCGAGTCCAAGACCTTGCCCAGCGGAACGGCGGCCCGGCCGAACTGCCGGGCTTCGCGCAGCAAGGCGTCTTCTTCGCCGAACTGACGGAAATCGTCGCCGCGGCGTTCCAGCACCTCGGCGTCGGCCACGGCGCTGAGCATGGCTCCCTGAAGCGACTGGGTCGCCACCGCCATGATGGTCGGGCGAAGCGTTTCCGGAACATGGGTCAGCGGCCCGGCTTCCATCGCCTTGAAGCTGTTTTCGTAGGCCAGGGCGCGTTCAAGCGGGTCGGGCGCCCACATCACCAGATTGGTCCGGGGAAACGGTTCCACCGGCTGCCGCGTCGGGTTCGACAGGAAATCGTAGGCCAGCAGCGGCGGCAGCGCCTGGGCCAGCGCCTCCAGGGTCGGCGTCAGCCGCAACCGGCCGTCGGCCGGGTCGTCGGCCACCAGCAGCGGTCCGATCTCGGGGATGTTGACGGCCAGCAGCGCCGTGCGCAGGCTCGCCACTTTGCCGGTCAGCACGCTTAACATGCTGTTGGCGGCGGCCTCGCCCAGGAACGGGTTGTTGCGGATGCTGTCGAGCTGCTGAGTCCAGAAGGGGTCCCGCTCGGGGTGAAGAACGAAGCGCCAGGCGAGGTCCGGAACGTCGAGAACCTGTTTGACCTGCTGAAGCTTTTGCGCCAGGGCCTTGAGCTGACCGGCGGCGGCCAGCGGGTCGGCAAAGCGCGCCTCGGCGGTGCGCCAGATCATGGCGGACAGCTCCTGGACCTGCCGCACCAGCAGACCATCGGCCTCGATGGTTTGGGCCGCGGCCCGCACCATCCGGTCGAGGGTGGCGTTGGCCGGCCCGACCCGCGGCTCGACCTCGAATTGCATGACGGTCACCCGCCCCATGATTTCGGCGTACAGCTTCAGGTCTTCGTGCAGGACCGGCCCGATGTCCACATGAAGCAAGGTCAGGACCAGCCAGGTCAGCTCGTCGGCGTTAAGCCGGCCGGCCCGATTGTAAAGCTCCACCAGCCGGGCCAGTTTGTTGAATGCCGCAACCGTGGCGTTGAGGGCATCGAACACCGCCGGTTGGGTGTCGATGGTCGGCACCGGCGGAGTCCGCGCCAGCAGGGCGTCCATTCGCGTCCTCAGTTCGCGGCCGAGCGGGGTGAACACCACCAGCTCGAAGCCATTGGCGAGGGCGTTCCTGACCTTGCTGTCCAGGGCGCTGAACCACGAGGCGGGCATGAACGCCTGCGCCAAGCTATGCCGGCTGATGGTGCGGTAGGCTTCCAGCACCGGCCCGCCCAGCTTGACCGAGGTCTGATCGGTGACATCGGAAAAGGCGATCCGGTGGGCCAGCGGAATCACCTTCTGGGACGAAGCCTGGAGCGTCCGATACGACAACCACAGTCCCAGCACCAGAATGCCCGTCATCAGGATCAGCGCGAGCCAGCGCAGGCGCGTGGCCCGACTGCGGGCAACCAGCTCGCGCCGGGCCGGCTGAATCATCAGCGCTTCGCGAAACACTTTTTGCGAAAACAACTCGGTGACGAACAGCGGCCGCGGCATCACCTGATCGATCACGACCCCGGCACCGGCCGCACCCGGCCGGGTGGCGGCGGCGGCCGATAAAACCTTCCGGGCCTCGCTGGCCACCGGCACATCGCCGGTAAAGTAGACGCCGCGGAAGAAGTGAGGGTCCTGATAGGCATCGACGTGAAAAAGCCGGTCGGCAAAGCGGCCGATCGGTTCGGCCAGCCGCTGGAATTCGGCGGGAAACAGAAAGGCCAGATCGGCGATGCCCTCGCCATCGACGGCCTGACCCAACAGGATGCGATGCAGATTGCGGCCAAGCTCGTCGAAGGCCCGGGCGACCAGATGCGGGCTATAGCTGGTTTCGGGGGTATCGTCGTTGGACCAGCCGAACATCTGGTCTCCGTGTTCCGCCGCCAGGGGCTGCCAGAACACCGGGAATCCGGTGAGCAGGTCGCACTTGGTCACGAGCAGATACACGGGGACCCGAAGTCCGAGATATTGCTGCAACTCTCGCAGGTTCTCGCGCAGGGGGCCGGCGCGCTCGATGGCGGCGGTCGGGTCGGACGCCAGCAGTTCGGCACATGACAGCGTGATCACCACGCCGTCGATCCCGCGCTCGCGCCGATGGTGCAGCAGCAGAGTCATCAGCCGTTGCCAGCCGGTCGCGTTCCGGTCCTGGCCGGTCTTTCCCCAGAGAACCGCCGCCGCCGGCTCCAGCACGATGCCGGATTCGAACACATGCCAGGTGCACCCGTGCTCGGCCTGATCGGGATCGAACGGCAGCGTGAATGGCCGGTGCAGGGTGATGGCCGCCGCCAGGGTGCTGCGGCCCGAACGTCCCCCCCCCAGCAGCAACACCCACGGGACGGTATAGCGCCAGCCCGGCCCGCGCAGGACGCTGCGCAATCGTTTCAGGGTGGTGGTGAAACTGGTGGCCAAAGCCCGACGCTCGGGGGATCGCATGGCGGCGATCATGTCCGACAGGGTCACGGTGGTCCCGTCTTTACGCCCGGCAACCCGGCCCAGGTGCCACGCCATCACCAGCAGGATGAGTCCAACCAGTGCCAGCGTGACGCCGGCAACGATGGACCAGAAAAGCACGTCGCCACCGATCATCGCATCCCTCTCATCCCATCGAGCCTTGATGTTGATGACACATCAAGGCTGCCCTCAGACGGCCGGCGCCCGCAGCCGCGGGCTTGCCTTTGTGCGCATCGGCGCAGACCGCCGCTGTCGCGGCGGGATCCCGGCGAATGTATCATTCATTCCGCTGGCATGGATCAGAGGTGCATTTGGAGGGGACGTTCGATCTCGGCGATGACGCCCTCGAGATCGGTAACGGCAAAGCGCCACAACCCGTAACTGCTGACCAGGTAGAGAATCGTCACAGCCACCGCCGTCATCACCCACGGCCGCAGCCCGGGCAGGCGCAACGCCCGGCCCTGTCCGACCGTGGGTCCGTAGGCCTGAGCAAAAAGACGCGGGCCGGTTTCACCGATATCGGGCACGGCGCGGGTCACAATTCGCGCCAAGGCCCTGCGATAGTGGCGTAATTGTCCCTGGTCCTCGTCACGCCAGTAACGGCCGCGGAATCCGAGGGCCAGCGCGATCAGATAGAGGGTGGCCAGACTGGGATGGGCGCGGGCCGGATCGGCCAGCAGGGTGTCAAGCCGTTCGAACACCCGTTCTCCGGCCAGCGAGGTGCCGAACAGCGCGGTTTCGAGCAACCGGTGCTGCCAGCTATCCCGACCACCCCATTCGACCCGCAACAACAGGGTTTCGTCGGCCAGGGCGGCCATGACGTACTCGGCCTCGGCGTACAGCGCCTGGCCGTAGGCCCCGCCCCACTGCCGCGCCCGGGCCGCCTGACGTTCCAGCAGCGTCCGGAGGTGCCGGTGCATCGCCTCCGAGACATCGGAAACACTCAGCCCCTCGGCCCGGCCGACCCGGCGCCCGCCCACGTCCAAAGCCGCCTTGATGCGCAGCAGTTCGGTATAGAATTCGCCGAATTGCGCCAGCAGCGGATCGCCGCCGTGGGCGGCCACGGCCAGGGCGGCGGCGGTTGTCGGCCGGAACGGAGACGATCGCAACACCGGCCCGCTCACGGTGACGCCCCTGTCCGTTCAGTCGGCGAGGCGACGTAAAGGATGATTTCCGCCGGTCGCCGCACCCCCGGACGCAAACCGGGACCGACGATTTCCAGCGAACGGTCGGGCTCGACCAGCGAGGGATCGTTGGTGATGCGGTAGAGCAGCATGCCCCGATCGGGCAGCACGCCCAGGCGATCGTCCCGTTCGACCCGGGTTCGCGGGGCGCCGCGCAGCCGGCGCAGGCGCAACGGCCCGACATGGCTGGCCGAAGCGATGGCGCTTTCCTGAATCCAGGTGTCGACCTCGGTCTCGCTCTGGCCCGGGGCCAGGCGGACACCCATCAGCAGACCCTGGTCGCCAAGCCACTCGGACCGGAGCGTCAGCCGGAAGCCTTCGTCATGGCTGGTAAAGCGAATCGCCATGTTGGTTTCGGCCACGGTGTCGATCATACGGTCGATGAAGTCGAACACCGGCCGCACCGAGTCCAGAATGTCGTTGTGGTCATAGGCATCGAACAGCGGCGGCAGCAACCCGGGGCCGAGCGCCGCCACCTCTCCGGCGATACTGCACAACACCAGATGCAGATCGAAGGGATGACTGGCGCCGATCCCGAGCATGGCTTCCAGTTGCGGCAGGCCCGCCACCAGACATTGGACGGCGTGGCGGGTTTCGGCCAGCATCGGCGGCTGGACCACGCCCTCGGGCGCACGCAGCCGTCCGGCCAGAAACGCCGCCTTTTCACGCAGGCGTTTGCCGATATTGCGGCACTGCCCGGCCAGGATCGAATCCGGGGCGGTGGCCACCGTCGGCGGCATGTAGTCGGCCAGACGAAACGCCTCGCTGCTGTGGACGACCCGGGCCAGCGGAATCGCCACGTATTTTTGCGGCACCTCGTCGCCCACCAGCAGTGACAGCCGGGGCCGCAGCCGGGGCATGGTCTGCTCGTTGTCTCCGGTGTTCTCGTCCACCACCCCGGGCGCTTCGATGGACCGGTAGCGCGCCAGCTCGCCGCCCGCCGCCGCGCCGGGCTTGTAGGCCGGCACCACGGCGTAGATGGTCATCGGCCCCTGTTTGAGCCGGTCGGCATGGGGCAGGAGCGTGACCTGTAGGTCCTCGCCGCCGTCCAGCGGATGCGCCACCACCAGCCCGTCGGGCAGCACCGCCTCCAGGGCCAGAACGCGGAACACGCCGACCACCAGCATGGCGCGGTCGATTTCGACTCGCGTCACGCCATAGGGAAACGGTGACAGCCGTGCGGTGTGGTAGTGCAGCAGCGCATCCTGGCGCAGCCACCACTGTTGGAAATGCTGCGGCGTCAGCAACATTCCCTCGTACCACTGGATGGGGTCGGGAAGCGGGGGCATAGGCATCCGACTCATGCGGGGACAACGCGATCAGGAGGAAGGGACCACGACGGCAAAATCCTTGCCGCCAAGGCGAAGAAGAACCGACCGCAGGCCATCGATGCGCGCCCGATGAGGTCCCGGGCTGGCATAGCTGGCAAAGACAAACGCAGCAATGGCATCACGGCTGCGCCCGGTGATGTCAATATGAGCGCCCGGTTGGCCGGGAATGACTTCAAACGACTGCACCTCGAGGCCGGTGGGATTGGCGAGTTTGACCTGATCCCGGGTTTTGAACCAAACCGCCGAGGTCAGCTCGGAAACCTGCGCCACCAGCGTCAGATCAAAGACCAGGACCAGATCCACCGCCAGGGCATTGTCGTCATTGGCCTTGGCGCCGACTTCAAAATTCAGCTCCCGGGTCTCGATCTCCGGCGGTGCGGACGAACACCCGGCCAGCGCCATCATCCCCAGCGCAAACACGGCGACAGGAACGGCGCGCTTGCCGCGGCGACAATTCCCCGCCCTGGACAATTGGAAAAACAAGAGAGCGGACCCGAGTGAGATTACGAATCCTTATGGATATAAATAGCCCGATCAATCAGAGTCAATCTAATTTTCCAAATTTGCCAGAGTACAGTGGTATGGCTGTTCTTTCGGCCACGTCCTGAATATCCATGGCCGAGCCCCCCGCCAGTCCGTCGATGGCGGGTCAAAAGTCTCTTATTGGCTGTTCAGCCGACGCTCCGGGGACACCGGGGCCGCAAGAGCCGGGTTTCCCTGCAAACAGTGGCAGGTGCGGTTGCGCGCCGGGGCTTGTTCGGCGTCACCGACCGACAAGGCGGTGTTTCACTCCACTCCTCGGCCCATTCCGGCGCCTCGGAGTGAATCCCTTTATGCCGTTTATCTGGGCGGCAACAGCTTCGTCACCGCGGCCCTGGGTGCGCCAACATCGACGGTGCGCATCGACTCGGTGGTCGGGTTTGAGACCGTGGCGGCGAACGGTTCTGACCGCCGTTTCGGCCGCCAAGCCGATGACCGTCACCGTCGGCGCCACGGTTCACACCCTGATCGTCACCACCCGCGATGCCGCCAATGTCTCGTCGCGGGCGGCCTTGGGCGGCGCTTCGGGACCGTTGACTTTCTCGTCGGCGGTTTCGGTCGCCGACCCCGCCCTGGGGGCCGGTGTGGTTTCGGCGGTGGCGCCGACCATCCTCCGCCCCAACGGCCTTGCGTTGCCCATCGGGATTCGCTGATGGTATCGCCACCCCGCAGCGAGGTCGGCCCCGTGTCATCCCCCCCAACCCAACCCTGCGTCCGCCCGTGGCGGGTGTGCGTCATCACCGGCTCCCGCTCGGAATACGGTCTGATGCGGTGGGTGCTGGAAGGACTGCGGGATGACCCGGCCTTTCGGGTGCAGTTGATCGCCACCGGCTCGCATTTTTCCACCGAACACGGCGAAACCTGGCGCGAGATCGTCGCTGACGGGTTCACCCTGGATGCCGCAATCCCTCTGTCGTTGGGGGCGGCCACGCCGGCGACCCTGGCCGCGGCGGTGGGGGACCTGGCCGGGCGGCTGGCGGTGGAGCTGGAGCGGTTGCAGCCGGATCTGGTGATGGTCATGGGCGACCGTTACGAATTGCTCGGTGTGATCACCGCCTGCATCCTGGTGACGGTTCCGATCGCGCATCTTTCGGGCGGAGAACTGACCGAGGGCGTCATCGACGAACAGGTCCGGCATGCCGTCACCAAAGCGGCACATCTCCACTTCGTCGCCCATGACCTGTTCGGCGCCCGGGTTGCGCAGATGGGGGAAGAGTCCTGGCGGATTTGCGTGTGCGGCGAGCCGGGGTTGGACGGCATCCACCGTCTGACGCTGCCGACGCCGCACGCCTTCGCCGCGGACATCGGCTTTGCCCCCGGGTCTCCGCTGGCCCTGGTGACCTTCCACCCGGTGACGCTGGAACGCGAGGCGCTCGGGGATCAGGTCTCGGCGCTGGTCGCCGCCCTGGAAGAAGGCGCCCGGCGTTACGGTCTTCAGTATCTGCTGACCTATCCCAATTCCGACGCCGGCGCCGATCGGATCATCGCGGCCTTTCAGCTCTTCGCCGCCGGACGGCCGGACCGCCGCTTCACGCCGAGTCTGGGCCGGCGGCGCTATCTGGCCGCCCTGCGCGACTGCCGGATGATGATCGGCAACTCGTCGAGCGGTCTCTACGAGGCGCCCTGTTTCAATCTGCCGGTGATCAATATCGGCAGCCGACAGGGCGGACGGCTCCGCGGCACCAACGTCCTGGACGTGGCTCCGGACACCGCCGCGATCGTCCGGGGAATGGAACAAGCCCTGGGCTGGGATCGGACCGTGTCCTGTACCAACCCTTATGGTGACGGTCACGCGATTCCGCGGATGCTGGCCTTTCTGAAAGCGGTGCTGGTCGAACGAAATCGGGATGACTTGTTGCGCAAGCGGTTTCAGGATATGGACAGGCTTCAGGTTCCCAGGGGCGTTGTCCCTGGCCCTCATGACCTCATGGTTCCGAACGCTCCCGCTCCAAACGCCCCAAACGCCCCAAATGCCAAGGAGTGATTCCCGTGGCTCCGCCGCGCATCACCATCATCACACCGGTGCTCAACCGGGCGAACATGATCGCCGACGCCCTCGCCAGCGTCTCCAAGCAGGGCTATCCCGAGGTCGAGCACATTGTCGTGGACGGCGGTTCCACCGACGGCACCGTCGACATTCTGCGCCGCACGCCCGGCATCCAATGGATCAGCGAGCCCGACCGGGGCCTTTACGACGCCATCAACAAGGGGATTCGCCGGGCCTCGGGCGAGATCATCGGCCACGTCAACAGCGACGATCTGCTGTTGCCCGGGGCACTGGCGGCGGTGGCCGAGGGCTTTACCCGGGACCGCACCGCCGTTTCCGTGTGCGGCGGCGCCGAGGTGGTGCGCCTGTTGCCCGACGGGGCGACTTCCCGGGTCAGAACCTATCGGAGCGAGCGGATCAAGCGCCTGGACTGGCACGCCGTGACCTTGGGCGTGCCGATCACCAACGCCCGGTTCTTCCGGCGTAGCTGGTACCGGCACGCCGGCTTGTATGACCTGCGCTACCGGCTGGCCGCCGACCGGGACTTTCTGATTCGGGCCATGATTCTCGGCATGCGCACGGTGCCGCTGGAACGGACGGTCTACCAATACCGGTTGCATGCCGGTTCGCTGACTCTCAATGCCAATGTCCGCCAGAACCGCCGTCTGCACGACGAGTATCGGGCCATGGCGCGCGGCTACATGACCCGCCCGGACAGTCCCGAGCCGCTGCGCCGCATGGCCTGCCGCTGGTTCTCGGTGGAAACCGTGCGCCGGTTGAGCCAACAGGCCGGTAAAAAGACCTGGCCTGAGTTTCGCGAGACCTTTTGGGATGCCCGGGATTTCCTGCCGGGCTGGCCGGCTTGGTTCATCCGCGAGGGGATTTACCGGCTGACGGGAGGGCTGTGCTAGTGTGTCGTGTCAGCAAAATTGCTAGGGTAACGGTTTCCAAAGGCCGACGGCCTTTGGTGGGGTCGTAGGGGCCAAGCCCCTACAAAATGCCTTCGGCGACCAGGGCGTTGCCCTGGACCCACCAAAGGCCGACGGCCTTTGGAAACCATGACTTTTACCGTGCAATTTCGCTGACGTGGCCCACGAGAATCGCCGGAAGCCAGGGGAGGGAAGGGGCTTGAAAAACACCGACCTCCAGTGTGTCGTAACGGCTACGGTTACGCCAACGTCCAGCTTCGACGCCTTCCTGGCCGATATCGGCGCCGCTCTCAACGCCCTGGGCGTCCCGACCCGAACCTTGCTGCATGCCTCGGATTACCCCAATCCGGCCCTGATGCAGGCCCTGGTGCTTCAGTTGAAGACCGGCGGCCTGCGGGGGTTCGTGCTCAACTGCAACGCCAAGGACGCGCTGTTGCTGGGCCGGGACCCGCAGGGACGACCGCTGACCATCCATGACGCCTGGAAGCTGCCGCTGGTGGCGCTGGTGGTCGATCATCCGGCGGTGCAGTTCGAGGCGCTGACCCGGGCGCCCGAGCAGGCGCTGATCGGCCTGGTGGACGAGGGGCATCTGGCCTTTTTCGACCGGGCCGGCTTCCGGCCCCGGGCGCGGGTATTTTGCCCCCATGGCGGTCCCGAGCCCCTGGCCGAACAGCGCGAAGCCCGGGACCGTGCCATTGATCTGCTGTTCGTCGGCGGCGTGGTGGAGCCGGGGCCGGCGGCGGCTTGGCTGGAGCAGGTCGCCGGCGGCAACCGGCTGCGGCGGGCGGCCCTGTCCGAGGCCTTCGACGCGGTGCTTGACGGCGGCCTTGAGGTTTACCAGGCGATTGCCGGGGTGTTCGAGCGTCGGGGACTGGACCCGGCCCCGGCGGCCGTGGCCGATCTGGTGGCGGCCCTGGACCAGCGCGCCACCCAAGTGCGCCGCTTCGAGGTGTTGCGCGCCATCACCGACCGGCGGGTGGTCATTCTGGGCGCCGACCCGATTCCGGCCCTGGCGCACCACGACATGCGCGGCCCATCGCCGTTTCCGCAATCCCTGCGCGCCATGGCCGACGCCAAAATCCTGATCAACAGCCGCTGGACCTACGGCCGGGGCGCCCACGAGCGCCTGTTTTACGGCTTGAGCCGCGGAACCGTGGCCGTCACCGAAGCCAGTTCGTTCCTGGCCGACGATCTGGAGCGCGGACTGGGCATGGTCCCGCTGCCCCACGCCCTGTCCCGGCTCAATGACCAACTGGGCGCGCTGTGCGAAGACCCCGACCGGATCGACGCGCTCCGGTCCCGCGGTCTGGCCGAATACCCCGCCCGCCACACCTGGCGCGAGCGCATGACCCGGGTCCTGGGCGCCCTGGCGGGGCTGTGGGATTGACGAAGGACGTTCGGGTTTTGGAATGAGGGCCGCCCATGGGATGACGTTCCTAGAGCGGCTTCCGAACAGGTTGCAGTGTCTGGACCGCGGCCGTCCCGGCCGCAAAAGGGGCGGGCGAGACGCCCGCGCTTCCGGACCAGATGGCGGCGCCGGTCAGAACGGAACAGAGAACGCGGGCGGTTTGCCTCGCTCCCGGGCCGCCCGGGCCCGGGCTTCGCCGGCGGGGGTCCCGATTTCGGCCAGCAACCGGCCGCTGATCTCCAGCAACGTCCCGGCGTCGGCCCAGACGAAGCCCGAGACTCCGGGCTCGCTCAGCGCCGTCGCGGCCGAGCCGGCCGCCGCCAGCGGCACCGCGCCCGCCGACATCGCTTCCAGCAGGGTCAGGGTTTGGGACGGCGCGGTCGGCCAGGCCAAGGCGGCGTCGTGGTAGAGCGCCGATAACCGGCGGTGGCTGGCGTTGGGATACAGCCGGACCGGCAAATCCCGGGCCAGGTCCTGGACCTGCTCGAACACGGCGCGGTCTTCGCGGGTGGGGGCGACCAGGCCGGCCAGGGCCAGCGTGGTCGCGGCGGGCAGCAGCCCGCGCTCGAGGCCGGTGCGGAACTGGCGGACCCGTTCGTCCTGGCCGGTGCCCGGGGCGAAGCGGCCGACCGCCACGATCAGCGGTTGCTTGATGGCGGTGAAGGCATGGCCATAGCGCGAGATCAGGGGGACCGGAAGCCCCTGGAAGCCGTCCGGAAGCCCCGGCGGGGCCTGATCAAGGCCGATGTGGACCAGCAGGTTGCGTCGCCCGAGGGCCGGCGCCGGGCCGAAGGCCACGAACAGCTCGGGGGGCGCGGTGCGGATTTCGGCCAGTGTCGTCACCCGTACCGGGACCGCGGGCAAGCCCAGGGCGGTCATCATCTGGATCAGGCGCAGGCGGCTCCAGGGTTCCGGGGTCAGCAGGCAAACCTCGAAACCGGCGGCAACGGCGGCGGCGGCGAGGTCGAGGGCGCAACGCATCCGCCGGCTGGGGCGCCAGGGAAAATCGGCCAGGATCGCCAGCACCGGCCGGGGCGAAGCCAGGGCCGGTGCCAGAGCCGGCACCGTGACGGCATCGGCGCCCGCGGCCCCGGCCGGCGGATGCCAGCGGTCGAGGAACTTCAGGCGGTTGACCGCGACCATGCGGTCGATTTCCCGGCTGCGGTCCAGGCGCCGGGTCGAGGCGTTTTCGATGTGGTAGAGATGGCTTCCGGGGCAATAGCGGATGCGCCCGCCGGCTTGGCTGAGCCGGAGACAGAGGTCGACATCCTCGAAGTAGAGCGGTTCCCAGCACCAGTCGAAGCCGCCGACCGCCTCGAGGGCCGAACGCCGGCAAACCAGCGCCGCCGCCGAAGCGTAATCCACCACCCGGGGGCTGCCGAAGGCCGGATCGTCGGCCCGGCCGCCCCAGCCGAGGCGAGCCGGCTCGCCGGTGGCGGGATCGACCAGGGCGCCGGCCTCTTGCAGCCGGCCGCTGAGATAGAGCAGTTGCGGCCCCACCGCCGCCGTCTCGGGATCGTCCTCCAGGGTCGCCAGCAGCGGTTCCAGCCAGCCCGGCGTCACCAGGGCGTCGTTGTTCAGGAACACCACGAACCGGCCCCGGGACGCCTCCAGGGCCAGGTTGTTGCCCTCGCCGAAGAAGCGGTTGACCGGCGTCCGCACCAGCCGGTAGCGGCCGGGGAACGCCGCCAGGGCCGCCACGTCGTCGTCCCGGCTGCCGTTGTCGAGGACGATGATCTCGTAGGACCGGCCGGTGGTGAAGGCCCACAGCGCCTGGAGACACACCCGGGTCAACGCGGCGTTGTTGAAGTTGATGATCAGGATCGAGACCTCGGGCGCCTGCTCGGTGTACCAAGCCGCCGCGGGCCAGGCCGCCGGGGTTTCGAGGCCGGCCAGGTCGGCCAGCAGCCGCCGGAACGGATTGGCGGTGGGCGGCGGCTCCAGATCCGCCAGGTTTTCGGCCAGCAGCAGGGCCTTCAAGGGGCGGAGAGCCGACGGAATTGCAAAGGGGTCCCGGTCCTCCCCGGCCGCCAGCGCCGCCAGATAGGCCGCCAACGGGTCGGTGCCGTCGGCCACCGCCTCGGGATAGCGGTGCCGGTAAAAAGCCGGGTCGAACAGCGGATGGGGCGGCGCTCCGGTTTCCAGGTAATCGATCAGCGGGTTGGTCACACCGGGATGGTTGCGCCCATAGAAGGCGCCGTCGAACACCGGGTTGGGCCAGCGCCCCTCACGGGCGCCATGCTCCAGGTAATGCCGCAACGGGAGATGACCGGCGGCCCCGGTCTCCGGATACCGCTCCCGGTACCAGGCCGGGTCGAACAGCGGGTGCGGCGGGTATCCCCGGGCCGCGCCCACCTCCAGGTAATGGGTCAGCGGCTCCCGGCCGGCCGCCTCGGGATGGCGGCGGCGATACCAGGCCGGGTCGAACAGCGGGTGCGGCGGGAACCCCCGGGCCGCGCCCACCTCCAGGTAATGGGCCAACGGCTCCTGGCCGGCCGTCTCGGGATGGCGGCCGAGATACCAGACCGGATCGAACAGCCAGTGGGGCGAAAAGCCCCGGGCCGCGCCCTGTTCCAGGTAATGGACCAGCGGGTTGGCGCCGGCGACCTCGGGATGGTGCTCGAGATACCAGACCGGATCGAACAGCGGGTGCGGTTGGGCGCCTTGGGCGGCGCCATGAACATCGTAATGGACCAGCGGCTCGAAACCGGCGGCGGCGACCTCGGGATAGCGCCCGAGATACCAGACCGGATCGAACAGCGGGTGCGGACAAAACCCTTGGGCAAGGCCGGTGTCCAGATAGTGAACCAACGGATTGAGCCCGGCCGCCGCCACCTCGGGATGCTGGCGCAGATACCAGGCGGACTCGAACAGCGGATGCGGCCGGGCGCCTTGGGCCGCGCCGGTGTCCAGGTAATGGACCAGCGGATTGGCCCCGGCGGCTTCGGGATGATGCTCGAGATACCAGACCGGATCGAACAACGGGTGCGGTTGGGCGCCTTGGGCCGCGCCGGTGTCCAGGTAATGGACCAGCGGGTTGAGCCCGGCCGCCGCCGCCTCGGGCTGGCGGCCGAGATACCAGACCGGATCGAACAGCGGGTGGGGCCGGAACCCTTGGGCGGCGCCGGCGTCCAGGTAATGGACCAGCGGGTTGAGCCCGGCCGCCGCCACCTCGGGATGCCGGCCGAGGTACCAGCCGGACTCGAACAGCGGATGCGGCCGAAATCCTTGGGCCGCGCCGGTGCCCAGGTAATGAACCAGCGGATTGAGCCCGGCCGCCGCCACTTCGGGATGCCGGCCGAGATACCAGGCCGGATCGAACAGCGGGTGGGGCGGGACGCCCCGGGCCGCGCCGGTGGTCAGGTAATGGATCAGCGGGTTGAGCCCGGCCGCCGCCGCCTCGGGACAGGTCCGAAGATACCGGGCCGGGTCGAACAGCGGATGGGGCCGCAGCCCCCGGGCCGCCCCGACCTTCAGATAATGAACCAGCGGCTCCAGGCCGGATGCCGCGATCTCCGGGTACAGCCGGAGATACCAGACCGGGTCGAACAGCGGATGCGGCCGAAGTCCCCGGCGCCGGCCTTGCCGCAGATACCGACCCACCGCCAGGCCCCGCCGCCACCAGGAGACGGCCCCCCCCGAGCCCAGCACCAGGCCGGCGTCGAACAGCGGGCTGAAATAGAGAAAGAACGGACTCCCCAGTCTCCACAGCAAAATCCGCAGCCGCGCGAGCAGACCCCGCAGCCGCCGGAGCGGGGTCGGAGTGGCCGGAAGACGGTCGGCCCGGTCGATCGTCATGACGCCGTCACCCACATCTGATCCCGGACGGCCCGCTCGGCGGCGGCGATCATCGCCATCACCCGCTGGCCGTCCTCGGCATGGCACGGGCCGGGTTCTCCGGCCAGCACCGCCCGGTGCAAATCCCGCACCATCTCGTCGCGTTCCAGGCTGAACAGCAGCGGCGGCGCGCGGTCCTGGCGCAGCGTGCCGGCGATCAGGTCGGCCGCAAAACTGTGGTCCCTGGTGTTGATCACCAGTTCGCGCCGGGACTGGCGATCCAGGTAGTTGACCTGGATCGAGGCGGCCGGGCAGCGGGCAAAGGCCCCCAGCAAGACAAAGGTGTCGTCGCTGTCGATCTCCAGGCCGCTCCAGTGGCCCCCGAGCGCCGTCACCCGTTGCCACGGTCCCAGCAGCCAGTTGGCCACGTCCAACTCGTGGCTCAGGTCGCGCAAGGCGCCGCCGCCGGCGGCGGCCCGGCTGGAATAGCCGGTGCGATAGTCGGTGTCCGGCCGCCATTCCGGCAGATATTGGCCGACATAGAGCTGGGCCGACACCAGCCGTTCGCGGGTCAGCAGGGCGGCCAGGTGCCGCAGGATCGGATGAAACCGCAGATTGTAGCCCACCGCCAGCGTCGCGAAGCGATGGTCGGGCAGCGGTCGGGGTGCGGCGAACAGCGGCTTTTCCACCAGCACCCGGCCGCGATAGTCCAGCGCCGCCAACCGGTCGAGCACCCGGCCATGGTCGGCGGTCTCGGTGGCCACCACCACGTAACCGGGGGCGAGGGCCGGAACAGCGGCGTCCAGGTCGGTCCAGGTGCCGGGGCCGCCGTGCCGGCTGACCATTCCCACCGTCATCCCCAGTCCGGTCAGCACCCGCTGGTGCCGTTTGCCGATGGAACCGGCGCCGATGACCAGGGCGGTGGCGGGGATGTCGGACATGATCAGGGCTCCCTGGCCGTCAAAGATATCCACCCAGCGAAGGCGTCTGGCGAGTCCTAAGCGAAGGGACCTGTCAAGCGCAAGCCACTTTCAAGCAAAGACCGAGGGGAATTCGTCCTCGTCTTTTTGCAGATCTTGGGGCTGGCCGATGTCGAGCCAGTATTCCCGGATCGGAAAGGCCACGGTGGTCCGGCCCTCAAGGATCAACTGCCGGAACAGATCCGGCATGTCGAACAGCGTCTCTTTCGGCACCCGGTCGAGCACTTGGGGATCAAGCACATAGATGCCGGCATTGATGAAATGGTGGTGAATCGGCTTTTCGGTGATCCCGACCAACCGGTGATCCTCGACCTGAACCACGCCATAGGGCACCTGAAGGCTGTATTCATGGAGCGCCATGGTGGCCATGGCCTCGTTATCCAGGTGGAATTGCAGCAATTGCCCGAAATCGACCGCAGTCAGAATGTCGCCGTTCATCACGATGAAAGGCTCGGCCGGCCGCTCGCCGAGCAAGGTCAGGCTGCCGGCGGTGCCCATGCGGGCGGGCTCCCGAAGATACTCGATCTCCACGCCCCAGCGGCTGCCGTCGCCGAAATGGCCGACGATGGTTTCGGCAAGGTAGTTGAGCGAAATCGAGAAGCGCCAGAAACCGTAGTCGATGAAGGTCTCGAGGATGGTCTCCAGCAGCGGTTTGCCGCCCACCGACAGCATCGGTTTGGGAACCGTCCGGGTCAGCGGGTGCAGACGGACGCCCAACCCCCCCGCCATCAGCACCACCCGGTTCGGGCGGCGCGGCGTCTGGAGCAGGCCCGCCAGGGTCCGCAAGCCCACCACCCGGCCGTTTTCGTCCACCAGCGGCAGGTGGCGAATCTGCAAGGCCTGCATCATCCGGAACAGCTTGGCGTCGTCGCTGCCGGCCGGCGCCAGACGCGGGTGGCGGGTCATGACATCGACCACCGGTTGGGTCAGCGGCAGGTTACGCAGCAGCGCCCGGCGAATGTCGCCGTCGGTCAGCGTGCCCATCAGCCGCCCGGCGTCGTCCACCACCAGGGCAATCTGCAAGCCACTCCGGTTAATGCAGGCGATGGCGTCGAAAATGGCGGCCTGGGGTCCGATCAGATAGTCCTGAACATTGTCCGACGGCGTCTTCGTGGGCATGCCATGATCACCTTATTGCACGGCGGCGCGTTACCGACCGGACAGCCGTCCCCAACCGGCAGCACCGCCATCCGGCCAAGGGCGCACCTTCGACGGCGATCGAAGCATCACAGGCTTAATAAAGTATTACCGATCCGGTGGAGTCGCCGTTGGGAGCGCGGGTGTCTCGCCCGTGTGCGGCCCTCTGAGCTTTCGGTCGCGCGAAGCCAAGGGCTCGGATGCGCCCAACATCTCGTAAGAGCATTCGACGCGGGATACGATTGCATGACTCCGATCTCGCAGCCCATTACAAGCACGCGAGCGGTTCAACCATCAGAAATCGGATTCTGATATGTTGAATTCGATGAGGCTCTTGCTGAATGCCGGGGTCGCGCGAATTGGCGATCTTCGACAGGGTCCGGGAAGGGCGGGCATCCTGCCCACCCTTCCCGGACCGTACTGACCAGCCCTTTGTTTTCACCCCGAAACCCGGCAAGAGCCTTTGTTGGGATCGGGTCCGATAGCGCAAAAACGATCAGTGAGCGACCGCGGCCACCGAGTAGCCGGAACCGAACATGAACTCTTCACGCTCGTGAATGTCGTTCTCCAGGTCCTGCTTGACCTCCATGAAGATGTCGCGGATCGAGATCACGCCGACGACGGTCCCTTTCTGCTCGACCGGAACATGGCGGTAGCCATAGGACTGCATCATCTCCAGGGCATCATCCACCGTGGCATCGGGCGGCAGAGTATCGGGTTCCTTGGTCATGATGTCCGAGAGCAGCGTCGTTTCCGGGTTGCGGCCCAGCGCCACCACGCGGAAATTGACATCCCGTTCGGTGACGATGCCCAGCAGTTTCCCTCCCGAAGTCACCATCACGGCACCGACCTTGCGCTCGAACATCTTGCGGGCAGCAGCCGTGACCGTGGTCTGGGGCGACAAAGAAAGCAGCTTGTTGTGATGCATCACGTCGGTGATCAGTTTCCGCTTCGGCATTGGTTCCACTCCTGTCAGGCAGACGACCGGTCCGGTTTCTCAAGGAACCTTTGGGACCCGCGACCATCTGCTATTGTTTGGTGTCGCTTTGTTACCAACAGAGGAAAGCAACAACCGTGCCAAAGGCGTGACCGACACTGGAATCGTCGGGCATCAATGGGTTGCCGGAAACGCTGGTCTGATCGCCACCCCACCGTTTTTCAAAATGGGACCGCCGGCTTTCGCAAATTTCAAAAACCCGGCTTTCCGGTCTCGCAAAATCCGAAAACCCGTTTGCTCCTTGATCGACGTGTCCGCATCGCCCGGGCCGTGGCATGTGGCGCGACAAGATGTTGGTGCTGGTGCTATAACCGGCCGCGCCGGCCGACCGATCGGCGGGGCGGCCGGCGCGAGGGGACGATATCTTTAGAGGAGGGAGAAATGGCCAAAGGAACCAAGAAGTCTTATGAGCAAGAGGTGACAATGGTCGCCCAAAGCGAGGAAGCTCTTGAGATGAAGGTTGCCATGGCAGAGTTAATATCATCGATGGATGATAATACCGCGACCAGGATGGCCCAATTTTATTTGCCGCTTTTCGATGATGATGATGATGAATGTGATGATGATTGAGTGGCTGAGCACCGCCCGGAATTGCCCGGCGACGGCCAGACGCCACGTTCGGGGGACCGGCCGGTGAGCGGTTCACCATTCCACACGGCCGATGATTCCACGCGCTCGGGTGCGCGGAATCATCGGTGCAGTCCGATCCCGGCGCCCGCAAGGGATTAAAGGCCCGGCGCGCCGGTCTCACTTGTGACGGTCCGGTCTCACCTGTGACGGTAAGGAAGCAGTGATGAGTGAACTCACCCAGTTCCGGGCAGATATCGACGACATTGACGATCAGATCGTCGATCTGCTGGCCCGGCGTTTCGCCATCTGCCATCAGGTAGCCGAGGTCAAACTGCGTCAGGGCATCCCGGTGGTTCTGCCGGAGCGCATCGAGCAGGTGAAAGCCCGGTGTGCCGACCGCGCCAGCCGGCAGGGGCTCGACCGGGCCTTCATGTTGGCCCTTTATACCCTGATCATCGACGAAACCTGCGAGGCCGAGCGGGCCTGTTTGCAGGCCGGAAGGCCCGAGTCCTGATCGCGCTGTCCATGACAGTCCTTGCGGGGCCTGGGAAAATCGTGACTCGTTCTGGACATTCCCCAAGTCAGTCTTTATCAAGACCGGAGTCCGCTGACCTGACCCTTTCCCCGATCATGCCCCTCGCGACCGCCACGCCGCCGGTGTCCTCCGCCTCTTCCTGGTCCTCGTCCCAACCGGCTTTGCCGGTGCCGAAGTCATTGGTCGTGGTGGTTGACGTGACGCCGATGTTGCCGGGCGGCGGCAACGGCGGCGCCAAATGGGTGGCGCTCAGCCTGATCGAACAGTTTTTGCGCCAGCGGCCGGACTGGCACTGGTGGCTGCTGACCACCGCGGCCAACGACGGGTTCCTGGGCGAGATGTTTCCGGCGGCACACCGGTTGCGGGTGCTGGACGAACAGGGCCAGGTGATCGCGCCGCCGAAGCTGCGGGCGTTGCCCGGCGGCGGCCGGGCGAACCTGCTGTTCTGTCCGTTCACCGCACCGTTCCATGCCACGCCGAGCGTGCCGACGGTTTCCATCGTCCACGATCTTCAGTTTGCCGCCTATCCCCAGTTTTTCAGCCGGGCCGAGGTTGAGGAGCGCGGTCGCCACTTCTCCCACGCGGCGGTGACCTGCGACCGGCTGGTCTGCGTCTCGGACCATGTCGCCGAAGAGGTGCGGCGCGTCACCGGTCTGGACCGGCGCCGGGTCCGGTTCGTCCACAACTCGATGGTCGATCGCCTGCCGGCGGTGGACGCCGAAACCGCGGCGGCGGCGCTCGCCGGTCTTGGCCTGGCCGCCCACCGCTACCTGCTTTATCCGGCCAACACCTGGCCGCACAAGAACCACGCCATGCTGATCACCGCGGCCGGCATGTACTTTGCGGCCCATCCCGGCAGCGACCTGAAAATCGTCTGCACCGGCGTCAGCGACGACGGCCGCGGCCGGGCGCTGCGGAACGCGGCGGTCCGGATGGGGCTGGGCGAGCGGGTGTTGTTTCCCGGCTTTCAGGACGAACGGTGTTTCGCGGCGTTGATGACCCAGGCCCGGGCCCTGATCTTTCCGTCGCTGTTCGAAGGCTTCGGCATTCCGGTGCTGGAGGCCATGGCCAACGGCGTGCCGGTGTTGAGCGCCAACACCACCAGCCTGCCCGAGGTCGCCGGCGACGCCGCCCTGATGTTCGATCCCCGCCGGCCACGCCAGATCGTCGGCGCCATCGAAACCATCGAAAACGATCCCGAACGGGGCCAACGGCTGGCCGAGGCCGGCAGTCTGCGGGCCGCCGGCCTCGGCACCGCCGCCAGCATGGCCGCCGGTTATCTCGAGATTTTTGCCGAGGCCCTGGCGGAACGGCGCCGGCTGTCCGGCCTGGTGCGATGGCAGGTGCTGATTCTCCGCCACTGGCTCGCCCATCATCCGACCGTTGCCGCCGCGGTGCGGCTGCCCGGCCGGGTGCGGCGCGGGTTGCGGCGGCTGCCCGGCCGGGTGTGTGGCCTGGCCGGCCGGGTGCCTGGCCAGGTTCAACGTGCCCGGGCGGCGGTGAGCCGGCGGTTGCCGGTCCTGCGGCGGATTATGGGCCGGCTGCGTCGTTTCCTTTCGGGATCCCGTCCATGACCGCCCCCCTCTCTGTCGTCACGCCCTCCTTCGCCCAGGGACGGTTCATCGAGCGCACCATCCGGAGCGTGCTGGATCAGGGCATCCCTGGCCTCGATTATGTGGTGGTGGACGGCGGCAGCACCGACGACACCGTGGCGATTCTCCGCCGGTATCAGGACCGGTTGCGGTTCGTTTCCGAGCGGGACGACGGTCAGGCCCACGCCGTCAACAAGGGCCTGGCCATGACCGACGCCCCGGTGATCGGCTGGCTCAATTCCGACGATACGTATGCGCCGGGCGCGCTGGCGGCGGTGCTGGCGTTCTTCGAGGCTCATCCCGAGGTTGATGTCGTCTATGGTCTGGCCCATCACATCGACGAACGGGATGGGGTGATCGAGGATTATTACACCGAAGCCTGGAATTTCGAGCGGCTTCAGGAGGTTTGCTTCCTGTGTCAGCCGGCGGTGTTCTTCCGGCGGCGGGTGATCGACCGTTTCGGGGCGCTGGATGCCGGTCTGCGCTACTGCATGGACTATGAATACTGGATTCGTCTGGCCCAGGGCGGCGCCGTCTTCGCGCTGCTGCCCCGCCTGCTGGCCGGCTCCCGTCTTTATGCCGAGACCAAGACGCTGGGCGCCCGGGTCAAGGTTCATGCCGAAATCAACACCATGCTCAAGCGTCGGCTGGGCCGGGTGCCCGATCGCTGGCTGGCGAACTATGCCCATGCGCTGATCGACGATCGCGGCATCGCCCGGGACGACCAGCCGCGCTTCACCTATGCCGTGGCGTGGGCGACGCTGCGGGCGGCGGTGCGCTGGAATCACTGGCCGGGCCGGCCGCTGCTGGCCCTCACGTCCGGTTGGCTGCGGGGCGCGGTGTCCGCCAGCCTGGCCGCCCGCCGGAGGCCCGGGGCATGAAAATCGGCTTTGATGTCAGTCAGACCGGCGCCGACAAGGCCGGGTGCGGGGTGGTTGCCGATAATCTGGTGCGCCAGTTGCCGGCGCTGTTGCCCGACCACGACTTCGTCCTCTATCCGACCTTCGGCGACCTCTATTGGGACGATCACTGGGAACGGGACACCGTCTGTCCGGCCGATCCCCGTGTCCGGCGCGGCTTCCACCACACCAGCCAGGAGGCGGCCCGGGACTTCTGGCGTCAGCCGCCCGCCGATCTCGACGCGGTGCTGGGCGCCCCCGACCTGATCCATTCCAATAACTTTTTCTGTCCGACCGGACTCCGGCAGGCCCGGCTGGTCTACACCCTGCACGATCTCAACTTCCTGGAGCATCCCGGCTGGTCCGACGAAACCAACCGGATCGGCTGCTTCGGCGGCGTGTTCAACGCCGCGCTCCAGGCCGATTTCGTGGTCGCGGTGTCCGAATTCAGCCGCCAGCATTTCCTGTCGACCTTCCCCCATTATCCGGCCGACCGCACCGCCGTGGCCCATCTGGCCAGCCGTTTCACCGAAACCGAACAGCCCCTTTCCGGTCCGCCGCCCGAGCGGCTGGCCCCGCTGGCCGCCGGCGGGTTCTGGCTGGCGGTGGGCACCATCGAACCCCGCAAGAACTATGACGGTCTCGCCCGCGCCTATGCCCGGTTGCGGGCCAAGGTGCCGGCCACACCGCCCCTGGTGATCGCCGGCAAGACCGGCTGGCTGATGCAGCGGTTTCCCGCCCTGCTCGCCGAGTTGGGGATCAGCCGTCATGTGATTCTGCTGGGCTATGTCAGCGACGACGAACTGCGCTGGCTCTATCGCCACTGTTTTGCCGTGGTTTACCCGACCTTTTGGGAAGGGTTCGGCCTGCCGGTGATCGAGGCGCTGCAACACGGCGTACCGGTGATTTCCTCGAATGTCAGCTCGATTCCCGAGGTTCTCGGCGATGCCGGGTTGCTGATCGATCCCCACGATGTCGGGACGCTGGTGACGGCCATGCAGGCCCTGGCGGTGACGCCCGGCTTGCGCGACCAGTTGATCGGGCGGGCCCGGCGTCAGGCCGCACGCTTTTCGTGGCAGGCCACCGCCCAACGGGTGGCCGATATTTATCGGGAGGCGTTGGCGCGGCCGCGCTACGCGCCTTTGGCGTGACTCCCGTCCAAGGGGTTATCCCCTGGTCGGAAGCCGCCACGGTGCTGGAGGCAGCCACACCGCCGGAGGCCGGCAGCGACCCGTACTTCTCCCCCGATTACCACCAGGCCTATGCCCATGACGGCGCCACCTCCTGGCTGTACCGGTATCGGGATTCCACCGGCACGCTGATGTACCCGGTCCGCCTGCACCCGATCCGCGCCGTCGGGGTGGAACCGGTGGCGGACGGACTCCAGGATCTGGAAACCGTCTACGGCTACACCGGACCGTGGGCCACCACCGACGATCCCGACTTTTTGCGCCGCGCCTGGCACGGCTTCATCCCCTGGGTGCAGGAACAGCGGGTGGTTTCCGAATTCTGCCGCTTTCACCCGGTGCTGGAAACCCATCGCTTCGCCGCCCCCGGGATGACCGTGATCCGCGACCGCGAAACCGTGGCGATTCCGCTGACCGGCGGCCCGGCGGCGATGTGGGCCGGCTATGAATCGGTTCTGCGCAACCGCTTGCGCAAGGCGGTGGCCCATGGCCTGACCTGCCGGCGCCTGACCCTGGCCGAGGGACTGGAACCATTCCGGTCCCTCTACGAAACCACCATGACCCTGCTGAAGGCCGACGACTTTTATGTCTTCCCGGCCTCGTATTACGAACGCCTGGCCGCGCTCGGCGACCGGCTGGCCATCTTCGCGGTCTTCAAGGACGAACTGCCGGTGGCGGCGGCGCTGTTTCTGGCCGGCGAGCGGACGGTTCACTATCATTTGGGCGGCAGCCTGCCCGAATACCGGGTTCTGGCGCCCAACAACCTGCTGTTCCACACCGTCGCCGAGTGGGCGATGGCCCGGGGCGCCCACCACCTGTTGCTCGGCGGCGGCCGGACCAACCGCGACGACGACGAGTTGTTACGCTTCAAGCGGCGCTTCACCAAAACGACGGTGCCGTTCTTCTTCGGCAAGCGCATCTGGCAACCCGACCGTTACGCCCAACTCTCGGCCGCCTGGAGCCGGCAAACCGGCACCGCCCCGCCGCCGGTGCTTCAGCATTATCGCTTGGACCTCCGGCGGCCAGGGGCGTTGCCCCAATAGTCGCTCGAGTGTCGTGTCAGCAAAATTGCTGGGTTAACGGTTTCCAAAGGCCGACGGCCTTTGGTGGGGTCGTAGGGGCAAAGCCCCTGCAAAATGCCTTCGGCGACCAGGGCGTTGCCCTGGACCCCGGGCCTGATTGACAAGCCCCTGAACGATGGCAATTTCTGTTGGCAAGGTGATAGCTTTCCGGTGAGAAGAATGTCATCTAGGCATTATTTTCACTGGGAAGCTTGCCGGAGATTCGCATGAAACGGCTATTCGCCATGCTGCTCTGTCCGTTGTCGGCTTGCATGACTCTCTATGACGTCCCAGACGATGATCGACTCGTGAGCTTGAAACTTGAGGACGGTCCCTGCGCAAACCGTACATTAGAAGAAATGAAATATGGTGAAATGATTGATGTGGAAATCGTGACAAATACAAACTACACGAATTTTGCCATAGGACGTTTTGTAACTGTAGATTTTCATTTTTTGAGATCAAATGAATTTGTACATTCAAGGACTTGGTGGACTTAACCTATATTTCTACGACAAAAAATGGATACGTGTTGATCGTTATGAAGAAAACAATAATAACTCAACCAGTCCTTATCACTATCATACAGCCTTCAGTTCCTTTACACATGATGAAAAATCATTTTTTAAAAAGCCTACGATCCTCGATTACGATTTGCGGAAATCACCTCGTGATATTTGCTTCCAGATCATGACCAACGGCGGATACGCCAAAATAGATGGTATATGGTCCAACGTCGTCCGTATTCCTAAAGAGATGCTGATCAAGTTGTTTGCCGAGCATCCGCGTCGAGTACCGCCGCCGAATTGAGCACCTTGCCGATGTCAACGATGGTCTCGTGATAAAATTCATTCAGATCAGCACCAAGTCGAACGCGGCCTTGACGCTGCGCCAGTCCGTGGCCGCTATGTCTGATAATTGGCTTATCGGACATAGAGCGAAGGCGGGGTTTCCATAGTGAGCTTGATGCGACAGAGCAAGTGCCATAAGTAACAGTATATGATGATTATTTACGCAGCAGTTAGCCGGGTGGCGGGTTTGGTAAAGCCGATAATATTGCTGATATTGTTGTCAATATGACAGATATTGCTGTACATATTGCGGCATATCCACTGAGATGGCTTTGTTTAATCAACGCCTGTCCGAGGTCTGTTAATTCTTGGCTATAGCCCATGCCTACAAAAGTACCTCCAAGAGGATCTCCAAGCGGTCCCATAGATGGCTTAGCAACCGTGATATTAAATTGTTTTGGCGTTATGATTTTTGCAGAACGAAACCAAAACCACGCCGCAACTAATCCAAAAATAGCCGCTGCCACTAACAAGCATATGATTATATATATCATTTATCAGACCCCATTTGATACAGATTGCACAATGACATCGCCCCGTTATTATATCGATCAAACTACTGGTTTGCAAATTAAAAATTAATGATGACGTATTTCGATATAATGTTAATAGTTATTATAATCATAGGTTGTGATACTTACTTTGGTTAGATGCAAAACTCAAGACTTAGGCAGAAAAACCTAGGCCATTGATTCAGAAGGGGTTTTCTTTTGCATAAGATACCGTCATAATGGCGGCATGATTTACGGCTACGCAAGGGTATCCACGGACGGCCAAAGCGTCGAGTCGCAGATCGGCGGGTTGACGGTCGCCGGAGCCGTCAAGGTGTTCCACGAAGTGGCACGCGGCGCGAAGACCGGGCGCGCACAGCTTCGCCGCTTGCTCGACGCGCTCATCACGGGCGACGTGGTGACGGTGACGCGACTCAACCGACCGGTCCGCTCGACCGTTGCACACCCTGAAAGCCATTATGGACAAGGAGTGCCAGCCGGGGCCATGCTCTGGATGATCAAAATCAACCCGACCGCCGTTCGGCAAGCACTCAATCACGATGTGGAAACGGGCAGGTAAGATAACAGAGGGGGCCGGAGGCCTATTCCGGCGCCGATGAGGCCGCTGCGGCCGCTGCGGCGGCGGCGGCCAGGGCCGGGGCGTGCTGTTGGCTTAGGGTGTCGAGCAAGGTCAGCAGACCGTCGCACATGAAGACGGCGATTTGCCGGTATTCGCCCAGGAAAGCTTGATAAAGCTGTTGCCGCACTTCGGGCTCACGGATGCGGTGGACGAAGAACATGCCGATCTTGGGCATCGAGACCAACGAGGCCGAGATTACGGTGGGGGTTTTGGCGTAGCGGGTGACGGCGTCATCCACGAACGGCGACAGACGCCGCCAGAAGGCGACGAAATCCCGGTCCTCGGCGATTGCGGCATCGATGACGGCCAGCAGGTCGGTGCGGAACTGTTCGGCCTCGCCGCGCAAGCTGCCGAAGGTCGTGGTCGCCAGCAACTGGCCCGGCTGGTATTCCGGCAGCACCGCCCGCAGCCTGGCCTTGATCAGCGCCCGGTCCAGCGGCTTGCCCGGCAGGGCAATGCTGGTGGCCAGCCGCGGAATGGTGCCGGCGATGCGTGCGCCATCACTGCAATTATAGACCTTGAGGCCGAAACTCACGGTCAGACGCTCCAGCATCAGACGGCTGAAGGTGAAGACCCAGTCGGCCTTGACCGTCCCGCCAAAGTTACCCTGGGCGGTGTAGGCCATATCCATCATGTCTTCGAACTGCTTGAACCGGGCGGACTCGTTGTAGACGGCAAGGCTCGAATGCTTTTTTGCCTCGGATTTGGCCCCGCAATCGACTCCGAACAGGTAGAGGGTGGTAAACCCCATGCCCATGGCCATCCGCATCGCGGTATTGGCCACCGTCGGCACCGCACCATGAATCTCGGTTCCGGACGGGGCCAGGATCCGGGTGCCGCTGATCGAGTCCCGGAAAAACATGACGCGCTCGTCGAACAGCCCCGGCACCCGCGGGTCCACCGACAGGGTCGACACCAGCGTAATGCCGCTCAGGCCATAACGCTCGTTCAACAACGCCAGGGCGTCGTAAATCCAGTCGCCGTTCTCGATCTCGGTGTGGAAGTCGGGCACGATGCCGTGAGCCAGGCAGATTTTAAGCCCGGTCCCGCACGAGAACACCACCGCCCGGTCGCGCAGGCGCTTGACCTGCTCGATGGTCTGGTCGATGGAAGGACCCGAGCCGATCAGAAACACCGGTTCGGAGCGCTCCGGCCGAAGCTTGAGAGTGACCAGCCGGAAATCGGCCGACGCGAGATTGCTCAACGTGTTGGTGAGCATCAGAATCTCGTCTTCGTAGTACCCGCGCGAGACGAACAGCGTTTCAACCGCATGGGCCAGCCGGTCGCGGGCCTGGAACAGCTCCCAGGCCGGGTAATGCAGGAAAACGTAAGTGCCGTCGATGAACGGGACGCCCTCGGCCGAGAACATGGCCTGAATCGCACCGACGATGTCGTCGGGCTGTTTGGCCAGGGAGACCGTGAATTTGCAGCCCCGTTGCTCCGCCTGTTCCAGCAACGCCGCCCAGTCGATGGTGGCCAGCGAGTGACGCAGAAAATCGGCATAAGGCTCGATCAGGACGATATGCCGCGCCCGGGTCTGCGCGATCAACCGTTCCAGATGATAGCCAAGGCCGATGCCCAGCACCACCAGATAGCTGCCTTCGTATTGCGGCTTGACCTCCAGGTCGTCCAGGGAAAAATCCAGTCGCTTGCACTCGGCGAACATGAAATCCAGAATCCGCCGCGAAACCTCACTCCCGGTATTGGCGCCCCGCACGCTGGTGACGAAGAAACGCAGGGGCTTTTCCAGATAGCTGTCGACCTGACGGATGGCCAGCGCCCGCCCGTCGGTGGCGTACAGGCGGGCCGGGCCGAGGTCGAGGTCGACCACCGCCTCGCCCTCCCGAATTTCCCGGGCCACGGGGTCGGCCAGCAGCGCCGCTTCCAGATTGGGAAACCGGTCCAGCAAGGCCGCCCGGGAACGGGCCTCCCGGGTGTCGGCCCCGACCGGTTCTGATTCTGGCTCTGGCTCTGGCGCTGGCACGGCCGGCGGTTCGGTCATGCCTTTTGCCCGGCGATCTCCAGCAGCGCCGTGTCGAAGGCCACCGCAAACTGGCTTGAGTCAAACACCGGAGAGGAGGCCAGGCCCGCGGCAATGGCCGCGGAGGTGTGGGCGCGGGCCTCGGCGGATTCGGCAAGCCCGACCGCCAGTTCCAGATACTCGGCGACATCGGCCGCCACCAGCTCGTCCAGGCCCGCATGATGCAACAGCGTGCTGGCCTGGCGCCGATGCCGGCCGGGGCCGGCCAGCGCCACCACCGGCACCCCGGCGGTCAGCGCCGCCACCACATCGTGGGGGTTGGCCGCCACGAAGGGCGCCAGCACCACATCCACCTCGCGGTAGAAGCCCGCGGCATCGGCGCGGATCACATCGATCCGCTTGGAAATCCCGTGGGCGCCGAACAGCTCCAGCAGGCGGTCGGTCAGACCGCCGTCGATAAAGGTCCGGTCCCGCAAGGCCAGGGTCGAACCCGGCACGCGCTCCAGCAACTGCGCCCAGCACGCGATCACATCCGGATGCAATTGGGCCAGCGTGACGTCTGCCCCGAACGTGACGGCGCCGGTCCGGCTGGGCCGGGACGGCGGCTGTCCCAGATAGTCATAACAATAAATGCCGTAGGGCAACGGCCAGCGCCGGACCCCATGCACCGTGGTATCGGTGGCGGAGGCCAGTTCGACATCCACCTGGGACAGTCCGAGCGTCACCGGATTGCCCAGCCACGACACCTGATAGCGGGCCGGGCGCAAGGCCAGGGCGCCCAAATGGGTCGGCGCGGCATGGCCGCCGATATCGACCAGAATGTCGATGCCGTCGCCTTCGATGGTCGCGGCCAGGGTGGCCGCATCGCAGTCGCTGATGTCGCGCCATTCGTCGTGACAGCCGCGCAGCAGCGCGTTGCTGGCCTCGTCGATGGAGCGGTAGCCATAGAGGTAGATTTCGAATCGCTGGGGATCGCTGGCGGAGGCGACCGTGGCCAGCACCTCCAGGTCCCGGGCATCCGCGGTGGCCGAGGCCAGGTAGCCCACCCGCACCCGCCGGCCATCAAGGGAAGACACCCCCGGCCGCTCGGACTCGTTGCCCCCGGCGCCGCCCAGGGAGGCGCCCCAGGCCCGGCTCAACTCGACCAGGGCCGACTCGGTACGATCGGGATCGAACACCAGGTCGGTCAGCCGGGCACAGGCGATTTCGGCGGCGTTGTCATCGGAAGCCAGAGCCGCCGCCTCCCGGTGGCAGGTTTCGGCGGCGACGGATTCGCCCAAGGCGGCATAGGCCTGGCCCAGCAGACTGAGGTCCTCGGCGGTGGCCTCGCCGTCGTTCCGCAACGCCGTGAGATAGGCCACGGCCCCGGCCGTCTGTTCGGTCTTCAGCAGACAACGGGCCAGTTTGCGCATCGCCTCGCGATGGCCGGGGAAAAAGGCCAGATGCAGCTCGTACTGGCCAATGGCGTCGGCGTGGTACCGCACCGCCAGCAGACTGTCGCCCCGCTGAAGATAAGGCGCCTCTTTGATGATCTGAAGGGAGCGCGGAAAGGTCGGCAGCGACGGCGGCAACAGGACCTGGACCTCGGCATCAAAGCCCAGGCTGGTCGAAAGCTTGCTGAAATAGGCCGCGTCGGCCAGATTGCCGGCCGTGGCATACAGCACGGCCAGGACTTCGGCATAGACCGCTTCGGCCGGATCGCGTTCATGCGCCCGCGACAGGGCCTGGAACGCCGGCAGCATGGCCCGATGACGCAAGGCCATCAAAGCCATGCCGTACAAGGCCGCCGGATGATCATCGTCAAGAGCAAGCAGGGCCTCGCATTCGGCCAGAACCTCGACTTCCAGTCCGGCATTGGCATTGGTGACGAGGCGCTCAAGAATGGCGCGATTCGCGAGGGAATCGGCTCGGCTGATCGGCGCTGATGTGTCCACGGCTGTCACTGCTCCCCAACAAAAAACGTCAGAACTTGGCTCACCGTCGCGCCGGTTCAGGCGCGGGTGTTCTCCGGTTCGAGAGTGGCAGGCGCCGGCGGCGCGGCGGTGGTCATCAAGCCGCCGGCAAGTTCACGGTTGATGCTGATCAGGATATCAAGCTTGTCCGGCGCGGGATCGTTGATGACGCTGGCGGTGTGTTTGTCCACGAAGCCACAGAGCGAAAGGATATTGTCGCGCAGGTCCACCGGCAGCGGACAGTCGGGCTCGAACAGGCTGGCCTGAAAAATCGTCCAGAGCCGCCAGTTCAGGCGCACCGCCTGGAGCAACGCGGCCTCATCGCCCGGAGTCTTCTGGGCGGCACTCATCCGCAACGCCGTTTCGGTCAGCGCCCAACTCTCGATCTGACGGGGGTCGGCGCTGGCGACCGGCGTGGCGCCGTGGGGAGACGGGCTAGGGGGAAGCGACATTGTCCATGATCCTTTTTTCGTAGTCCATCAGCTTTTTGGCGACCTTCAGCATCTGATACGAATCATTATGATTCAAGTGATCGATGATCTCGGCGATCAGGGGGCCGCTGCTGGGGGCCGCCTTGACGAAGTCGTCCATAAAGGCCCGCGCGGATTCCAAAGACTGCTGCTGATTGTCCGGAAACAGGTAAAGACATTGAAGCGCGTAATAAATCCGCCGCGCCGGCGACGCCGCCTCCTCGAACGTGAGAATGTCCTTGGCCCGCAGGATATGCGCACGGTTCAAAATGCGCAAGGTGGTGTGATCGCCGCCATTTTCGACCACCACGCCATTGATGACGATCTTTTCCCCGGGAGCGAGCTTGATGAGAAGGGGCAAGAGAGGACCCATGGGACGAGGGTTGCAGGACAGACTTGCCAGGAGTCTATGAACTCCCGATAAAGGCGGCAACAGGTTTCTTGTCCCGCCCGCAGGCCGACAGACCCTTCAAAGTTACGGTTTCCAAAGGACCCCGACCTGATCGGCGAGGTCTTTGGCGGAGCCCGGAGCGCAGCTCCTGAACGGGCAGGACGGGCAGGACATGCAAAACGCGCAGAACGCGCAGAACGCGCAGCAGGAGTCGAAAGCCCCATGGTCGAGATCAGGCGCGGCACAGTTCTGGTCACGGGGGCCGACGGCTTCATCGGCTCGCATCTGGTCGAGGCGCTGGTGGCCGGGGGCGCCGCGGTGCGGGCGCTGGTCCAGTACAACTCTTTCGGTCATTGGGGCTGGCTCGACACCGTGCCCGAGGCGACCCGGCGGTCCATCGAGGTGGTGGCGGGGGATGTCCGGGATCGGGGCTGCGTCCGGGACGCGGTGGCCGGCTGCCCGGTGATTTTCCATCTGGCGGCGCTGATCGCCATTCCCTATTCCTACCGGGCGGCCGAGAGCTATCTCGACACCAACATCCGGGGCACGCTCACGCTGCTGGAGGCGGCGCGCGAGCAGGGTGTGACCCGGTTCGTCCAAACCTCCACCAGCGAGGTCTATGGCACCGCCCGCCGGGTTCCCATCGACGAGGAGCACCCGCTTCAGGCCCAATCGCCCTATGCCGCCTCCAAAATCGCCGCCGACCAGTTGGCGCTGTCCTTCCATCGCGCGTTCGGGTTGCCGGTGACGGTGATCCGGCCGTTCAATACCTATGGCCCGCGCCAGTCGGCCCGGGCGGTGATTCCGACCATCATCACCCAGCTTGCGGCGGGCGCCCGCCGGCTCAGCCTGGGCGCGCTCACCCCCACCCGGGATTTCTCGTTCGTGGCCAACACCGTGTCGGGTTTCCTGGCCGTGGCCGCCCATCCGGATGCGGTGGGCGAGGTGATCAATGTCGGCAGCGGCTTCGAGATCGCCATCGGCGACACCGCCCGTCTGATCGCCGGGATCATGGGTCGGGACGTGGAGATCGTCAGCGAGGCCGAGCGTCTGCGGCCGCCCGGCAGCGAGGTCGAACGGCTGTATGCCGGCATCGACAAGGCCGCCCGTCTGATCGGCTGGCGGCCCCAGGACCCCGGGCTGGATGGATTCCGGCGGGGGTTGGAACGGACCATCGACTGGTTCAGCGCCCCGGAAAATCGGGCGCGCTATCGGGGAGGGTATCAGGTGTGACGACACGTTCAGGGACGGCGCCCCCGGACCCCGCCGCCGCCCAGGCCCACGAGGTCATGGCGGTCCTGAACGGCCTGCTGCCGGCCACGCGGCCGGTGGGGTTGCATGAGCCGCGCTTTACCGGGCGGGAGTGGGCGTATCTGAAGGACTGCCTGGATACCGGCTGGGTGTCGTCGGTGGGCGCTTATGTCGATCGCTTCGAGCGGATGCTGGCCGAGCGGTGCGGCGTCGCCCGGGCCGTGGCCGTGGTCAACGGCACCGCCGGATTGCATATCGCCCTGCTGCTGGCGGGCGTGACGCCGGGCGACGAGGTGCTGGTGCCGGCGCTGACCTTTGTGGCCACCGCCAACGCCGTCGCCCATTGCGGCGCGGTGCCCCACTTTGTGGACAGCGAGTCACGAACCTTAGGGGTCGATCCCGAGGGCCTGGAGCGGCACCTGCAACAGGTCGCGGTTGCCGGTCCCGACGGTCCGGTCAACCGCGACACCGGCCGCCGGATCGCCGCGCTGATGCCGGTGCATGTCTTCGGCCATCCGGTGGCCATGGACTCCCTCAACGCGCTGGCGGCGCGCTGGCGTCTGGCCGTGATCGAGGACGCCACCGAGGCGCTGGGTTCGCGTTACCACGACCGGCCGGCCGGGTCGCTGGCCGGTCTGGCCGTGCTCAGCTTCAACGGCAACAAGATCATCACCACCGGCGGCGGCGGGGCCATTCTCACCGACGATCCGGCCCTGGCCGACCTCGCCCGGCACCTGACCACCACCGCCAAACGCCCTCATCCCTGGCTCTTCGAACACGACCGGGTCGGCTATAATTATCGGCTGCCCAACCTCAACGCCGCGGTGGGCTGCGCCCAACTGGAACAACTCGACGGCATTCTGACGGCCAAACGCCGGTTGGCCGGGCTGTACCAGGAAGCCCTGTCGGGCCGGGCCGGCCTGGCGGCGGTGACCGAGCCGCCCGGTTGCCACAGCAACTATTGGCTGAACGCGGTCCTGGTCTCCGACCGCACCGCACGGGACGCCCTGCTGGCCGCCGGCCACGCCGAAGGTCTGCTGCTGCGCCCGGCCTGGCGGTTGCTGTCAACCCTGCCGATGTATCAAGCGTGCCCGAAAGCTCCGCTTCCGGTTGCGGAAAGCCTGGAGGCCCGCCTGGTCTGTCTGCCCAGCGGCCCGGCGTTGGCGACATGACCGGTCCTGGCAACGTAACGGGACTGGTCTCGGAGTGAATTTTGATGAAACGTCTGTTCGAAACCCCCTGGTTTGCCATCGAAGAGGTTCCGTCCCAGCCCGAATGGCACATGGGAACGGCGCCGTTCTACCGCATCACCGGCCCGGATCATATCCTGGTGGTGCCGTTGACCGCGGACCGGCGGCTGGTGATGGTCCGCCAGTTCCGGCCGGCCCGGGGCCGCTTCACCCTGGAATTTCCCGCGGGCGCCGTGGATCCGGGCGAGACCCCGGAGGCGGCGGTCCGGCGTGAATTCGAGGAGGAAACCGGTTATGTCGCGGCGGAGTGGGTGTCTCTCGGGTCCTCGGGCCTGGCCAATCACCGGGAAGCCCAAACCTGCCACCTGTTCTTCGCCTGCGACCTGACCCTGCGCCGCCCGACGCCGGAAGACGGGTTGGAGATCGTCCTGATCAGCCCGGAGGCACTCCGGCACCATGTCCTGACCGCCGACCGGGACATGATGGCGCCGCTGGGAGCCTTGTTCATCGCCAAGCTGGTGCTGGGACCGCGGTTGCCGGAGTTCTGGTGATCC
>CAIYNU010000005.1 GCA_903927615.1 uncultured Rhodospirillales bacterium | reverse complement strand
TCGCCCCATGGGGCGAGGGTCCGGCCGTTCATGAGCGGCCGGTACGGGCTATTCGATAATATCTAGGAACCGGCTGGGATGAACGTCGCGAATATTAAACACCAGCCCCTTAACTTTCCCGCTGACCATCGACTTGGCGGCAAAGTGGTAGATCGGGATGATGGCGTACTCGTTCAGCAACAACCGTTCCGCCTGCTGAAGCAGCCCGGAACGCTCCGCCGGATCGATGGTGGTGCCGGCCTTTTCCAGAAGGTCATCATAGGCGGCATTCTTGAAGCCTGAGTCATTCCGTGGCGGTAACGCATGCGACAGCATCAGATTGAGGAACGCGGTAGGATCCCCGTACTCCCCAATCCAGGCAGCGCGGACCACTTGAAATTGATGCCGCGTCCGCCGATCAAGGTATTCGGTCCGCTCGACATTGACCGGGTTGACGGTCAAAGCCTTGCCGAACGCCTCCTTCCACATGCCGATGATGGCATCCGCGATTTTCCGATTGTTGTCGCTGGTGTTGTAAAGAAGCTCGAAGATGAGCGGCTGAGCCGGACTGTAGCCGGCCTCGGCGAACAGCCTGCGGGCCTCTTCCAGACGGTCGTCGTAGGCCTCGTCGATAAACGGCAGAACCTGATGCTTGTAACCGGGAATCAGCGGCGGCACCAGGCTATAACCAGGCAACTCGCCGGCGCGCGTGACCTTCTCGACCAAAGCTTCACGGTTAATGGCCAGGGTCAACGCCTTACGCAGATTGAGATTTCCCTTAAACGGCTCGGCGGTCAGATTAAACGCATAGTAGTAAGTGGCAACATACGGCTTGTTCCAAAACTCTTTAGGATCGCTAAGCGAAATCCACTTGACCTGTTCCTGGGGCACCTCGAACGTCATATCGAGCTTACCCGCTTTAAACAACTTCAACTCTTCGTTGGCGCTGGTCAGCGGGTAGTAAATGACCTTGTCGATCTTAACCGTCTCATTACCGTAGTAGTTCGTGTTGCGGACCAGGACCACCTGCTTTTGGGGCTCCCACTCAGCCAAGCTATAGGGACCATCGCTGACCATCTTGCCCGGTTCGGCCCAATGAGCGCCATACTTCTCGACGCTGGAACGGTGGACCGGCAGCGCGTCGTTATCGGACGACAGCAATTCCAGGAAGTACGGGGTCGGTCCGCGCAGCGTGATCCGCAAGGTATGGGGATCAACGGCTTCAACCGCCAGGTCGGTTGCCGGCTTCTGCCCTTTCATCACCGCCTCGGCATTGCGGATCACCGCCATGTTAAAGGCGATATCTTTGCCGGGCTGCGGCGCGATGGACCGGCGCAAGCTGTAGACAAAGTCGTCGGCGGTGATCAGATCACCGTTCGACCATTTCGCATTCGTTCGCAAATGAAAAGTGTAGATCAGATTGTCTTCGGAGATGTCCCAACTCTCAGCAATACCCGGATCAATTTTTCCGTGCGGGCGATAGACCACCAGCCCTTCGAACAAATCACGAAAGATGTTCGACTCGGTCCGGCCATCGGTAAAATGCGGATCCAAGGTCTTTGGTTCGCCGCCGTTGCCGCGGGTCAGGACCTTCTCCGCCAGCACCGGCGCGGTCACCCCCGTCACCAGCGCGATGACCAATCCCGCACCGATAAACAGACGATAGATTAATCCCCGCATTAGGCGCTCCTTCTGCAAAAAATGTCGCGAGCAACTCTGCCCCATCCCATACCGGCACCAAGCTGACGCATCAGATAGCCGGTTCAATGCCGCGAAATCAAGAGCAAATCCGGCCGGTCGTGGGGTTGCCGGTCGGGTCGCCGCCCAGAATGGTCTCGGTCTGGTCGCGTGCCGGACGGCGTCGCGGGCGCCCGGCGAACAGGTATGGTTGCGTTAGGCGGACCGATACCGTAACATCGTCACCACTGTTTTTTTAATTTCTATGGCTGTATGTTGGCCGTGGATTGGGGGAGAGGAGCATTCTGATGGACTTGGGTATCTTGACCCTGCCGCTCACGATGGCAGCCTTGGCGTTTGGGTTCGCCGTGATAACGGACACACAAGCTGTCCACATCGATCGGATCAACGTCCCGACGGAGGTGGCCACAAACACCGGCTATACCCCGGATGTCGTGCGCAATCGCCTGGTCGACGAGATGCACGAGATCGAAAAGCAGGCCCATTCCACCGCCCAGGCGCGAGGGATCCAGCTCCAGGGCGAGAAGGGCCCGCTCGTGGTTCTGGCCGATTACCTGAAAGTGACCCCGCTGATTCGGGTCGCACAGGAGACTGTGGGCCTGATCCCCTACAGTTTCAGTGGCGAAATTGTCACCCGCGGCAAGGATATGGAATTTGTTCTCCGCGGTACCGACGCGAGCCAGCGGCAGAATTACATTCAAGTTCGAGCCCCAAAGGAACAGATCAAGCAACTTATCCATGACACCGCGTATGAGGCGACTCGGGTCATTGATCCGTACCTGCTGGCGGCGTACCAATTCAAGAAGGATTTTGTGTCCCGGGATTTCACCTCAACGATCGAAATCATCCATCGTGAAGTGGGCAAGCCCGACTCCAAGTCCCTCAAGTGGATGAATAATTTGTGGGGCATCGTGCTCTACCAGCAGGCCGACCGCGCCGGTGCGATCGAAAAGTTTCAGGCGGCCCTGGCCCAGGACCCTAATTTCGCGGCGCCATTGCTGAACTGGGGTGTGGTGCTTGCCCGGGAGGGCCTTAATCAACAGGCCATCGATAAGTTTCAGCAGTTGGTTTCAAACCCGAAGATTGAAGCCTCGACCACTGCGATCGCGGCGGCCTACAGCGAATGGGGGTTTTCACTGGCGTTGCTCGGCCGCTACGATGATGCTTTTGCCAAGTTCAGCCAGGCCACGGCGGCGGACCCCACTTTCGCCGATGTCTATTCAAGCTGGGCTGAGGTTCTGAGCGCGCTTGGCCGAACGGACGAAGCGGCCAAAATGACCGCCCGTTCGCTCAAGATCGGCAACGACATCATTTTCACCGAGAATTTGGTCGGGCCGGTTCAAAGACTGCCGGCAACGGCGTCCGTGATCAACTAAGGACACTGTCCACTCCCTCGCCGCCGAGGCGTGTGTCATCCGTTGCCGAAGGCTCGATCCACCACATGCACGGTTACACCATCAGCGCCTCGGTCGGTAAGGCGGTGGCTTCCCGACTTGAGGCTTTGGCAGAGGTCAAGCAACTGCCGGCGCGGGAAATCGCTGGCCGTGCGGTGGAGTTGTACGTTGCCCTCCCCGATGATTTGCGAGCGATGTTGCACCGACTGGCCGCCCGTATCGAGGACGACGATACTCCGTTCATCATGCGGGACATCATCCGCTCCCTTCATGGTATGGAAGTGAGGCATCGGAATAAGGATCTGGATGAGATCGGGCATGAGTTGCTTCCCTGAACGCCCCGGTCGCTCCGGTCCAGCCGACGCTCGACGTCATTCGGGATGGCATGGTTAGGGGTTTTGCAAATCCCGGTGCTTTTCTCGCCGCCTTGCCGTCGGGCCACTGCGATTGGCCACTCCCCGAGACGGCGACACCGCAAACGGCCCCCCCCCCAATCCACCATGGCGACCGGGAACACCGGCAACCCAGCCAACGCCGCCCGGCATCACGCGCTCAAAAGGGCCAACCAGCCCGTTGCCGCGGCTGGCCGTCCGACCCTGGGAACGATTATCGTCACCTTGCTGCGCAAAGCGGTTCCAAGACTCCTGATCCATGGCCTATAAAGATGCGTCCCTGGCCTTAGCGGCTGTCGGTAGAGGTTGCGGCCGCGATGACATCCCAACCTTCTTCATTCCACTCCGTCTTGGATTCGGTCTGTACCGAGGCTGAGCGTGCGCGTAATGAGCTGACCCTGTCCATCCGGCGTGACAATGAATTCTGGTTTATTCTACCGGATGGCATCCTGCCGGCCGCACCCAGCGCCGATAGCTGGCTTCCTTACCTGAGCCTGGACCCCAATGGTCGCCGAGCCTACCTGCTGGCCCGAACGGCGTTCAGCGGCAACAACGGCGCCATCATCGATTCAGTATCGGGCAAAAGCATCCTGGTGGAGTTTCAACCCTGCGTGTTGGTGGGGCGAAACAAGGAAGGCCGCGGTACCGTCAAACGCTTTGACGACATGAAGCCGCTCAAGCCGCCGCCGCCAGTGGCAGCGCCCGAACCCGAGGGACCTGTGATCCCCGATGTCGGCGCCTTGTTGACCGGACTTGAGGAAACGCGCCAGACCCTCTGCACCGTTGACACGCTGTTGGATGATCCCGACTCCCTGCTCACCGACGACGAAGACAAGCGTCGGGAATTGCAAGGCGTGATCGCCGCCACCAAGGATCGGGCGCTGATCGGGCTGGAACGCTTGGGCCAGGCCCTCTCTCTTGGTCCCAGCCAGCCCACCGAAGAATGGCGCGAGAATGTTCATCAGGCCCTGACCGAGACCATCGAGGCCATGGTGTCCTTTGAGGACCTCGCCGACGACCTTCGAGATGAAAAGCGGCGGGAACTGGAGGTTCTGCACCGTTCCATCGTGGCCTACTTCGCGCGGATCGACCCTAAGCTCAACGCCGAAGCCTGCCAGCAATTTTCACGCGGGGTCAACCAGATCATCCTGGAGGACCGCAAGGTATCGTTGACGGATAAATGTGAGCGGATCGAGAAAACCATCGAGAAGGACTACGAGTATATTATATCGACGCTCCAGGGCTTCGTCGGCAAGGGCGCCAGCTTGCCCATGATCCCGTTTCCTTTTGTCGAACCCGCGGCCGGCTATCTAGTCAAACTGGTCTTTAACATGGTTCACTTGGCGATGGCCGTCCGTTCCGGCGGCCTCTCGATCAGACTCGAGACCTCGCGTTTCCCCCGGCTCCACGACGACCTGCGCGGCTGGGATGTCGCACACCCGCCGCGCGTCTATATCGTCGACCGCGGTTCACCTAAGCGTCCGCAATCTTTTGATTGATCGTGTCACGACGCCATCTTCGTGACATCCCGCCCCGCCCCGGTCAGGCCGCCGGTTCACCGGTATAATGGTCGGGCCAATGCTCGCGAACAAAGGTCCCCGAACTGTCGAACACGTGGCAAACGTCCAACAGCACGGGACGCTCGGTCGAAGTTGGTTCTTTACGACTTTTGGCTTCGGCCGCCGCAGCACGTTCACGCACCAGGACCGGATAGATGGTCTGGAACGCGGTGGTTGCGATGGGACCCAAGAGTTCGGTCAGATGGGTACAGCCCTTGATTCCCGCCAAGCGTTCCTTGATCGCACGGTTCCACCCGGCGCCGATGGTCAGTCCGATCATCTGCTGAAACGCGCCGACAATGCCGCCGCAGATGTGGAAGGGTGACTTCTCGATGACGGCTTCAATCCCCTTCACCACGAAATCATCGGTAATGGTCAGGCGTATCCGCATCTCGTGAACCGGATCGCCGGGCTCAATATCTCCCCGATGAACCGTGTGAAAGCTGTAGGTCTTGACATCGGTCAGGTGGCCTTCGATGTCCCACAAGCCGTCCTCGCGACGGAAGCCGCAGCAGGTGACGCGGCGCGTGTGGATATGTTGGCGTGGGCTGGGATCGGATAAGGCCATCGGGTCTCCGCGCTGGTTGAAAGCCGCCACCCCACCGCCGGGGGCCGCCTAGTGGGGGCGGTCCACAATGGTATCGACTGAATATCCCGAGCCGAACACGATGGCTTCGCACTCGTGAACGTCCTGTACCAACTGTTCGGTGGCGACGGCAAATAAATCGCGTATCGATACCATGCCGACCACATGATCGTCCTCCACCACCGGAAGATGGCGGTAGTGCCGTTTTCGCATGAACTGGAGCGCCACCAAGGCCTGCGCCCCCGGCGGAAGCGTGTCGGGATTCCGGGTCATCACCTCGCTCAGGTGGGTTTGGCCGGGCTCGCGACCTGAACCGACCACGCGCGCGGTCAGGTCCCGTTCGGTAAAGATGCCAACAATCGGGCTGGCGACCGTCCCGTCGGCGGTCACAATCACCGCACTGATGTCACGGTCAACCATCCGCTTGACGGCCGTCATCACCAAGTCCAACGGCGACAATGTCGCCACGTCTTGATCATGAACAACATCGGGTACCAATCGACGTTGCGGCATCTTCGCCTCCTCCAAATCAGGTATTGTTGAACTGCCCTTTCGGAAGGGACTTGGTTCCGAAGCCGTGATTGTCAAGCCGCGCCGGCCGGCTTAACCCATCACGCAACCCGGATATCGCCGCCTTCATCCGGTTTCACGGCCACGGCACCGTCAACCCCCGGCGGGGTCATGCGCAGTGAGGTAATCTGGTGGCGCTGGCGACCAAGAATTTCGAACCGGAACTCGTAGAATACAAAAGTTTGCCCGACATTGGGAATCCGCCGGGCTTCGTTGAGCACCAAGCCGGCGATCGTCGATGCGCGATCGTCGGGCAACCGCCACTCGAACTCCCGGTTGAGGTCGCGAATGGTCACCCAGCCATCAACCACATACGAACCGCCGGGCTCGGCGCGGACACCGGCAACCTGGACATCGTGCTCATCGGCAATATCACCGACGATTTCCTCCAGAATGTCCTCGAGAGTCACCACGCCCATCAGGCTACCGTATTCGTCCACCACCAGCGCGAAATGCTCGCGACGGCGGCGAAACGCCTGGAGCTGATCGAAGAGTGTCGTGGTATCCGGGGTAAACCAGGGCTTCTGGGCAATGGCCAGAATGTCCATCTTCTCCAATTCGCCGCCATGGGCATGAACTTCGCGTAACAGCGCCTTGGCGTGAAGGACCCCGATGATGTTATCGGTCTCGCCCTGCCACAACGGGACCCGGGTGAAGGGGCTATTGAGCACCGCATCGACGATCTCGCTGGGCGGCAGCGACGCATCGATCACCACCACATTGCGGCGATGAGTCATGATCTCGCTGACTTCGACATTGGTCAGGTCGAGAATCGAACGCAGCATCGCCCGTTCCTCCCGAACCTCCTCCTCGGTGTCGACACCGCGATGAAGCTCGATGGCGCCCCGCAACTCCTCCTCGCTGGAAACCATGCCTTGGGTTCTGATATCGGCGCCCAACAGGCGCAGCATGTGCAAAACGCACCACCCGACCGCCTTGGTCACCGGCGCCAGCACCACCACCGCAAAACGCACCGGTCGCGCCACCAGCAGCGCGGCGCTATCGGCGTAATTGATGGCGTAGGTTTTGGGCATCACTTCGGCAAAGATCAGAATCAGGCCAGTCATGATTCCGGTGGCATAGAGCACGCCATGGTCGCCGAACAGCCGGATCATCAGGCTGGTGGCCATGGCTGAACCGAGAATGTTGATGGCGTTGTTCCCCAGCAACAACGCCCCGATCATCTGTTCCTTTTGCTCGCGCAACCGATTGACCAGTCGCGCACGCCGGTTGCCTTCCTGTTCCAACTGGTGCATGCGCGCCCGCGATGCCCCCGTCAGCGCAGTTTCCGCCCCGGAAAAGAACGCCGAAATCGCAACCAGGATCAGGATCGTACCGATCGTGATCCACACCGTCATGTCCATCGCATCTGCCCGCTCGAAGGCGCTGCCCCTGCCCACCCGCGGCCGGCGGCGCAGGCGCGGGCAGCATACTGTCGACCGTGATCCCAGGCAATGATCACGAACCGGCCCCTTTCAGACCCAAAGCCGGCGATCACAGCCTCTGCGGTCCATGGCACCGCCAGTCGTAAGCCCACACCAATTACGACTCCAGCACTTTCAATATGTCGGCGGTATCCACGTCGGTGGCCAAAAAGGCCTGACCGATGCCGCGGGCCAGCACAAACGAAATTTGGCCGTCGTTAACCTTCTTGTCCCGGGTCATGTGCGCAAGCAGGTGTTCAGGACACCATGGTAATCCGGGCACGTCGCCGGGACCGGTGGGCAAGCCGATTTCGAACAAATGGCGGCGGACTCGGAGAGCATCGGCGGCCGGTGCCAGGCCCAGCATGGCCGACAAATCAAACGCCAGGACCATGCCGATGGCGATGGCCTCGCCATGGCTCAGGGTGTCGTTGAACTCACAGGCCGCCTCCAGAGCATGCCCGAACGTATGGCCCAGATTGAGCAGCGCCCGAACGCCCGCTTCGCGTTCGTCGGCGCCGACGATCGCCGCCTTGGCCCGGCAACTGACCCGGACCGCATGCCGCCGGGCGTCCTGATCACCGGCCACCACGGCGGTGCCGTGGCGCTCCAGCCATTCAAAGAACGCGGGATCACCGATCAACCCATACTTGACGACCTCGGCATACCCCGACACGACATCGCGCCGCGGCAAAGTATTCACCACCTGGGTATCGGCCAGCACCAGTCGGGGCTGATGAAAGGCACCGATCAGGTTTTTGCCATGACGGCTGTTGATGCCGGTCTTGCCGCCCACCGAACTGTCCACCTGGGCCAGCAGGGTGGTGGGAATCTGAATGAAATCCACACCACGCAGCGCGACCGCGGCGGCAAAGCCCACCAGATCCCCGACCACACCGCCGCCCAGGGCCACCAACACCGTCGACCGCTCGAGTCCGCGGCCAAGCAACGCGTCCAGCAACTGTTCCAGATGGTCGAAATCTTTGGTCCGCTCCCCCGGCGGAAGAATGACCGCCGGTCCGCCGTCGGCCAGCCCTTCCCGGTCAAGAGCGTGTTGCAACGCCGTCAGATGCTGCTTGGCCACCGTTTGGTCCGTCACCACGATCAAGCGTCGACGTTTACCGACAACCCCGGCAATCAAACGGCCGGCCTCCGCCAGGACGCCCGGCCCCACCACGATATCGTAGCTGCGGCTGCCCAACTCGACCCGAACGATATCTCTCATGGCTTGGTCCTCGTGGATTTGGCCCCGTCCTCGACCACCTCGGGAAGCGGCAGGGTGGTGGCAAGGGATCGGCCCAGGCGATGCTCTACTGCCGCCAATACCCGCTCTACGGTGTCGTCGATGGAGCAATCATCGCTATCCACGGTAAGGTCGGCCTCAGCGTAGATGGGGTAACGAAGCGTCATCAGCCCTTCAAGCACGTCACGGGGTGATTTTCCCTGCTTAAGCAATGGCCGGTTGTTCCTCCGGGCGGTGCGCGCCACCAGCACATCCAGTTCGGCCCGCAACCACACGGTCAGGACTCGCCCGCGCATCAGGCTGCGGGTGGTAGGATCAATGAACGCGCCGCCACCCGTGGCCAGAATATGCACCGGTTGTTCCAACAGCCGTCCGATCACCCGACGCTCGCCGTCGCGGAACTCGGCCTCGCCATGGGCCAGGAAATATTCCTCAATGGAACAGCCGGCCGCGGCTTCGATTTCTTCGTCGGCGTCGACGAACCGCAAGCCCAACCGCGCCGCCAGGCGCTTACCGATGGCGGTTTTGCCGGCCCCCATCAGGCCGACCAGCACCACCGTCCGCGGCAATGCCACGCCTTCGGGTCCACCGGTGTGACCAAGCGCCGTCACAGGCCGGCGGAGTGAAGTAAACGGAGACATCCGAGACCCGAGCCCTACTGAAAAACCCTGATACGCGAAGGCGCGCCAGCCTCCCGCCGACGGCCGCCGCCGCCTCGTGGCCGTTACCATGGCACAGCGGTACACCCGCTGCCAAGAGCCATGGACCAAGTGCCGCCTGACACTTGGAGACCGCATCAGGATGTCCGCTCAGACCATCGATTTTTTTGCGCGCCGGCATCATCCGGCCGGATGCATCATCTGGCGGGATGTCCTCATCTCACGACCTCCGGGCGAACCCTGATTCGCCCGGAGGTCCCCAAATGACGTCGGGCGCTTACATATTCCGGCGGTACTGCCCCCCCACTTCGAACAAGGCCTCGGTGATCTGCCCCAACGAGCAGTACCGCACCGCGTCCATCAAGACTCCGAACAGATTCTGGTCGGTGGTTGCCGCCTGCTTGAGGCGCGTCAGCACATGCTGGGCGCTGACGGCATGGCGGCGGTGGAAATCGGCCAGCCGTTGGAGTTGGTTCTGCTTTTCGTCGTCCGACGAGCGTTGGAGCTTGGGCACCACCGCCGGACCGGGTTCGGGATTGAGGAAGGTGTTGACGCCGACAATCGGCAATCGGCCGTCATGCTTCAAGGTCTCGTAGTGAAGAGACTCGTCCTGGATGCGCCCGCGCTGATAGCCGGTTTCCATGGCCCCCAGCACGCCGCCACGCTCCGACAGCCGTTCGAATTCGGCCAGCACCGCCTCTTCGACCAGATCGGTCAATTCCTCGATGATGAAGGCGCCCTGGTTGGGGTTCTCATTGATGGCCAGGCCCCACTCGCGGTTGATCACCATCTGGATCGCCAGCGCCCGGCGCACGCTTTCCGCGGTCGGGGTGGTGAAGGCCTCGTCATGGGCGTTGGTGTGCAGGCTGTTGCAGTTGTCGTAAACCGCGATCAATGCCTGAAGTGTGGTCCGGATGTCGTTGAAGTCCATCTCCTGGGCATGCAGAGACCGGCCAGAGGTCTGAATATGATATTTCAGCTTCTGGGACCGCTCGTTACCACCGTAGCGGAACCGGATGGCGGTGGACCAGATGCGGCGGGCGACCCGCCCCATCACCGAATATTCCGGTTCCATGCCGTTGGAGAAGAAGAACGACAGATTGGGCGCAAAGTCGTCAATCTGCATGCCGCGCGCAAGATAGGCCTCGACATAGGTAAAGCCGTTGGCGAGCGTAAAGGCCAGTTGCGAGATGGGATTGGCGCCTGCTTCGGCGATGTGATAGCCCGAAATCGACACCGAATAGAAGTTACGGACATTATGGTGAACAAACCAATCCTGAATATCTGCCATCATCCGCAGTGCGAATTCGGTCGAAAAGATGCAGGTATTCTGTCCCTGGTCTTCCTTCAGGATGTCAGCTTGGACCGTGCCCCGGACATTTTCCAGCACCCAGGCCCGAATCTTGTCGATCTCTTCGTCGGTTGGCGGCCGGCCGTTGTCGCTTTCGAAACGATCCACCTGGCCATCAATGGCCGTGTTGAGAAACATGGCCAAAATCGTCGGTGCCGGCCCGTTGATGGTCATGGACACCGAGGTCATCGGATCGCACAGATCAAAGCCGTCATAAAGGACCTTGAGGTCGTCGAGAGTGGCAATCGATACGCCGGAATTGCCGACCTTGCCGTAAATATCCGGGCGCAGGGCCGGATCGAAACCATACAGCGTGACCGAATCAAAGGCGGTGGACAGGCGCTTGGACTTGGTATCCTTGGACAGATACTTGAAGCGGTGATTGGTCCGGAAAGCGTCGCCCTCCCCGGCGAACATCCGGGTCGGATCCTCGTTCTCGCGCTTAAAAGCAAACACGCCGGCGGTATAGGGGAAGCTGCCCGGCACGTTCTCCAGCAACACCCACCGCAGAATCTCGCCCTCGTCTTCGAAACGCGGCAGCACCACCTTTGGAATGCGGGTACCGGACAACGATGTGCCGGTCAGCGAAGTCCTGATCTCCCGATCGCGGATGCGGACAAGATACTGATCGCCGGCGTAGCTCTCGCGCACTTTGGGCCACATGGCCAGCAGCTTGCGGCAACGGGGATCAAGCGCGGCGTCACGTTCCCCGGCCAGGGCCTCGACATCCTGGTCCGGGCGGCCGGCGGCGCGCAACAGGGCGGCGGCAGCGCGCAACTGGTGGCGTTCCCGGGCGATGCTGACCTGTTGGCGCACCTCGCCATGGTACTCGCGCACCGTGGCGGCAATGTCGGCCAGATACCGCTGGCGCGACGGCGGCACCACCGCGTGACCCGGATCCGAGGCCCGCACCGACAGCGGCGGTAGGGTGGTCGCGGGCAACCGGCCCAACCCTTTGACGGCCAGAATGCTCAGCAATTCCTGATAGACCGCCGTGACGCCGACATCATTGAACCGCGCGGCGATGGCCCCGAACACCGGCATCTGTTCGGGGGGCGTGCCGAAGGCTTCCCGGTTGCGCTGAACTTGTTTGCGCACATCGCGCAGCGCATCCAACGCTCCCTTGCGATCGAATTTGTTGATCACCACCACCTGGGCGAAGTCGAGCATATCGATCTTTTCAAGCTGGCTCGCCGCACCATATTCCGGGGTCATGACGTAAATCGGAACGTCCACATACGGAACGATGCCGGTATCGCCCTGGCCGATCCCCGGCGTCTCGACCACCACCAGATCAAAGCCGGCGACCTTGCACGCCGCAATGATGTCGGTCACCGCGGCCGGCACCTCGTTGCCGGCGTGGCGCGTGGCCAAGGACCGCATGAAGACGTTCGGCGCCCCGATGGCATTCATCCGAATCCGGTCACCCAACAAGGCGCCGCCGGTGCGGCGGCGGGTCGGATCCACCGCAATGACCGCGATTTTCGGCTCTCCGCTATACAGCCGGAAACGCCGGATCAATTCATCGGTCAGGGACGACTTGCCGGCGCCCCCGGTGCCGGTCACCCCCAATACCGGCGCCGCGCTGGCCGCCGCGGCCTGCCGGAGCGCCTGACCTTGATCCTCCGGCAACCGTCCCGCCTCGATCACCGAGATCAACCGGGCCAATAAGGCGCCGCCACCCGCCGTCAGCGCCGCCGGATCGCCGAAGTCGGGCACCGCCCCGGCAGTCAGATCACCGTCGGCCCGTCGCAGCATATCCGCAATGATGCCCTGCAAACCCAGGTGCAGCCCGTCCTCCGGGGAATAGAGCCGGGTCACGCCGTAGCCCTGCAAGTCGGCCCGTTCGTCGGGCACGATGACCCCGCCGCCGCCGCCGAACACCTTCAGGTCCGGCCGGCCGCGCGCGCGCAGCAGGTCCACCATGTATTTGAAGTACTCCACATGGCCGCCCTGGTAGGAACTCACGGCCACGGCATGGGCATCCTCCTGGATCGCCGCCGTCACCACCTCGTCCACAGAGCGGTTATGCCCAAGATGAATCACCTCGGCGCCGCCCGCCTGGAGCATCCGTCGAAAGATGTTGATGGCGGCATCATGGCCATCGAACAGGCTGGTCGCGGTCACGAACCGCAGACTCTGACGCGAACGGTGGCCATCACGGGCCGGCTGGCCAACCAGAGCGGTGTCGTCGGGCAAGAGTTCCTCCTCAACAGGTGAATGGCAGACGCGGCTGTGCCCCCAGGCCCCTTCACCAACAGCCCTTGGGACTCGGGACTTCAAGTCCGCTTAATGGTTCTGAATTTTGGATTGGCGCGTCCCGGCGACGGCGGGCATTCCCTCCGGCTGGTCGTCGACGGCACATGGGGCGTAAAAGGAGGGGCAGTCGGATCGGAGTCCGTCGGCCGGCGGGGTTTCCCGGGCGCGGTTGGTGGCCTCCTTGAGTGTGATGATCACCGACGGACACATCCCGGCGATCATCTGGGCGACCTTGACCGCTTCCTCGATCAGATCGGCCGCTGGAATCACCCGGGACACCAGCCCCACCCGTTCCGCCTCGGCGGCGTCCATCAACCGGTCAGGCCACCCCATCTCCATCGTGGTGGACGTGCCTGCGAACCACGTCAGCCCCTGACGCCCACCCGCCCCGGGCCGCGGGCCGAACCGGGCCGTATCAGCCGCCAGGATAAAGTCGCACATCATAGCCAGCTCGCAGCCGCCGCCCAGCACAGAGCCAGCAACCGCCGCGATCACCGGCTTACCTATGGTGGTGATGTGGGCCCGGCCGGCATGGTCGGCCGCGTCGTGCAACAGGTCGGAGAAGGCGTGGTCGGAACCGGTCAGCACGATGGCGCCAATGTCGTCGTCCGCCGCCAAATCATCCAGAGCCGCATTCAGTTCGACACAATACGACACCGACAACGCCGTTAGGATCATGGGCCGGTCAAGCCGGATCAGTCCGACCCGATCACGGCGTTCCACGACAATATTTTCGGTGGTCCTGGCGTCCCCGGCCATCGGCTGCCTCCTGACAGATCATGATTCTGGAGCTGGGTCTTACTTGTCGACCGAAAAGATCAGCACTGGAAAACCGCCGATACTCTTGTAGAAATAACCCACCGTTTTCCTCCCTTACACAGTATCAGAATAAAGCCCGAGTCTCATTCCGGGTCGGGAATACGGCCTCGCTCGCCGGGGGAAGCATACCACCGATGTTTCAGGGTGTAAATCGAGCCATGCCGGCAACGATCCGGGCCACCGGCAACGCTGCCATGTATGGTGCATTGCACAAACTGTCTTGAAGTCGCGGTCCCTGGTCTATGGCTCATTCCCCTTTGTTTTCACCGATCATCGTTCACGGCGTCACCTTGGCCAATCGGGAGGGAGTTGCGGCCGAGGGGGGTGCGGCCGCGGCCGGCATATCGCCATTATTGATTGTATATATTGTCTACGTATCAATTAATAATGTTAATTTATCGACCAAGAACCCGGCATGATCGCAGTCCAGATCTCCGGGCCAGCGCCGATCCCGGTCCCACGCGGCCGCGGCAGGGACTCCCCAAACCATAAACAGGTCCGGTGATATCGGGCGGCTTCATGACGGCAAAGCTTCGGCTCGCCGGGATCATCCTCTGCTGCCCGACGGCGATGCTGTGGTATACTGTCAGCCATGATGCCCGATCCCTTCTCCCCCGCCCCGCTCCCGCCCGCTTCGTTCTCGCCCGAGGACTCCTGGCCCGACGACCCTTTAGGCGACCTGATGGCGGGCGTGCCGCTGGCCGACCCCGAACAGGCGGCCCCGCCGCCCGGGTTCAGCCTGGACGGCCTCAATCCGGCGCAACGCCGGGCGGTGGAGGCCCTGGACGGGCCGGTCCTGCTGCTGGCCGGGGCCGGAACCGGCAAGACTCGAGTGCTGACCACCCGGCTGGCCTACCTGCTGACCACGCACCGGGCGACGCCGTTCGAAATTCTGGCGGTCACGTTCACCAATAAGGCGTCGCGGGAAATGCGCGACCGGGTCGCGGCCCTGCTGGGGACCAGCGGAGTCGAAGGGTGGTGGCTCGGCACCTTCCACGCGCTGGCGGCACGGATGCTGCGCCGGCACGCCGAGTTGGTCGGGCTGACCGGCGCCTTCACCATCCTGGATACCGACGATCAACAGCGACTGGTCAAGCAGTTATTGGACGATGCGAAGATCGACCCCAAAAAATGGCCGCCGCGCCGGGTGCTGGGGGTGTTCGAACGCTGGAAGGACCGGGGCCTGACCCCCGACCGGGTCACCCGAACCGAGGCCGGGGACGCGGTCGCCGGCAAGGCGGTGGCGCTTTACACCGCTTACCAGGACCGGTTGCGGACGCTCAACGCCTGTGATTTCGGCGACCTGTTGTTACACATGCTGACCGTGTTTCAGGCCCATCCGGACGTGCTGGCGCTTTATCATCGGCGCTTCCGCTACCTGCTGGTCGACGAATACCAGGATACCAACGTCTCACAATATTTGTGGTTGCGCCTGCTCGCCCAAGGGCACCGCAACCTATGCTGTGTCGGGGACGAGGACCAGTCGATCTATGGCTGGCGCGGCGCCGAGATCGGCAACATCCTGCGCTTTGAAACGGACTTCCCCGGCGCCCAGGTGATCCGGCTGGAGGAGAATTACCGGTCGGGCGGCCATATCCTGGCCGCCGCCTCGGGACTGATCGCCCACAATCAGAAGCGACTGGGCAAGACCCTGTGGACCGCCGCCGGTGACGGTGAACTGGTCCGGATTCTGGGGCTGGAAGACAGCCTGGAAGAAGCCCGCCGGGTCGGAGAGGAAATCGAAGCCCACCAGCGCCGTGGCACCAGCCTCGGGCAGATCGCGGTGTTGGTGCGGACCGGTGCCCAGACCCGTGAATTCGAAGAACGGTTCCTGACCCTGGGCCTGCCCTACCGGGTGATCGGCGGCCCCCGCTTTTACGAACGCCAGGAAATCCGCGATGCCTTGGCCTATTTCCGGGTCATCGCCCAGCCTGCCGACGACCTCGCCTTCGAGCGCATCATCAACCTGCCCAAGCGCGGCATCGGCCCCGCGGCCCTGGACCTGATCCATCAGGTGCGACGGGCCAACGCCGTCCCCATGACCGAGGCGGCCTGGCAGCTCTCGGGCTCCGACGACCTCAAGCCCAAGCCGCGTCAGGCGTTACGCAGCCTGCTCCAGGACTTCGAACGCTGGCGCGATCTCCAGGGGCGGATCGCCCACACCGATCTGGCCCGGACGGTTCTGGACGAGTCGGGCTACACCCGGATGTGGCAGGAAGACAAAACACCCGAAGCCCCCGGCCGGCTGGACAACCTCAAGGAACTGATCAACGGCATGGGCGACTTCGAGAACCTGCAAGGGTTCCTTGAACATGTGGCGCTGGTGATGGAGGCCAACCAGGGCGGCAACGAAGACAAGGTCAGCATCATGACCCTGCACGGCGCCAAGGGCCTGGAATTCGACGTGGTCTTCCTGCCCGGCTGGGAGGATGGCCTGTTCCCCAGCCAGAGATCCATGGAAGAGAACGGCGCGGCAGGCCTGGAAGAGGAACGACGGCTGGCCTATGTCGGCCTGACCCGCGCCCGCCGCCGGGCCTGTATCAGCCACGCCCGGCGCCGCCGCATCTATTCCACCTGGACCGACACCCTGCCCTCGCGGTTCCTGGGTGAATTGCCGGCCGAGCATATCGAAAACGACGAGATGCACCCGCCACCGGTTTCCGGCGGCGGCTTCCGGGGAGCCTCCTCCTTCCCCCACGCCGGCCTTCCCCGAACCGGCCCCCAGCGCCCGCCGCCCCTGATCGAGGGGTCTGCCCGCCGGGTTGAGGTCCGACCGGCCACCGGCACCCCATACGCGCCGGGATCCCGGGTGCTGCATCCGACCTTCGGCGCCGGCACCGTCCGCGCGGTCGATCACGACAAGCTGGAAATCGATTTTGACCAGGGCGGCCGCAAAAAGGTGCTGGCGGCGTTCATCGCCGCAGCCCCGGCAACCGGGTAACCGCCGTCAGGAGTCCCGCCATCGTGACCACCAGCGTTTCGCCCACCGGTTCCACCGGCCCATTCGTCCCCTTGGCCCAGCCAGGGCTCACCGCGCCCCCGCGCGGCGCCACCCGCAGCCTCCCGACCGCCGCCGCCGGACTCCAGGCGGCATCCAGCCAGACCCTGGCCACCGTCACCCAAGTCGCCAAGGCCGCGCGGAGTTCGCGTTCCGCCGGCGCCGCGGACCGGTTGAAGCAATTGCTGATGATGATCAAGGTGCTGTGTCTGGTGGGCGGCGACCCGAAGACCGTGGCGCACCGGGCGGCGCAACTCGCCAAAGAAATCAGCGCCGCGGCCAAAACCTGCACGACTGCCGTCGATGACAGCCCGGCCCCCACCGAAGGTGAAGGCACGGCGTCTGCCGGCGAATGCGACCAAGCCGCCGGGACCCCCGCCGCTCCGCCGCAGGTCGCAGCCGACGTTAACCAAGCCCAGGCAACGGCCCAAGCCGCCGCCACGGCCGCCGGGACCACCGATTGCGCCACCCCCCCTAGTCCGGGCACCCCAAGTCCGGGTGCCTCAAGTCCGGGTCCCTCAAGCAACGCCGATACCGACCCGACAACCGCCGCCACCACACCCAAAGACGGCCCCAACGGCGGCACCGGCGACACCGGCGCTCATGCCGACGATCAGGTCATCACCGACCCCGCCGCGGCCCGTCGGGCGCTGGTTGACCAGCTGATTGCCACCGGTGCGACCTTCAGCCCCCCGTCTTCGGACCCCGGAACTGGGCAAACCCTGTTCGATCAGGTCAAGACGGCACTGGCAACCCTCAAAGGCCTGGTGGCCCGACTTGCGGTCGACGCCCACGACCGGAAGGCATCGCTCAAAGCCATCCGTGAGGCGGAGAAGAACGTGGCTGACGCCGCCAATTCCATCAGCCAGCCCAACGACGGCGCCATCACATCCACCGCGGCGCGGGCGATGGATGTGATGGCCTGACCCGGAAGACCTCGCGGCGATGGCCGCGAGGTCTCTTATGCTGCGCCTCGATTACGGCGCGACGATCTGCTGTTTGAAGGTCGCCACATGAGCATAAAGGCCGACGCCATACCCTTCAAAAACCGCCTTGGGCATCGAAAACGCCTGGCCGTTTTCGACCAGAATGCCACCAACGCGATAGGCCACACCAATCGAGAACTCCGGAGTGTCGGCCGCCACATTCACCTTGGCGGTGGTGCAGCCGGGAATCGACGTCACGGAAGCGGTGGCGCCGCTCAACAACAGCAGACCAAATTCCGAGCCGACATGGACCTGAATGGCATTCGGGCGAACGATTCCAACATTTTCAGACATCGAAAGGGCTCCTGTTTGTGGATTGATCACACGCACCCCGCATGTGTCGAAGTATTAATTAGCTAACTATGACCAATAAATCAATCTTCATTACAACATGAAGCGCAACATACATTTGTATATTATTGATCGTATTCGCAATTCATCTGTATGCATGGACCATACAATTGCATTCGCGCTCAGTGAATTGATCGCAACACGAATACGCCTTTTGACTAGGGGCATTTGCCATCACGGTCACCGCGCTCCGTTTCGATCTCGGACCGCGACCTCGAGTCGCCGCCATCGGCGCCCCCTACCCCAAACGGCGCCCCAAAATCCGGCTCCACAAAATATGGAATCCCGGCTCCATATCTGGTAAACGCTCGGGACATCATCGATTTTGCGAGCATGCAGACAAAGGCAGCGACGACGTATGGCCGGTCATTCCCAGTTCAAGAACATCATGCACCGCAAGGGCGCGCAGGACGTCCGACGGGCTAAGGTCTTCAACAAGCTGGCGCGGGAAATCTCGGTGGCGGCCAAGGCCGGGTTGCCGGATCCGGCAGCCAACCCCCGATTGCGGGCAGCCATCCAGGCCGCGCGAACTCAGAATATGCCGCGCGACCGCATCGAGCGGGCCATCAAGAGCGGATCGCCGGGCGGCGATACCGCCGCCTATGAGGAGGTCCGTTACGAGGGTTACGGGCCGGGCGGCGTGGCCCTGATTGCCGAGGCGCTGACCGACAACCGCAACCGCACTGCCGCCGAGGTCCGTTCCGCCTTCACCAAGCACGGCGGCACGCTGGGCGAGACCAATTCGGTGAGCTTTCTGTTCAGCCGGGTCGGTCAGATACGCTACCCCGCCGCGGTGGCGGGGGCCGAGGCCATGTTCGAGGCGGCGCTGGACGCGGGGGCCGAGAATGTCGACTCCGACGCCGACGGCCATACCGTCACCACCAGTGTCGAGGGTTTTTCGGCAACCCGGGATGCTCTGGACGCCAAATTCGGCGCGGCCGAGAGTGCGCGGTTGGGCTGGGTCCCGCTCAACACCGTCATCCCCGACGAGGAAGCCGCGGCGACACTGTTGAAATTGCTCGACGCCCTCGAGGACAATGACGACGTCCAGACCGTCGAAGGCAACTTCGACATCCCCGAGGCGCTGATGGAAAAGCTGACGGGATAACGTCACGGGATCCAGGGACAGCGCCCCTGGAAAGCATAAGGAAACAGGCGATCACCAAGCGTAGCGTTCGGATCATCGGTCTTGATCCCGGCCTCCGCCATACCGGCTGGGGCGTGATTGACGTAGCCGGCAACAGCCTGCGACATGTGGCCGACGGTGCCCTTCATTCCGACGGCGACAGCTCCCTGGCCGAGCGGCTCTGTCAGCTTCACGATGCGCTGGTCACGGTGCTGGAGACCTGGCGGCCCGACGAGGCCGCGGTGGAAGAGACCTTCGTTAACCGCAACCCCAGTTCGACGCTCAAGCTGGGCATGGCCCGGGCCGTGGCGCTGCTGGTGCCGGCCCGCAGCGGCCTGCCGGTGGCGGAATATCCGACCAATCTGGTAAAAAAATCGGTGGTCGGCGCCGGTCACGCGGAAAAGACCCAGGTTCAGATGATGATGCGGGTGCTGCTGCCCGGTTGCACCCTGAAAAGTGCGGATGCTGCCGATGCCCTGGCGGTGGCCATCTGCCATGCCCATCACCGCGCCACCCGTCTGGCCTGGAGCAAACCGGCCGGCACCGGCTCCCCAGAACCGCGAACCCCCCGGGAACCGCCATGATTGCGAAACTTAGCGGCCGGCTGGACAGCCTGGGCGCCGATCACGCGGTGATCGATGTCGGTGGCGTCGGTTATCTGGTGTTCTGCTCGGCCCGGACCCTGACCCGCCTGGGGGCCGTGGACGCCGCCGTCACGGTGCTGGTGGACACCCACGTCCGGGAAGACGCCATCACGCTCTACGGTTTTGCCGACGGCGCGGAACGAAGCTGGTTCCGGTTGCTGATCACCGTGCAAGGCGTCGGCGCCCGGGTCGCCCATGCGCTGTTGGGCGTGCTGGGTCCCGATGATCTGGTCCGGGCCATCGCCGCCCAGGATAAAGCCGCGCTGATCCGGGCCGACGGGGTCGGCCCCAAGCTGGCCACGCGCATTCTCTCGGAACTCAAGGACAAGGTCGGCGGCCTGGCCCTGGGCCCGGCGGCCACGACGGCCGGGCCGACCGGCACCGGCCTCCCCCCGGCCGCCGCCACGCCCGAGGCCGCCGCCGTCGGCGATGCGGTCTCGGCCCTGGTCAATCTCGGCTATGGGCGCAGCGAGGCGTTTGCGGCGGCACTGGCCGCGGTCAAGGCGCTGGGGCCGACCGCCACCCTGTCGGCCCTGATCCGCCACAGTCTCCAGGCTTTGGGCCGCCGGGACACTGAGCGATGACCGCCGCCGCACCGCCGCCACCACCCGCCGACCGGACGCTCGGCCCCGATTTCCTGGCGGGCGACGCCCCCGAGGCCACCATCCGGCCGCAGACTCTGGCCGAGTTCGTGGGCCAGCAGGCGGTCCGCGAGAATCTGGCGATCTTCATTGCCGGCGCCCGCAGCCGGGGCGAACCGCTGGACCATGTACTGTTCCATGGACCGCCCGGCCTGGGCAAGACCACGCTGGCTCAGATCGTGGCCCGGGAGTTGGGCGTCGGGTTTCGCGCCACCTCGGGGCCGGTGATTGTCCGGGCCGGTGACCTGGCGGCGCTGCTGACCAATCTGCAACCCCACGACGTGCTGTTCATCGACGAAATTCATCGGCTGTCACCGGCGGTGGAAGAAATCCTCTATCCGGCCATGGAGGATTACCAGCTCGACCTGATCATCGGCGAAGGACCGGCGGCCCGCTCGATCCGGATCGACCTGCCGCCCTTTACCCTGGTCGGCGCCACCACCCGCTCGGGCCTGATCACCCGGCCGCTGCGCGAGCGGTTCGGCATTCCGCTACGGCTCGACTTCTACACCCCGGCCGAGTTGGAACTGATCGTCCGGCGCGGCGCGGGCGTGCTGGGCCAGGCCATGACCGCCGACGGCGCCGCCGAAATCGCCCGGCGCGCCCGCGGCACACCGCGGGTGGCGGGCCGGCTGCTGCGGCGGGTCCGCGACATCGCCGCGTACCACCAGGCGGCCACCGTCGACGCGGCGGTGGCCGATGCGGCGCTGACCCGCCTTGATGTCGACAAAAACGGGCTCGACGCTATGGACCGCCGCTACCTGGGCTGCATCGCCCGCAACTACGGCGGCGGACCGGTGGGGGTCGAGACTTTGGCCGCTGCGCTTTCGGAGCAACGGGACGTGCTGGAAGAGGTGATCGAGCCCTACCTGCTGCAACAGGGACTGTTGCAACGGACGCCGCGCGGGCGGATGCTCACGGACCCGGGCTTCCGTTATTTAGGCCTGACCCCGCCCACCCCGGCACCGGCCCGCCAGTTCGATCTGCTGGACCGGCTGGCCGCCGTGGCCGCAGACCGTGACCCGAAAGATGATGGTGATGACGACGATGACGACCGGAGCCCCGACCATGGTTGACGCCCACGGCCGTCTCGACGCCGACAGCCACCTGTTTCCGATCCGAGTTTATTTCGAAGACACCGACGCCGCCGGCATCGTTTATTATGCCCGCTATCTGCACTTTCTGGAACGCGCCCGCACCGAGATGATGCGTTGTCTTGGGACCCCCCATGCTCAAATGACGGCAGACCACGGTGTGATGTTTGCGGTACGCAGATGCGAAATCGACTACCTCAGTCCGGCCCGACTCGATGATTCCCTTGAAGTCCGGACCCGGATTGTCGAGATCCGCGGCGCAAGCCTAACCGCTGAACAGCAGGTGCGACGCGGTCAGGAGCCGCTGGTCCGGGCGCTGATCCGCCTGGCCTGCATCACCCAGGCGGGTCGCGCGGCCCGAATACCGCCGGTGATCGGCAATGGTTTGCGACGACTGGCCGGAGACGAGCAATAACCAAGGCTCAAAACCTACGCCGAGGAAACCGACGGATATGGATCAGACGATGATTGATGCCGCCCAAGCGGGCGGAGCCTTAGCCAGCCACCACGATCTGTCGATCGTCAGCCTGTTCATGTCTGCGGACCTGCTGGTCAAGTTCGTCCTGCTGCTCCTGTTCACCGCATCGGTGTGGTGCTGGGCCATCATTTTCGAGAAGGCCTTGCGCCTGCGCCGGCTGAACGCCGCCGCCGCCGAGTTCGAGGAGCTGTTCTGGTCCGGCGGCTCGCTGGACTCCCTGTACGACCGGGTCGGCAAGGCCGCCACCGACCCCATGTCGGCAACCTTTGCCGCCGGTATGCGGGAATGGCGTCACGCCTCGGACCGCGGCCTGACCTCGTCGGGCACCATGCGCGCCAGCCTTCAGCAGCGGGTCGAGCGCGTCATGTCCCTGACCATCGGCCGCGAGATGGCGGACATCGAGAAGTACATGACCTTCCTGGCCTCGGTCGGCTCCACGGCGCCCTTTCTGGGCCTGTTCGGCACCGTCTGGGGGATCATGAACAGCTTCACCTCCATCGCCAACACCAACAACACCAGCCTGGCGGTGGTGGCCCCCGGCATCGCCGAGGCCCTGTTCGCCACCGCCCTCGGCCTGGTGGCGGCCATCCCGGCCGCCGTCGCCTACAACAAGTTCTCCACCGACCTCGGCCGCTACGGCGAACGTCTGGAAGCCTTCGCCGTGGAATTCGCCGCCATCCTGTCCCGTCATCTGGAGGAACGAGCCTAGTCATGGGCGCACCGCTCGGGGCTAAAGTCGGCGGACGGGGTGGACACCGCCGTCTCTACAAGCCCATGTCCGAAATCAATGTGACGCCGTTCGTCGACGTCATGCTGGTTCTGTTGATCGTGTTCATGGTCACCGCGCCGCTGCTGACCGTCAGCGTCCCGGTGAACCTGCCGCAAACCCAGGCCAAGCCGTCGACCGCCGCCGACAAGAAGCCGCTGACGGTCTCGGTCAAGGAAGACGGCACCATTTACGTCCAGGAAAGCCTGGTCACTCTGACCGGCCTGGTGGCGGCGCTGAAGACGATCCCCGACATTGATCCGGAGACCAGGATCATGGTCCGCGGCGACAAGAAGAACAATTACGGCACCATGGTTGAGGTGCTGGGCGCCATCGCCAACGCCGGCTACACCAAGATCGGCCTCGCCGCTTCGCTCCCCACCCCGGCGGCCCCCCAATCGACCCCGGCCCGGTCCAACCCGACCCACCGTTGACGCCATGCGGAACGGTGTCATCGCCTCGGCCATCCTGCACCTGGCCCTCGTGTTGCTGACGGTGCTGGTGGTGCCGATGTTCGACCATCCGCTGGAGTTGGAACCGGCAACGATCCCGATCGACGTGGTTCAGGTCGGCCCCACCGCCAGCCCGACCCAAGGCGAGCCCCGCCCCCTGCGGCCGGCGCCACCGCCCCCGGTCAAGCCGGTGGTGGTCCCGCCGCCGCCTGTGCCGAAGGTCGAGCCACCCCCACCGACGCCACCCAAGCCGGCGCCGCCCAAACCGGAACCACCCAAGCCAGAGCCGCCGGTGGTCGAGCCGCCCAAGCCCGAACCGCCGAAAGTCGAGCCGCCCAAACCGGCGCCGCCCAAGCCCGAACCGCCGAAAGTCGAGCCGCCCAAACCGACACCGCCCAAGCCCGAGCCACCCAAACCGACGCCCCCCAAGCCCGAGCCACCCAAACCGACGCCCCCCAAACCGACGCCCCCCAAACCGGCGCCGCCGAAAGTTGAGCCGCCCAAGCCGACCGTCAATCCCTTGGATGCCATCCTCAAGGACGTGGAAAAGCTGAAGCACACCTTACCGCAGCCCAGTCCCACACCGGCTCCACCTCACCCCGAGCAGCCCGCGCCCCCGGCGTCCGGGGCGACCCGGAACCTGGCCAACACGCTCACCTCGGACGAGAAGGATGGCGTGATCGAGAAGGTCCGCCCCTGCTGGAATGTCTTCCCGGGTGACTATAAAGGCATGGCGATTCATATCGTTCTCGAGATCGCTCGCAACGGCACCGTCACCAGCGCCGAAATCCAGGCGTCGGATCGCGCCCGAATGATCACCGATCCGCTTTACAATGCCGCGGCGGGAGCGGCGTTGCGTGCCGTCAGAAATCCCGCCTGCCAACCCCTGCCCCTGCCACCCGAAAAGTACGACGAGTGGCGTAACGGTATTTTCACCTTCCATCCAGAGGACCTGTTCTGACCATGATGGCCACCTTCCTGCCAAGAGTCTGGAGCGGATTCGGCGCCGTGCTGGTGCTGACCATCCTGACCGTCACGGCTCCGGCCCGTGCCGACCTCAATCTTGACCTGACCCACGGCACCATCCAACCGATCCCCATCGCCGTCACGCCTTTCTTCGGCACCAGTGACACCGGACAGCGGCTGGCCTCGGTGGTATCGGCCGACCTGGAACGGTCGGGATATTTCCGGCCGGTGGACCCGACCGCCTTCGTCCAGGACCCCGCGGCGCTTCAAGGCGTCCCGCGCTTTGCCGACTGGAAGCTGCTTCAAGCCCAAGCCCTGGTCACCGGTGCGGCGGCGGTCCAGCCCGATGGCCAACTCCGGGTCGAGTTCCGGCTGTGGGACGTGGTGGCCGAGCAGCAGTTGACCGGCTTGGCCTTCATGTCGACCCCCGACAACTGGCGCCGGGTCGCCCACAAGGTCGCCGACGCCATTTTCAAGCGAATCACCGGCGTTAACGGCTATTTCGACAGCCGCATCGTCTACATCGCCGAAAGCGGCCCGGCCCTCAAGCGTCAGAAGCGGCTGGCGATCATGGATCAGGACGGCGAACGCCACCAGTTCCTGACCAACGACAACACCCTGGTGCTGACTCCGCGCTTTTCGCCGAACTCCCAGGAAATCACCTACCTGTCCTATTACGGCGGCAAGCCCCGGGTCTACCTGTTCAATATCGAGACCGGACGTCAGCAGGTGCTGGGCGACTTTCCCGGCATGACCTACGCCCCGCGCTTTTCTCCGGACGGCGGCAAGGTCATCATGAGCCTGTCGGGCGGGGCTAACAGCAACATCTACACCCTCGATCTCCAGACCCGCCACCAGACCCAGCTCACCGACGGCCCCAGCATCGACACCTCGGCCTCGTACTCTCCGGACGGCCGGCAGATCGCGTTCGAATCCGATCGCGGCGGCACCCAGCAGATTTACGTGATGAACGCCGACGGTTCCGGCCTCAAGCGAATCAGCTTTGGCGCGGGACGGTACGGCGGCCCGGTATGGTCGCCCACCGGCGAATACATCGCCTTCACCAAGCTTGCCGGCGGTCGCTTCGCCATCGGCGTGATCCACCCCGACGGTTCGGGGGAACGCACCCTGGTGGAGGCCTATCACGCCGAAGGACCGACCTGGGCGCCCAATGGCCGGGTGCTGATGTTCTTCCGCGAGGGTTCCTCCGCCGATGGCCGTGGCAAAAGTGCCAGCCTCTTTGCCGTAAATCTCTTTGGCGGTAACGAACGGCGGGTGACCACGCCCGTGGATGCTTCGGATCCGGCTTGGTCGCCCTTGCTTCCTTAATCAACGTTCAGTACTTTTCCGCAACGACGTTCGCTTTTGGCCCGATTCGGCCATCGCTTCCAGGGGGTCCCCCATGTACTTAAAGGTATTGAGCCTGTTTGCCGCCGTTGTCCTGATGGCAGCGTGCTCGTCAACGCCGAAGGATACCGGAAATGCCAATGGCGCCGGCCTTGGTAACAACGGCCTGTCCACCGGTGCCGGAACCGGCGCCGTGCGGCCCGGAACGCAGGAAGATTTGGCCGCCAATGTCGGCGATCGGGTGTTCTTCCTGTATGACCGTTCGGACCTGACGCCCGAGGGCCGGGCCACCATCGACCGGCAGGCGAATTGGCTGAAGCAGTACAGCCAGCTCACCGTCACCATCGAAGGGCACTGCGACGAACGCGGAACCCGGGAATATAACATTGGCCTCGGCAACCGTCGCGCCACGGCCGTCAAAAATTATCTGACCGCGCTGGGCATCAGCCCCAACCGGGTCGCCATCATCAGCTACGGCAAGGAACGGCCCGCCGTGGTGGGCGACACCGAAGAGTCCTTTGCCCAAAACCGGCGCGGCGTCACCGTCGTCAACTGAGACGGGCGTCACACCGTCGCGGGGTTCCGACCCCGCGGCGGCGTGCCCGTCGGCCCTCCTCTTTTCATAAACCCGGCTCCCGGCGCCAACCCCGTACCGGCTTGGTGTCGCCCATGACCGAGATGCCCGAGATGCCCGACATGCCGCTCTTTTCCCAACGCCGCCGACCGGCGCAGATGTGGAGCCTCTTCGGACCGGTGCTGACCGCGATGGGGACAATGGCCGTCGGCACCTGGCTCTGGACCGCCCCGGCGTTCGCCCAGTACGCCGATCAGACCGACCTGTCGGATCGTCTGGTCCGGTTGGAAAGCCAGGTCATGATGCTCCAGCAGCAGCTTGACCGCGGCGCCGGCAGCGTCCAAAGCCCCGGCGGACCGCCGGTGGCGCCGACCCAGGCCGCCGATTTCGAGGTTCGTCTGGCCCAGTTGGAGCGCACGGTCCAACAAATGGTCGGCAAGTACGAAGAGGCCGGGTTCGAAGTCACCCAATTGCGCGAGCGGCTGGACAAAATGTCCACCGACCTGGAGTATCGCTTCTCGCAACTGGACGCCAAGGGCGGCAACGCCACCGCAACCAAGCCCCCCGAGACCCCGACACCGCCCGCAGCCACCGCCAAACCCGCCCCAAGCCCGGTGCCCGGGGGATCGTCCGGCAAGCCCGTCGCCCGACCGGCGGAGCCGACGCCGGCCCCGACGCCCCCGACCCCTGCGGCCATGACCACCGGTCCGGGTCTGGGCGGCGTCCCGGCCAACGTCCAGGAACAGTATGATGAGGCCTACGGCCTGCTCCACAAGGCGGAGTACGATCAGGCGGAAAAGGCCCTGATCGCCTTTGTCGCCCAACACCACGACAGCCCGCTGGCCGCCAATGCCCAGTACTGGTTGGGCGAAACCTATTATGCCCGCGGCAAATACACCGAGGCCGCGGTGGCCTTTGCCGAAGGCTTCCAGAAATTCCCCAAGAGTCCCAAAGCGCCCGACGATCTGTTGAAGCTCGGAATGGCGCTGGCGTCCCTGAACCAGAAGAGCGACGCCTGCAAGACCTTTGACCAACTCGCGACCCAGTTCTCAACCGCCGCCGCCAGCGTCAAGCGGCGGGCCGAGCAGGAACGCAAGAAGCTGACCTGCCCCTAAAAAAGGTCCGCCACGGTGGGAACGACCGCGGACCGCCCCGGTCACGGTGCCGGGACCGGGACCGCCGTCCCGATCGGCAGGGAAGAATTTGACAGGCAGATGGCGCGGCTGGGAGGGTTCGAGCCGCAGCCTCAATTGGCGGTGGCGGTGTCCGGCGGCGCTGACAGCATGGCTTTATGTCTGTTGTGCCACCAGTGGAGCCAAGCCCGGGGCGGGTCCGTACTGGCGCTGACCGTGGATCATGGACTTCGTCTCGAGTCGACCGCCGAAGCGATCGCGGTCGGCCACCAGTTGCAGGCCCGGGGCATCACCCATGCCATCCTGACCTGGCACGGCGACAAACCCGCGACCGGCCTTCAAGACGCCGCACGCGCGGCACGGTACCGCCTGCTGGTCGACCATGCCGCCGGTGCCGGTGTCCTCCATGTGATGCTCGCCCATCATCGGGAAGACCAGGCCGAAACGCTGCTGCTGCGGCTGGCACGGGCCAGCGGCCTGGACGGTCTGGCCGGCATGGCCGCCATCCGCGAGCTGCCGGCCTTGCGGCTACTCCGACCTCTGCTGTCCATGCCCAAGGCTCGATTGGTGGCCACCGCCGCCGCCCATGGCCTCTCCTGGCACGAAGATCCGACCAACACCGCCGAACGATTCGCCCGGGGACGATTACGCGGCGCCGCGGCGGCGCTGGGCCGCGAAGGTCTGACCGCCGCCGGGTTGGCCGAGACCGCCCGTCGGCTGGGTTCGGCCCGCGCCGCCCTCGACGAGTTCACGGCAACGCTGCTGGCCCGGTGTACCACCCTGAACCCCGCCGGTTTCGCCTGGCTTGACCCCGCGCCGTTAACCGCGGCGACCGAAGAGGTCAGCCGCCGGGCCCTGGCCCGTTGCCTGGCCGTGATCGGACGCGCCGACCCGCCGGCCCGGCGTGACCGTCTCGACCGCCTGCTCGACGCCATCCGCCAAGGGCTCCCCCATGACCGCACCCTCGCCGGCTGCCGGATCGTGCGTCACAACCGGGGGCTGCTGGTGGTGCGCGAGCCCGCCGCGATCGGAGCCCCGGTCCCGCTGACCCCCGGCCAACGGCTGTGGTGGGACCGCCGTTTCCTGGTGCGGTTGGGAACCGACCGGGGATGCCCGGTCACCCTGGGGGCCCTGGGACTCCCCGGTTGGGCCGACGCTCGCGACCGGGTCCCCGCCAAACACGCCCTGGCGGTACCGTTCCTCGCCCGCGCCGCACTGCCGGCGCTGCGGGACGACCAGGGGCTGCTCGCCGTGCCCCATCTGGGCATGGCCCGCCCCGACCGGCCGGTGATCGCCGAAATCCTGTTCGCACCGGCCGTGCCGCTCGCCGGCCCGACATTTGGTATTGCCTAGCCTAAAGCAGACCTTATCTAACTGCTGGAAACGGAGTATTGTGGGGGATGATGCTCGCGCGGGCCTCCGACCACCGTCCCGCAGGGTTCGACGAAAGGCTGTCACCGTGAACAATTTCGGTAAAAATCTGGCGCTTTGGATCATCATTGGGCTACTTTTGGTGGCCTTGTTCAACCTGTTTCAAACGTCTTCGACCCGGGGACCGCAAACCACGGTGCCGTTTAGCGAATTTATCGCGGATGTCGATCATGGCCAGGTCTCGGATGTGCTGATCAAGGGCAATCAGGTTACGGGGCACTTCACCGATGGTCGCTCCTTTGCCTCCTTCACGCCGCCCGAGGCCAATATGGTCGAACGGCTGACCCAGAAGGGGGTCCGGATCAGCGCCCTGCCCGATGACACGAATGTGCCGTCGCTGTTCAGTGTGCTGCTGAGCTGGTTTCCGATGCTGATGCTGATCGGCGTGTGGATTTTCTTCATGCGCCAGATGCAGTCAGGCGGCGGCAAGGCCATGGGCTTCGGCAAGTCGCGGGCGCGCCTGCTCACCGAAAAGGTCGGTCGCGTCACCTTCGATGATGTTGCCGGCATCGATGAGGCCAAGCAGGAGTTGGAGGAAATCGTCGAATTCCTCAAGGACCCGCAGAAATTCCAGCGTCTGGGCGGCAAGATTCCCAAGGGGGTACTGCTGATCGGCCCCCCCGGCACCGGCAAGACGCTGACCGCGCGGGCAGTGGCGGGTGAAGCCAATGTGCCGTTCTTCACCATCTCCGGTTCGGACTTCGTCGAAATGTTCGTCGGCGTCGGCGCCTCCCGGGTGCGCGACATGTTCGAGCAGGGCAAGAAGAATGCACCCTGCATCATCTTCATCGACGAAATCGACGCGGTCGGCCGTCATCGCGGCGCCGGCCTGGGGGGCGGCAACGACGAACGCGAGCAGACTCTGAACCAGTTGCTGGTGGAAATGGATGGCTTCGAAGCCAATGAAGGGGTGATCCTGATCGCCGCCACCAACCGTCCCGACGTGCTCGACCCGGCCTTGCTGCGGCCTGGCCGTTTCGACCGGCAGGTGGTGGTGCCCAATCCGGACATTCTCGGCCGCGAGAAGATTCTCAAGGTCCACATGCGCAAGGTTCCGCTGTCCCCCGATGTCGACCCCCGGGTGATCGCCCGCGGCACCCCCGGCTTTTCGGGTGCGGACCTGGCCAATCTGGTGAATGAGGGGGCTTTGCTGGCCGCGCGCCTGAACAAGCGGGTGGTCAGCATGGCCGAATTCGAGGCGGCCAAGGACAAGGTCATGATGGGCGCCGAGCGACGCTCGATGGTCATGACCGACGAGGAGAAAAAGCTCACCGCCTATCACGAATCCGGCCATGCGGTGGTTGCCCTCCATTGCCCGGACAGCGACCCGATTCATAAAGCCACCATCATTCCGCGCGGCCGGGCGCTGGGCATGGTCATGCGTTTACCCGAGGGCGATCGCATTTCCCTGTCCAAGGCCAAGCTGGAAGCCGATCTGGCGGTGGCCATGGGCGGACGCATTGCCGAAGAGCTGATTTTCGGTCGTGAACGGGTCACCACCGGCGCTTCGTCCGACATCAAGATGTCCACGGAAATTGCCCGGCGCATGGTTTCGGAATGGGGCATGTCCGAGAAACTCGGCCCGCTGCTGTATGGCGAGCCCCAGCAAGAGGTGTTCCTGGGCCACTCGGTCACCCAGCACAAGAATATGTCCGACGCCACGGCCCGGACCGTGGATGAAGAGGTGCGCCGGATTGTCGACACCGCCTACAACCACGCCGCTCGCTTGCTCAACGAACACCTGGACCAGCTTCACACCCTGGCCAAGGGCCTGCTCGAATACGAAACGCTGAGCGGGGACGAAATCCATGCCCTGTTACGGGGCGAAACCATTGTCCGCGTCGAGCGGAACGACGGTCCGCCGCCGCCCAAACCCAGCGCCGGCCGCCGGACCTCGGTCCCCACCACCGGCGCCAAGGACCCCGAACCGCTGGGCACCTGAACCCCTCCGGCTTCCCGTCCACCATCCCCCTACCGTCCCTCCCCACCCCGGGCTTCAACCCGCGGTGGGGAGGGAGAGTTCTTTGTCAATGGCTTTTGGCCTGACCGGCTTCTGCCCTAACCCCAGTGCAACCGCCCGGCTCTATCTCCGCCCGGTCGGATTGTTGCCCGCGGCGCTGGCCCACAACGCCCCGGTGCTGGCCGGCGGGCGCTTTGCCTTCACCCTCGCCGAACTGATCGTCCGCGATGGGGCGACGATCCATCGGGCGCTGGCGCCAGTCTCCGATATTTTTTCCTGGGGCCAGGCCGCCGGCCGCCCGGCGGTTGAACGCCTGGACAGTCTGCTGACCGCCCTCACCCAGCCCCGTCCGCCGCTGGCCGGGCTGTCCCTGGAACGACCGCGGCTGATGGCGGTGTTGAACGTCACGCCGGACAGCTTTTCCGACGGCGGCCTGTTCCACGACCCCGACAGCGCCATCGCCCGGGGTGAGGCTTTGCTGGCGGCCGGCGCCGATTTCATCGATGTCGGGGGCGAGTCGACCCGGCCCGGAGCGGCCACAGTGACCGCCGAAGACGAGTTGGCGCGGGTCCTGCCCGTCGTCACCGGATTGGCCGCCCGGGGCGCCCGCCTGTCCATCGACACCCGCCACGCCCAGGTCATGAGCCGCACGCTGGCGGCCGGCGCCGTCTTGATCAACGACATCACCGGCCTGACCGGCGATCCCGACAGTCTGCCGCTGACCGCGGCCGGCGGGGCACCGGTGGTGTTGATGCACATGCAGGGGGCGCCCGCAACCATGCAGGAGGCGCCGCACTACGCCGATGCCGCCCTGGACGTTTATGACTGGCTTGAGGCCCGGGTTGCTGCCTGCCGCGCCGCCGGCATCGCGCTCAATAACATCGCGGTGGATCCCGGCATCGGCTTCGGCAAAACCGTCTCGCACAATCTGGAATGCCTGCGCCAGCTCAGTCTGTTCCATGGGCTTGGCACGGCGCTGCTGGTGGGCGTATCGCGCAAACGCTTCATCGCGGCGCTCAGCCGGAACGAACCGCCGCCGGCACGGCTCCCGGGAACCCTGGCGGCCGGTCTGGACGCCTTGGGCCAAGGGGTCCAGGTGCTGCGCGTTCACGATCTTGAGGAGTTCGCACAGGCCCGCGCCGTCTGGGAAGGCCTGCACCCGACGCCCTGAGCAACCGTAAACCATCAACATACGATGCTTGACGGCCGCCGTAGGAAGAGGAAGATAACGCCCGACTGTCACCCCGCCGAAGCTGCCCACGGCGATGATTTGAACCGCTAAAGTCAAGGATATTTTATGATTCGACAGCTTTTCGGAACCGATGGTATTCGCGGCACCGCCAATTGCGAACCAATGACCGCTGAAACCGCTTTACGGGTGGCCATGGCGACTGCCTTGCAGTTCCGGCGTGGTAACCACCGCCATCGCGTTGTGATTGGCAAAGACACCCGCTTGTCAGGCTATCTTATTGAACCCGCACTCACGGCAGGCTTCATTTCCATGGGCATGGACGTGGTGCTGGTCGGGCCGTTGCCGACACCGGCGGTTGCGATGCTGACCCGTAGCTTGCGCGCCGATATCGGCGTCATGATCTCGGCTTCGCATAACCCCTTCGAAGACAACGGCATTAAGTTGTTCGGGCCTGACGGTTACAAGCTTGGCGATCAGGTTGAAGCCCAGATCGAGGCGCGACTCGAGGACTCCTTCGCCTCGGACCTTGCCCACGCCGCCGAGTTGGGCCGGGCCCGCCGGTTGGACGACGCAACCGGCCGCTACATTGAATATGTCAAACACACCTTTCCGCGCGGCCTGCGCCTGGACGGCCTGAAAATCGCCGTGGACTGCGCCAACGGCGCCGCCTATCGGGTGGCCCCCAAGGTGCTTTACGAATTGGGCGCCGAGGTGGTGGCCATCGGCGTCCAGCCCGACGGCGTCAACATCAACCGGGATTGCGGCGCCACCGCGCCGGCGGCGTTACGCACCCAGGTGCTGGCCAGCCACGCCCATCTGGGACTGGCACTCGACGGCGACGCGGACCGGTTGATCATGGTTGATGAAACCGGACACCAGATCGACGGCGATCAGTTGATGGGCCTGGTCGCCCAGTCCTGGACCGAAACCGGCAAACTGCGCGGCGGCGGCGTTGTCGCCACGGTGATGTCCAACCTTGGCCTGGAGCGTCACCTTAACGGACTGGGCCTGAGTCTGGTCCGGACCCCGGTGGGCGATCGCTATGTGGTTGAGCGCATGCGCGAAGACGGTTATAATGTCGGGGGCGAGCAATCGGGGCACATCGTTCTGAATGATTACACCACAACCGGTGACGGACTCATCGCCGCACTCCAAGTGCTGGCGGTCGCCCAACAAACCAACCGCCCGATCAGCGCCCTGACCCGGGTGTTCGCACCGGTCCCCCAACGTCTGACCAACGTCCGGTACGTCCCCAATGGCGGCATCACGCCGTTGGACCAGCCGGAGGTGCGCGAGGCCATTCGCGAGGGCGAGGCACGGCTGGCCCGATCTGGCCGGCTGCTGATCCGCAAGTCCGGAACCGAACCGCTGATCCGGGTCATGGCCGAGGGCGACGATGCCGGGTTGGTGGAAGCGGTGGTCGCCGACATCGTGAAGACGATTCAGGCCGTCACCGCGATGAGCTGCCCGACCACCGTCGAGGAAGCGGCATGAGGGGGCGGGTTCTGATCGTCGCCGGCTCCGATTCAGGGGGAGGCGCCGGCATCCAGGGAGATATCAAGACCGTTGCCGCCCTGGGCGGTTACGCCACCACGGCCATCACGGCGCTGACCGCCCAGAATACCCTCGGTGTCTTTGGCGTCTTTCCGGTCAACCCGGATTTTGTCGCTCAACAAATGCGGGTCGTGCTCGCCGATATCGGTGCTGACGCCATCAAGACCGGCATGCTCCATACGGCTGCCGTGATCGAAGCGATTGCAGACGTCTTCGATGAGCGCGGCATCGGCATTCCACTGGTGGTCGACCCGGTCATGGTCGCCAAAAGCGGCGCCCATCTGCTGGACCCCGACGCCGTGCTGGCGCTCAAGCAACGGGTGCTGCCCCACGCCGAAATCGTCACGCCCAATCTGCCCGAAGCCATGGTGCTGACCGGCATGTCGGAAATCCGGGATCTGGCCGACATGCGTCACGCCGCGGAACTGATTCGCAGCCTTGGCGCCCGAACCGTCCTGATCAAGGGGGGACACCTGGAGAGTGACACCATCATCGACCTGCTCAGCACCGATGATGACGAGATCGTGTTCCAGTCCTCCCGCATCCACACGCCGCACACCCATGGCACCGGTTGCACCCTGGCCTCGGCCATCGCAACCTCCCTGGCCCAAGGCTATCCACTGCGCGACGGGGTGGCCCGGGCCCGGGCCTATCTGGAGCAAGCCATTCTGACCGCTCCCGGCCACGGCCACGGCCACGGTCCGCTGAACCACGGCCACACCGTCCGCCTCTTTCCGTGAGTGCCAAAAATATTTCATCAAACGCGATTTCATGACTTGCAATGCCTCCGCCAATCCGTATTATCCACCCCACGGCGCTGGTCGCGAACGAAACTTCCGGCACCGATGGACGCGGGCGTAGCTCAGGGGTAGAGCACAACCTTGCCAAGGTTGGGGTCGAGGGTTCGAATCCCTTCGCCCGCTCCAAAAAAGCTTA
>CAIYNU010000004.1 GCA_903927615.1 uncultured Rhodospirillales bacterium | reverse complement strand
CCAAAGGCCGACGGCCTTTGGAAACCACGACTTTTACCGTGCAATTTAGCTGACGTGGCCCACTAGCCGTGCCGACGATACCGCCCATAGTGGCGGTACAGGCTCAACCAGCGCAGTGCGATGCGATCGACGGTGTGGTGCTGGTCCACCAACCGGCGAGCCGCAGCCCCCATGCCGGCCAGGCTTTCACGGTCCCGGTCCAACCGGTCGAGAGCGGCGACAAAGTCCGCGGCCTCGACGCACAAAAAGCCGTTAACGCCTTCCACCACCAGTTCGGTGTTGCCGACCGCCGGCCGTGCCAGCACCGCAAGGCCCAGGGCCATCCCCTCCAGCAACGCAACCGGCAGCCCTTCCCACAAGGACGTCTGCATAAAGACGTGGCAACCGGCCATCGCCCGCAGCACCTCGGCGCGCTTCAACCAGCCGGTAATTTCCACATTAGGCGGGACCGCCGCGCCGCCGGGAATCTCGCCGTCACCGATCCACAGGAAGTGCCAGTCGCGATCCCGGGCCGCGTCGGCGATGTCCCGAAACAGCGGGAAGTTTTTCTGGGGCCGAATGCCGCCGGCCATGGCGATTCGTAACGGACCCGCGGACGCCGGACGCAGGCGGGCGGCTTCGGCAAAGTCACCGGGATTGATCATGTTGGGAATCAGGACGGCGCAACGCCCGACCTGGCGCGCCAGACCATATTCGCCCAGCCCACAACCGACGGTAACGTGCGGCAGGCACCCCAGCAACCGTTCGATCATCCAGAAGGCGGCGCGCCCGGCCGGCCCCTTGTCCCGGCGCAGAAAGGCGTAACCACGCGGCGAATAGATCACCGGAATGCGGCCGAACGGAAAGGCCAGACGCGCCAACGCCCCCGCCTTGCTGGAATGGGCGTGGATGATATCGGGGCGAACCCGGTCCACGACGGCATGGAGTTCGGCAATCGCCCGGCGGTCACGGTTGGGCGCGATCTCGCGGACGGCGGCGGTCCAGGGCAAAAAAACCACGCCCCCCGGAAACTGGGCCTGAGCATCGTCGGGGGCATCGGGGCGCCGGCCGTGCAGGACGGTGAACGACACTTCGCCGTCCAGCGCCCGACACAAATTCGCCACGGACTGAACGATGCCGCCGCTGAACGCTTCGACGACGTGAAGGACCTTGATCATGGGAACGGACGCCCGGGCGTTTATTGGATCAGACGGGTCTTTCGACCATTCAGCATGTGGTGGGCATTCAGCATGTGGTGGACATTCAGGATGTGGTGGGCGGCAGCCAGGGCAAACGCTGGAACTCCACCCCCTCGTCCCGGAGTTCCGCCACCTCGGCCTGGCTCGCTTCACCATAGATGCTGCGGGGCTTGCGCTCGCCGTAATGAATCCGCCGCGCTTCTTCGGCAAAGCGATCGCCCACGAAATCGCAGGTCTCGGCGACTTTCCGGCACAAGTCGCGCAAGCGCCCGGCGACCTCGGCCGGTAGGGCGCCAGCGGGCTCGGCATCGCGGCCCCCCCGGGCGATCCGCGGTGCCATCGGCGCCTTGGTCACCTCAACACTGCCACAAACCGGACAACTGACGGCTCCGGCCGCGCGGGTCTCGTAGGCCGCGCCGTTCTTGAACCAGACCTCGAAGTCGTGGCCCGAAACGCATCTGAGATTGAACAGGATCATGGCCCATCACCGGCACCGACCAACCGCGGCGCCTCTTTCCAGTACATCCTGATCATTATACGTCTTGCCCCCCGGTCGTCGAGAAGGAACTGCTGGCGAGAAGGAACCGGCGTCGAGGCAACACCGGGCTGGCTGCCCGCTTTTCCCGGCCGTCCTCCTTACCCGGCATTCACCACCGCGACGAACCGCTGAACCACGTCCTTCAAGACCGTCGACTGGCCGGCGACACTCTCGGCACCGCTATTGACCAGTTTCACCTGTTCGCTGGTGGCCGCGACCGTTGCCGAAAGGCCCTCGACGCTGCGGGTGACCTGCCGGGAATTGTCGGAAGCCGTGCGCGCACTGGCGAAGATCTGCTGGGTGGCCAGTTCCTGATGCTGGATGGCGGTGGCCACCTCGCCATTAAGACCACTGATATCCTTGATCAGCGTCGCGATTCCCTCAATGGCCCGAATGGCGTTGGCGGTCGCCGCGCGAATCGCTTCGACCTGGGTCTGGATATCCTCGGTGGCCCGGGCGGTCTGGTTGGCCAGGCTCTTGACCTCGCTCGCCACCACGGTGAAACCCTTGCCGGCCTCTCCGGCCCGCGCCGCCTCGATGGTCGCGTTCAGCGCCAAAAGATTGGTCTGACCGGCGATGGACTTGATCAGTTCGACCACCGCGCCGATCTGTTCGGCCGCCGACACCAGCCCGGAGACGATGCCGGTGGTGTTGGCGGTTTCGACGACCGCACGAGTCGAGGTCTGAGCGGCGCTGTCGACCTGCCGGCTGATGGCAACGATGGACCGTTGCAGTTCCTCGGTTGCTTGGGTGGCCCGATCGACGCTGACCGAAGCCGCCAGCGCCGCCTTGGCGGCGGCGCTGGACTGGTCGGTCGCGTCAACCGCATCACCGCTGAGCGTCACCGACCGCTCATGGAGTTCGGCGGCGGCGGAATTGAGTGAGGCCACCACCTGATCCATGGCCAAGGCAAACGCGGTCGCCTCCCGGGACAGGTGCTCGCTCTTCTGCTCCCGCACCAGTCTTTCTCGCCCCAGTTGCAGCTCGGTATTTCGGGCTTGATACAGGGTATGCGCCAACCCGGCAACCGTCTCGGCAATCTCCCCGATCTCATCCGTCCGCTCGACGTGGGGAACCTCAACCGCCGGATCGCCGGCACTGATCCGGCCCAGCACATCCCGAATCGCCCGCAACGGTCGTGACATGAAGAGGGCAACGACCATGCCGATGCCAATGCTGATCAACACCAGAAATGTTACAATAATCACCTCGCGAATGGCCCGGGCCGAAAACTCGGCATCAATATCGTCAATATATACGCCGGTTCCGATCATCCATTGCCAGGGAGCGTAGCCTTTAGCATAGGCTACTTTTGGGATCGGCTTCTTCTCGCCTTCGTCACGCGCATGGCGATAGCCAACGAAATCGCCTCCCCGCTTGGCGGCGTCGATCATCAAAATGTTGAATGGCACGCCTTCCGGATCTTTCAGGTCCAGAAGGTTCTTCCCTTCTAACTGTGGCCGCAACCCATGCACCAGAGTCACGCCTTGGTAATCATAAATAAAGAAATACTCGCCATTACCGTAGCGCATGTTACGCACCGCGGTCTTGGCGCGGTCCTGCGCCTCCGCCCGCGACAACACCCCCTGTTGCTCCTGGCTGCCGTAGTAAGTGATGGTCGAGGTCGCCACCTCGACCATCTTCTTGACCTCGCTCTTGTGCTGCTCCAGCAATATATCTCGCAAACTGCTTAAATGTACGATAACCCCAGGAACAGACCCCAGCAAAGCGACGGCAAACACCAACAGCGTTAATCGCGCACCAATCTTAAGTTTCATCGCTTTGCACTCCATCAAGCATGAACAAACAAGAAACTCTTCTATCAAGGGCCGCATGACCAGGAGAAGATTTGTATATTCCCTATTTTCTTTGAGCAATACCCCACCTCGGCGCACCAACCCGTCACATCGGGAAGATCGATTCACCATGCTCAATGATGATGATCTGGGGCGGACCTTTATGGTAACATAGTCCCGGTGGTTCATCCCAGGAAAAGTGGTTGGCCCGGCGGGTCGCCGGCTTGGGCCCGCCGGACCGAAGAGCGATTCTGATGGGCGGCGGGGTTGCGAAACCGGACCCGGATGCGGCACCATGAGGGTCGGAACCGGTGCCCCCCTCCGTCCGGGCTCGGTCAGGCCGTTCTGCGACACTCTAGTGACGCGCAACCGAGGGTGACGCGCAACCGAGGCCCCCAATCCCCGAGGTCCGATACAGTGGAGACCAAAACAATGATATCGGCCAGTCGAATCCGCCTGCTGCTGGCGGCCGGGGGTGTGGCTGTGGCGCTCACGGTGGTTGCTGGCGGATTGTTTTACTGGAATCCACTTGGCGGCGGTCCCGGCGTGATCACCAAGGTGACATGCCCGTTCGAGTCTCCGCCCGATACCCTGACGGACTGCGGACGCCTCGCCATCCCCGCGATGCGCGGCGATTCGGCAGAATTGCTGACGAACCATAGCCAATTCACGCTGTTCTTTACCGTCGTCCGGGCCGCCGCCCGGAACCCCGAACCCGACCCGGTGCTGGTCTTGGGGGACGCCCCGGGCGAAGCCGGCAGTACGCTGGCCACGACCCGGTGGAACACTTGGGCAGAACTGCACCAGGACCGCGATATCATCTTTGTCGACCCCCGCGGAAGCGGTCATTCCGAACCCGCCTTCACCTGTCCCGACCTGGATCCCGCCACCGTCCGTTTCGGCACGCTCTCCGCCGCCGATGCCGAGGCCTGTGCCGCGTCACCGGCCCGGGCGGGCGTGAATCTGGCAGCGTTTTCAACCCCCGACAACGCCGCCGATCTGGTCGACCTTCGCCACCGTTTAGGCCTCAAAAGCTGGAATCTGGTGGCCTCGGGCTATGGGGCGGTGGTCGCCTTGCAACTGGCGCGGACAGACGCCGAAGGCGTCCGCAGCGTCATCCTCGACTCCCCGAATGCCCCCCGCGCCAGCCCCACGGATCTCGACCGGCTGGCCGCCGTCCAAAGCGTGTTCAGGCGCCTGTTTTCCGATTGCAAGAAGCAGCCCACCTGCAACCAGAATTTCCCCGACCTCGACACCGCCTTTGACGATCTGGTGCAACAGTTGACCGCCCGGCCGCTGCCGGCGGTCTACACCCATCCCATCACCGGGACCCGCGTTGCCGCCGCGCTGGACGTCGACAGCTTTCTGACGCTGTTGACCCGGGTGATCGGCAGCGGCACCCAGGCGGCCCAAGGGCCGGCCCTGATCTGGTCGTTGCGGGAACTGGCCCAGGGCCGCCGTCCGCCGGTGACCGACCCGGTAGGGCGACTTTTTGCCGCATATTGGCGGGTGGCGCCCCCGGTGGCCGACGGCCCGGCCGCCGCCATCACCTGCCGGGAAATTCAACCATGGGTGGATATTGAGGGAGTCCGGGATGTGGCCGCCATGTTCCAGCCGTTCGTCCGCCCCCAATCCCTGACGCTGAACTATCAGGCCTTTTGTCCGGTCTGGAAACTGGCTCGCCCGCCCGAAGCCCCCGACACCGGACCGGTGTCGGTACCGGCCCTGGTGCTGGCCGGTGACTATGATACCGTTGCTCCCGGCTACCAGGCCGACACGCTGGCGGCCGCCTTTGCCGCCGCCCAAACCATCCGGGCCGCCGGGATCGGCCATGGCCTGCTGGCGGTCAGCGGTTGCGCCCGCACCATCGCCGCCAGTTTCCTCGAAGCGCCCGGACGCAAGATCGAGACCGTCTGTGCGGCACCGCCGATGGCGTTCGAGACGGCGCCCATCCCGATGGCCACGACGGCGCCGCCCCTTATTCCCAGCACCCGCCCCCCACCCGAGCCCGAGACGCCCGTTGCCGCGGTCGCGCCGCCGCCCGAGGCGCCGCACCAACGGACCCTGACCGCCCTGCCGCCACCTCTCCCGGTCACGCCGCGGCGGTCAACACCGACCGTCACCTCTGTCCCTTGCCCCTTCGCCACCCCCCGTGAGGCCCGGGTGGATTGCGGCACCGTCGCCGTGCCCGAATGGCATGACGCCGCCGGCCACTCGGCCGACCCAACCGTCACCATTTTCTTTGCGTACACCAGGGCCGCCGGTCCCACGCCGTCACCAGACCCGGTGCTGGTGCTGAACGGCGGACCGGGGCAAGCCGCCACCGATCTGATCGACTCCGGTTGGGAGCGCATGACCGAGCTACGCCGCAGCCGCGACATCCTCTATGTGGACCAACGCGGAACCGGTCAGTCTCAACCGGGGCTGTATTGCCGGGACCTTGACCCGGTGGCGTTCTGGCATGGCGGCCTGACCGCCGCCGACGCCGGAACCTGCCTGAAGCCGATCCAGTCCGCCGGCTACGATATCGCGGCCTTCAACACCGTCGAGAGTGCCGCCGACCTGATCGCGGTTCGAACCGCCCTCGGCATTGCCCGGTGGAATTTGTTGGGCACCTCTTACGGCACCGCGCTGGCCTTGGAACTGGTCCGCCGGGACGAGGCCGCGGTGCGCAGCGTGGTGCTCAATTCGCCGACCACCGCCGGTGCCAGTTGGCTCGACCTCCAGCGCATGGCCGCGATTCAAGGCGTCTACCGTCGGGTGTTCGCCGACTGCGCCGCCGATGCCGCCTGTAATGCCGCCTATCCCGACCTGGAGCCTGCGTTCCTGGATCTGGCCAAGCGCATGACCGACACGCCGCTGCCCGTGACCTACCAGGATCCGCGCACCGGCGCCACGGTCAGAACCCAAATGACCTTCGCCAATCTGCTGGACATCCTGACCATCATCGTGGGAAGCGGCACCACCGCCGATCGGGTGCCGGCCCTGATATGGCACCTGCATCAGGTCACGCTGGGCCGGCAGCCCGCACGGCCGGAACTGCTGTCGTGGCTTTATATGCCCTATTGGCAGACCATGAACGTCATCGCCTATGGCCTGAATGCGGCCATCGGTTGCCGCGAAGTCCGCCCCTGGATTGATGCCGACGCCTTGCGCCACGAGGGAGCCGCCTACCAGCCTTACGTGATGCCCCAGGCGATGGAACAGGACTACGATGTGTTCTGCCCGGCCTGGCACGTGCCGCGCGGCCCCGAAGACCTGCACCGGCCGGTGGTCAGTGCGGTCCCGACCCTGCTGCTGACCGGCGATTACGATACCTTGACCCCGACCGGAATGGCCAACAGCATCGCCAGCACCCTCAGCAAGTCCCAGGTCCACCGTTTCCGGGCGGTCGGTCATGACGTCTTTTCGTCCAACGCCTGCGCCCGGGCCGTCGCGTCCCACTTCATCGCCGCGCCCGACCAAAAGGTCAGCCTGCCCTGCCTTCAGTCCCCGCGCATTCCCCAATTCGTGACCAGACGGGCCTCGTGATCGCCGTCCGAGCGCCATGCAACCGCGCACGCTCAACGACAGGGCTCCGAAAAGCGGGCAGGATGCCCGCTCGGGGCCTTTTCCCTATTCGAAAAAGACGGCGCGAACCTGCCGCGCTACGGTTGCCGCCCGCCGGCGCCCGCTTTCCTTCTGCTGGCGGCTCTTCTCGCGCAGATGGCGAACTTGCATTTCCTGGAGGCTATCGGCGTTTTGCCGGCGATGCACCCGAACCGTCTCACTGGAAACGGTGTCCTGAAGGGTGGCCCACAACAGGGTGTTCTCGGCAGTCCAGCCCGCTTCCCCCCCCTGATGGAGATCACCCCGCCCCCCCGGCGCCGCCTTCTTGGCTGCCGAGACCAGGAAGCGGTCCAGTTGCCGATCGGTGGTCCGGATGTGATTGGTCAGCCAGGCCTTAAGATATTTGACCACCTCGTCGGTGATCGGACGTCCCCCCGACGCCAGATTGGCATGATAGGTCTCGATGCTGCGCAGCAGCATCAGGTGTTCGCTCCGGTGAGCCCGGGCGTCGGGATAGCCGTATTCCGCCATCAGAGCCTCTTCCCGCTGGAAGTGGGCCCGGGCCTTGTCGATCAGCTTTTGGATCGTGCCGAGGAGATTGATCTGCTGGAAGCCCCGCTCGGTCCCACCCCGAACCTGAATGGCGATCCCATCACGCAATTCCGCAACGATCCGGTAAAGGTCCACATGATCGTCGTTCATCACGGAATAGACCTGATCCGCGTTCGTGGCCTTGCGTCCCCAGTTAAAGAATCCCATCTTCGTTCCTCCAGACTTGTCGACACGAGACACGTTCGTCCACACGAGACAGACTCATCCGCATGAGACAGACATCGACTCTTGTTGTTGACGGGGACCATAGCAGGTGCCCCTTGACCAGCCACCTGTAAGGCCAGACAGAAGGACAAAATGTCGCACCCAACAAAAAGAGCCGCCAACAATCCGGTAATATTTCTCTTTTAATTGACCGATCCGCCGCATCAGTGGTGGTCCCGGCAGAGTATTAGGACACCGCGGAGTCGGTACATCCGGGCCTGCCGACCTTTAAGATTCGGTCACAATCCACTTGATCCGCCGCCGCCGGGAGGTATATAGCACCTCAGGCAGCGCCGTCAGACTTGGTTCCAAGGCCCGCTTAAGCCCGCCGGACCATCACCGGACGTTGCCCGTCCTGCGCCCCAGGGATCGCTCCCCGGCAGTCGGACGTGTGAAACAGCTTTGAAGGATCACATGAGCCCGCGACCTAGCAGTTCGTCCGCCGAGTGTCACAGTCGTCCCACCAGACGGTTTGTGCCTGTGGCGGTAGCACCTGCCCGGGATGGCTGTGTGACCGCGAAACGGAGGTCGGCGCCCCTGCGCTGACCGGCCAAGCGGTCGGACGCTTCCTGGGTTCGGTATCACACCGCAAACCGAGGAGGCTTCACGATGGCCGCCCTTTTCGATGCTGCCGTTTCCGATTTCAGACCGGCGCCCCAGCCCGTCTCCTGGATGTCCCGGCCCCGCCGTTGCCGTCGCCGCCCCGCGGGTTTGTCCCGGGCGGTGCGGTTTCGACCGCTGATCTGGCTCGCGTGGCGGGAGCGCAATCCCGCCTTACGCGCCCTTGCCGCGCCGGAATAGCGGCCGGTTCCCCCTTCACGCCTGGAAGGCCCCCCATGGACGACGACCCTACCGTCCGGACCGTTGGGTCCGGACCCCTGTGCAAAGCCCGCGGCGCCGATCCGGCGCCCGTTCAAGCCGGTTAGGCGGAGCCCCGTCTCCGCCGGGTCGGCTTGGCCGAAACCGAAGGAGGCGGACCATGCCCCCCACAACCGAGCCCCATGGCCACACGGTCGGATCCCGCTGGAGCCACCGCCTGCTGAGCTTCCTGGTGGTCGCCGGCCCAGGCCTGATCGTCATGGTTGCCGATAATGACGCCGGCGCCATTTCCACCTACACCCAGGCCGGCGCCCAATACGGCACCAAACTGCTGTGGGTGTTGTTGCTGCTGTTGCCGGTCACCTATTTCATCCAAGAGATGGTCGCCCGCCTGGGCATTGCCACCGGACGCGGTCACGCCGCGATGATTTACCGTCGCTTTGGCAAGTGGTGGGGCCGATTCTCTCTGTTCGACCTGCTGCTGGTTAATTTCCTGACCCTGGTCACGGAATTCGCGGCCGTCGCCCTGGCCGCCGACAAGCTGGGCCTTTCGCCCCTGATCGCGGTCCCGCTGGCCGCCGCAGCCCTGGTCGGGTTGGTCGGCACCGGCAGCTATCGCCGTTGGGAACGGATGACCCTGGTACTGTGCGGCCTGGACCTGGCGTGGTTCGTGCTGGCGGCCATGACCGCGCCCGATGCCGGCACCATCGTTCAGGATCTGGTGGTCCCCAGCGTTCCTGCCGGTGGCGTCACACCGGATCTGGTGTTTCTGGTGATTGCCATCGTCGGCACCACCATCGCGCCCTGGCAGTTGTTCTTCCAGCAAAGCTGCGTCGCCGACAAGCGCCTGCGTTTTTCCGACCTGAAATGGGCACGGATCGACACCTTCCTCGGCGCCTGCATGGTGGTGGCCCTGGGGTTGGCCATGATGCTGGTCGGCAACGCCCTGCACCAGGCCGGCCTGGATTACACCGACCCGGCCCAAATGGCCGAAGCCCTGGCGCCCACCATCGGGCATCTGGGCAAGACCCTGATTTTGCTGATGATGGTCAACTGCGCGGTGCTGGGCGCCACGGCCGTCTCGCTGTCCAGCGCCTGGGCCTGGGGCGAAGTCGCCTGCTGGACCCACAGCCTACAGATGAAAATGAGCGAAGCCCCGGGATTTTATGCCAGCTATGCCGCCTGCGTGGCGCTGGCGGCGGCCCTGGTGCTGATCCCGGGCGCGCCGCTTCAGGCGATCATCGTTTCCGTGCAGGTGCTCGCCGGAATCATGCTGCCCTCGGCCATCATCTTTCTTCAATTGCTGCTGAACGACCGCGAGTTGCTGGGCGACGCGTTCGTCAACAAGCCCTGGAACAACGTCGTCAACTGGACGGTCATTGCCTTGCTGTTCGCCCTGTCGCTGGTTCTGGCGGCACAGGTGCTGGCCCCCGACCTGTTCCCCGCCCCACCCCCCTGAGCCTAGCCCCCCCCCAACCACGGATCCCCGCATACGGAAAAGGAACCCCCGCCATGACCACCCTCGACCTGACCCTTGATCGGCCCCTGCCCTGCTACCGCGTCATTCACCCCCTCGACGACACCCCGGAGATCAAGTGCGACCCGGACCGGTTGGGCCGGATGGCTCTGCGGCCCGTGGTGAAGTGGTCGCTGCTGGCGCTGCGCAGCTACCTGATCGTCATGATCCTGCTGGTCGGCTATCGGGTGTTCGGCAGTTTGGGGGTGCTTTAAGTTTGGCCTACGGTTTGCCGGGCTCTGCCCGACACCCGCCAGGAGGCTGGCCTCCTGGCGGGTGTGGGCAGAGCCCACCAAATCATGATCCTTCAGGCCCGGTTCAGGCGGCCTGAATCAAGGCGTCGTGGGCCAGATCAGCCAAATCCACGGCCTCGCCGTCGCAAGACTGGCGTTCGCAGGGCGCAACATACCCTCGTATGAATAGCGCGACCGGATATGATCGCCGTGATGAGGTAACAAGTCCGCCACACTGACGCAAGGTGCGTGCGGAACCGACAAACGGCCGGAACCGGGACCGCCCGGTCCCCGCCGGAAACGCAGAGCCCCCCCGCACCGGGCGGGCCCGCGTCCGGCTTTACAGGGCCGGCGGCAATGGCGACAACACCGGTCAGCCCATTACCGCGTGGTCCTGATGAAATTGCCCTGTTCCACCGCCCAACTACTAGCCGGTGCCGCCGTCGTCGCAGCGTTGCTGGTCCTGGTGTTTCCGCCGCTGCCGCCCGCCGAGACCCGGGCACTGGCGCTGATCATCGCCGCCCTCGGCCTGTGGGCGACCGGAGCGGTGCCCGAGCACATCACCGCCATTGCCTTCTTCACCGTGGCCATGCTGTTCGCGGTGGCACCGCCGGCGGTGGTGTTCGGGGGCTTTGATTCCGCCGCGCTGTGGCTGATCTTCGGCGGGTTGGTGATGGGCGTGGCGGTCCGGACCACCGGACTTGGCGAGCGCATCGCGACCCGGGTTGCGCGGATGTTCGGCACCACCTATTGGGGCGTCATCGCCGGCGTCACGGTGGTCGGCGTGGCGCTGGGCTTCGTCATGCCCTCGTCCATGGGCCGGGCCATCCTGTTGATGCCCATCGCCCTTGGTCTCGCCGCCCGCTTCGGCTTCGAGCGCGGCAGCCGCGGCCACACCGGCGTGGTGCTGGCGGCGGCGTTCGGCTGTCATGTCCCGACCTTCTCGGTACTGCCGGCCAACCTGCCCAATCTGGTTTTGGTGGGCGCCTCCGAGAAACTCTACCATATCGTTCCCACCTATGGCGGCTATCTGGCGCTGCATTTCCCGATTTTAGGCTTGCTCAAAACCGCCATCATGATTCCGCTGATCGTCTGGCTGTGGCCGGACACCCCGAAGCCGGTGCCGCCCGCCGCCCGCCCCCCGGTCATGACCGGCGACGAGCGGTGGCTGGCCGTCCTGCTAACCATGGCCCTGGCCCTGTGGGCCACCGACTTCCTTCACCATATCAGCCCGGCCTGGGTCAGCATGGCGGTGGCGCTGGTGCTGCTGTGGCCGGGCATCGCCCTGGTCAAGGGCAAGGCCTTCAACGATCAGATCAATTACGGTTCGCTGTTCTATGTCGCCGGCATCATGGGGCTGGGGGCGATGGTCGATCAGTCGGGTCTGGGCAACCGCCTGGCCTCGGCGATCCTTCAGGGATTGCCGCTGGCGCCCGATCATCCGGCCATGAACTTCGCCAGTCTGGCCACCGTCAGCACCCTGGTGTCGATGATCACCACCCTGCCCGGCGCCCCCACGGTACTAACCCCGCTGGCCGAACAAATGGCCAAGGCCTCGGGCCTGCCCCTGGACGTGGTGCTGATGAGCCAGGTGCTGGGCTTCTCCAACCCGATCCTGCCTTACGAATCGGCGCCGTTGGTGGTGGCCATGCAGCTTGGCGGCGAGCGGCTGGCGGCGGCCCAGAAGCTGTGCTTGCTGCTGGCTGCCGCAACCATTTTGGTTCTGTTGCCGCTGGATTATGGTTGGTGGCGGTTGTTGGGCTGGCTGTAGGCGGACCCAAGGCCATCCCCCGTCACCGGCGCGCCGGCACTACATATCCTGGCGGTAGTTCGGCGCCTCGTTGGTGATGGTGATATCATGCACGTGGCTTTCGCGCAGGCCGGCATTGGTGATGCGTACGAACTGGCACTTGGCCTGCATCTCCGCCAGCGTCCGGCAACCGGTATATCCCATGGCCGCACGCAGGCCGCCCACCAGTTGGTGGATCACGCTGCCCACCGGTCCCCGGTACGGAACCCGGCCTTCCACGCCCTCGGGCACCAGCTTCATGGTGGATACCTCGGCCTGGAAATAGCGGTCGGCCGAACCGCGCGCCATCGCCCCCACCGAGCCCATCCCGCGATAGGATTTATAAGACCGGCCCTGGAACAGGATCACCTCGCCCGGGCTTTCGTCGGTTCCGGCAAACAAACTGCCCAACATGGCGCAGTCGGCACCGGCCGCCATGGCCTTGGCCAGGTCGCCGGAATACTTGATGCCGCCGTCGGCAATCACCGGAATGCCTTGGCCCCGGCAGACTTCGGCGACATCCATGACCGCCGTCAACTGGGGCACACCAACCCCCGCCACCATCCGGGTGGTGCAGATCGAACCCGGCCCGATGCCGACCTTGATGGCATCGGCCCCGGCATCGATCAGCGCCCGGGCCGCATCGGCCGTCGCCACGTTCCCCGCCACCACCTGGGTGCAATTGGACAGGCGGCGGACCGCCCGCACCGTCTCGATCACCTTTTCCGAATGCCCATGGGCGGTGTCGACCACCACCACATCGACTTCGGCGTCAAACAGCGCCTCGGCCCGGGCCAAACCGTCCACGCCGGTGGAGGTCGCCGCCGCGACCCGCAACCGCCCCTTGTCATCCTTGCAGGCATTGGGGAAACGATGGGCCTTTTCGATGTCTTTGACGGTAATCAGCCCAATGCAATGATAATCGTCGTCCACCACCAGCAGCTTTTCGATGCGATGCTGGTGCAGCAGACGCCGGGCTTCGGCGCTGTCCACGCCCTCGCGCACCGTCACCAGGCCGTCCCGCGTCATCAACTCGCTGACCGGTTGGTCGGGGTCGGTGGCGAAACGGACATCCCGGTTGGTCAGGATGCCGACCAGCCGGCCGGCCCGCCGGCGTTTGCCGTGGGGTTCCACCACCGGAATCCCCGAAATGCGGTAGTTCGCCATCAGCTTGAGCGCATCCTGAAGCGTCTCGTTGGGCGCGATGGTGATGGGGTTGACCACCATTCCGGATTCAAACCGCTTGACCCGGCGCACCTCGTCGGCCTGACGCTCGATATCCAGGTTACGATGAACGACGCCGATCCCGCCGGCTTGGGCCATGGCAATGGCCAGCGCACTCTCGGTCACGGTGTCCATCGCCGCCGACATCAGCGGAATGCCCAACTCGATGGTGCGGGTCAGCCGCGACCGGATGTCGGTCTCACCCGGCAGCACCGAGGACGCCGCCGGCACCAGCAGCACATCGTCAAAGGTCAGGGCTTCGCGGAACCGGGTTTCGCCAGCCATGGGCCACCTCTCCAGAAGTTCGCGGCACTATACACCGCCGTCCGGTCTTGTGAAGGTGGCCTGCGGCAGTGCGGCAGGGATGGCTGGGCTGACGATAGGGCCGGCGACCGCCTATTCCGGAACGACGTCCGCGCCCGGCCGAACATACCTGGCGCCGGTCAGGTCGCTGCCCTTCAGCAGCGCGAAATTGAGTTGCGCCCCGGTCAGGTCGGCATAGGCCAGCAACGCCCCTTCCGCCACCTGACACCGCATATCGGCATTCACCAACCGGGCCGACTGAAGGTTGGTTGGCCACGGCCGATCCGGGTCACCGACGATCGGTACCGATTTCAGGACCGCGTCTTTAAGACTGGCCCCGGTCAGATTGACCCGGCGCATGACACAGCCCGACAGGTTGGCCTCTGAGAGGTCGGCACCGATCAGCGAGCAATAGACCAGATCCGCCATCACCAGCGCGGTGCCGTGCAAATTCGCCCCATCCAGCTTCGAACGCCGGATGCTGGCGCCCGAGAGATCCAGGCCGGCAAGATTGGCGCCTTCCAGGTCGGCCATGTCCAGTTCCAACCGCTGCCCTTCCCGTCCGCCCGTCTCGATCCACTGCCGGTGCAGTTCGGCCAGGTCCGGCAACCGGTCGATCACCGACACCAGCTTGGCCCGACGCTCGGCCCCCAATTCCACCAGTTGAGCCAGAACCGTGTCGTCGATTCGCGCCCCCGACAGCACCGCCCCCTTCAACTCGGCACTGGTCAGGGTGGCGCCGCTCAGGTCCGTCGCCACCAGAATCGCGCCGCGCAAATCGGCCCCGGTCAGGTCGGCATCCACCAGTTCGGCCCCGGTCAGATCGCAATCGGCCAGCTTGGCGCCTCGCATCAGCGCCCGCGACAAGTCGGCATCCCGAAGTTCGGTGCGCCGGGCCGGGGCGGGCGTCCCGGTGAAGCGAATCATCGGGTCGGCCGTGGCCATGGAGCCGACCCCAAAGTCGGTGCCGGCCAGGTTGGCGTCGGCCAGATTGGCCCCGTTAAGGCAGGCGCCGCGCAGGTCGGCGCCCATCAAATCGGCGCCGTGCAGGTCGCTGCCGCTCAGGTCCGCCATGATCAGAATCGCGGCGCCCATATCGGCGTTGGACAGATCAGCATGAGTGAGGCAAGCACCGGTCAACCGCACCTTGCGCAAGACCGCTTTGGGGAGGGACAGACCCGACAAATCAGCTTGAGCCAGATCCGCGGGCCGCCCGCCGCGTTGCCCTTGTACCCACTTCCGGTGCGACTCCAACTGCTTCATCAGGTCTTCGAGGTACTCCGCCGTGTGCCCGGACGATTCATCGACCATGGTTGCTCCCCAACCGCCGCCGCGAGCGGCTGCCACCAGACCGGGCACCGCGGCAACAAGCCCCGCGGCGCATGAGCCCTTTGCGCACAAACTATATCCGTCGACCCCGAGACGCGATCAACCGTAATCGATCATGGCCTCTTGGCATTATGCGCCCTGGGAAAACGCTTGGGACCGGACGTCAGGTGGTGGAACCGGTGATGGCCCCTTCGGGGGACAGCGTGAGCATCTGCTGCTCTTGCAGGCTTTGCAGAACGCTCAACGGGATATCGCGCTTGTCGGCGACCACACGATTGCGGCCCGAACGCTTCGCTTCATAAAGCGCCTCGTCCGACCGCTTGATCAGGGTCTCGACGGTATCCCCGACCCGACCGCCCACGGCCACCCCGACACTGACCGTGACCACAATCTCGCCCACCGCCGCGCTGATCGTCAACACCGTGTCGCCGATGCGCCGACGCAACCGTTCCGCCACCATCAGCGCGGCTTCGCCGTCGGTATCGGGCATGATCACCACGAACTCTTCGCCGCCCAGGCGGGCCACCAGATCAAAATTACGCAGGTTGCGGGCGGCCCGCACCGCCACCTCTTTCAAAACCTCGTCGCCGATATCATGACCAAAGGTATCATTCACCCGCTTGAAATGGTCGATGTCGAACATCAAGATCGACATCGGTTTGTTGCTGTCGGCAGCCCGGTCCAGCAGGCGCGGCAGGTGAACGCTGACGTAACGGCGATTGAACACGCCGGTCAGCGAATCCGTCAGCGCCAGCGACAGGCTCTGCTCGTAATTGGCGCGCAACCGATCCTGATATCGCTTGCGCCGAATCTGGGTGCGCACCCGGGCCTGCAATTCGTTGCGATCAATCGGCTTGATCACATAATCGTTGGCGCCCAGTTCCAGACCCTTGGCCACCCGATTCATGTCGCCTTCGTCGATCATCAACAGGATCGGCACCTGGCGGGTGCGCTCGTGGGAGCGCAATTGCGAACACAGGCGCAAGCCATCTTCGTTCAATAAGGTCAGACTGACGATGACCAGCTCGAAATCCCGAGTCAGCGCCCGTTCCAGCGCGTCCATTCCGGTGGCGGCGGAATAAACCACGCTGCCGTCCCGCTTCAGGGTCTCGGTGATCTTGTCCAAATCCAGCGGGCTGTCTTCCAGCACCAGCACCCGCGCCTCTTCGGTCGACTCGGACAACAGGCTGACGCCATTGTCGAGCATGCCGAAATGACCGGAGGTACTCTCGCGCAGACGCCATTCATCCATCATCATCTTGAGCCGGACCAGGGACCGGACACGGGCGAACAGCGCGATGTCGTTCACCGGTTTGGTCAGGAAATCGTCGGCGCCCGCCTCCAACCCGCGCACCCGATCGGAAATATCCGACAGTGCGGTGACCATCACCACCGGGATATGCATGGTCGCAGGGTCGGAGCGGATGCGCTGACAAACCTCGAAACCATCCATCCCGGGCATCATGACGTCCAGGAGGACAATATCCGGGCTTTCTTTTTTGACCAGCTCCAAGGCTTGCTGCCCGTTATAGGCAGTAAGCACATCAAAGTACTCGCGGGTCAACTTGGCCGCGAGTAACTTGACATTGGGCATCACGTCGTCGACAACGAGTACTCTTGCGGACATCGGGGGTCAGTTTCCCACCGTCTGGATTACGTCCCAATCAGCTTAGGTAGCGCTGCACGGCTTGAAGGAATTTCGTCACGGAGATCGGTTTAGCAAGGTAATCCTCACACCCACCCTCGCGAATCTTCTCTTCGTCGCCCTTCATTGCAAACGCCGTCACCGCGATGATCGGGATCGATTTCAATTCCTCATCCTCCTTGATCCACTTGGTAACCTCCAACCCCGAAACTTCGGGAAGCTGGATATCCATGAGGATCAAATCGGGCCGATGCTCCCGGGCCAGCTTGAGAGCTTCCATACCGTCCTTGGTCTGAAGCGTCGCATAGCCATGTGCTTCAAGCAGATCATGGAACAACTTCATATTCAGTTCGTTGTCCTCCACGATCAGGACACACTTACCGGTTGAATTTCCTCCAGAGCCTGGCACGGAGTCATTCACGTCGGCAGACATCTCGACCTCCCTTGACCTGCAAACGGCACCAGTGCCTCGCAACGCCTGGGGCAAGATACCGCGGCAACGGCGGACATGCACTCATAATCGGATGGCCGGCCCCGTGAGGTTAACGGTTCATGACAACCCGTATCACCGAAGCCTCATACCTTGATCCCGAAGGATTGACCCCCGGCGTTTCCACACGGCCCGGATCAGCCCCCAAATCATACCCCAAATCATACCGTTGAATTCCCGACCGATCGGGCCTTCGTCAAACCGGGATTACCGATCAGCCGGGGCCATCGGCAGCGCGATGCGAAAAACCGAGCCGCCGCCCGGCCGGTCCTGCACCGAGACCGTGCCGCCGTGGATCGCCACGGTTTCGGCGACGATGGCAAGCCCCAGGCCGCTACCCTTGCCGTGCTGATCCCGGCCGCGCCAGAACGGCTCGAAAAGTTGGGCACGGTCCGCCTCGGCGATGCCCGGCCCCCGGTCGCAGACGTCCAGCATAACCCGGGGCAGAACCGCCGGATGCGGTCCGCCGGCCCCCGCACCGGCCTCACCGGCAACGGCCGACGCGGTGATCACCACCTCGACACTTCCCCCCTCCGGGGTGTAGCGCAAGGCATTATCAACCAGATTGACCAAGGCGTCGCCCAGTGCCAAGGCGTTGCCGGCAACCCTCACCGGCCGCTCGGGCGCCATCAATTCCACCCCCCGCCCCCGGGCCATGGCGAGGGGGGCGGCATCGGCCAGCACCTCGCGGGCGACCCGGACCAGATCCACGGACTCGTCCACCGCCACCTGTCCGGCCTCCAGCCGCGACACCGCCATCAACTGTTCGACCAGCCGGGTCAGGCGAATCACGTCGCGATCCAGCCCCGCCCGCCCCGGGCAATCGGTCAGCCCGGCCCGGCCGGAGCAATCCAGCAGCCCATCCAGGCGCGCCCGCAAAATGGCCAGGGGCGTTCGGAGTTCGTGGGCCGCGTTGGCGGTCATCCGCCGTTGCTGCTGCAAGGCCAGTTCGATCCGCCCGATCGCGCGGTTGACCGCCTGAACCAACGGCAAGACCTCCCGGGGGACGCCGTCCTCGGCCAACCGGACGCCGGCCTGCCGCGGGTCGATCGCCCCGGCCGCGGCCGACAGGCGTTTCAGCGGCGCCATCGCCCGCCGAACCGTGGCCGCACCGATCACCAGGGTCAGCATCATGGCCGGCAGCACCACCGGCAGCACCTCGAACACCACCTCCTGGTAAACCCAGGTCAGGATATCCGGCAGAGTCGGCCGCCCGCGGAGCATGGCCACCCGGATCGCGCCCAGTGGCGTCGCCACGGTGTCGACGATGCCCTGGACCGGCCGCCCATCCAGCCGCCGGGAAAACTGCCCGGTGGTCCAGGCGACGAGCGGCCCCGACACCAGCGGTACCAGTCCCTCGGACGATCCCGCCACCGCGGGACCGCCGGCGGCATCGGCCACCGCCATCTGGAAATCGGGAATCGCGGCCAGCCGCTGCTGAAACGACGGTGAAAGCCGCAAACGCAACGTGCCGTCCGCCTCACGACCGACAAAAGCGCCCAACTCACCGGCCAGCGCGTTCAACTGGTAGGATGACTCAATTTCGTGGCTCGCCCAGGCGACGATCAGGTCAACCGCCGCCGCGCCTAAAATCGTCAAGACATACAACAGCGAGAGCCAGCGGATCAGGCTCCATTCCAACGACGGATGCCCGCGGGGACCCGTCATCGCTCAGGCCTCGGCAACCCTAAACATATAGCCGACGCCGCGCACGCCAAGGATGGCCACCCCGGCGCCAGCTTCGCGCAACCGTTTGCGCAGACGTGACAGGTGAGACTCAATGGCATTGGATTCGGTCTCTTCACCGTTGGAATAGACGGCATTTTCCAAGGCATCCTTGGTCACCACCCGACCGGCCCGCCGCATCAGCAGTTCCAACGCCGCCAGTTCGCGCCGCGGCACGACCAGGGCCTGCCCCCCCACCGCAACCTCGCGCGTGGTCGTGTCAAACGCCAGGTTGGCAACCTCCAGGCGCATCCCCAGGGCCGCACCCGGCCGACGCAACACCGCTGCGATGCGCGCCACCAGTTCTTCCAGAGCAAAGGGTTTGACCAAGTAATCGTCGGCGCCGGCATTGAGCCCGCGCACCCGATCGTTCACCGAGTCCCGGGCCGTCACCACGATCACCGGCGTCTGGTTCCGGCTGTCACGGACACCGCGCAACACCGCCAAGCCATCACCGTCCGGCAGACGCAAATCCAGGATCACCGCATCATAACTGGTGGTATCCATCGCCGCCTGAGCGTCTTCGACCGAACCGGCGATGTCCACCGCGAACCCTTCACCGGTCAACTTGGTCCTGACCAGATCGGCCAGTTCGTCCTCGTCCTCTACCAAGAGCAAACGCATGGACGCCCCCTTTTCGAATTAAGCTCGGGGAATTAAGCCATCAAAAGCCTTACCGGAAGGTTACCGGGCGCCGTCACCCGGTCGCGGGTGTTCCGGCATCGGCTTTGCACTTAGGAGTCCGGCTCAGCCGCGCCTGCCCGCGCCCGCAGCTTCGCCCAGTAGTCAAGCCGTCGACGAATTTCCCGCTCAAACCCCCGTTCCACCGGCTGATAGAACTGTTGGCGGGATAAACCGTCGGGAAAGCAATTTTGTCCCGAGAAGCCGTCCGGAGTATTATGGTCATAGGTGTAGCCGGCGCTGTAGCCTAAACTCTTCATCAGCTTGGTCGGCGCGTTGAGGATCTGCTTGGGCGGCATCAGCGACCCGCTGGCCCGCGCCGACGCCATGGCTGCGTTGAACGCACGGTAGGCGGCATTGGATTTCGGGGCCGTGCCCAGATAGATCACGCATTGGGCGAGCGCCAATTCGCCCTCGGGACTGCCCAGCCGCTCGTAAGTTTCCCAGGCGGCCAGGGCCTGAACCAGGGCGTCGGGATCGGCCAGACCAACATCCTCGCTGGCGAAGCGGACCAACCGGCGGGCCACGAAGCGGGGGTCTTCGCCCGCCGTCAGCATGCGCGCCAGCCAATAGAGCGCGGCGTCGGTGTCGGACGAGCGAAGCGCCTTGTGGAGCGCACTGATCAGGTTGTAGTGACCGTCCTGGGCCTTGTCGTAAAGCGGTGCCCGGCGTTGAACCGTGGCCGCCAGCCGGTTGGTGTCGAGCACCGGCCCTTCCGGCAACGCCAGCAGATCCTCGGCCAGATTGAGTAAAAACCGGCCGTCACCGTCGGCCATGGCCTTCAGGGCCTGGCGGGCGTCGCTGTTCAGCGGCAACGGCCGGGCGGTGGCGGTTTCGGCCCGAACCAGCAGCCGCTCCAGCGCCGACTCGTCCAGGCGGTTCAACACGAACACCTGGGCCCGGGACAACAGCGCCGCATTCAGTTCGAACGATGGATTCTCGGTGGTCGCCCCGACCAGCGTGACGGTCCCGTCTTCGACATAGGGCAGGAAGCCGTCCTGCTGGCTGCGGTTGAAGCGATGAATCTCGTCGATGAACAGCAGGGTGCCGCGTCCGCCGGCCCGACGCTGGCGGGCCGCGTCGAACACCTTGCGCAGGTCCGCCACGCCCGAAAACACCGCCGACAGGGGCGCGAAGTCCAGATCGACGCGCTCGGCCAGCAACCGGGCGATGGTGGTCTTGCCGCAACCGGGCGGCCCCCACAGCACCATCGAGGCCAACCGCCCCGCCGCCACCATCCGCCCCAAGGGCGCCTCAGGCGCCAACAGATGGTCCTGCCCGACCACGTCCGCGAGCGTTTGCGGCCGCAGGCGGTTGGCCAGGGGACGCGGCGCCTGGGACTCGAACAGCGTCATCAACCGCCCCAATCACAGCGTCTCAGGAAATACATCACCAACGAAGCGTGGTATCGATGACCTGATCATCGCGCTTGAGGCGAATCCGCCACTGGTCGCCCCCGACGCTCAAGGCGGCCTTGAGGTCACGCACCTCGGCAATGTCGCGGTCGTCCACCCGCAACAGCACATCGCCCGGCTGGAATCCCACCTGGGCCGCCGGACTGCCGCGTGCGACCCCGGAAATCACCACCCCCTGGGGCAAACCGGCAAACTCGATCTCCTCGGCGTAGGCCGGCGACAGGTTGGCGACGGTGGCGCCCGCCAGCGGGCTGCGGCCGGACAGCGTCGTGACCTGACGGGGCGGGTCCTCGGGCGGCGCGATCAGCGTAAACTCGACGGTTCGCTCGGCCCCTCGCCGCGTCACTCCTAAGGTTACATGAGCCCCCACCGGCTCGGTGGCGGTCCGGAACAGCAGCGCCTCCGGGTCGTTCACCGCACGCCCATTCACTGTCGTCACCACATCGCCGACCTTGATGCCGCTTTGGGCCGCCGGGCTCCGCGCATCGACGCTTCTGATCAGCACGCCGGCCGGGCGGGGCAGCCCCAGTGACGCCGCAAGCTCCGCCGTCACCGCCTGACCGGTCAGGCCCAGCCAGGGCCGGATCGGCTTGCCGCCGCTGGTCACCGCCGCCAGCACCGCCCGCACCATATTGGCGGGAATGGCAAAGCCGATGCCGATCGACCCGCCGCTTTGGGAATAGATGGCCGCGTTGATCCCGGCGACCCGGCCATCCAGCGTCACCAGCGGGCCGCCGGAATTGCCGGGATTGATGGCGGCGTCGGTCTGGATGAAGAAGCTGTAGTCCGAAACCCCCACCGCCGTCCGGGCCACCGCCGAGACGATGCCGCTGGTCACGGTCTGGCCGACGCCGAAGGGATTGCCGATGGCCAGCACCAGATCGCCCACTTCCACGTCGTCGCTATCGCGCAGTTGAAGGAACGGCAGCCGCTCCGCCCCCACCGCGATGCGCAACACCGCCAAATCGACCCGCGGATCGTCCGTCACCACCTTGGCCTCGAACTCCCGGCGGTCGCTCAAGACCACCGTAATCTGATCAGCCCCTTTGATCACATGGTGATTGGTGACGATCAGGCCGTCGGCGCTCACGATCACCCCCGAGCCCAGGGAATTCTGGACCCGTTCCCTCGGCATCCCGAACGGCTGGCCGTCGCCGAAAAAGCGCCGAAACACCGGATCATCGAAGAACGGCGACATCGCCCGTTCCTGCACCACGGTCTTGGTGAAAATATTGACCACCGCCGGCGCGGTCCGCTTGACCACCGGCGCGAACGACAGGGTGATTTGCTCCCGGCCCGCGGGTACGCCTTCGGGCGCCACGGTGTCTGCGACCGCCGGAACCACCAAAACCGCCAAAACCACCAACAGGGCCGCCAGCAAGGCCGCGGATCGACCCAGCGCACGTGTCCGGACTCGTTTCATGGTGCCTTCCGCTCCCCGCTCGTGCTGGTGTCACCGGTAACCGGGTCAGGCTCGGCGGCGATCATCCGGCACTGTTCAAGACAAGACCGGTTCTCCCGTTCACAGGCGGCCCCGATGCCGACGCCGAACGCGCCGCCGCCCGACCGCGCGCCCAGACTGTCCGAGCACGAATCATAGTTGTGATTGCACATCCCTTCGCAGGCGGCCTGTCGGTTTGCCGCCGGCGACCCGCCACCCGAACCGGCACAGCCGGCCAGTGCCAGGATGGCCAAGGCGCTGATGGCGCGCGTCCACTTGCCCACCGCGATCATAACTCCCAAAATGGGGCCTGGGACCGCCGCTGCCCCCGTGGGGTCCAGGAGCCAAGCCCCGGCCTTGTTCGGAAGCAATCATCGGTCCACAGTGACCGCGAGTCAATTGAACACAGCCGGCGCCGCTCCCCGGAACACTTGACCCCGGGGGGCACACCTGCCGATAACGGCGACACCCGGCATCGCTTCCCCTGCTCACCCGAGGTCCCCGACCATGGCCCTGCTGGATCCGCTGACAACCGGGCTTGCTGCGGCGGTGGCCGGGCTGGGAAGCCTGTTCGCGCCGACGCCGCCGGGGCCACCGGTGCTGCCCGGTTATGCCGACGCCGATTATGTCCGGGTGGCGCCCGAATTGCCGGGGCGACTCGTGGCCGTGTCGGTGGTGCGGGGCAGCCGTGTCGCGGCCGGCGACCTGTTGTTCGAGCAGGACGCCACCGCCGAACGCGCCGCCTTGACCCAGGCCGAGGCGCAAGCCGCAACCGCCCGCGCCCAACTGGCCAACCTGCTAACCGGCCGGCGGCCGGCCGAGGTCGACGTGGTGGTGGCCCAACTCCATGAGGCCGAAGCCCAGGCGCGGCTGGCCCAGCGCCAGATGGAACGGCGCTCCCAGCTCGCCGCCACCAAGGTGGCATCGATCCAGGACGTGGACATCGCCCGAGCGGATCTGGAGGCGGCCCAAGCCCGAGTCGGCTCGCTGTCCGCCCAGATCGAGGTGGCGCGGTTGCCGGCCCGACCCGACGAGGTCAAGGCCGCCGAGGCCCAGGTCGAGGCCAGCCAGGCCGCCGTCGACCAGGCGTCCTGGCGGCTGGCCCAGCGTCGCGTGACCGCACCGGCGGCGGCGGTGGTCGACGATGTCCTGCACTGGCCGGGCGAGCAGGCGACCGCCGACTCGCCGGTGGTGTCGCTGTTGCCGCCCGGCGCCATCAAGGTTCGTTTCTATGTTCCCGAACCCCTGGTGGGCCAACTCAAAACCGGTCAACCGGTCGGACTGGCCTGCGACGGCTGCCCCCCGGGCCTCACCGGCCATCTGTCCTTCATCGCCAACCAACCGGAATACACGCCACCGGTGATCTATAGCCTCGGGAATCGTGAAAAACTGGTGTTTCTGGTCGAAGCCCGCCCGGACGGCGACCCGGAGCGCCTGCATCCCGGCCAGCCGGTGGACGTGTCGCTCGGCCCGGCAGGCCCGCGGCCATGACCGGGGCGCCCGTCATCGACGTTCACAGCCTCAACAAGAGCTTCGACGGCCGGCGGGTGGTCGAGGATTTCGCCATACAGGTCGGGCGCGGCCGCATCTGCGGTTTTCTGGGGCCCAACGGCAGCGGCAAGACCACCACCATCCGCATGCTGTGCGGCCTGCTCACCCCCGACAGCGGCGGCGGCACCTGTCTTGGCCTGGACATTCTGCGCGAGGGCGCGGCGATCAAGCGTCAAGTCGGCTACATGACTCAGCGTTTCAGCTTTTACGAGGACCTGAGCATCGCCGAAAACCTGGACTTCGTCGCCCGGGTCTACGGCCTGCCCCGGCGCCGGCAACAGGTGGCCCAGGCGCTTGACCGGTTGGGTCTGACCCGGCGCAGCCGGCAATTGGCCGGCGCCCTGTCCGGAGGCTGGAAGCAACGGCTGGCGCTGGCCGCCTGCACCCTTCACGAGCCAAAGCTGCTGCTGCTCGACGAACCCACCGCCGGCGTGGATCCGGTGGCGCGCCGGGACTTTTGGGACCAAATTCATCGTCTGGCCGAGGACGGCATCACCGTGTTGGTCAGCACCCATTACATGGACGAAGCCGAACGCTGCCACGAAATCGCCTATCTCGCTTATGGAAAGCTACTGGCGCGCGGCACGGTTGCAGATGTCATCGCGGGTTCCGGTCTGGCCACCTGGCGCATCACCGGCCCCGGAGTCGCGGCCCTGGCCCGCACGCTTCACAGCAGGCCGGGTGTCGACAGGGTGGCGCTGTTCGGGCAAACCCTGCACGTCAGCGGCCAGGACCCCGACTTGCTGGCCGCGGCCTTGGCCGACCACCGGGCAAGTGACGGTTTGCACTTCCAACCGGCCCCCCCGACCCTGGAAGACGTCTTTATTCACCTGATGGGCGAGGCAAGGGATAATTTTTCATGACCGGACCTCGTGACGGCCTGTCCCGGGCGCGCTGCCTGGCGATGATCATCAAGGAATTCATCCAGATGCGGCGCGACCGGATGACCTTCGCCATGATGATCGGCATCCCGGTGATGCAGGTGTTGCTGTTCGGCTTCGCCATCAATACCGACCCCAAGCACCTGCCCACCGCCCTGCATGTCGCCGAACCCAGCGTGTTTGCCCGGGATTTGGTTACGGCCCTGGAGAATACCGGCTATTTCCAAGTCACGCGGCACGTGGACGACCCAGCCCGTATCCCGTGGCTGCTGGCTTCGAATCAAGTCCAGTTCGCCGTCACCATCCCGGTCGGCTTCGCCCGGGCGGTACAGCGCGGCGAACACCCGGTGTTGCTGATCGAAGCCGACGCCACCGACCCCGCCGCCACCGGCAACGCCCTGGCCGCCCTGGATCAAATCGCCCACACCGCCCTGGACCGCGACCTGAGCGGCCCGTTGCGTTCCCTCCGACAACCGCCGCCGGCCTTCGAAGTCCGGGTCCATCGCCGCTACAATCCCGACGGCATCACCCAATACAATATCGTTCCCGGACTGATGGGGGTGATCCTGACCATGACCGGAGTGATGCTGACGGCACTGGCGGTCACCCGCGAACGCGAACGCGGCACCATGGAAAACCTGCTGGCCATGCCGGTGCGCCCGGTCGAAGTGATGATCGGCAAAATCCTACCCTATATCGCCGTCGGCTATGTCCAGGTTATTCTGGTCCTGCTGGCCGCTCATTTCCTGTTTCAGGTGCCGATGATCGGCAGTCTGGCGCTCTTGTCGGTGGGCGTCCTGATCTTCATCGCCGCCAATCTGGCGGTTGGCTTTACCTTTTCGACGGTGGCGGGCAACCAGCTTCAGGCCATGCAGATGTCGTTCTTCTTTTTCCTGCCGTCCCTGCTGCTCTCGGGTTTCATGTTCCCGTTCCGGGGCATGCCCGACTGGGCCCAGGCCATTGGCGAAGCCCTGCCGCTCACGCACTTTCTCCGCATCGTCCGGGGCATCTTGCTCAAAGGCAACGGTGTTGCCGAAGTCGCGCCGGACCTATGGCCGATCGCGCTGTTTCTGGTGGTGATCACCATCATTGCGCTCAATCGTTACCGGCTGACGCTGGACTGATCGGGAGTTAGAATAACCTCAAGCTGATGATCCCCAGAAGAGCCACCCCCAGCACCAATCCGGTGGCCATCATCATCCGCTTTTCGATCAAGGCTTCGATCTGGGGACCGTAGCGCCAAAGCAACGCCGTTACCATGTAGTATCGGGAAAAACGCGCCACCAGGGAGCACAACACGAAGACCGTGAGGTCAAGCTTCGCAAAACCGGCGGCAATGGCCAACAATTTATAGGGCACCGGTGTGACGCCCTTCAAAATCAGGAACCAGGGGCCATAAATTCGAAACGCCTCCTGAAACCGGCCGAAAGCGTCCTGGGCCTGATAAAGTTCAATGACCGACTGCCCGATCGACTGGAACAGGTAGTAACCAATCGCGTAACCCAACAACCCGCCGCACAGGGAGGCGATCGAGCACAGAGTCGAGTACCACCACATCCGGGACGGCGTCTTGAGCGCCATCGGCACCAGCAAGATGTCGGGCGGCAAGGGAAAGAAAGAACTCTCCGCAAACGACACCAGGCACAGCCACCAAACCGCTCTTGGGCTTCTGGCCCGCGCCACCAGCCAGTCATAAACTGGTCTCAGCACGCGCACCAACCCCAGCCGGCACGATTCCGGCCATGTCCCGCAACCACACAATTCCCTTTGTTGACCGGGCCGAACCGCAACCGGCCGAACCGCAACCGGGACAGCGTCAGCCGTCCCGGCCACGAACCAAACCTCATCACCCCTGGTCGTCGCTGAGCTGAGGCGGCCCGCTATCCTGGCCTTTGGCTTCGGGATCCCGGTCCACAAACTCGATCACCGCCATCGGCGCCGCATCGCCATACCGGAAGCCCGCCCGCAACACCCGGGTGTATCCGCCCGGACGCGCGGCATACCGCTGCGCCAACGCCGTAAACAGCTTGCTGACCATCACGTCGTCACGCAAAACGGCGTAGGCTTGACGGCGATTATGCAACCCGCCCTTCTTCCCCAACGTCACCAGCTTCTCGACATAGGGACGCAACTCTTTGGCCTTGGGCAGGGTGGTGGTGATCTGCTCATGCTTGATCAGCGCGGCGGCCATGTTGGCGAACATCGCCTTACGATGGCTCGTCGTCTTGTTCAGCTTCCGTCCGCTAACCCCGTGACGCATGGCGTGTTCGTCCTCCTCAACATGGCTTGATTTCGTCGCGCGAAATCGATGACACTTCCCGTCACCCGGTCAACCCGGCATAACGGGGTGGGCCGCTTCGGCCCAACGACCATCCGGTCTTCCATTCTTCCGTTGTTCCCCCAGACCGCCGACGCCCGGTGTCGGTCAGCCATGGGTTCGCCCCAAAGTCGCCGTTCAGTAAGGCTCTTCCAGCCGCTTGGCCAGTTCTTCAATATTCTCCGGCGGCCAATTGGGAATTTCCATCCCCAGATGCAGGCCCATCTGAGCCAACACTTCTTTAATCTCATTCAGTGACTTGCGCCCAAAATTCGGGGTACGCAACATCTCGGCCTCGGTCTTCTGAACCAAATCCCCAATGTAGACGATGTTATCATTCTTGAGGCAGTTGGCCGAGCGCACCGACAGCTCCAGCTCGTCGACTTTGCGCAACAGATTCTTGTTGAATGGCGGTTCTTCGCCCCGCTCCTCGCGCACCGCATGACTCGGCTCTTCAAAATTGATGAAGAGTTGAAGCTGGTCCTGTAGAATACGAGCAGCCAGTGCCACCGCATCGTCCGGCGTCACGGCTCCGTTGGTTTCCACCAGCATGGACAGCTTGTCGTAGTCGGTCACCTGCCCGACCCGGCTGTTCTCCACCTTGTAGGAAACCTTACGCACCGGACTGAACAGGGCGTCAACCGGGATCAGGCCAATGGGAGCATCTTCCGGCCGGTTCTGGCTGGCCGGAACATAGCCCTTACCCGCCTCGACCGTCATTTCCATGATCAGCTTCGCACCGTTATCCAAGGTGCAAATCACCTGTTCGGGGTCCATAACCACGATATCGGGCCCGGTTTCAATCAGGCCCGCAGTCACTTCCCCAGGGCCTTCGGCCCGCAGGCGCATGCGCTTGGGGCCATCGCCATGCAACCGCAGCCCCATTGACTTAATGTTGAGGACGACGTCGGTCACGTCCTCCCGCACGCCGGGAATCGACGAGAATTCGTGAAGGACGCCTTCGATCTGGATCGATGTGACCGCCGCCCCCTGGAGAGAGGACAACAAGACCCGGCGCAGAGCATTTCCCAACGTCAAGCCGAAGCCACGCTCCAGCGGCTCCGCCACCACAGTCGCCACCCGGTCCGGATCATCGCCCGGATGAATGTCCAGCTTCTTTGGTTTGATCAGTTCCTGCCAATTTTTCTGCATCACGGGAGCGTCCTCTTGCCTTTTTCCGGGAGCACGGCGTGACCGGACCGCCACCCCATCTCATCAGGCCAACCCGTCAATGGCCAACCGTTTCGACGCATGAACGGCCGCTTGCGGCGACCGCCAACCCCGAAACCGGCGTGTCCAGAAGTGATCAGACCCTGCGCTTCTTCGGCGGCCGAACACCATTATGCGGAATCGGCGTCACGTCACGGATGGACGTGATCGAAAAACCAACCGCCTGAAGCGCCCGCAACGCCGACTCGCGCCCTGACCCCGGCCCCTTCACCTCGACCTCTAGGGTCTTCATGCCGTGTTCCATCGCCTTCCGCCCGGCATCCTCGGCGGCGATCTGTGCGGCGTAGGGCGTCGATTTACGCGATCCCTTGAACCCCTGACTTCCGGACGAAGACCAGGCAATGGTATTGCCTTGGGCATCCGTAATGGTAATCATGGTGTTGTTGAAAGACGCGTTCACGTGCGCGACGCCAGCGGAGATATTCTTGCGCTCGCGACGACGCAAGCGCTGCGCTGCTGCATTCGGTTTGGCCATGGGCTCGAACTCGTTCGGTTATTTCTTCTTGCCGGCGATCGGCTTGGCCGGACCTTTGCGGGTCCGTGCGTTGGTATGCGTCCGCTGGCCATGCACCGGCAATCCCTTGCGGTGGCGCAGACCACGATAGCAGCCCAGATCCATCAATCGCTTGATGTTCATCGCCACCTCGCGTCGCAGATCGCCTTCCACGCGGAAATCGCTGTCGATCACCTCGCGGATACGCAGCACCTCGTCGTCGGTTAGCTGATTGACACGGCGCTCCGGAGCCACCCCAACCTTGGTGCAAATCACCTTAGCCTTGGCCGGTCCGATGCCATGAATATAGGTCAACCCAATTTCCACACGTTTCTGTGCGGGAATATTGACGCCAGCAATACGCGCCACGCCTCGCCTCCTCGCTTCATTGCGCTGTCGCCAATCCGGTGACAGCCCTGATTCTCTTCCCGACCCGGGCCGGACCCCGTCGCACCCTGACTTCCTACCTGCAAGATAGGATAACATCCACGTCGTCCCAATCGAACGACATGGATCAGCGCCTCCCTGCGCGACCTGCCCAACACACCACGCCCCTCCCGGCTCAAAGAGAACCAAGGACGGCGGATGGTAGTCGGAATCTCGCGCCTGTCAACCCTTTTTCGTACTCCAATGCGTCAGGCGGCGAGAAGTGCCTCGAGCTGACGTGTCACGTCGTCAATCGCAGCCATCCCATCAACCGCCTTGAGGATTCCACGGTCCTGATAATAGGGCAGGATCGGCGCCGTCTGGGCATGATACTGCGCCAACCTGGTTTTAACGGTCTCGGCATTGTCGTCCGCACGCCGTTTGAACGCCGTCCCGCCACAACTATCGCAACATCCGGCGACCTTCGGGATTTGAAACAGATCGTGGTAGCCGGCACCGCACTTGGCGCACGAATAGCGCCCGGTGATGCGATCCACCAAGGCCTCGTCATCCACCTTCATTTCAATCACATGATCGAGCCTCAGGCCCTTGTCGGCCAGCATCCGGTCCAAGGCCTCCGCCTGAGGAACCGTGCGCGGAAAACCGTCAAGGATGAACCCGTTTTGGCAATCCGGTTGATCGATTCGCTCCGAGATCATCTGGATCACCAGGGAATCCGAAACCAGTTTGCCCGCATTCATGATTGCCTTGGCCTGCTGGCCCAGCGCAGAGCCCGACGCCACCGCGGCGCGCAACATATCGCCGGTAGACAACTGTATTATGCGGAATCTATCCTCAAGGAATTTGGCCTGGGTCCCCTTCCCTGCGCCGGGTGGGCCGAGTAAGATTATATTCATCCTCTTCTCCCCCTGAGCTTGGACTTCTTGATCAGGCCTTCATACTGGTGCGCCAACAGATGAGAATGAATCTGCGCCACAGTATCCATCGTCACGCTGACCACGATCAGAAGACTGGTGCCACCAAAGTAGAACGGCAAAGACTGCCGAGAAATCAGGAACTCGGGGAGCAAGCACACCGCGGCTAAATATCCCGCCCCAACCACCGTCAGGCGGGTCAGCACAAAATCAAGGTAATCGGCGGTATTCTTACCCGGGCGGATTCCAGGAATAAACCCGCCATACTTCTTCAGGTTATCCGCAGTTTCAACCGGATTGAAGACAATCGCCGTATAAAAGAACGCAAAGAAGACGATCAGACCGGCATAACAAACCATATATAAAATCGAGCCATGGCTGACGAAGCCCGACAGTATCTGCAACCACTCCGGTCCCTGCCCACCGGCAAAGCCAACTGCGGTCAACGGTAACAGCAGCAGCGAACTGGCGAAAATCGGAGGAATGACGCCCGACGTGTTGAGCTTCAGGGGTAGATGCGATGACTCGCCGCCCATCATCCGATTCCCCATCTGCCGCTTGGGGTACTGAACGATCAGCCGACGCTGGGCCCGCTCGAAGAACACGATGAAGGTAACAACACCCACCGACATGATCATCAGGAAGATGATGAACAACGTCGATAGCGCGCCGGTCCGCCCCATTTCCAGGGTTCCCGCCAAGGCATGAGGCAAATTCGCCACGATGCCGGCAAAAATGATCAGCGAAATGCCGTTGCCGACGCCGCGCGCGGTGATCTGCTCCCCCAACCACATCAAAAACATGGTGCCACCGACCAGCGAGATCACCGTGCTGAGTCGGAAAAAATACCCCGGATCGATTACCGCCGCCGCGCCCTGACTATTCATGCCTTCCAGGCCGATCGACAGGCCATAGGCCTGAACCGCCGCCAGCAAGACCGTCAGGTAACGGGTATACTGATTGAGTTTCTTGCGCCCGCTTTCGCCTTCCTTTTTCAGGGCTTCCAGGGTCGGCGAGGTCGCGGTCAGGAGCTGGATGATGATCGACGCCGAAATGTAGGGCATAATATTGAGGGCAAAGATGGTCATACGCCCGAGCGCACCGCCCGAGAACATGTCAAACATGCCCAGAATACCGCCGCCCTGCCGGCTGAAAACATCATGAAAGATTTGGGGATCGATTCCGGGCAGTGGGATATAGGTTCCCAGCCGGTAAACCACCAGCGCACCCAGAGTGAACCACAGCCGTTTCTTCAGCTCAGTGGCCTTGGCCAGGGCACCAAAATTGATGTTGGCGGCTAGCTGTTCCGCGGCGGATGCCATGTCCCAGTCCCTCGTCTTCGACAGTGCGTTTCACGACGGGAATGCGCCGCCTCACTGCACAGGTGCAGAAGCCGGTGCCCCCAGGCGCGGTTAGGAAACCGTGACGCTGCCGCCGGCTTGTTCGACCTGGGCGATTGCCCCCTTCGACGCACCGGAGACCGTGATCGACAACCGGGCACTCAGCGTCCCCTTGCCGAGCAACCGCACCGTCACCTGATCCGCGCGTATCAGGCCGGCGGCCTGAAGCACTTGGATGGTGACGGGCTGACCGGCATCGATCCGGCCCGCGTCCACCGCTTGTTGCAGCCGCCCGGTGTTGATCTCCGCGAAGTCCCGATCAGCCAACGAGGTAAACCCCCGCTTGGGCAAACGTCGATGCAACGGCATCTGACCGCCTTCGAAGCCCTTGATCGCAACGCCGGTTCGGGAGGTTTGACCCTTAACACCCCGACCGCACGTCTTGCCCTTGGTGCAGCCAATGCCGCGGCCCACTCGGGTCCGTGCCTGGCGAGCGCCGTCATTGTCGCGAATTTGATTCAGTTTCATCGTGCAGAGCCCCCGCCGGCGCCTAATCGGTCTGTTCGACCCGGACCAAATGCCGGACCTTTGCTACCATACCACGTACCGCCGGCGTATCCGGTAATTCGCGAGTCCGGTGCATTTTGTTCAGGCCGAGCCCAACCAGCGTCTCCCGCTGATCGTGCCTGCGACCAATCGGACTGCCGACCTGGGTGACGATGAGCGTCGGCCCCGGCTTGTCGTTACCCTCAAGCATTGGCTGCCGCCTCCTTCGGTTCGGTGTTGGTCTCCCGGCGACCCAGGATGTCGGAAACACGACGGCCACGGCGCGCAGCCACGACCCGTGGGCTGACCACCTGGACCAGGGCGTCAAACGTCGCCTTGATCATGTTGTGCGGATTGGAGGTGCCAATCGACTTGGTCACCACATCCTGCACCCCCAACGCCTCAAAGATCGCGCGCATGGGACCACCGGCGATGATGCCGGTACCGCCGGGAGCGGCCCGCAACACGACCCGCCCGGCACCGTAATGACCCTGAACATCATGATGGAGCGTCCGCGCCTCCCGTAGCGGGACGCGGATCATGGTCCGTTTGGCCTGATCGGTGGCTTTCCGAATCGCTTCCGGCACCTCGCGGGCTTTGCCCGAACCGACACCGACCCGACCCTTACCGTCCCCCACCACCACCAGGGCGGCAAAGCCGAACCGCCGGCCGCCCTTGACCACCTTGGCCACCCGGTTGATGCTGACCAGCTTTTCGATCAGCTCGCTCTCTTCACGATCCCGCTCCCGCGGCTGCCGATCCCGGTCGCCCCGTTCGCCCTTTTCACGCGCCATAATCAGGCTCCCCTTGCGACGCCGTCATCTTAGAACACCAGGCCGGCTTCACGCGCGGCGTCGGCCAGCGCCTTGACCCGGCCGTGGAACAAATAGCCGCCCCGGTCGAACACGACCTCGGTCACGCCGGCGGCAACCGCCCGCTCGGCGATCAACGTGCCGACCCGCTTGGCGGCTTCAATGTCGGCCCCGGTCTTCAGCTCGACCCGCAGCCCCTTGTCCAGGGACGACGCCGCCGCGAGCGTACGCCCGGCGACGTCGTCGATGACCTGGGCGTAAATATGCTTGCTCGACCGATGCACCGACAGCCGCAGACGGCCGCCCGATACTCGAGCGATCCGGGTCCGCACCCGGAGCTTGCGGCGCAAGTTCAACTTTTTGGCTTTATCCATGACCTGCGCCCCGCTTACTTCTTCTTGCCTTCCTTACGCAGCAGCACTTCCGTATCGTACTTGATACCCTTGCCCTTGTAGGGCTCGGGCTTGCGGAAGCTGCGAATCTCGGCCGCCACCTGTCCAACCTGACGGCGATCCCGGCCGGAGATTGAGACCAAGGTCGGCTTCTCGGTCTTGATGGTGATGCCGTCGGGAATCGGGTACCGGACATCGTGGCTATACCCGAGCTGTAGCACCAGCTCAGAGCCCTGAATCGCGGCCCGGTAGCCGACGCCGTTGATCTCCAGATTGACCGTATAGCCCTTACTGACCCCAACCACCAGATTGTTGACCAGGGTGCGCGAGGTTCCCCACATGATCCGGGCCCGGCGCGTGTCCGACCGTGGGGACACCACCACCTTCCCACCTTCCAGCTTCGCCAGAATATCGTCAATCAAAACGACACTCAGCTCGCCGAGTTTGCCCTTGGCCGAAACCTGCTGACCGTTGACCGTCACGTCAACGCCCGCCGGAATCGGCACGGGATGCTTGCCAATGCGCGACATGGAACCGGCTCCTTTAGAACAGGCGGCACAGCACCTCGCCACCAACATTGGCGGCGCGGGCTTCGTTGTCCGACATGACTCCCCGCGGCGTCGACAGGATGGAAATACCCAACCCGTTAAACACTCGCTGGAGATCGGCGATCTTGGAATACACGCGCCGTCCCGGCTTCGAAACCCGAGAAACGTGTTTAATCACCGGTTCGCCTTCGTGATATTTCAGCTCGATGCGCAAGGCCGCCACGCCCGGCTTGACCTCGCGACGGCTATAGCCGCGGATGTAGCCTTCGCGCTTCAGCACTTCCAGCACATTCGCCCGCAGCTTCGAGGCCGGACTGTCCACCGCAGCCATGCGCGCACGTTGCCCATTGCGGATGCGGGTCAGCATATCGCCCAGGGGATCGCTCAACGCCATCTTCTTTGTCCCCTCTTACCAGCTCGACTTGACCATGCCCGGAATCTGGCCGGTTGAGGCCATATCCCGAAGCGCGATGCGCGACAGCTTGAACTTGCGATAGAACGCACGCGGCCGGCCGGTGATCTCGCACCGATTGCGGACGCGGGTCCGACTGGAGTTGCGCGGCATCTCGGCCAGCTTGAGCCGGGCTGCGAACTGTTCCTCTGGCGGCACCGACGGGTCCTTGGCCTTCGCCTTGAGCCGGGCGCGCTTTTCGGCATACTGCTTCACCAGCCGCTCGCGACGCTTGTTCTTCTGGATGGCACTGACTTTGGCCATGATTTCCGATCTCCGTCGCTGCTCAATTGATGAACGGCATGTCGAAACCGCGCAGAAGCGCCTTGGCTTCCTTGTCGGTCTTCGCCGTGGTGACGATAATAATGTCCATGCCGCGGATGTGCTCGATCTTATCGTAATCGATTTCCGGGAAGATGATCTGTTCCTTGACGCCCAGGGCATAATTGCCCCGCCCGTCGAAACTGTTCCCCGGCACACCGCGGAAGTCACGGACGCGCGGCAACGCAATGGTCACAAGCCGGTCCAGAAATTCGTACATCCGCTCGCGGCGCAAGGTCACCTTGCAGCCGATGGCCATGCCCTCGCGGAGCTTGAACTGGGCAATCGACTTCTTGGACTTGGTCACCACCGGCTTTTGGCCGGCAATCGCGGTCAGCTCGTTCACCGCCTGGGTGATCCGCTTGCTGTCCCCGGTCGCCTCGCCGACGCCCATGTTGATCACGATCTTTTCGATCCGCGGCACCTGCATATCGTTCTGGTAGGCGAACTCTTCCTTGAGGGCCGGCCGGATCACGCTTTCGTAGCGTTGTTTCAATCTCGTCATGGCTACGGCCCTTCCTAAAGGTCGATGACTTCGCCGGACCGCTTGGCAAATCGCACCTTGCGTCCGTCGTCAAGAAACTTATACCCGACCCGCGTCGGCTTGCCGGAGCGCGGATCCACATGAGCCACATTGGAGACCGCGATCGGCGCCTCGATCTCCTTAATGCCGCCCTGGGACCGCGTGCTTTGCCGCTCGTGTTTGGTCACGAGATTCACGCCGCGCACCACGACCCGGTTCTCTTTGACCAGAACCTTGAGCACCTCGCCGGTCTTACCCTTATCCCGGCCGGTGATCACCACCACCTTGTCCTTGGTCTTGATCCTGAGCTTGCCGGCCATCACAGCACCTCCGGCGCCAAAGAAATGATCTTCATAAACTTCTTACCGCGCAGCTCGCGGGTGACCGGCCCGAAGATGCGGGTGCCGATCGGTTCGCCCTGCTTGTTGATCAGCACGGCCGCGTTGCGGTCGAAGCGGATCGCGCTGCCATCCGCACGCCGGATCGCCATGGCGGTGCGCACGATCACCGCCCGATGGACGTCGCCCTTCTTGACCCGTCCCCGCGGAATGGCTTCCTTGACCGAGACCACAATGACATCGCCGATCGACGCGACTTTGCGCTTCGATCCGCCGATGACCTTGATGCACTGCACCCGGCGCGCGCCGCTATTGTCGGCAACCTCCAGGTTGGTTTGCATCTGTATCATGAGTATCTACCCTTTCACGCCGCCGCTGCGTCGTTGCTCGCTTCAGGCCCCTGGCCGACCGTTCCATCGACGACCACCACCCACCGCTTCCGTTTGGAAATCGGCCGGCTTTCCTCGATGGTGACAGCGTCGCCGGTCTTGAACCGGTTTGCCTCATCATGGGCGGCATAGCGCTTCGACTGCCGAATGAACTTTTTATAGACGGGGTGCATGACGCGGCGCTCGACCAAAACGATTATCGTCTTGTCGCCTTTGTCGCTGACCACCGTGCCCTGCAATACGCGCCGGGGCATACCGTTTCTCCTGCTTTTCCTAGCTCTGCGCGCCGGCGGCGGCCTGCCGCTGGCCCAGAATGGTCTTGATGCGCGCGATGTCGCGCCGAACTGTTCCCACGCGAGCGGTGTTTTCCAGTTGTCCGGACGCCCTTTGGAAGCGCAGGTTAAACTGTTCCTTCTTAAGGGCCAGGAGCTGATCCTTCAGCTCGTCTTCCGTGCGGCCCCGCAAGTCTTCTGCCTTCATGCGCTCGGCTCCTCACCCAACCGGGTCACGATCTTGGTTTTGATCGGCAGCTTGGCCGCCGCCAACTCGAACGCCCGTGTCGCGATGTCGCCCGGCACACCGTCCAATTCGAACATAATGCGCCCGGGATGAACACGGGCCGCCCAGAATTCCGGTGTGCCCTTGCCCGAACCCATGCGGACTTCGGCGGGCTTGCTCGACACCGGCACGTCGGGGAAGATGCGAATCCACACCCGGCCCTGCCGCTTGATGTGCCGCGTCAGCGCCCGCCGTGCCGCCTCGATCTGCCGCGAGGTGATCCGCGCCGGCTCCAGCGCCTTCAACCCGAAAGAGCCGAAGTTGAGCTGGGTGCCCCCCTTGGCGGCGCCATGGATGCGCCCCTTGTGCGCTTTGCGAAATTTCGTTCGCTTGGGACTCAGCATGTTCCCCGCCCTCCCTTAACGGTCACGATCGTGACCGCGCTCGCGGTCGTGGCCGCGCTCACGGTCATGACCGCGGTCCCGATCCCGCTCGCGGCCTTCGGGCCGCGCGGCGCCGGCCTGCGCTTCGCCGGCCCGCTTATCCTGGGCCATCGGATCGTGTGCCAGAATTTCGCCCTTGAACACCCAAACCTTGACACCGCAGGTGCCATAGGTGGTCTTGGCAGTCGCCACACCATAGTCAATGTCGGCGCGCAACGTGTGCAACGGCACCCGACCCTCCCGGTACCATTCCATCCGCGCGATTTCGGCGCCGCCAAGGCGACCAGAGCAGTTGATCCGGATGCCTTGCGCCCCCAGCCGCATCGCCGACTGCACCGCCCGCTTCATCGCCCGACGAAAGGCGACCCGACGTTCCAACTGACTGGAAATGTTTTCGGCGATCAACCGCGCATCGATTTCCGGTTTGCGAATCTCGACGATGTTGAGGCTGACTTCACTTCCGGTCATTTTGCCCAGTTCGCCGCGCAACTTCTCGATGTCGGCGCCCTTCTTGCCGATCACCACCCCCGGCCGCGCCGCATGGATGGTAATCCGGGCCCGCTTGGCCGGCCGCTCGATAATGACCTTGGCGCAACCGGCCTGCTGCAACGTCCCCAACAGATGGTTGCGCAGCTTCAGATCCTGATGCAACAACTTGGCGTAATCGCGACCTGCAAACCAACGGCTGTCCCAGGTCCGGTTGATGCCGACGCGCAGCCCGATCGGATTGATTTTTTGACCCATGTTACTTGTCCTCGCCGGAGGCCGCGGCCACCGGCTCTTGGCGTTCGCGCACGATCACGGTCAGGTTGCTGAACGGCTTCTCGATCCGGGCGCCTCTGCCGCGGGCGCGGGCGTGAAACCGCTTCATCACCATGGCCCGGCCGACGGTGGCTTCGGCCACGTACAGCCGATCCACGTCGAGCTGGTGGTTGTTTTCGGCATTGGCAATCGCCGCCTGCAACACCTTACGCACGTCAAGCGCAATGCGCCGACGTGAAAAGGCCAAGTCCGCGAGCGCGCGGCTGGCATCCTTGCCGCGGATCAACTGGGCCACAAGGTTCAGCTTGCGAGCACTGCTTCGAATTTGCGAGGCGCGTGCCCACGCCTCATTTTCGGCGACGCGCGGGGAATTGGCGGACTGGCCCATGGCTACTTCCTCTTGGCCTTCTTGTCGGCCGCGTGGCCGTAGTAGGTCCGGGTCGGCGAGAATTCGCCGAACTTGTGACCGATCATGTTCTCCGTGACCAGCACGGGCAGGAACTTATGGCCGTTGTAGACACCGAAGGTCAGGCCGACGAACTGGGGCAGGATAGTAGACCGACGCGACCAGATCTTGACGATCTCATTGCGCCCACTGCCCCGCGCCTTGTCCGCCTTCTTCAGCAGATAGCCGTCGACGAACGGTCCCTTCCAAACTGAACGGGCCAAGGTGCCTACTCCTTACTTCTGCTGACGGCGGCGCACAATCAGCCGATCCGTCTTTTTGTTGTTCCGCGTCTTCTTGCCCTTGGTCGGCTTGCCCCACGGCGTCACCGGATGCCGGCCGCCCGAGGTCCGACCCTCACCGCCACCATGAGGATGGTCGATCGGGTTCATGGCGACACCACGAACCGAAGGCCTCCGTCCCAGCCAGCGATTGCGCCCGGCCTTGCCCAAGTTAATGTTGGCCTGATCAGGGTTGGATACCGCCCCGATGGTGGCCATGCACTCCCCCCGGACGATCCGAACTTCCCCCGAGCTGAGCTTAAGCTGGGCGTAGCCGCTGTCACGTCCGACGAGCTGAACATAGGTCCCGGCCGAGCGGGCAAGCTGCCCGCCCTTCCCCGCCTTGAGTTCCACATTGTGGACGATCGTGCCGACCGGAATGCTGCGCAACGGCATGGCGTTGCCGGGCTTCACGTCGACTTTCTCGCCCGAAACCACGGCGTCGCCGACCTTAAGCCGCTGCGGCGCCAGGATGTAGCTCAACGTCCCGTCCTGATAGCGCACCAGCGCAATGAAGGCGGTCCGATTGGGATCATATTCCAGGCGCTCGATCACCGCCGGCATATCATACTTGCGTCGCTTGAAATCGACGAGTCGATACACCCGCTTGTGGCCGCCACCCATCCGACGGGCCGTCACCCGCCCAGTATTGTTCCGGCCGCCCGAGCCCGTCAGGCCTTGGGTCAACGCCTTCAGCGGCTTGCCGTGCCACAGCTCCGAGCGGTCCACCTGGACAAGCTGGCGCAGCGACGGCGTGACCGGATTGAACTGTTTCAGTGCCATCCTTCTGCCCTTCCGTCCTCAGACGCCGGTCGTTACGTCAATGCGGTGGCCTTTTGCCAAGGACACCACGGCTTTCTTGCTGTCCGGGCGCCGGCCTAAGATGCCGCGGAAGCGCTTGGTCTTGCCCTTCTGCACCACCGTATTGACTGCGGTCACCTTGACCTGGAACAACCCCTCCACCGCCGCTTTGATCTCCGGCTTGGTGGCATCCATCGGCACCCGAAACGTCACCTGATTATGCTCGGTGATGTTGGTCGCCTTTTCCGTAATCACCGGGGCCAGGATCACGTCGTACATCCGCTCCCGCGGCAACGGCGCTGCGGCCTTGCTCGGCTTGCTCATTTCAGTCGGGCCTCCAACTGCTCGACGGCATTGCGCGTCAGGAACAGGGTATCGCGGCGCAGGATGTCGTAGACGTTTGCGCCCTGCTCCGGCAGCACATCAACCAGCGGGATATTGCCGGCCGCCCGTGCAAAGTTCTCATCCAAGTTGGCGCCATCGATAATCAGCGCCGACTTGAACCCGAACCCCTTGAGGCGCGCCGCCAGTTCCTTGGTCTTGTGGGTTGCCGCCACCGCGGCCTCCAACACGATCAGCTTGCCCTCGGCCTGTTTGGACGCCAACGCGGTCTTCAGCGCCAGCTTACGAACCTTCTTGGTCAGGTCATGCTCGTGACTGCGCACCACCGGACCGAAGATCACCGCACCGCCCCGGAACTGGGGGGAGCGCAACGAACCCTGACGGGCCCGGCCGGTTCCCTTCTGACGATAGGGCTTCTTGGTCGTACCCCGGATATCGCCGATGCACTTGGTCTTGTGGTTACCACTCCGCCGCTTGGCGAGCTGCCAGTTAACGGCGCGGGCCAACAAGTCCGGACGCGGCGGCAAGGCGAAAATGGCGTCGTCGAGTTCGATCTCGCCGACTTCCTGGTTGTCCAGATTGCGAACCGCCAACTTCATGGCGCAGTCTCCTGGCTGGCGGCCGCATCGACCACGGCCCGAAGCCCGGCCGGGAACGGCAGGCCGGCGGGCGGTTGACGCTTGACCGCATCACGAACCAGGACGTAACCGCCTTCGGCCCCGGGTACAGCACCCTTGACCACGATCAACCCCTGGTCGCTGTCGACCTGGACCACTTTCAGGTTGAGCGTCGTTACCCGCTCGGCCCCCAAGTGCCCGGCCATCTTCTTGTTCTTGAAGGTCTTGCCGGGGTCCTGGCGGTTACCGGTCGACCCCAGCGAACGGTGCGACACCGACACGCCGTGAGTCGCCCGCAGGCCGCCGAAGTTCCACCGTTTCATGCCGCCGGCGAACCCTTTGCCGATGCTGGTGCCGGTGACGTCAACGAACTGGCCCGCGACAAAATGAGCCGCCGTGAGTTCGGAGCCAACCTCCAGCACCGCGTCCGGACTCACCCGGAACTCGGCCAGCTTGCGCTTCGGTTCAACCTTTGCCTTGGCGTAATGACCACGCATCGGCTTGGTGACATTCTTGACCTTGGCCGTGCCGACGCCGAGTTGAACCGCCGTGTAGCCGTCGGTCTCTTCGGTGCGCAGGGCTACGACCTGGCAGTTATCGACTTTCAGCACAGTGACCGGTACATGTTCACCCTCGTCCGTAAAGACGCGGGTCATGCCGACCTTCTGCGCGATCAGACCGGATCGCATGTTCTTCTTACCCCTCAAGGCTTGCCCTGGCCTTTATCCGCCGAATAAACCGTCAGAGCTTGATCTCAACATCGACGCCCGCCGCCAAGTCCAGCTTCATCAGCGCGTCAACAGTTTGCGGCGTCGGATCGACAATGTCGAGTAACCGCTTATGGGTGCGGATCTCAAACTGTTCGCGCGATTTCTTATCGACGTGCGGGCTACGATTGACGGTGAACTTCTCGAACTGGGTCGGCAACGGGATCGGCCCCCGCACCCGCGCCCCGGTCCGCTTGGCCGTGCTGACGATCTCGCTGGTCGATTGATCGAGCACGCGATGATCGAACGCCTTCAGGCGAATGCGAATATTTTGGCTGTCCATTTGTCCTAAACCCAATTCACTCGAAACCAAACCCTTCCGGACCGAACCGGCCACCGCGCCCGAGGACGACGGCGGCCCGATTCAGGTCCGCCCTTACTTCACGATCTGAGCGACGACACCGGCGCCAACGGTCCGACCGCCTTCGCGGATGGCGAAGCGCAGGCCTTCGTCCATGGCGATGGGGGCGATCAGCTCGATCTGCATCGCGATCTTGTCGCCCGGCATCACCATTT
>CAIYNU010000003.1 GCA_903927615.1 uncultured Rhodospirillales bacterium | reverse complement strand
TTAGCAAACCGCCGCCTTCAGCCGCTCGGCCATCCCTCCCCGGGCTGGTGGCCGGGTCCGAAGACCGCGACGCCCCGACACCCATCGGCCCTTCTTTCTAGCGGCATGCCGCACGCACTGTCAACATGGCTGTCGGGGCAATCTTTGCCAAGAGGCAGATCCGGGCTGGGGCATCGGCCCGTCGTGAGCGAACTATTCGTCGGTGTGCCATTTAGAGCGTTTCTGCCGGGACAGCGTTGATGGTACCGTCGTTGGTGTGTCCGAACTCAGGGGCCGGCGAGCCGTGTTGATGACAGATGAGCCGATCCTGCCGGCACGACGGCAGCGGTGCCCGCCCCGGCGCAGGGGTCCTGACCTGTCAGGACCTCGACACGATGGTATGTTTTTTTTTAAGTCGGTTATGCGACCCCAAACTCACCCCGAGAGGCCCGAGATGACCCAGGAAAAGACAGTGCAGGACTTGATCAACAACGACCGACTGGTCCGTCTGTCGCCCCACGCCACCGTAACCCAAGCCTCGCGAGAGATGTTGCGACATCACATCGGCGCGGTGGTGGTGGAGGATGCCCAACGGACGGTCGGAATCGTGACCGAGCGGGATATCAACTTCCGTGTGGTCGCCGCCGGACAGGACCCCACCATCACCCGACTGTGCGACATCATGACCCCGGACCCAACCCTGATGCCGCCGAGCACCAAGGTGACCGACGCCTTGCGGCTGGTCGTTAACAACCGGTATCGGTATGCCCTGGTTGGCCAGAACCACAAAGCGGTCGGGATCGTCCTGGTCAGCCGTATCTTTGCCGAAGTGACCAAGCAACTTGGCAACAATGTCGAAGACATTGATCACTTCATCCGGGACGGCGTGGTTTCCGACGGCGGCGCCTTACACTAGAAAATACTATTAACGTTATGGGGTCGTGGCCAGGGCATTCGCGATCAGGTCGCGAATCTGGCCGGCTTGACTGATCTGTTGCGGGTCTTCAGTAACCAGCGCATCCAATTCGCGCAATGTCGCGCGCAACCGCTCAATCTCACGGATCGCTTCGTGCATATCATTCCTGACCGCGTAACCGAATCCGATTGCCGGCCGATCCAGACGGTCCTGCAACCGTTTCGCAATGTCCGCCATGACGGTCTCCAGTCTCAAAGGCGCCGAACGAACCCTCGCCGGCAACGTGTCGCCGCCACTCTTTGCTGTGGCGCAGCATTATGCCACTGGCAGTTGGGCGCTGTCGAGGGACCTCGGCTCCGGGACTCGCCTTTTTCGTAACCCAAGCGGTGTCATCCCACGGGTGACCGCCATCGGGTCATAGTGCTGTGGACAACGGTTCCGTGATAGATTCGAAGCATTGTCCGTGGGCGGCCGTCGCCAGCCGCCCGCAAAACTTGAGGACATTGATTTTTGGACAACGCAGATCTGCAACAGCTTGATGATGTCGATCGGGCCGCGCTGGGCCTGCTGATTCAAGCGGTTGAAATGCAACCGAACAGCAAATCACGCGAGATGATCGACTCCGTCGGTAAACTCATGGAGTTCCTGGAACGGCAAACCATCGGCAGCTTTCTGGCCGCCCAGGTGGTCTTCAACAGTCTCGATCCTGCGACCAAGGCGAACGTCCTGCGTGATGCCAAAAGGCTGGCAATTCAATTTGCCGGCGCTCCCAACATCCATGCCAGTGTCGAGAAGTTGATGGCGCGGTTGCGGGAACGAAAAAGGCAGGCGACATCGAAACTGGGTCTTTTGGGAGCGATCAACCGCAATTGATCGGGGCACCGCCGCCGCTTTCGCCCCCCCAAAAAAAGGCCGCGCCAGACAGCGCGGCCCAAGTTTAGGGAGGAAACGCCCAAGAAGTGCGTTACACGACATCGACCCCATCGTCACAGACACGATCAATCTCGCACTGCACCATATGGAGCAACCCGGTAAAAAGATCAAGGGAAAAAGTCTTTCCTGGTTGCTCAAGGGATTAGGGGTGGCTTTGCTCATCTCTGGAGCCAGTCACGACACTCTTGTTGCCATAAGATGTTTGCGTCGCACCACATTGGTGTCGCTTTGAGGGACACTTCCATTCCATTGACACAAGACAGTCATGAGCAAATCGAATAACATCACCACCCAACCGCTGCTGCTGGCCGATCTCGGCGCCACCAACGCCCGTTTCGCCTTGCTCGACCACGAAGGTCAGGCGTGCAGTGCTGTGCTGCGCGCGGCCGACTATCCCTCGCTGGCGGCGGCCACCCAGGCCTTCCTCGGGCAACACGAGGCTCGAGGACGGCCAAAGCACGGCGCCTTCGCGGTCGCCGCGCCGGTGGTCGGCGATCTGGTCACGTTCACGAACCTGCCCTGGCGATTCTCCATTCGCGATCTCCAAAGCGCCCTGGATTTTGAGCGATTGGATGTCATCAATGACTTTGCCGCCATCGCGCTCGGTCTCCCCCTGCTGGGCACCACCGACAGACGCCAAATCGGCCCGGGCACGCCCGAGGCGGGCGCAGCCGTCGCGGTATTGGGGCCCGGCAGTGGACTCGGGGTTTCAGGACTGCTGCCCGGCCCCGGCGGTGGCACAATCATCACCGGTGAAGGCGGGCATGTCACCATGGCCCCGTGTAACGACCGGGAAAATGCCGTTCTGACCGTCCTCCGTCACCAACTTGGCCATGTTTCGGCAGAACAGGTCATTTCCGGCCCCGGCCTGGTGGCGCTCTACCAGGCGCTGTCCGTATTGGACGACAGGCCTGCGCCGTCCATGACCGCGGCCGATATCACCGCGGCGGCGCTGACCGGTTCGCCGTCGATCTGCCTGGACGCCCTGCATCTGTTCACGGCATTTTTGGGGACCGTGGCCGGCAACCTGGCGCTCACCCTGGGCGCCCGCGGCGGGGTTTACATCGCCGGCGGCATTGTTCCGCAACTTGGCGACTTTCTGGACCGCTCGGCCTTCCGCCACCGCTTCACCGACAAGGGGCGGCACAGTGGCGCCTACCTCACGCCGATCCCCACCTACCTGATCACCCATCCCCGACCGGCCTTCCTGGGCCTCCGCGCCCGTCTTCGGGCGTCGGTCCCCTGATCCCCGATCGTTCCGGGTTGCTTGAGAAGTCCCCGCCATGCCCGAATCCGCCGAAGATCAGCCCGCCGGCCTGCCTCGAGTCGACTACCAGTGGCCGAGCCGACCGGACCCGACCCGATTGCTGGTCCTGGTCGGTGAGGCCCCCGGCCGCGAGGAGGTGAAAGCCGGGCAGCCGTTCGTCGGGCGAAGCGGCCGTTTACTGGACGGCCACCTGCGGGCCGCCGGCATCGAACGGGCCGACTGCCTGGTGGCCAATGTTTTCCGCTTCCAGCCGCCCGACAACAAGGTTGGCCATTTCTTCTCGTCCCGAGCCAAGGCCCGCCGGCTCGGCGTCGCTTTGGCCGAAGAGTGGGGGCGGTTCGGGGGGTCGGAATACTGCCTCGCGACCTTCGCCGGCGAGATCGAGGTTTTGCGCCGAACACTGGTGGACTGGCGCCCGGCGGCCATCGTCGCCCTGGGGCGAACGCCGCTCTGGGCGCTTACCGGCCTCGGCGGCATCCTGGAGTGCCGGGGGCAGATTCAGCGGTGTCGGCTGCTGCCCGAGGTGCCGGTGGTTCCGACCTATCACCCCAGCTATTTGCTGCGGGGCAACCGGGCCGCCGAGCCGGCGTTTCAGGCGGACCTGGGACTGGCGGCGGCCCTGGCCTCGGGCCGGGCGCATCCGAGCGCCCCAGGCGCAGTGCCCTCAAACCGGCAAACGTTCTGACGTTCGCTGACCTACAGCCACAGCGCCGCCCCGCCCCGGCGCTGCCGTCTGCGGCAACGCCGGGG
>CAIYNU010000002.1 GCA_903927615.1 uncultured Rhodospirillales bacterium | reverse complement strand
TGGTGTGCGGCAATGGCGGCTCGGCGGCCGACGCCATGCACATTACCGGCGAGTTGGTCGGGCGCTTTCTGATCGAACGCCGGGCGCTGAAAGTTATCTGCCTTGCCGACAATCCTTCGGTGCTCACCGCCTGGAGCAACGATTACAGCTACGAAACCGTGTTCGCCCGTCAGGTCGAAGCCTATGGCGAACCGGGCGCGGTTGTGCTGGGCATCAGCACGTCCGGCAACTCGGCCAACGTGGTCGCCGCCTTCCTCAAGGCCCGGGAGATGGGCGTCACCACCGTGGCGCTGACCGGCGAAGGCGGGGGGCGGCTGGCCGCGGTGTCGGATCACCTGCTGGCGGTGCCGTCACGCAGCACACCGCTGATTCAGCAGTTGCACATCTGCCTTTACCACTATTTATGCATGGCGGTGGAACGGGCGATCGTTTATCCCGGCGAGCGCACAGATTGATACCATCCAGCCTTGATGGCAACCCATCAAGGCCGCCCCAAACGGCGCGCGGCCGCAGTCGCGGTCGGTGACCGGCGATGAGTCTGATTGTGCTGGGCTCCGCCCGGTCCGGAGGCGGGCCTCGAGTATCTCATGACGAGAAGGGTTCAACGGGCCGGCCGGGGTTATGCCTTGCGACATGACCAAAATCATGTTTAGACTCTTGGCGGGTTGCTTAATTGGCAAACATTGATGTTAACCAACATAGTATTATTGATGGTTAATAAGGTCAAATATCTCAGCGTGATCTTGACGTCAATAAGGAATGTTTATAATCTAAGGAGACTGGAGTTTTTCAACGGTTACATCATGACGATGACCAAACGATGGGTGGATCCGCTGGGGCGGCGCTCCCGTCATCGGGATCTGGCCTTTTGGCGAGGCCGGGCCACACCACGCCGGGATCAGGCCATGACGATGACCACTATCAATATCGGAGATCGTTTTCATCCGTTCGGTTGGGCCGATGCGGTTTACCGGGTCATCGGTGTGCGTGCCGGTGCCCTCTACGCTCACCACGCCTTGCTGGTGGCCGATACCCCCGATCAGGGGGCGCTGGCGGTTCCCTTGGAAACTTTGACCAATCGACGGTGCTGGCTGCCGGTCAGGTAGCGCCTGACGTTATGGTATCCACAAGCCCCCCGCTTCCGGAAAAAACGACCAAAAAAAGGGCGGAGCAAAAGCTCCGCCCATTCTGTCCTGTGGTCTTGACGGCTGCGATTACCGGAGCAGGCTGAGGATGGCCTGTTGCTGCTGACCGGCGATGCTCAAGGACTGGATACCGATCTGCTGGCGGGTCTGCAATGCCACCAGATTGGCACCTTCGCTGTTGAGGTCGGCCAGCGTCATCTTGCCGGCACCCGTGGTCATGGTGTTGGTGTAATTGGTCGTGAAGTCAGACCGGGTTTGCAGGAAGGTGACGTTGCCGCCGAGACGGGCCGCCGAGGCCCGGATCGTGCTTTGCGCCGAACTGAGCTGGCTTTGCAGGTTGTTGAGGACGGCCGCCGCAGAGGTCGAATCCGAGAGGACCGAGAAGCCGCCGCCTGCGGTGGCAACGCCGCCACCCGACAGCATGATGCTGAGGGCGCCGCTGGACGCCGCACTGGCCAGAGACAGCAACACCGAGGTGTTGAGGTTCTGGGCGTTGATGGTCAGAGCCGCGCCGGTGCCCTGGTTGAAATACACGGTCAGCGAGGCGGTGCTGTTGTTGACCAGATTCAAACCCTGGTAACTGGAGTCGCCTTCAGCACTGTTGAGCTGAGTGGCCAGGTTGTTGAACTGACTGGTCAGGGTCGCGCGCGTGCTCGAGTCAGCGGTACGAACGCTACTGACCAAGCCTTGCATTTGCTTCAGGACGCTGCTGGCAATGGTCGTGCCGTTAACCGCGGCCGTCACCGACGAAATGCCCTGATCAATCTGGGACTTACGGCTGGTGAAGTCGGAGGCGCGGTCGGTCAGGCCCTGGGCCTTAAAGAACGACACGGCGTCATCAATGGCGCTCGCCACCTTCATGCCACTGGTCAACCGGCCTTGGGTCCGGCTCATCAGGCTGGCCGTGCTCTGCAACGAGGTCAGGGCGGTACGAGCGGATGCAGTAAGGGTGATGTCGGACATTTCTGGCTCCATTCTGGAAAAAGGTGGCTTTCTTCCACCTCAACCAGCTTATTCGAAGTGGGTTGCCATCACAAGAAAAATGTGCCGGGGAAACAGACTTCCGATTTGAGTCCGGGCCCGGCTGGAGTCCGGCGTGCCTTGAGGCCGGCCCGTCAGGGGGAGCCTGGCCCGGTCGCTCAGATCAGGATGTCAAGAAACATTCCGCGACGGTAATTCCGCGGCAGCATCAACATGCCGTTGACCACCAGGGCCGCCAACTGACGCATGCTGGGAATGCGCTGACGGGAGCGCGGATGCGCCGCGGTACTGCTGCCCGCGGGGGGAATCGCATGGATGCGGTCGCCCGAACTCTCGGGCCGGATGCCCTCATTCCGTGTTCGATCGGTTGGCCTTGTGTCAACCATGGTTTGGGCTCCTCGTGTTGTGACCGAGACGCTTCATACCCAATGACCGTGTCCCGGTCACAACACAACACCCATAACAAGCTCGTGTTCCGGCCCGACGGGGGAGATCATCCGTCGGAGTCGGAACACTAGCGACTGCCCTTGGCCGGTGCGGTGGCCGGGTTTACCCACACCTGCCAGCGGTCCCAGGCTTCCCGGGAGCGCGCTTGAACCCAGTCGCTGGCGTCATCCACATGGCCGCCGATCCAAGTTCTGGTCCGTGACCAGGCCGTGCCGATGGCCGTGATCGTCGGCATGACGGCGGCATTGGCGGACTCGAGGGCTCCGGGCAGAACCTGGCCCGCGTTGACATAGACATGGTCGGCCACCAACCCGCCCCCGAGGCCGGCCAGCAGGATCGCCGCCGCTTCGACTCCGCCCTGGCTCTCCAGGTCCTGCACCACCGTGGCGGCTTCCCTGGCCGTCAGGCCGCTGCTCGAGGTGAAGGCGTCGAGCACCCAGCCGTCGATGAACACGCTCATCAACCCGGCTCCGACCAGCACGCCGGCCGAGGTGGCGACGATGCGGTAAAGATCGCCGGGGCCGTTCCAGGCCGCCTCGGCGGCCGACGGGGCGGCCGCGATCGGTTGCGCACTGGCGGTGTCGGCGCGGGCCGCGGGCGCGGCGGCGCCGACCAGGCCGAGGAGGAGGCCGAAGACCAGACTGCGGAAGGGGGTCATGGGGGCGATCCGAACAGAGAGGACAGGCCTTGCCGGTGGCGGTTCTCGCCGGCGTGGCCCAAGTGTAGCAAGGGATGGCGGCCGTTGGTATCGGAACTGTGACGCCTGGTCGCCAAAAGCGCGCCGCCGGTCACAAAAACCACGTATTTTCGGTGAGTTGGTTGTCCAGAACCAGCGTGCTGTCCTGCCCTCCGGCGGTGCGCAGGACATCGATGATTCCGGAAACGTTGGACCGGCCGTTGCCGATGAAGCGGTCGGCGCCCAGGGCCAGCCAGGTGTCGATCATGACCTCGCGGCCGAGGGCGGCGCCGTTTTCTCCGGCATGATAGTGGATGCCGGTGCCGTCGGCGGTGCGCCGGCTGTAGGTCATGACCACCCGCCCGCCATAGCGCCGGCGGACGTCCCGGGCCAGGCGGGCGTCGTCGGTCAGCAGGAAAAGCCGCCAGGACGCCGGGACCGCGTCGACCAGGGCGATGACCCGGTCGTTCACCGCGGCCAGTCCCGGCACTTCCGTCACCTTGTCCGAGCCGCGGAGATGGACCGCCGCCACCGGGGCGCCGGCCAGGTGGCGTTCCCGGAAGTCCCGCACCGCCGCCATGATCTCGGGACGGGGCCGGAGATACCGGTCGAACAACGCCTTGAAACAGGCGGCGATGGTTCGGCCATGGAGAGGGTGAGCCGGCGGAATCCACGGCGCCAGATCCGCCACCCCCATGAACACGCAGCACACCAGCACCGTTTCGGTTCGGGCCAGGAAGTCGATGGCTCCCAGACCCGGACGTTTGGACCAGCGGTCACGCCGCAGGGCTTCCCGGCTCCAGCCTTCGGGAAAGCACGACGGGGCCGGTTCCAGAGCCATCAGGTCCGCCACCGTCAGGTCCGACACCGGTTCGAAGAACAGGCCAAAGGCCTCCGGGCGGTGGCCGTCGGTGAACCGGCACTTGCGGCCCCATTGGATCACCGGGGTTCGGCCGGTGAGTTCGGCCAGCAGCAGCCCGCCCAGCACATGACAGACCTCGGCCCAGAAGCCGAAGCCCCAGGCCTTGATCAGCACATAGCCGGGAGTCGTCCGGGCCGGGCCGGTCCCGGGCCGCGATGCCAGCACGGCCAGGTTGTCCCGGGCCGCCGCCAGCGCCGACGCCCGGCCGAAACTGTCCGCCGCCGCGGCCCTGAGCCCGGCCAGGGCGGCGATGGCGCCCAACAGGTTGAGCGCCCCGGCCCGGTCGGGCGCGGCGGCCAGGCTGCGGCGGCAATGGGCGTCGGCCGCCGCCAGATGGCCCCGGTAAAAGTGGCCGATGGCTTGGGCCAGATGGTGGTCGGGATCGACGGCGGACGACATGGGGGGCAAGGGTTACGGCTGTGGTTGACGGTCCGGGGAGTCTAATATGTTCAAGCGTTGAGGATAACCCAAAGGCCGGGGGCCTCTGGACACCCATCACGTCAGGCCGGCGCCACGGACCAGCGGAGCCGATCGCCGGGAAGGGTGCGCTGAACCAGCGGCGGGATGACCTGTTGGAGGCGCACCAGATGCGCGCACCGTTCGACGTCCTGCGAGAGAAAATAGACCCCGGTTTCGCCGTGAACCAGCGTCGTGCGATGGGCCGGCAGCCATCGTTCGCCGGTTCGCGCCGCAGGCATCACCACCAGCGTCAGCGCCGAGCGGGCGAAATGGGCCTCGACCAGACCCCGGGCCTCATCCTCGCCCATGGAGTCGAGGACGTGGTCGAAGATGACCAGATCCAGGGCGGGCAAGCCGGCGGCGGCGGCCAGACGGATGTCGGTGCAGGACAGCCGGCCATCCCGCCAGGATAACCGGAGCTGGTCCAGCGCCGGCAGCCAGACCTCGGCCCCAAGCCATTCGGTTCCCTTCAGCCGGTCGGCCAGCACGGTGCGGTAACGGCCCGCGGCGCCGGCATCGAAGGCGCGGACCATCGGCCGCGCCTCATGCAACCGGTCCAGCATCAGCACGGCATAAAGGGTCCCGTCCTCGGCGGCGGCCGGCCGGTCGGACGGGAGGGGAAACACACCGGTCCCGGTCACGCTTGCGGCGGCCTAGCCGGCCACGGAAAACGCCTCGGGCGGTTGCCCCGACAGATACCGCTCCCCCATGGCCGTCACCGCCGCCTCGACGTGGCGAACGAAGGATTCGCCGGCACACAGCGGCGAGGCCGCCAGCCGCGGGCGCAGCCCGGCGCGCAGTCCGGCCAGACGCACCGGCTCCTGGGCCAACTCCACGGCCAGGGCGACGTAGCGATCCAGATTCGGGGCGATCAGTTCGGTCAGTCCGGCATGGGTCAGATGCCCCAGAGAGTGGCGGCTGCTGATGGTCTCGCCCGGGCAGGTAATCACTGGAACCCCCATCCACAACGCATCGACCGTGGTGGCGCCGCCCGTAAAGGGAAAGGTGTCGAGGGCCAGATCGGCGCGGGACATGAAAGCCATGTGTTCGGCCGGCGACGTGGCACCCACGAAGTCCAGGCGCTCGGACGCGATGCCGTGGCCGCCGAACAGGTGCCGATAGCGGTCCTGAACGTCGGGATCGCCGAACCGGGTGGCCTTCAGCAGCAGGCGGGCGGTCGGCAGGCGGCGCAGAATCTCGCTCCAGACCGCGATCGCCTGGGGCGTGATCTTCTTGACCTCGTTGAACGAGCCGAAGGTGACATGGCCGTTGGCGTCATAGGGCTGAGCCGCCACCGGCGGGGCATCGGCCACCGGCTCATAGCACATATAGCTGTTCGGCAGCCGGACCACCTTCTCCTGATAGTAGGCCTCCGCACCGTCGGGAATCTGATGGCGGTCGTTGAGAAAATAATCCATGGCCTCGAGGCCGGTGGTCGCCGGGTAGCCGACCCAGCACACCTGAACCGGCGCAGGCTTGCGGGCAAAGACCAACAGCCGGTTGTAGGCGGTGTGGCCGCTGAGATCGAACAGGATGTCGATGCCGTCATTCCGGATGGTTTCGGCCAGGGCCTGGTCGGTCAGCCGAGACACCGGGCGCCAGGTCGCCGCCGCCGCCTTGAACCGCGCGGTCAGGGCGTCTTCGGTGGCGTTGTTGCTGTAGCAGGTCAGCCGATGCCCGGCGGCGGCCAGCCGTTCCAGGGTCGGAATGACGTGGTGGCCGATCACATGGTTGCGGAAGTCCCCGGAGACGAAGCCCAGCCGGAGCGGCCCACCGTCCCGGGTCTTCGGATCATGGCAGGGCCAGGCGGCCCGAAGGCCCCGGGTCTGGGCGCCGTTCCAGCCTTGGGCGGCCGCCAGCACCCCGGCCAGGGTCACGCCGGGCCGGTAAAGCTGGGTGAACAACAGATTGCTGTGGGCTTCGGCATAGTCCGGCCGCAACTCCAGTGCCCGCGTGAAGCAGGACACCGCGTCTTCCAGGCGTCCCTGATCCTTGAGCAGATTGCCGAGATTGTTGTGAGCCTCGGCATAGTCCGGCCGCAAGGCCAGGGCTTGCCGGTAGTGGGCCGCCGCCTCGGGCAACCGGCCCTGATCCCGCAGCACGATGCCCAGATTGTAGTGGGCTTCGACATAACCCGGCCGCAACCCCAGCGCCTTTTCGTAGTGGGTCATGGCCGTGGCCAGATTCCCCTGATCCTGAAGCACGGTGCCGAGATTGTAATGCACCTCGGGAATCTCCGGCCGCAACGCCACCACCCGCCGGTAGTGCTTGATGGCTTCGTCCAGGTGCCCCTGGGCGTGCAGGACGGTGCCCAGATTGTTGTGGGCCTCGGCATAATCCGGCCGCAGCGTCAGCGCCCGCCGGTAGCGCGCGACCGCTTCGTCCATCCGGCCCTGGTCACAGAGGGTATTGGCCAGGTTGTAATGGGCCTCGACATAGCCGGCGCGGAGCGCGATGGCGCGGTGGTAGTGCTCGATGGCCGCACCCAACTGCCCCAGGGCCCGATGGGCCTCGCCGATATTGTTGTGGAACTCGGGAACCCGGCCGTTGAGGGCGATGGCCCGGCCGATCAGCTCCAGGGCCAGGTCGTGGCGGCCCACCTGATGGGCGATCAGGCCGAGATAGTGCAGGCTGTCCCCATGATTGGGCTCGACCGCCAGAATCCGGCGATACAGGGCCTCGGCGTCCTCGAGCCGCCCGGCCCGGTGAGCGGCCAAGGCGGCGGCAAAGGTTTTGGCAATCGGGACCACCGTCATGGCAAGGCAACTCGCGCTGGGATCAAGGCTCGGAGCACCTTAACACAGCGCCGCCGCCGGCCCCAGCGGGTGCGGCAAAGCCCGCAGTGCTTTCCGCGTCCGCCGTACCGAATTCAGGGCCGTTTTATTCAGGACCGTTTTTCATCGGGGCCAATCAAGGCGGTCAAGGGGACTGGTCTGAACCAGTCCCAAAGGGCGATGCCGGATCCCCCAAGCAACCGCGCCCTTGTTCGACTCGACCAGACTGACCAAAAGAAGTTCACACTCAATAGCCCCATAAAGATATTTTGTACTTGTCGGATTGTGACGGCCAGCCTATCATCTCATGACCTTGACGAGACTGAAGCATAAAGTTGAGGCGTAAAGTTGAGGCATAAAGGGCCTCGTGACCCGCGCCGAACGGCGATGATATACAAAACGGCGATGATATACAAATTGAGGGCGATATGATCGATAAGACACCGGACGCTCCCACGAAGCTGCGGTACAATTTTTTTGCTTCGCTACTTATTAAAATGATATTATCACACTTTGTCATTTCACGAATAAATAATAGTGCCGTTCTGAATCTATTACATGGCATCGCTGCTTCAACAGACAATAATCGAGCAATCAATGATATTTCCGATAAATTAAGAACATTAATGGCGCCACCGATCACTGCAAACGGCGTTATTCCGAATAATATATTATTCAATAATGAAGCCGCGACCTGCAAGATTTGCAATAATTATGCGCCAGTCCTTGGCTATATTGATTTTAATAAATCGTGCGAAGAACGTAATGGTGTTGTTTTTCCAAGAACTGGAATAAATATTTATTTTCACAGATGTGAAAGCTGCGGCTTTATTTTTAGTGTTGCATTCGATCAGTGGACTTTGAAAGAATTTTGTGATTATATATACAATGATCAATATCATATAGTTGATCCTGAATATGATAATAAACGACCGCTAACTAACGCAATAAAATTCTTAGAGATGTTTAAGTCTTCAAGAGCTACTATATCGATCTTGGATTATGGTGGTGGCAACGGCGTATTCGAGAAGGCATTGACGGTTAATGGGTTTTCTATAGTCAACACTTATGACCCGTTGGTTGACGACTACAAGACAATTCCGGATCGCCGTTACGATATTGTCACTTGTTTTGAGACGCTGGAGCATCTGCCTGACCCTGTTGCCAGGGTGGAACAGATCTGCGGATTGGTCAAAGATGATGGCCTTATTGTGTTTTCCACAGCGATATGGGCTGGACCATTTCCTAAAGATGGCTTGTCGTGGTGGTATATTTCTCCGCGTAATGGGCATATCTCAATTTATACAATGGACGCTTTAGTTGCTCTATGGGGAAAATTCGGATATAAAGTCGCGTCTAGTAACTATGGATATTGCTTCGCTTTCCGTACAATTCCCGATTTCGCAAAACATTTATAACAGGCCGAGGGCCACCATCCGTTGGCTATACCGTAAGCGCCAAAGCCATTTGTCACATCGGCCCTTCTCCGGAAACCCCGCTGTGGCGCTCAGGCCCGATCATCACCGGGAACTCATCCATGCGCGTCCTGTTCCTTCACCACCAGCAGCGCCGGCCCTACACCTGCGAGCCCGGATACAACGAGTTGTACCGGCCGCTGATGGCCTCGGGGGTGGTGGAGGCCTGCGGTGAATTCGTCTATCAGACCCCGTTGCGGGCGCTGATCGAGACCTGCCGCCGGCAAAGCGGCCGTGAACAGGTTGATTTCGCGATCTATCTGGAAGCCAACCGGCGATTTGCCCGCGAATTCCTGGCCGAAGTGACGCGGGCGGAACCGGAATTGCTGGTGTATTCGGCCACCTGGCCCAACGAATCCATCCATCCGGCCCTGTTCGCCCAGGCCAAGCGGCAGTTTCCGGGCCTCAAGCTGTTCTGCCAGCTCTGGGACTATGACGAGGACAGCCACACGTTTTTATGGTATGAGCGCGAAATCATCGCCTGTGCCGATCTGGTCTCGGTTCCGGACAGCTATTATCGGGCGCAGCGGATTCGCGAGCGCCGGCCGCCCTATAGCGACTTTATCAATACCGACGTGGTGCATTGGCTGCCGACGCTGCCGGATCCGGCGGTCTTCCGACCCCGGGACGATGTGGAGCCCGAGGTTGCGGTCTCGGTGCTGGGATCGTCCGAGGGCAGCCGTGCCGCGCTCATCGCCGGCCTGGCCCGACGCTACGGCCAGGGCTTTCGCCATGTGGGCGGCTATCAGCCCGGCGACGCCACGGTGTCGTTCGAGGACTACGCCGCCGCCATTCACCGGACCCGGATCGTGGTCAATTCCCAGACCGTGGCCCACCGGGTCCAGGTCAAAGGCCGGGTGCGCGAGGTCCTGGCCTGTCGGGGCTTTCTGATTGACCAGGCCAACGCCGAAACCCTGCGTTATTTCCGGGGCAGCGGGGTGCCGCTGTTTACCGACTTCGACGATCTGGTGGCCCGGATCGACCACCATCTGGCCTGTGATCAACGCCGCCGGGCGGCTTGCGCCCGCAGCCATGACTGGTACCGCCGCAAGCACGGGCTGGACGATTATGTCCGGACCCTTGCGCGGTTAGCCGGGTTGAAACCCCTGGCCGGCACGCCGAACAACTGACCAATCATGGCCATGAACCTAACCCGGCAGTGTGGGGTCCAAGGGGGCACCCCTGTGGGGTCCAGGGGCGACGCCCTGGTGGGGGGGCGGGCGACGCCCCCATCACGGCCGATGGGGCAAACCATCAACAAGATGATATGATGTCCCGAACGGGCGGATCGGGCAGGCCCGCCTGACCGGACAGGGGCAGTGAGGCAGGAACGCCGATGCAGGTTAAGCTTTACAACAAGGCCAACAGCATTTTGGGGCTGGCCGTTGATGACGGCGCCCACGGTCGGGTGCTGGCCACCATCGGCGCCCTGCGGACCCGCCTGGAGGCCTTGCCGACCCGGACCGCCGAACAGGAACTGGCGCTCACCGCCGCCCGGGACGCCCTGGGCCTGACCGCACAGCCGGCGTTCGGCTTGAAGGCCAATGTGGTGGAAGAGTTGGACCGGCTGGACGCTTCGGCTTATCAGCGGTATTTGACCTACCGTTACAAGTATGACGTCTATCCGGCCGCCCGCAGGCTCGACGCCTACCCGCCCTGTGTGCAGATCGAGCCGGTGTCCATTTGTAATTATCGCTGTTTGTTCTGCTATCAGACCGACCCGAAGCTGACCGACAAGAAAAACGGCCATATGGGGATCATGCCGCTCGACCGGTTCAAGGCGGTGGTCGATCAATTGGACGGCCAGGTCGAGGCGGTGACGCTGGCCTCCCGGGGGGAGCCCCTGGTGGCTCCCGAGTTGCCGCAGATGCTGGCCTATATGCGGGGCAAATTCCTGGCGAGCAAGCTCAACACCAACGCCTCGCTGCTGGACGAGCGGCTGTGTCACGCCCTGCTCGAAGCCGGGTTGCAAACCTTGGTGTTTTCGGCCGACGCCGCCGATCCGGTGCTCTATGCGAAATTGCGGGTCAACGGCCACTTTGATCGGGTGATGAAGAACATCGCCCGTTTCCGGGACATCCGCGCCCGTCACTATCCGCAATCGAAGTTAATCACCCGCGTCTCCGGTGTCTATTATTGCGACGAGCAAAATCGCGCGGATATGGACCGGGTGTGGGGGGAGATGGTCGATCAGGTGATTTTTGTGAATTACAATCCCTGGGTCGATATCTACAACGCGCAACCCAGCCTGGTCGACGCCCATTGTTCGGACCTGTGGCGGCGCACCTTTGTCTGGCATGATGGCCGGGTCAACCCCTGTGACGTGGATTACCTGTCGACCCTCAGCCCCGGGACCCTGGCCGAGGCGTCGCTCAGCGCCATTTGGACCGGTGAGGCCTATCAAACCCTGCGCTCCCGTCACGCCGCCGGGCACCGCCGGGAGATGACGCTGTGCCGGAATTGCGTGACGGTCTAAGCGCCGCGAGCCACACCCGCCACCCCACCGGAACCATCATGGTCCTGGTCCGATCTTGGTGATGGGTTCCAAGGGGTCACCCCTTGGTGGGGCTCAGGGGGCAAAGCCCCCCCTGACGGCCCGTCAGTGATGACGGGGAAACAGCGGATGGACCGCGTCGTGCAGGTTGTCGTCGTCGCCATGACCGCCATGACCGCCATGACCGCCATGACCATGGCCACCGCCATGATCGTCGTGGCCGCCGCCGTGACCGCCGCCGTGGCTGTCCCCATGACCGCCGCCGTGGCCGCCACCATGACCACCGCCGTGACCGCCGCCATGGCCATGGGCGTCATGACCGTGACCGCCGCCATGGCCATGATCGCCGTGACCGTGGCCGCCATGGCCGCCCCAGACCGGCGACATCAGGCTGTGATAGGTGAACGGCCAGGAATGGGTGCGATACAGATGGACCGAGATGGTCAGCACCGCCAGCGTCCAGAAGTTCAACAGATTCAACAGCCACATGGCCAGGCAGACGCCGAAGATGGTCATGTAGCAGGCCCACACCGCGATGGCGAGGCCGAACAGGATGCCGCGCCAAGCGCCGAAGGAGTGCCAGGTGCCGATGGCCCGGAAAATCAACAGACCGAAGCTGGCCGCCGCCAGGGTCAGGATGATGCTGATGTTCATATCCTGGCCCTGGAAGGTCAGGCGATTAAACACCGGCTCCAAGTAATAGTTGAACGGATTGACGCGATCGAGGATGAAAGTGTAGTAGGACAGATTCCAGGGACCGTCGGCCCGGAAGATGTTGTCGACGGTGAAGTACTCTTCATCCAGATTGAAATAGACCATCGCGCCGCCCAGCACGAAGCCGCTGAACATCGGCAACGTCCAGGCGGTCGGCAGCAGATACATACCGGCGGTATCGATCCGCGGCAGCCAGCGCGCGCCGATGATCATCGGCAGATAAATGATGACCACAATGCTGAAGGCCTTGGCGAGGATGAGGCCGGCCGCCACGCTGAAATGCACGATATCCATGAATTGTCATCCCCCCGACGGGCGCATCCCGTGGCTCGCCCCAGTCTCTGACACCCTGATCCCGACCCCAGAGACCCGACTCCGGACCGATGCCCGGATCAGGCAATCTCCTTGAACCACTTGCGGGTACCGATCGGCAGGTTCAGATAGCTGCGGCCGGGCTTCCAGTCATTCTCGATGACCATCTGCTTCAGCCGGCGCTTGGCGTCCAGTTCACTGACATGGCCACTGGAAAGCTGCCGGTAAATGGCGATGCCGTGAGCGAACTCGTTGGGGCCGATGTTGCCGCTGTTGGCCGCGAAGACCTGCATGATCTCCTTGACGAGCTTGTCTACGTCTTTTTCGAAGACGATATCACTCTCGGACGCGACCGACATCAGGATGGAGCGGGCATCCTCCAGTGGAATTTCAAACCGTGTGACCCCTTCGCCCAGAATTTTGCGTTCCCGATCGCGGCTCAAATACTGCTCATCAAGCACTTGGAGCTTGATGTACTCGCCATATCGCCTTTTGACTTCGTCCGCAACGGTCATTTTACGTCCTCAACTGGATCTCGATATTATGAAAATCCCTGTCGGCGCCCGCAGGTGGCTGTCTTGACGGGGGGCATGCCCCCTTTATGGCCGGGTAGACCAACAACTCCATATGCTTGAAGCCTTCATACCACGACTGTCCGGACTGTCAAGTTGGCATGTACGCTTCTTCGCAGAAGAGAGACGAGATCAGAACCGCCTTCCATCAAGTGACAGGCAGCGGTATGACACCGGAATGACAGGACAGGACGCCGAAAAAGCCTGGAAATGGCGTGGGCGTTACCGGAGAGCATCCGCTTTTTGTCTTGACGCGGAAGACCCGGCGGCTAGGCTGTACGTGCCGGCGGATGGTGGGGGATGGCGGGGCCGCCGCGCCCCACCGCGCCGATAATACGGTTGCGCTGCGGTTGCGATGCGATGATGCTATATAAGCTAAACCGGATGAGGTAAGCCGGACGCCGGTGCATGACCGGCCTGTTATTTTGGGACCTGACGACCCCCGCTTTCGACCCTCCGGGGCACGGCATGCGACCGACGAAGGACGGCAGGGCGAAAGACGACAGGGCGAAAAACTTGAAAAGTCGGAGACTGCTGGTGATCGACCTGACCCGCCTGGCCAGGGTTGCCGTGATTGCGGCGACCCTGGCCATGCCCGGAGTTTCGGCCGCGGCCGACAGCCCCGGCGGCGCCCCGGCGGCGGCGGCCCCGGACTGGTGGGGCAGCGTCCGGGCCGGCACCGCCGGTGTCTTGGGATACGGGGTCCAGGCGGTGCGGTCGCTGTCCGACTGGCTGACCGGCGCCGGCGCCGGGGCGGATGACGGCAAGACCGAAGACCTTCATGGTTTGCTGAACCTGTCGGACAAGGAATTCCGCGACTTCGAGACCCTGGTTCGCGCTGCCGGGTATGTCTTGCAGGGATATAGCCTGGGCCTTGACGGTGGGGCCGGGGATAACGGTTCCGGAGTCGAACTGGCGTTCGACTTCGAACGGATGATTTCGGATCGGGAGCGCGCCGATCTTCGCCGTCAGCTCGACCAGCAGGACGGCGCGGTCACGCCGGTCCGCCGCAACGTGATCCTGGCGTTGCTCGACGCGACCCGGTACACCGACGCCTCGCCCGCCAGCGGGTATCGGCTGGCCGGGGTGACCATGCATCTGGGCGCGCCGCCGGACGTGCGCATCAAGTTCCGGCGAATCAAACCCTGAGCGTTTCTTGAATGTTATGATAGCGTCGTCGAGAGTGACTGACGTCTTGCGGGACAGGTCCGGCCCGGCGGATCCGGCGGGCCTGGTAAGGAGGAAGACATCTTATGATCGTGCCGGCCTGGATCAATCCATCTTTTCAACTCATCGAGGATGGACGGACCTATGATTGGGTGAGCCTCAGCGCCCTGGCGGACCGACTTCAACCGGACCTGCCGCTCGGCAGCCGCGTTGCCGTCACCGCCCGATCGGTGGCCACGCTGATCGCCGCCCTGATTGCCGCCCAAAGGGTCGGCGTCGAACTGGTTTTGCTGCGGGGTGCTTCACCCCGGCCGGCCGGGGCGGCCGTCCAGATCGGACCCGGCGGAAAGCTGGTGCGGTTGGGACCGGGGGTGTCCACCGCCGACAACGGGTTTGCCGTGCTGATCCCGACCTCGGGAACCACCGGCGAGCCCAAGCTGGTCCGGCAGGACTTCACCCGCCTGATCGGCCGCATCCGCGGCAACCACAGCTCCGAGTCGCGCTGGCTGCTGACCTACGAACCCACCGCATTCGGCGGCATTCAGGTGATCATGGCCGCCGTTACCGCCGGCGCACTGCTGGTGGCGGCGCCCCGGGCCGACAGCGGCCGGCTGGCACGCCTGGCGGTTGAACATCGGGTCACCCATCTCAGCGCCACCCCCTGCGTCTGGCGGACCCTGTTGACCGAGTTGCAGACGGCGGACCTGCCGCTGCAAGCGGTGACGTTGGGCGGCGACATCACCGACCAGCCGTTGCTTGACCAGTTGGCGGCCCGCTTCCCGCACGCCCGCGTGCGGCAGATTTATGCCTCCAGCGAAGCCGGCGTGGTGTTTACGGTGGCGGACGGCAAGGCCGGTTTCCCCGCCGAATGGCTGGAGTCCGGAGTCGACGATGTGATCCTGCGCGTGCGTCGGGGCGCGCTCCAGGTGCGGTGCCCGCGGGCCATGCATAGCTATGCCGGGGGCGAAAACCGGCCGTTCACGGTGGACGGCTGGCTGGTCACCGGCGATCTGGTCGAGCGGGTCGGCGACCGCATGCTGTTCACCGGCCGGATCGAAACGCTGGTCGACGTGGACGGCACCAAGGTCTCGCCGGCCAAGGTCGAAACGGCCCTGCTGGGCTTGCCCGGCGTTTCCGACGTGCTGGTCGCGGCCTCGGATCCGGCCGACCGGCTGACCGCCATCGTGGTTCCCTGTCCCGGCACCGACACCGACGCGCTGGGCAGCACCATCCGCCGCCACGCCGCGACCATGCTGACTCCGGCCGAGCAACCCCGGGAAATCCTCTATGTCGACCACATCGAATTGGCCCTCTCGGGCAAAAAGGTGCGGACGACGTCGTTCCAGTATGCCGGGGCGTCCCCGCTGAGGGCCCGGCAGGGGGCGTGAAACCGGCAAGCGTTACAGAGTCCCGACCAGGGGCGTTGCCCCCGAGCCCCGACCAGGGGGACCCCACCAAGGGGTGACCCCTTGGAACCCGTGACGAAGGCGGGTCCAGGACCGTCATGGTCCTGGTGGGGGCTCAAGGGGCTTGTGACGCGGCGTCCAGGCTCCCGGTTCTCGCGAATGTGGTCAGGGTGCGGGCAAGAGCGCCGAAGACCGTGCGGCGGGCGGATGTGGGCAACCACATGACGAACGGGCCGGGATTGCAGTCCAACAGCCTCAGCCGGCCGTCTTCGCCTTCGATGGCGTCCCAGGCTGCATAGTGCAGGCCCAAAAAGCGGTTGGCGCGGACCATGGCGGCGGCCTCGGCGGGGTCGAGCTGGATTTCTTCAAAATCCTTGGCGCCGGTCCGCGAGTCGACGCCGTCGGCGATGATCCGGAGTGCCAAAACCATGCGATCGCCGACAATGTGGATGCGTAAGGTCGGTCCCATCACCCGTTCCTGGAACAGGGCCGGGCAGCGGGTGAGTTCGTCCAGGCGGGCATGGTCTTCGGGGACCACGGCACGGGTTGAACCGATGCCGATCATCGGCTTGATCACCGCTTCGCCGACGCTGTCGAGAAAGCGGGCGGCGGCGGCGGGATCGTTGGTGGTCAGGCTGCGGGGGGTCAGGAAACCGGCGCTCCGGAGTTTTTCGTAGAACTGGCTCTTGCTGTTATGATCGATGTAGGCGGTGGTCAGGCGATTGACCACCAGCTTGCCGCGGGCGGCCTGATGCTCGAAAAAAGAGTAGGTGGCGGCCTGGAACGCCTGTTCCTTGATAAAGGCGGCGCGGTATTCGGCATGGCTCAGCGGATTCAGCACCGGCGGCAGGGTCGGCAGGGTGCGCGGCGCGGTGCAGCGAATATGCATGGCGCGGATATCGGCGAAATCGACGCCGCCCCAGGCCGCCTGGTCATGACCGAGGGTCAGGGCCGGTTCGGTCGAGTCGGCGGCGCTGCCGCCCAGACGGATATCGAGCACCACCGGGACCCCGCCGGCGTCGACCACGGCCTCGGCGATCTCGGCGATTTGGGCGCTGTCCTTGTTGGCGAACAGGGCGATCTTGACGGCCATCGGACGGCTTCCTTCCCCAAGACAAGACACGGGACCAGACACAGAACAGGTTAATCGAACGAAATGACGGCGGGGGCACGGCGGGCGCCTGTGCCCGGCTGATTGGTAAGTCCTGTGGCCACCGCCTGTCCAGTCCCGACCGGCGACCGGAAACAAGGCCGGGCGGGATCATCCCTGGCGCGGACGCATCCGCGCCCTTGGCAGGGCCGCAGTCGCTGGCTCGCCGATATCAGGGGGGGAGTCAAACAATCATGGACTGAGGCAACGAAATATGGATTCCGGGGTTGCCGCGTGTGCGAATAGGGTCCGCCGCCCGGCCGGTTCCGAAAACACGGTAGCCGAGCGTCGCAGGACAGGCTATTTCTCTGATCGATGTTGCGTCAAACTGGAGATGGCACGTACCAAGACGGTGCGGTTTTTGCTAAGCTTCGCCACGACGTGTTCATTTCCGCCCGCCATGAGTCTTCCGATGACCGATCCTGTCGCCTTGCAGTTGGAGTTTGCCGGCCAGACCGATGTCGGGCGTTCGCGCTCGCGCAATGAAGACAGCTTCGATTTCAATCGGGAAGCTGGCTTGGCGCTGGTCTGCGACGGGATGGGGGGGCATGCCGGCGGCGACATTGCCAGCCGGACCGCGGTGGAGAGCATCGTCGATTTCGTCTACGAGTACCAGCCGACCGCCGACGATGACGACGACGATCCTGACGAGACTGATGACACCGTCAATGAACAACTGAACGTCGCACCGGTGGCGCGTCCGGTGCCGGTCCCCGGGGTCGGCCGGTCCATTGCCACCATCCGCGCCGCGGTGATCCGGGCCAACCGGCGCCTGATCGTGCTGAACCAGCAACGGGGCTTTCCCGAAGGCCGGGGCATGGGGACCACCGTGGTTGGTCTGTGGCTGGCGCCCGACACCGACCGGGTGGTGATTTTCCATGCCGGCGACAGCCGGCTGTACCGCCTGCGCAACGGCGAGATGCGCCAACTGACCCGCGACCACAGCCTGTATCAGGCCTGGCTCGACAATGGGGCGCACGGCCAGCCGCCTCATCGCAACATTATCGTCCGGGCGCTGGGCACCTCCACCGATGTTGAACCCGAGGTCAGCCTGCAACAGGTGGCGGCGGGTGATCTGTTCCTCTTGTGTTCGGATGGCCTGAGTTCGATGGTGGCCGACGACGAGATCGCCCCTCACCTGTGCCAGGCCACCGATCTCAAGGCCGTCGCCAAGGATCTGGTTGACCTGGCCAACGCCCGGGGCGGCCACGATAACGTCACGGTGGTGTTGGCCCGCGCGGTCCCCAAGCAACAGGGGTAACCGGCTGTCGGTGCCGGTCATGACCCCCTGGCTCCTGCTGGCGACGGCGGCGGTCGGCGGTGCCGTCAGCACCGGTCTCGTCACGCGCGCCTTGAGGCGACGGGCGATTCTTGATTACCCTAACGAGCGCAGCAGTCATGCGGTTCCCACGCCACGCGGCGGCGGCTGGGGCATTCTGCTGGTGCTGGTGCCCGGGTGGGCGCTGCTCGGCGTGGCGCCGGCGGTGCTGGCCGGGCTGGCCGGGCTGGCCGCGGTGTCGTGGCTGGACGATCGCCGTGGCCTGCCGCCGGCACCGCGTCTGCTGATCCAGGCCGCCGCGGTGGTGCTGGGCCTGTGGACGCTTGGCGGGTCCCTGGTTTTTCAGGGGTGGTTGCCCTGGGCGCTGGACCGGGTGGTCGCCGCGCTCTGCTGGCTGTGGTTCATCAATCTGTTCAACTTCATGGATGGCATCGACGGCCTGGCCGGCAGCGAGGCGGTCTCGGTGGCGGTGGGGCTGGCGCTGGTGGCGGGCGCCGCCGGGCTGGCGCCGGACTTGATCGGACCGGCCCTGGTGCTGGCCGGTGCCGCCCTTGGCTTTCTGGTCTGGAACTGGCAGCCGGCGCGCGTGTTTATGGGCGATGTCGGCTCGGTGCCGCTGGGGTTTGCCCTCGGCTGGCTGCTGGTGACGGCGGCGGCGGCCGGGTTGTGGCCGGCGGCGGTGTTGCTGCCGCTGTATTTCCTGACCGATGCCACCGTGACGCTGCTGCGCCGGCTGGCGGCGGGCCGGCGCGTCTGGCAGGCGCACCGGGAGCATTTCTACCAGCGGGCGGTCCAGGCCGGACGCAGTCATGCCGGGGTGGTGATGGCGGTGCTGTTGACCAACATGGTGCTGATCGGCCTGGTGCTGGCGGCGCCCGGGTGGCTGGCGGTGGCGGGCGGGACTGCGGCGGTGGCGGGAGTGCTGTGGTGGCTGTAGGACCGGCCTTGGTCATGGGTGCCAAGGGGTCACCCCTTGGTGGGGCTCCAAGGGGCAACGCCCCGGGTGGGGGCTCGGGGGCAACGCCCCCAGGGGCTCCGGACCGATGACCCGGGTCCTGGTCACCGGCGCCACCGGTTTCGTCGGCCGTGCCTTACTGCCCCGTCTGCTCGACGGCGGCCATCGGGTCCGGGTTGCCCTCCGCCGCCCGGCCGCCGCCCTGCCGGCCGGGATCGAAGAGGTGATGGTGGGCGAGCTTGGCCCCGCCACCGACTGGTCGGCGGCCCTGGCCGGCGTCGATCGGGTGGTGCATCTGGCGGCCCGGGTTCATGTCATGGGCGAGGCCGGTCCCGAGGCGACGGCGCTTTACCGCCGGACCAATGTTGACGGTACCCGGCGGCTGGCCGAAGCGGCGGCGGCGGCCGGGGTTCGACGGTTCCTGCTGATGAGCAGCGTGAAGGCGGTGGGGGAAGCTGGTCCGGTGGGCAAGGATGGCCGCCCGGGGCCGCTGACCGAAGCGACGCCCCCGGCCCCCGCCGATCCCTATGGCCGCTCCAAGCTCGAGGCCGAGGCCGCCCTGGCTCAGGCCGCCGGACCCGCCATGGATTGGGTGGTCTTGCGACCGCCGCTGGTCTACGGACCGGGCGTGGGCGCGAACTTCCACAAACTGTTGCGCCTGGCCCGATCGGGCCTGCCGCTGCCGCTGGCCGCCCTGGATAACCGGCGCAGCCTGGTGTTCGTCGGCAACCTGGCCGATGCCGTGTGCCGGGCGATCGACCATCCCGGCGCCGCCCATCGGGTCTTTCTGATTCACGACGGCCCGGCCCTGGCCGTGCCCGAATTGATCCGCCGGCTGGCTTTCCACTTCGGCCGGCCGGCCCGGCTGTTTGCGGTGCCGCCGGCGGTGCTGCGGCTGGCGGCCGGCGCACTGGGCGCGTCGGCGGCGTTCCAGCGGTTGTGCGGGTCCCTGGAGGTTGATGATTCGGCGTTCAGGGGCGCGCTGGGGTGGGTGCCGCCGGTTACGGTTGATCAGGGGCTGAAGGCAACCGTCGACGGCGTGCGGGAGCAACGCCTCTGATCGGGGCTCCGGGGGGCCAGCCTCCCGGCGGCGGCGTGCTTCCCCTGGATTTCCGGGAAGGCAGAGAGGATATTCAAGGCACGCGGCTTGTGCGAGCAGGGACTGCCAAAGGATGGAGCATGTATCGGAGCAGAATTGACCACGAGGTCGGCACCGAGCGGGCCTTGTTCTTCTATCACGTGCCGAAGACCGGGGGCGTCAGCTTCTTTACGGCGTTGCGTCACGCCTGGATCGAACGGCATCGGATGACCGGGGACGGGGCCCGGCCCGAGATGTTCCGTTATGACGATATCGCCCGCGACACGCCGGTTAAGGGATTGCGCTATACCCTGGTCGGCACCCATAAAGCCTTTGGAGCTCACCTGAAATTCGAGCAGCCGTTTCTGATGACCACCATCTTGCGCGAACCCGTGGCGCGATTGACATCAGAATATACCTATCAGTGCATGCGCCGGAGCCAGCCGGTCAGCGCCGCCGGCTTCGAAAGTGTGCTGAGAAGCGAGGAAAATACCAATCGCGCGGTCAAGCAGCTTGGCGCCTCCCGGTTTGGCGTGGCGGCCCGGCCGTCCACCCTGGACACCGCCCTCGAGACTCTTGACCGCCATTTTCACAGTTATGTCGATCATCATCTGTGCGATCAACTGACCGAATATTATCTGTCCCTTTACCAACTGCCCAATGTCGAGATCGACCGCCTGAACAGCACGACGGCTCGTTACAAATTTGACTCATCATCCTATCGTGATGAAATCCTGGACCGCAACCGGTTCGACCAACAGCTGGCCGATCATGTCCGCAGCCATCCCCGGCTGCCGACTCTCGCCAGCCGCAGCGAGACTCTTCACCCCCTGACCGTGATCATCCGTGAAACCGGCAACGACACGCGCTCCGAAGGCGTGGTGCGTTCGGTGCCGACGTCCCTGTTCCTGAAGCCGCCCGGTTCCTGAAGCCACCCGGTTCCTGACATCACCGGCCGGCCGTCAGGCCCGGCACCGGCCGGCGTTATCGGGCCGGCCATTGCTCCAGAAGATCCCCCACCCGATAGACCCGAGCCTCCGAACGCACCGGAACCTGGCGGGTATCGGGGCTGCCGCGGGCATGGGTTTCGCACCACATGGCATTGGTGGTGTAAAGAGTCGGCCGGGAATAGAGGGGCGGCAACCGATTTAAGACCGCTTCGACCTCCGGATAGGTATTCAGAAAAGTATAGGGGAAATAGGTGATCAACAGGTCATCGGGGTCAAGGTTTCGGAGTTCAGCCTCGGTCCGGACCGCGGTCTCGCCGGGAGCAAACCAGGCAATCGGCAGCCAGCGGACCCGGTGACCGTCGGCCGCGGCGGCGGCCCAGTCCATCACCTCGCCCAGACCGCGTTGCGCCCGGAAAACGGTGATGCTTTCCCGAACCGGAATGATGGCGGCCACCACCAGAATCACCGCGGCGACGGCGGCCCGCGCCCGTGGCCCGGGGACCACGGACGCCACGGCCACGGCGCCGATGGCCACGAAGATGAACAGGAACGGCAGCAGCACCGACACCTGTCGGAACATGGCCTGAGAGCCCGAGAAAAACTGCTGGCACAGGCCGATCACGATCACGACGGCCAGCAACGACAGTGTCCGCCGGTCCACGCCAGACCGCGTCCCGGAACCGGCCAGCGCCGCCGCCAGGCCGACCACCGCCAGACCGCACAGCGGCCAGCCCAGTTCCAGGGTGAACATGCGCAGCCACATGACCCGGGGCGGTTCCAGGGTGTCGAAGGCCCGGTGCGCATTCCACCGTTCCAGATAGGTCATGAACGGACCCAAGGCGGTCGGAACACCGGCCGCGGCGCTCAGCAGCTCCGTGACCAGGGGCACCGTCAGACACCCGGCAAGGCAGGCGAGCGCCATGCGCGCAACCCCGATCCGGTCCCGGCAGGTGATCATCGCGTGAGAAAAGTAGACGAAAAGCACCGGCATAATGATGTAAATTGTCGTGTATTGCAGGGATTGCGATAGGCTGAACAGGACTCCCACCCAAAAGGCCGTTCGTCCCCAGGGCCGGGGGATGGCCAGCCGGTGGGCAGTATCCAGCCTGAACAGGATCAGCCATCCCGGCAGAAACGCCAGCAACCCCAACATCCGCGAATCCGGCAGCGGCGCCCAGAAGGTCAGGGTTGGCCCGGTCACGAACAACAGGAACGCCGCCAGCGCGATCAAGCGGTTCAGCCGGAGCCGGTCGAGAATGATCATCCACAGAGCAATCAAGGCGCCATGAAGTAAAATCGTCAGTAATAAAAACCCTCGAAAAATCCCGGTCCTGGCCTCAAATTCGGGCAGCGTCAGACTCGGTATGTCGTAATTCAAGAGGATCGGAAGGGTGCCAAATATTAGATGGTTAAGGTGAACATAATTCCAGGTATCGAACAGCTTCCAGGGATTTTCAACAATCTTGGTCCCACGATAAAAGTAATAGCCATCATCCATAATCCAGCCATAGATATCTTTAAAATTCAACAGCCATAACGCAAAATATCCGAAAATGACCATCGAGCAGGCCATAACAAACGCTCTTCTGCTGATATTCAGCGCAAGCTTAGGCCCCGGTGCTTGTTGCATGATTATTCTGCTCTCATCAGTTATTCTGATCGGCCAATCGCACCCGGAAACCCGGGAAATCAATCTCGCCGATATCGGCATTCGCACGCCGGCGCCCGTTGAGGCTATTGGCCAGCACGTCGATCCGGATGGACCGGATGCGCTTGCCGTCCAGGGGAATCTCGATGGGATCGATCCCGGTCAGGCCCCGGGTCTCGAACACCAGCCTTTCGCCGAAAGCGCCCCGGACCCGGACCGACAGGGCGTCGAGCCTGGTCTCCTTGCGGTTATAAATCCGCATGGAGGAGAGCGGGTAGTCCCGGTCGAACTCGATCAGGACGAAATGAGGCGGCGGGGTCGGCGCCGAGGTCCAGGCCTGCCCCAAACGGCCGAGCGCGGGTCGGCCGTCGAAGAGGTTTCGGGCCCGCGACGGGTCGTGGTCCGCTTCGGAATCGCTGGAAATCGCCACGACGGTGAGATCCAGGATCGGGTTCATCGCCGGACCATAGGCCAGGATGAAAAGCCGGCCGAAAATCCACAACCCCGCGACCATCAGCAGGATGACCGCCGACACCAGGACCGGACGACGGGACCGCACAGCGGCCAGCCCGCAGCAGATCCGGGACCGGGCGATCGTCCAACAGTCCTGCATGATCATGCTTTCGGTCCGCTCGCAAGTGATCCGTGATGGCGCCTGTTTTTTTGTTACCACGAACGGCGGCCGATGAAAACGGCGGCGGCGGGGGAAACGGGGGGGACTCGCCAGCCCCAGGGCCGGCGGCGGCCCGGCGAAAAAATTGACACCCCCCACCGCGGCGTGTCAGTTTCCAGAGAACAGCGCCATTGAATCGGGGACTTTCGAGGCGGTCGTCGGCAAATGGACCGCACTGATGATTGGCTTCAGCCGCGAGGCCTGACGAAAATCGGTCATTGGGGTCAATCGGGCGGCGGCGATCCGGCGGGATCGCGCGGACGGAAGAGCAGCAGACGGAATAAAACTGGTGTGCGATCAAGATGGATCATGATCTTTCTTCAGAGATTGTCATTGTCGGCGGCGGCTTTTCAGGATTGTCGGCAGCCCTGGAACTGACCGCCCGGGGTTTTTCCGTCACCGTCCTGGAGGCCGAGGCCGAGGTCGGCGGTCTGGCCGGAAGCTTTGAGGTCGGCGGGGTCAAGCTGGAGAAATTCTACCATCACTGGTTCACCAACGACCGCCACGTCATGACCCTGATTGATGAACTGGGTCTGGCCGATCAGGTTCTGCTGCGGACCTCGAAGACCGGCATGTATCATGCCAACCGGACCTTCCGTCTGTCGAAGCCGCTCGATTTGCTGAAGTTTACCCCGCTGGGGGTGATCGATCGCCTCCGGCTCGGACTGCTGGTGTTTCAGGCGCGGGCGGTCAGGGACTGGATGGCGCTGGAATCCCGGACCGCGGAAGACTGGCTGATTGGGTTGTGCGGGCGCAAGGTCTATTCGGTGGTGTGGGAACCGCTGCTCAAGGGCAAATTCGGGCCGGTGGCCGGGGAAATCTCGGCCGTGTGGTTCTGGAACAAGCTGGCCCTGCGCGGCGGCAGCCGCGGCAAGGACGGCCAAGAGAGGCTGGCCTATTTCCGGGGCGGCTTTGCCGCCTTGGCCGCCGCGGTCTGCCGGCGGATCGAGGCCGGCGGCGGCACGGTGCGGACCGGGGTCCGCGCCACCGGTCTGGTGGTGGACCGGGGCCGGGTGGTGGCGGTGGACACCAGCCAGGGCCGGATGGCCGCCGGCGCGGTGATTTTCACCTCGGCGCTCCCGGAGATTGCCGAGGTCATGGCGCCGCATCTGCCGGCGGCCGACATCGAACGGATGCGGGCGATCCGGTATCTGGCGAATGTCTGTCTGGTGCTGGACCTGAAGCGGTCCCTGTCGGGGACCTATTGGCTCAACGTCAACGATGCCTCGTTCCCGTTCGTGGGCGTCATCGAACATACCAATTTCGAGCCGCCGGAGTCCTATGGCGGCCGTCATATCGTCTATCTGTCCAAGTATCTGCCCGAAAGCGACGCGCTTTATCAGATGGACGACGCCGCGCTCTGTGACTATGCGCTGCCCTTCCTTCAGCGCATGTTCCCCGACTTCCGGCGCGACTGGATCAACCGGGCCACGGTCTGGCGGGCCCGCTATTCCCAGCCGGTGGTCGAAAAGCACTATTCCCGGATGATCCCGCCGACCGCCACGGCCCTCGGCAACGCCTTCATCTGTTCCATGGCACAGATTTATCCCGAAGACCGCGGCACCAATTACGCCATCCGCAACGGCCGGGCGATCGGGCGGCAGGTGGCCGAAGCCCTGGGCACGCCGTCCGCCGCGACGGCCGGGTAAAGGGAACCCCGGATCATGAAGGTTCTGGTCACGGGGGGCGCCGGGTTCATCGGCAGCCATGTGTGCAAAGCCCTGGCCGGTGCGGGCGATCAACCGGTGGTTTACGACAATCTCGGTCACGGCTGTGCCGACGCGGTGCGCTGGGGCCCCCTGGAAATCGGCGATCTGGGCAACCGGGACCGCCTGGATCAGGTGATCCGGCAACACCGGCCGGACGCGGTGATGCACTTTGCCGGCCTGATCGCGGTCGGGGAGTCGGTGATCAAGCCCGGCCTTTACTACCGGAACAATCTGGCCGACAGCCTGGTCCTGCTGGAGGCGGTGCGCGATCACGGGATCGGCATGTTCGTGTTTTCCAGCACGGCGGCGGTGTACGGCGTCCCCGAGACGGTGCCGATCCCGGAACAGCATCGGACCCAGCCGGTCAATCCGTATGGCGCGACCAAGCTGGCCATGGAATGGATGCTCGCGGATTTCGGCGCCGCCCACGGCGTGCGCTCGGTGTGTCTGCGCTATTTCAACGCGGCCGGCGCCGACCCGGACGGCGACTTGGGCGAACGCCACGACCCCGAAACCCATGCCCTGCCGTTGGCGCTGATGGCGGCCCTGGGCCGGCGCGACTGTTTTCAGATTTTCGGCACCGACTACGACACGCCGGACGGCACGGCGATCCGGGACTACATCCATGTCGCGGACCTGGCCACGGCCCATGTCCGGGCGCTGGACCGGTTGCGCCAGGGGGGCGACAGTTCGGTGTTCAACCTGGGCACCGGCCGGGGCACCTCGGTTCAGGAACTGGTGGACTCGGTGGCGCGCGTGACCGGCCGGCCGGTTCCGGTCCGCCGCGCGCCGCGCCGGGCCGGGGATCCGCCGGTGCTGATCGCGGCGCCGGCACGGGCCCTGGCCGGGCTGAACTGGCGGCCGGTGTGGACCGAATTCGATCGGATCGTGGAGACCGCGTGGTTGGGCCTCCAGACTGTGGGAATCGTGCCGGATCCGGGCGAAGGTGAGGAATGAGCCATCGAGGCCAGCCCCGGCCGGGGGCTTCGCCCCTGGACCCCAGCAAGGGGTGACCCCTTGGAACCCGGACCGTTTTTTTGCGCCCCCGGGCGCATCAGACCAGATTCAGACAAGGGACGCCCATGGACCCAGAACCCGGATCAAGACCCGCCGGCAGCGTCATGCTCTCGGTGATCGTCCCCTGCTACAATGAAATCGAGGTCATCGGGGAAACTCACCGGCGGTTGAGCCGTTGCCTGGACGAGATTACCCCGGACTGGGAGATCGTCTATGTCGACGATGGCAGCCGGGACGGCACCGTCGAGGCCCTGGCTGAACTGGCGCGCGACGAACCGCGGCTGCTGGTGGTCCGGCTGGCGCGCAATTTCGGCCATCAGATCGCGGTCAGCGCCGGTCTCAACCATGTCCGGGGCGCTGCGGCGGTCATCATCGACGCCGACCTTCAGGACCCGCCCGAGGTGATTGCCGGCATGGTCGCGCTGTGGGAACAGGGCGCCGACGTGGTGCTGGGCAAGCGCCGGTCCCGGGACGGCGAATCCTGGTTCAAGGTGAAGACCGCTTCGTACTTTTACCGCTTTCTCGATGCGATCTCGGATGTCCCGATTCCCCTGGATGTGGGCGACTTCCGTCTGATCGACCGGGCGGTGGTCGACGTGCTGCGCACCATGCCCGAACGGCATCGGCTGCTGCGCGCCATGACCAGTTGGGTGGGGTTCCGGCAAGTCGAGATGCCATACGACCGGGCGGCGCGCTTTGCCGGCACCACCAAATACCCGCTGAAGAAAATGCTGCGCCTGTCGCTGGACGGCATCCTGTCGTTTTCCACGGTGCCGCTGAAAATGATCGGCGTGCTGGGCCTGAGCCTGGCCGGTCTGGCCCTGTTGGGCATCCTCTACGCCTTGGTCTTGCGTCTTTTCACCAGTAACTGGGTTCCCGGCTTTACCCTGCTGTTTGTGGCCATGCTGTTGATCGGCGGTTTGCAGTTCATCAGCCTGAGCGTGATCGGCGCCTATATCGGCCGCATCTACAGCGAGGCCAAGCAACGACCGCTCTATGTGGTGGCCGAGTGCATTCCGGGCGGCCGGGGCGCCCGGCCCCGGCGGCGCGGACGGCTGGCCGCCGCCGACCCTGCCGACCCGAACACCGCCGGCGAGCGGACATCGCCATGAAACGCTGGCTGGCGCCCCTGCTCGGACTGCTGGTGGGGGGGGCATTCCTCTACGCGGTCGCCACCCGGGTTGACCTGATCCAGGTCCGGGATGCTCTGGCCGGCGCCGATTGGCGCTGGATCGCCCTGGCGGTGCTGGGCATCCTGTCCGGCTACACGGTACGCACCCTGCGCTGGTGGGTGATGCTGAGAGCCACGACACCCGAAGTCCGGGCGCTCCCCTGTTTCCGGCCCTTCTTCGGCAGCTTCAGCCTCAACAACGTCATTCCCCTGCGGCTGGGCGATGTGGTCCGGGCCTTCGGCTTCACCGGGGCGCTGGGGGTCGAGCCCTGGACGGTGTTGGGAACCCTGGTCACCGAGCGGTTGCTGGACCTGTTGGTGCTGATCACGCTGTCCCTGGCCATGCTGACCGTGGTCCCCGGCGCCGCGCTGCCGGCCGGTTTACAACCCGTGATGCAAACGGTGATCGGCCTGACCCTCGGCGCCATTCTGTGCCTGTTCGTGCTCAACCGGCCGGTCCAGGCGCTGTTGGGGTCCCCCCGCCTGGCTGCGCTGACCGCCCGGGTCGGGGTGCTGGACGCGATCCGCCGCCGGCTGGCCGAGGTGGTGGTCGCGATCGGACGGTCCGCCGGGCTCCGGCTGTTGCCGCTGCTGATGGTGTTGTCGCTGATCGGGTGGCTGTGCGAAGGCGCCGTGATGATTCTGGTGATGGTGGCGCTGGGGCTGCCGGCCAACCCGGCGGCGGCGTTGCTGGGGTTCGGATGCGGGACGCTGGCCACCATGCTGCCGGGGCCGCCCGGCCATTTCGGCACCTTCCACTTCTTCGCCATTGCCGGCTTGTCCATGGCCGGGATCAGCGTCGTTGCGGCAACGGCGATCACGGTCCTGACCCATTTCATCATCTGGGCTGCGGTGACCACCACGGGCGCCGGCCTGCTGATCACCGGACCTTCGGGGCTCTTCCGGGACCTAGCCGGCCGGGCAGCGGGTCGGTGATCGCTAAACGTTACTTTTAGACATAGTAACGCTTGACACGCATAATGCGAGAGCTTATGTTCATTGAACTAATGCCGTCGGTCAGAACCGTCGGGGTAGTGATCTCGTCACGACGGGGCGTCGTGCATTCAGCAAGCTGTCAATGAAGTGCAACCTTCATATAAAAATTGATCAACGGTTTGCAGGGATGCCGGTTATGCACGATACCAATCACGATGTCATCTTTATCGATCCAAATTCTTATATGAATCATTACTATCGTGTTGCCCTGATGATCGATAGCTATCGGGAGATTGAGGTCTATGACGACAGTCTCCGAAAACGCTATTTAAAGGCTTTCATTATATCACTATCCCAGCTCTATCAATATGAATTTGAACTTATGCAAGCCATCAAATACCCGTTGATTAGCAGTCACGCCGATGATCACGACATTATCCTGGAATATGTCAAAGACGCGCTGGAACAAACGCCCGATAATTTGGTGCCCTTGAAGGCGGTTGCCAAGAGAATTAGCCAGATGATGGTGACCCATGCCCATAGTCTGGATGAGGTGCTTAATGAATTTATCCACTTGAAGTATTATTCGCCCGCGCTGGATCATCGTTAGAATCCACAACCTTCCCAATCATCCCGGCGGGCGCCCCCATGGTGCCGGTGAAGGGTCCGGATTCACCAAAGGCCGGGACTTTTGGCAACCATGGCCTTCTCGCCCCATTCACTCGGCGAGACCGATCTCATCCGGCGCCGTGACCTCTGGGGTTTTCGCCGGTGTCGCGAAAATAAAGCCCCTGGCCCCTCAGGCCAAGATGAAGTATCCCAGTCGGCGGGCGTTTCTTCGCCACCCACGAGGGAGCTTTTCATGGAATTGCAACGTCGTTCGATTCTGACCGGCCTGGTCGCGGCCGCGGTTTGCCCGATTTGCCTGGCCCGCAGCGCCTCGGCCGCCGGACCGGGCGCGCACTGGACGTATGAGGGACCCGAGGGCGCGGAGCATTGGGGGGATCTGTCGCCGGACTTCAAGGCCTGCTCGTTGGGAACCCAGCAATCCCCCATCGATCTGCCGCGGCCCGTGCATGCCGGATTGCCGCCGCTGACCCTCCGGTGGCGGTCGTTTCCGTTGAACGTGGTCAACAATGGCCATACCATTGAGGTTCCGATCCCGGACGCGAGCGTCAATGCCGAAGCCCAAACCGACGACTACGAGGATGTGAGCCCGGACGCCGGTTCGGCGCCGTCATCGGGATATGGGACCGCCACCGAAGGTGGCGAGGTCTTCATGCTCAAGCAGTTCCATTTCCATCATCCCAGCGAGCATCGGGTCGCCGGCAAGGGGCTGCCCCTGGAAGCCCATTTCGTCCATCTCAACCAGGCGCACACGGCGGCCCTGGTGGTGGGGGTGTTCATCGTCGCCGGCGACGAAAACCCGGCCCTGAAGAAAATTTGGGACAACATGCCGAAGACGCCCGGAGAGACCAGGACCGCCCTGTCCATCAATCCGGCCCAACTGCTGCCGGAACAGCGTGATCGCTACCGCTATGAAGGGTCGCTGACCACGCCGCCCTGTTCCGAGATCATCCATTGGAACGTCTTCCGGCACCCGATCACCGCCTCGGCAGCCCAAATCAAGACCTTCGCCGGCCTGTTCCCCAACAATGCCCGCCCGCTGATGCCGCTCAACCGCCGTTTCGTCCTGAAAGATTGACCATGGGATGGTGGGGTCCGGGGCTTTGACGGGTAACGGCGTGTGGCCCTGGAAGGCCGGGTTCTTGGCCCGTAGAAATGGACTTGCAAGGAGATCACGGTGAGCCACACCGTCGCTGTGCCCAGAACCAAGGTTCTGGTGGTGGTCGAGTCTCTGGAGATTGGCGGCGCCGAATATGATATCTTGCGCAATATCCCCCGCATCGACCGCAACCGGTTCGACGTTCAGGTCGCGATGTTTTCTCATCCGGGCGCCCTGGCGGAGCAACTGGCGCAAACCGGCATCCTTCACCGTTCCTTTCGGCCCCACGCCCCGCCGCCGGCCCCGCCGCCGGCCCGCTGGTTTCCGGCGTTGTGGCGGCGGGTGCGCCGCCTCCGATGGGCGGCGCCACGGATCTGGTGGCTCAACCGGGTCATTGCCGATTGGCGGCCGGACATCATTCATGTCTTTCTGCCCGAAGCCTATGTTTACACCACCTTTGCCCATCTGCTGGTCCCCGGCCGGCGCCGGTTGATCATGAGCCGCTTGAACGTCAATGACCATTTCAAGCAAGCCGTCGAATTCGGCCTGCTGGAGCCCCTGTGCCATCGCCTGCTGGATGTCGCGGTGGGGAATTCCCGGGCGGTGTTGCGGGATCTGCAACAGGAAGGCGTGCCCGCGGACAAACTGTTCCTGCTGTATAACGGCATCGAAACCGATCGCTTCGCGCGCCCCGCCGACGCCGTGGATGTCGGGCAGGACGGCCCGGTCACCATGACCGCCGTGGCCAATCTGTTCACGTATAAGGGCCATGATGATCTGCTGGCGGCCTTGGTCCTGCTCAAGACCCGGTCCGACCGGCCCTGGACATTACTGGTCGCCGGCCGGGACGAAGACGGCAATCTGGCACGCTATCGGGCCTTTTGTGACCGTCACGGCCTTGCCGATCATGTGGTTTTCCTGGGACCGTGCGACACCGTGGCGGCCTTGCTTCAGCGCAGCCAGTTGCACATCCACCCCTCGCGTACCGAAAGCCTGCCCAACTCCATCATCGAAGCCATGAGCGCGGGACTGCCGGTGGTCGGGACCCAAGTCGGGGGTATCCCCGAGTTGATCGTGGAGGGTGAAACCGGCTTCCTGGTTCCGCCCGCCGATCCCCCGGCCTTAGCCATCGCCATCGAGCGATTGATCACGGATGCCGGCCTGCGGCGCCGCTTCGGAGCGCGGGCCCAGCAACGCGCCACCGAGATGTTCACGATTGAGCGCAGCGTGAGCCTGTACGAGCGCCTTTATTCGCCCGGGATTCGAGGTGATGAGAACACAACACACGTCTCAGTTTAACCAGATCCGGGATCGGCCGGTTGCACCGGGGCTTTGGCCGGTGTATCAAGGGCCGGCTTGGTTTGCCCGACGCCCGTCTTTGGGACCAAGAGTCCTTGGGAAAGAGATCACGATGAGTGAAAGTCCCGGCGCCCGCCGGTTTGCCTTCGGTCAGAATTGGAAAAGCTATGCGTTACGGGCGCTGAACGGGCAGCAGGTGGACGAATCCCGGGCGGCCTTCCAACAGTTGTTTTCGGGCATTCCCCTGAAACAGCGGACGTTTGTGGATATTGGATTCGGCCAGGGGCTGGGGTCCTTGAACGCCCTGGCCGCAGGGGCGCAGGTTGTGGCGTGCGACATCGACCCGCATTGTGCCGAGGCCCTGGCCCTGGTGGCCCGTCACTACCCGACTCTGCCGAAGGATCAGATCCGGGTTTGTCTCGGCTCGATCCTCGATCCGAACACGCTGGCCGAAATCCGGCGGCAACCGGGCTGCGAGTCCGGCTCGGATGTGGTTCACTCTTGGGGTGTGCTGCACCATACCGGCAAGATGTGGCAGGCCCTGGGCAACGCCGCCGGACTGGTCAAAACCGACGGCGTGCTGGTGGTGGCGCTTTACCGACGGCACTGGTCATCGCCGATCTGGTTGATGATCAAATGGCTCTATTGCTCGAGTCCGGAATGGCTGAAGCAAGTCATGATCTATAGTCTGTATCCGGTCATTTATCTGGCAAAGTGGCTGGTCACCAGGAAAAATCCCATGAGCTGTACGCGCGGCATGGATTTTTTCCATGATGTCATGGATTGGGTTGGTGGCTATCCCTACGAGTATGCGAGCACCAAAGACGTCGTGACCTTCGTCGAGGCGCTGGGCTTCACGCTGGTGCGGCTGAAAGAGGCCCAGGTGCCGACCGGCTGCAACGAGTTCGTGTTCCGGCGCGTGGCGGTGGCTTCGGCCCCGATCGGGCAAACCGGATAGACATGGGACAACCTGCCGTGACCGATCACCCCAGAATTACACTTTATTGTACGGACTACTCTCCGATTTCCTCGGGGATCGGCAATTGCACCGTCTCTTTGGCCCAGGCCCTGTCGGGTGCGGGCTACCATATTGACATCATCACCTGCCGCCAACATCCGCATCTGCCGCGTTTCGAGATTATGAATGGTGTTCGGGTTCATCGGGTGATGTCGTGGGCGCGGTTCGGCTCCCGGACACTCTCGATCCTGTCATTTTTCCTGTGGGAATGGCTGATTCTGATTTGGACGCTGCGGCGCCTGAAGCCCGATTACGTGGTCGGGATCATGTTGTTCTATGGCTGCATGATCGACATCCCGAAGCGCCTGCTTGGCTACCGGTCCATGACGGTGGCCCATGGCTCGGATGTTCACGAAGTGAGCACGCCGCTTCAGAAGTTCACCGTCGGCTGGGCGATGCGCTATTGCGATGTGGTGGCCACCATAACCACCGATTTCCGCGAGATGATGCGGGCCAGGAATCCGCGGGATGTTATCCATCTGATCCCCAACGCCATCGACGCCCGGGATATCACGGTGGCGGACTCGCCCTGTCAGTTTGCGCCGGGCTTTTTGCATGCGGTCAGCGTCGGACGCATGGTGTGCATCAACGGCGTCGAAACCAAGGGCATGACCTATGCCATTCGGGCCATCGCGCAACTGCCGGAGTATCAGCTTCACCTGTTTGGCGACGGCCCGTTCCGGCCGACTTTGGAAGCCCTGGTGGATGAACTGGGCGTGCGCGATCGCGTCACGTTTTACGGTACGATTGCCAACGCGACGCTGTGCGGGGCGATGAAGGCCGCCGATGTGCTGCTGTTCCCGTCCCTGGCCGAGGGACTGGCCCGAACGGTGGCCGAGGCCGCTTATCTTGGCCTGCCGATCATCACCACGCCGATCGGCGGGCAACGGGACTATCTGGTTGACGGGGAGTCGGTGCTGTTCGTCAAGCCGGGCGATGTGGACAGCATTCGCCAGGCCCTGGAGACCTTCGCGGCCTCTCCCGCGTTGCGCCGGCGGCTGGCCGAGGCCGGCCCCAAACTGGTCGCGACTCATTTCAGCTATGACGTGGTGGTCCGCCGCTTCGAGGAGATGCTGGCCACCTGCCCCCGGCGCCGCCCTGGTGGGGGGGGCGGGGGCAAAGCCCCCTAGGCGCCTGGATAAGCCCGGTTCTGGGAGCGCGGGCATCCTGCCCGCCCTTTCCTTGCAGGACACCATCAAAAAGCCCGCGGTCAAGGACAGAACGCGGTACCGAATCCCCCATCGGTGCCTTGTGGGCAAAGCCCACACCATTAAAGCCCACACCATTAAAGCCCACACCATTAAAGGGTGACACCATGTGCGGCATCACCGGGTTTCTCGATCGCGGCTGCGGCGATGCCGGACGTCTGACCCGGACCGTCGCCGACATGGCGGCCCGGCTTCAGCATCGCGGCCCCGATGCCCAGGGTGTCTGGGTGGACCCGGCGGCCGGGCTGGCCTTCGGCCATCGCCGCCTGGCCATCGTGGAGCTGAGCCCGGCCGGTGCCCAACCGATGGTCTCGGGCTGCGGCGGCTTCGTGGTCGTCTACAATGGCGAGCTTTACAACGCGCCCGAACTGGCCCGGGAACTGGACGCCGCCGGCGTGCCCCGGCGTGGCCATTCGGACACCGAGGTGCTGCTGGAATGGTGCGCCCGCTATGGCGTGCGGTCGTTGCTGGCGCGGGCCGAAGGCATGTTCGCCTTTGCCATGTGGGAGCGGGCGGCGCGCCGGCTGACCCTGGCGCGTGACCGGCTGGGCATCAAGCCGCTTTATTGGGGCCATTGGCCGGGGCCGGGGTTGCTGCTGTTCGGCTCGGAGCTGAAGGCGCTTGTGTGCCATGACGGTTGGCTGCCGGAAATCGACCGGGCGGCCCTGGCCGCCGGTCTGCGGTTCGGCTATGTGCCGGCCCCCCACAGCATCTATCGGGGCGTGCGGAAGCTGGAGCCCGGCACGCTGTTGACCTTTGACCCCGAAACCGGCGCCGAACCCCGGATCGAGGCATACTGGAGCCTGACCGCCGCGGCCCGGGCCGGGCTCGCCGAGCCCTTTGCCGGCAGCCCCGACGAGGCCGTGACCGAGTTGGAGCGGTTGCTGGGCCGGGCGGTGCGCGGCGAGATGATGTCGGACGTGCCGTTGGGGTGCTTTCTGTCGGGGGGGATCGATTCCTCGACGGTGGCGGCCCTGATGCAGGCGGAAAGCCCGCGGCCGATCCGCACCTTCAGCATCGGCTTTGCCGCATCCGGCTACGACGAAGCGGCGGCGGCGGCGCGGGTCGCGGCCCATCTCGGCACCGACCACACCGAATTTCAGGTGGACCCGGCCACCGCCCTCCAGGTGGTGCCGCACCTGCCCGAATGGTACGACGAGCCCTTCGCCGATTCCTCGCAAATTCCCACCCACATGGTGGCGCAATTGGCGCGCCGGCACGTCACGGTGGCGCTTTCGGGCGACGGCGGCGACGAGCTGTTCGCCGGATACACCCGCTATGTATGGGCCGACCGCCTGTGGCGCCGGCTGCGCGGCCTGCCCATGCCCCTGCGCCGGGCCCTGGCCGTGATGCTGGGGGCCGCGTCGGGGCCGGTTCCGGGGGCCCTGGCCGGGGCCGCGGCGGCCTTGCTGCCCCCGGGCATCCGGCCCAGCCATCCCGCCGACAAGCTGCGCAAGCTGGCCGGCATCGTCGATGCCGAAAGCCCCGACGCCCTGTTCCGCCGGCTGGTCAGCCTGTGGCCCGAGCCCGAGCGACTGGTGCCGGGCGCCCTGGAGGCGCGCGGCCGGCTGTGGGACGAAACGGCGGCGCAGGACGTTCCCGACTTCACCCAGCGGATGCAGATGCTGGACAGCCTCACCTATTTGCCCGACGACATTCTGGTCAAGGTCGATCGCGCCACCATGGCGGTGGCGCTGGAAGCCCGGGTGCCGTTGCTCAACCACAAGATCGTGGAGTTCGCCTGGCGCTTGCCCCTGGACCTCAAGCTGCGCGATGGCCAGTCCAAGTGGGTGCTGCGGCAGGTGCTATACCGCCGGGTGCCCCGGGCGCTGGTGGACCGGCCGAAACAGGGGTTTTCCATCCCGCTGGCGGCCTGGCTGCGCGGCGCCTTGCGCGACTGGGCCGAGGGCTTGCTGGCGCCGGCGGCCCTGGCCGAGGGCGGTCTGCTCAACCCGGTGCCGATCCGCCACGCCTGGGCCGAGCA
>CAIYNU010000001.1 GCA_903927615.1 uncultured Rhodospirillales bacterium | reverse complement strand
GGGCAATACGATGGATAGAAACGAAACAAGGGGTTAGCGAATTACCGCTAACCCCTTGTTTTCATTGAATGGTGGAGCCAATGAGGATCGAACTCATGACCTCTACAATGCCATTGTAGCGCTCTCCCAGCTGAGCTATGGCCCCTAACTCTTCGGCGACGTGGGCATCGCCTGTCTATCCGTTTGACCATTGCCCATCACGGCTAACGCGACTGCCTATTACGCAGTTAAGTTAACACCGTAACGTCGTGACCGCTTTAACCGGGCGCCGATCGTGGGGTGACTTATTGCTCAAAGCGTGCTGCCGGTGCAAGGGAAAAATCGTACTTTGCGGCAGTTTCTTGAGGCTCGTCACCCTGTCGGTTCAGCGATCCTCGTCCGAGGCGTCGACGTCGACCACTTCGCCCATATCGTCCTCGCCGAGTTCGGAGGTGTCTTCGATCAGCACATCCTCCTCGTCCTCGGCATCCTCTTCAAGGTCTTCGACCGGCAGGACGCTTTCGGCGTCTTCAAGCTCGACGGTTTCGTCGTCCACACCGACCCCAAGGCCGCCACCGCCCAAGGGCAGAGGGGCTTTCTTCACGTCTTCAACGGGAATCGGGCGGGCGCGGCGCGACTTGAGCAAGGCTTCGGGATCGAACTCTGCCGCGCAGGTCGGGCAGGTTGGCGGGTCCTTGCGCAAGTCATAGTAGCGCGCACCGCAACTCGGGCAGATGCGTTTTGTGCCCCATTCCGGTTTCGCCACGCTCGATCCTCCGTCTGGTCTTCGTCCTTGGTTAAATCAGCGCGCCCTTTGCCACGCCGGAGACCGCTTGTCAAAAAGATATTCGTGGTGTCGGGCCATAACCGCGATCGAGGTCGCCCGATCCGGATGTGCCCGGGCGTTGGCGGCTTGGCCCGGTTCGTGTTACTTGATCTTGCGCGGCGGGATCATCGCTATTCCAAGCCGACAGCCGCGTTGTGCCCTCTTACGATCGGATCGAGGTTCGCCCATGTCTCATTCCAGCCCTGCCTCTGCGGTTCCCGTCGGCGCGGCGCGGAGCCTCTGCTCGTCATCGGTGGCGACGTTCGGCGGCCGTGCCCGGGTGCCGGGCGATAAATCGATCTCCCATCGGGCCTTGATGCTGGGGGCGCTGGCGGTGGGCGAGACCGAGATCTTGGGCTTGCTCGAAGGCGACGATGTCCGGCATACGGCAGCCGCCATGGCGGCGTTAGGGGCCTTGGTGATCCCCGGGACCGACGGCGGTCCGTGGCGGGTCCGCGGTGCCGGCGTCGGCGGTCTGGTCGAACCCGACCGGATTTTGGATATGGGCAACAGCGGCACCGCCGCCCGGTTGCTGATCGGTGTGGTTTCCAGTCACCCCATCACCTGTTTCTTTACGGGCGACGCCTCGCTGAACCGGCGGCCGATGGCCCGGGTGACCGCACCGCTGGAACGCATGGGGGCCAGCTTCGTCGGCCGTGCCGGGGGGCGGCTGCCGCTGGCGGTGATCGGCACCGATCATCCCGTGCCCATCGAGTACCGGCTGCCGGTGGCTTCCGCCCAGGTCAAGTCCGCGATCCTGCTGGCCGGTCTGAATACCCCGGGTGTTACCACGGTGATTGAAACCCACCCCACCCGCGACCACAGCGAGCTGATGCTGCGGCATTTCGGCGCCACCGTGACCACCGAATCGCTGCCTCAGGGCGCGTTGGCGGTGTCGGTGACGGGCCAGCCGGAGTTGGTCGGATGCCGGGTCCAGGTTCCCGCCGACCCCAGTTCGGCGGCCTTTCCGGCGGTGGCGGCGCTGCTCCACCCCGGTGCCGCGTTGACCTTGACCGCGGTCGGGGTCAACCCACGCCGAACCGGACTTTACCAGACCTTGCAAGAGATGGGCGCCGACCTTCGCTTCGAAAATCCGCGCACCGAGGCCGGCGAACCGGTGGCCGATCTGGTGATCCGGGGCTCGGCCTTGCGGGGCGTGGATGTGCCGCCCGAACGCGCGCCCTCGATGATTGACGAGTATCCGGTGCTGGCCATGGCCGCGGCCTGCGCCCACGGCACCACCCGGATGTTTGGCCTGGCCGAATTGCGGGTCAAGGAAAGCGACCGTCTGGCCATGGTCGCCGACGGCCTGACCGCTTGCGGGGTGTCGGTGGAAGCCGGTCCCGAGAGTCTGTTCGTTCACGGCACCGGCCGCCCGCCCCAGGGCGGCGCCCGCATCGTCACCGCCATGGATCACCGCATCGCCATGAGCTTCCTGGTATTGGGCACCGTCAGCTCCGAGCCGGTGGTGATCGACGACGGCAGCTTCATCGAGACCAGTTTCCCCGGTTTTGCCGCGCTGATGAACGGCCTGGGGGCGCGAATCGAGGCGCTGGATACTCACCGGTGACGACCGCAACGCCCTGTGGACCGGCGTCGCGCAGGTCGGATGATCACCGGCGCACCGACCGTGGCGATCGGTGCGCACCAACAGGTCGCCAACCCGTGTTATCAGGATATCATGGCACTGGCTTGTCCAATCGATCGTCATGTCGGGCTTAGAAAGTTTTTAATCCATGTCATCTTGTCCGGTTATCGCTATCGACGGTCCGGCCGCCAGCGGCAAGGGAACGCTGGCCCGGCGCCTGGCCGCTCACTTTGGTTTTGCCCACCTGGATACCGGCGCGCTTTATCGCGCGGTGGGGGTGGCGGTGCTGCGGGCGGGCGGCGATCCGGCCGATACGAGTCGGGCGTTGAGCGCCGCCCAGGCGCTTTCGGCCGATGATCCGGTGTTCGCCGACCCGGCCTTGCGAGGCGACGATGCCGCGCAGGCGGCGTCGCAGGTGGCGGCCATGCCCGAAGTGCGGGCGGCGCTGCTCGACTTTCAGCAGGCCTTCGCGGCGCGACCGCCGGGGGGCCGGGGCGCGGTGCTCGACGGTCGCGATATCGGCACGGTGGTGTGCCCGGCCGCCGGGGCCAAACTGTTCGTCACCGCCAGTGTCGAGGTGCGGGCCGCGCGGCGCGTGAAGGAGTTGCAGGCGGCGGGACTCCAGGTTATAGTGCAGGCCGTCCAAGAGGACATGAAGGCCCGTGACGAGCGTGACAGTCGGAGAGCGGTAGCCCCGCTTCGTCCGGCTGTTGATGCGTTTGTGCTGGACACTTCGGCGCTTGATGCCGATCAGGTGTTCGCCGCGGCGCTGGCCTTCATCCGCTCGAAGATTGGCCCGGCTTAGTGGCGTCCGCCGGGACGGTCGACGGACCTTCGTTCGGGGGTTTTCCGGGGGAAGGGTCTTTCGGGGACAACACCATCCAAGCCGTCGGGCATGAGGTCCGGCGCGCGGTTCCGCGGAGTCTGAGCCCGTCCCTTGTCGCCGGGTGGCGGGAGTCTCCAGGGGCCGTATCGGTCAACCCAAGGAGACTCAATGGCACAAACACTGGCAAAAGGTGGCGAAGACAAGGGCTTTAGCGAAAGCTTCGCCGCATTGCTCGAGGAGTCGCTCGGCACCAGCGACAGCCTGGAAGGAACCGTCGTTAAGGGCCGCGTCGTCGCCGTGGAAGGCGATCAGGTTCTGATCGATGTCGGCCTGAAATCGGAAGGCCGGGTGCAGCTCAAGGAATTCGCAGGACCGGGGGGACCCGCCGAACTGAAGGCCGGCGACACCGTCGAGGTCTATCTTGAGCGCATGGAGGACAAGAACGGCGAGGCGGTGCTGAGCCGGGAAAAAGCCAAGCGCGAAGAGACCTGGACCTTGCTGGAAAAGGCCTTCACCGATCAGGCTCGGGTCACCGGCGTTATCTTCGGCCGGGTCAAGGGCGGCTTCACTGTCGACCTTTCGGGCGCGGTGGCGTTTTTGCCGGGCAGCCAGGTGGATATCCGGCCGGTGCGCGACATTTCACCGTTGTTGGGCACGCCCCAGCCGTTCCAGATTCTCAAGATGGACCGCTCGCGCGGTAACATCGTGGTATCGCGCCGTGCCGTGCTCGAAGAGAGCCGCGCCGAGGCCCGGTCCGAGCTGGTGGCCAACCTCAAGGAAGGCCAGGTGCTCCAGGGTGTGGTCAAGAACATCACGGACTACGGCGCCTTCGTGGATTTGGGCGGCGTCGATGGTCTGCTGCATGTCACCGACATTGCCTGGCGCCGGATCAACCATCCTTCGGAAGCGTTGCAGATCGGCCAGACCGTTACGGTTCAGGTCATCCGCTTCAATCCGGAAACCCAGCGCATCAGTCTGGGCATGAAGCAACTCGAAGCCGACCCGTGGGAAGGCGTCGAGGCCAAGTATCCGATCCAGTCCCGGTTCAAGGGGCGCGTCACCAACATCACCGACTACGGCGCGTTCGTCGAACTGGAGCCGGGGATCGAGGGTTTGGTTCACGTTTCGGAAATGTCGTGGACCAAGAAGAACGTCCATCCCGGCAAGATCGTGTCGACCTCTCAAGAGGTCGAGGTCATGGTGCTGGATGTGGACCCCAACAAGCGCCGGATCAGCCTGGGCCTCAAGCAGTGCCTGGACAATCCGTGGGAAAGCTTCCTGGAGAAGTTCACGCCAGGCACCGAGTTGTCGGGCGAAGTCAAGAACATCACCGAGTTCGGCCTGTTTGTGGGCCTGCCCGGGGAAATCGACGGCATGGTTCACATGTCCGACCTCGACTGGAGCAAGTCGGGCGAGGAGGCCATTGCCGAGTACAAGAAGGGCGATCAGGTCAAGGTCAAGGTGCTCGACGTCGATGTCGAGAAAGAGCGGATCAGCCTGGGCATCAAGCAGCTTCAGTCCGATCCGTTCGAAGCGGCCGCGGCGGGCCTGAAGAAGGGCGATGTCGTAACCTGCACCGTGACGGCGATCACCGACGGCGGCATCGAAGTGGCGGTCGGCGACGGCTACAACGGCTTCATCCGCAAGGCCGATCTGTCGCGCGACCGGTCGGAGCAACGGCCGGAACGCTTTGCCGTGGGCGAGAAGGTGGACGCCAAAGTCACCCAGATCGACCGCAGCGGCCGGCGGATCAGCCTGTCGGTCAAGGCGCGCGAGATGGAAGAGGAGAAGCAGGCCATGGCCGAATATGGCTCCTCGGACAGCGGCGCCAGCCTTGGCGATATCTTGGGGGCGGCGTTGCGTCGGGCCCAGGCCAAGGAGAAGGACGAAGAGTAGGACCGGGATTGGAGCCTTCGGCTCTGATGGGGTAACGAGTCCGAGGGGGCCGGGAAGCATCGCTTCCCGGCCCCCTTTGATGTTGGCTCGGACGGATGATCCCTTCGTCGGGCCGGAACACGAGCTTGTTATTGGTGTTGTGACCGGGACACTGAACCAAAAGAGCCTGTCCCGGTATGAAGGCAACTGTCCGGCACCATCTCGAACTCGACGGCATTTGCAGGTTCAAGGCCAAGCCGATCTCGCACCGGCTTTGGGATGGTGACTTGCCCCTTGCTGGTGACGGTGGTGGCCATGGGCTATACCTCGTAAGACCTGTTAACTGGCCAGTATTACACCGCCTGTCAGGGACAGGGTTGCCGGGGTCAGCCCTGGTATGCTCCAGGGCGGGTATCGTGCTTGGGGGGCCGCTGACAGCCCAACACTGCCCGACGGCATGAGCGGGTAGGGTCGAGGTGCTGGTGTGCAAGTCCCATCCAAAATGTTACCCGCATAACAAGACCTCTTTTAAGAGTAACCTCTGGGTGCCATCAAGTTATTCACGGAAACATCTTATCGTTGTATCGCTTTCAGGTTGATTTTCGTCGCTCCAGCGCCGCCAGGATCAGGGTTTGGGTTTCGTCGATGCCGTAGAGGTCGATGAAAGAGCCCATGCGGGGGCCGGTGGTCTGGCCCAGCAGCAACTCGTAAAGCGTTTGGAACCAGGCCTTGAGGTCGGGGAACGGGTGGCGCTTGCCGACGTCGTAGACCGTGGTCTGGATGGCTTCGGCTTTAGCGGCACCGGGCAGCGCCTGGAGCCGGGGGGCGAGGTCGCGCAGCTCTTGGGCGAGGTCGGCGAGCGCCGCCGCCTCGTCGCCGGTGGGGGCGCGGGTGCGCTTGGTCGGCAGCACGAAATCCTTGTAATAATGCAGGGCGTGATCGGCCAGGCGGTCCAGGAACGGCGCATTTTCCGGAGTCGCTTCGGGCGCGTAGCGGCTGATGAAGCCCCACATGGCCGCCTTGGTGTCGGCATGGGCGGCGCCGGCCAGGTTGAGCAGCAGGTTGAAGGACAGGTCCGCGCGCACTACCGGCACCACGCCGTTATGGATATGCCAGGCGGGATTCTCCAGCCGTTTGGCCGGGTCTTCGGTGGCGGCCTTGTCCACGAACGTCAGGTAGTCGTCCACCGCCCGGGGGATCACGTCGAAATACAGGCGTTTGGCCGCCCGCGGCTTTTGGAACATGAACAATGCCAGGCTTTCCGCCGGGGCATAGGCCAGCCATTCCTCCACCGACAGGCCGTTGCCCTTGGACTTGGAGATCTTCTGGCCCCGATCATCCAGAAACAGTTCGTAGATATAGGTTTCCGGCGGAGTGCGGCCGAGGATACGGCAAATTTTTGAAGCCAGCTCGACCGACGGAATCAGGTCCTTGCCGGACATTTCGTAATTGACGTCGAGTGCCGACCAGCGCATGCCCCAATCGGGCTTCCATTGCAGTTTGGTGTGGCCGCCGGTGACCGGGACTTCGGTCTTCCGACCGTCTTCGTCCTCGAAGACAATGGTTCCGGCGGCGGGATCGGTCTCGAGAATCGGGACCTGGAGCACCCGGCCGGTGGTGGGCGAGATCGGCAGGAAGGGGCTGTAGGACCGCGCCCGCTCTTCCCGCAGGCTTGGCAACATCACAGCCATAATCTCGTCGTAGTGCGCCAGAACGCCCAGCAAGGCCTGGTCGAATCGGCCGGTGCGGTACCATTCGGTGGAGGACTGGAACTGGTAATCAAAGCCGAAGCTGTCGAGGAAGCCCCGGAGCCGGGCGTTGTTGTGGTGGCCGAAGCTTTCGTGGGTGCCGAACGGGTCGGGAATTTGGGTCAGCGGCCGGCCGAGATGGGGTTCGACCAGATGCGGGTTGGGGATGTTGTCGGGAACTTTGCGCAGCCCATCCATATCGTCCGAGAACGCGAAAAGCCGGGTCGGAAAATCGCAAAGTCGCTCGAAGGCCCGCCGAACCATGGTGGTGCGGACCACTTCGCCGAACGTGCCGATATGGGGCAACCCTGACGGACCATAGCCGGTTTCGAACAGCACATAGCCCTTTTCGGGCAGGCGACCGCCCAGCCGCGCCAGCAGCTTGCGGGCCTCTTCAAACGGCCAGGCCTTGGCCGCCATCGCCAACTCGCGTTCCGTTACCATGGCCCGTGCTCTTTCACTTTGTTTCTGACCTGCGCCCCATTTGGGGGCGTTATCCTAGGAGCGCGAAACCCCAGCGTCAATTGAAATGGGCACAACGGTTGAAATGGGCTCGGCAGTCGGGCTGGTGATGATTTGGCTCGGGATCGGTAAAATATGATCATTCGCCCCATTTTTTACGGATGCCTGAAGGGCCTGTCATGAGGTACAGTCCAAAGCAATTTAATTAAGTAGTCTAGAAATAAAGATGCCGAGCGGTGGTGGTTGTTATGGCGGCTTCGACGCGCGTTTCATGGTTCAGGGAACGAGGAGGATTGCGGGTTGGCCTCCGCCCACGGCTGATTATTGGCGTGGCTATGGTTAGTTTTGTGGGACTGTTGGCCGGTGTTGCTAACTGGAAGGCGTTCGGTGAGGTTCAATCGAAGGTCAATGGTGTGCTTCAGGCGACTATGCCCGATCTTCGCGATGCTTTGTTGCGTATCGATATTATTCACCGGTTGGAGGGAAGGGCCGACAGCTTTTTTCTGGTCACCACCGAAGCGGATCGTAAGGTCTCCTATGCCGCGTTGGTCGATGAGGTGGTGACGGCGGGGGAGCTGATCGATCGTGTTGCTCATCAGGGGTCGGGACACGTTCAGCCGCAGCGGGAAGAATTGGTCGCCGCCGTCTCCGAAGAAAACCGATTGGTTTTTGAAAAACTATCATTATCCGCCGCCCTGGAGAGCCGTCTCGGGCTCCTGGTACATCTTGATAACGCTATTGATGTTCGTGAGGGGGCGCTCTACGGCGAGAAAGAACAGAAACAAACGGCGCAAAGCGAAGCCCATGAGTATTCCTTTATCTTTGCAACCATGGAAGACCTGACTGGCCTGTTGTTTCGTATGGTGGCCCAGAAAGACGGCGATCTTGCACCCTTTGAACAACAGATTGCCATTAAGGTTGCGACATTGGACCAATGGCGGAAATCCACCTCGGATCCCACGGCTTTGGTCGGAATTCCGGGCGACCTCAAATCGCTGTTCCCGTTAGCGGTGGGACCTGACAGTATTCCCGATCTTTGCGGCCGGTTGAGCCGTAACCGACAGCAATTAGCCGACGCGAGCCGGGACACTGGGGCCAAAATCGAGACGCTATCGGCCACCGCGACCGCCATCGCCTCTGGTGCGGAGGCGCAATCCGAGGAAACCAGTCGGATGACCCTTCAGGCCCTGGGTGATGCCCGGAACGCGATCGTACTTACCGTTCCCATCACCTTCTTCGGGACGTTGCTGGTGCTGTGGATTGGCTTGGGCCGTAAGGTGATCGATCGATTGACCGGGCTGGCGGAAGTGACCCGGCGGCTTGCGGTCGGCCATCTTGATACGCCGATTCCGGTGGAGGGGCGCGACGAGCTGACGGATATCAGCGAGTCCCTGTTGCGCTTCCGGCAATGGGCGATCGAGAAACGGAGGGTCGAAGAGCAACTGAAGAAGACCATCGAGTCCGTTCAGTACGAGAAGGATCTGGTCGAAGCCCAAGCCGTTGAACTGGTTGCGTTGGCCGAGAGGGGCGAACAGGAGCGCCGGGCTGCCGTCGCGTCGCGTCGGATCGCCCAGGAAAATGAAGACAAGCTGAGATCGGTGCTCGACAATGTGCCGGACGGAATCGTCATCATTGATGGCGATGGCACCATCCAATCCTTCAGCCCCGCCGCCCAGCGTTTGTTCGGCTATGCGGCGGCGGCGGTGGTTGGTGAGTCGGTCAATATCCTGATGCCCGCCGAGGCGGCGGACCGGCACACGGAGCGTCTGAACCGATATTATCAGGATGGCTCGCGTGACATCGTCGGCCATGGGATGCGTCAGGTCATCGCCCGTCACGCCGATGGCCGGCATTTTTCCGTCGACATTTCGGTGAATGGCGCGATCATTGGTGGCCGTTCGCTGCTGGTGTCCAGTGTGCGGGACGCGCGTGCGCGATTGGAGAACGAGGCGGCCTTGCGAGTAGCCAAGGACGAGGCAGAAAACGCACTCGCCGAACTCAAGCAAACCCAACGCAGTTTGATCCAGGCCGAGAAGTTCGCCTCCCTGGGCGCGGTGGTTGCCGGCGTCGCCCACGAAATCAACACACCGGTGAGCAATTGTCTGACTAGCGCCTCGACCCTGGTGAACGAGACCGCCGAGACCGTTGCGGCCTTGACCCGGGGCAGTATCCGGAAATCCGAACTCCGCAGATACTTTGATGCCGCCGACGAACTGGCGCGGCTAATTCTGTCCAACATGCATCGGGCGGCCGAACTGGTCAGCAGTTTCAAGCGCCTGTCGGTGGATCAGACCACCGAGGTGCGCCGGCGTTTTCTGCTGCATCAATGTATTGACGATGTATTGTTTACGCTTCAGCCCCAACTGCGACAGAAGGGATGTTTCGTCGAGGTCCATTGCCCCGACGGTCTGGAGGTCGACGGATATCCCGGGGCCCTCTCGCAGGTGCTGACCAATCTTGTTACCAATGTCCTGATCCATGCGCTGGTTCCCGACCGACCCGGGCGAATCACCATTGATGTTGACCATGCTGCCGGAGATGACGTGACCTTGCGTTTTGTCGATAACGGCAGCGGCATTGCGAAGGCGCAGCTCGGCCGGATATTCGAGCCATTCTTCACCACCAAACGCAGTGCGGGCGGGACCGGATTGGGATTGCATCTGGTTCACAACCTTGTCACCACCGCTCTGGTCGGGCAGATTCGGGTCGACAGCGAAGAACACCACGGTACCGCCTTCACCATCCTGTTCCCCCGCTGCCGGCCCCCTGTGACGACCCGAACGGAGACCAACCATGTCGAGGCCTAGCTGCGCGGGGCTGCCGTCTGATGCCGCCGGCCGTGACCACGGCGACGACGACCTTATTTCGCTCTTGGAGGATGGCAGCGACGACCCATCGGAGAGGACGTCGGAAACGGCGGCGGAGCCTTGGCGCATTCTCGTGGTTGACGACGATAGCGAGATTCATGCCGTCACCCGGCTGGCGTTGCGGCGATTCACCTTTCTCGGCCGGCCGGTGCTGCTGCTGAGCGCCTTGTCAGCGTCCGAGGCCGAACGGATCCTGCGCCAGACCGCCGATATTGCGTTGGTTCTGCTCGACGTGGTGATGGAACAGGATGATGCCGGGCTGCGGCTGGTTCGCACCATCCGTGAGACCTTGGACAACACCACGACGCGCATCATCCTGCGAACCGGCCAGCCCGGGCAAGCGCCGGAGAAGCAGGTCATTGCGGATTACGATATCAATGATTACCGGTCCAAGACCGAGCTGACCCAGGATCGCCTTCATGCCTGCATCATCTCCGCCCTCCGGTCCTATCAGCACATAAGGCTGCTGGAGGAGAGCAATAACGGTATGAGGATGATCGTTAATGCTACGACTGGCCTGTTCCGGGCCCGCACCATGCAGGAGTTATTGGATTTCGCTCTTGCCAGACTGTTGGAGATCGCGGGCGGCAGCGGTGATGCGGTGTTTTGCGCGCGTTATTGCGACCATCTGTCACTGGTGGATGAAATCGTCGTGGTGAATGGTTGTGGCCGTTGGGCGCAGAACGTGGCGTGCCCTGTTCAACAGGCTTTGAACGCCGATGAAGTGCGGGCGGTGGAACAGGCCATTCTCGCCGGAAAGCAGGTGGACGACGAAAGCCGCTTGGTGGTTCCGCTGGCGGTTCCTGGCCGGTGGCAGGGGGCGGCGTTGATCCAGGGACCGATCGGGCGGAATGTCAACCTGTCCCGGCGGATCGAGCTGTTCCGCATGGTGATGGTGGCGGCGTTGGAGAATTATTACCTGATTGAAGAGCTTCGCCGCTCTCGCAAGGCCACGGTGATTGCGCTGGCCGACCTTGCCGAACATCGCGACACCGATACCGGGGAGCACGTGTTGCGAGTCGGTCGCCTGTCCACCGAGATGGCCCGGGAACTTCGGCGCGCCGGCCCCTATTCCGACCAGATCGACGACCTGTTTCTGGAGAGCATCGGGTCGGCCAGCATGCTTCATGATTTGGGCAAGGTGGGGGTGCCTGATGCGATCCTGAGGAAGCCCGGACGCCTGGACGCCGAAGAACGCCGGATCATGGAGACCCATGCCGCCATGGGCGGCCAGACGCTGGATCGGGCGCTGCGGTTGGTTTCGGGCAGCCGGTACCTGGATCTCGGCCGGCAGACCGCGCTGGCTCACCACGAGTGGTACGATGGCACCGGCTATCCCGCGGGACTCAAAGGGGAAGCGATCCCCCTGGCGGCGCGCATCGTCGCCGTTGCCGACGTTTTCGACGCCCTGACCTCGTCGCGGGTCTACAAGCCGGCGTGGCGCTTCGAGGACGCCGTCGGATACATCCTTAACCAGGCCGGCAGCCAATTTGACCCGGTGGTGATTGGGGCCTTTCAGACCGTGATGGACCATTGGCAGTTAAACGTGCATACCCGTTGGACGCCCGATATGAGCGTGGGCGACGCCGTTCTCGACGAGGATCACCGTCGGTTGATCCGGTTGGTGAACCAGTTGGCGGGCGTTCATGATGTGGATAATCGCGCGACGCTGGAGTCCGTCCTCGATGAACTGGTTCAGTATACGGACGCTCATTTCCGGCGCGAGGAAGAGCATCTGCGTCGGATTGGTTTTCCGCATTACCACGACCACAAGAAAAAGCACGACCTCTTGGGCCGGCAGGTGACGACCTTGCGTCTCCGTTTTTTTAATGGTCTGCCGGGTCGGCTTAATGATGACGTGATCACCTTCCTCGGCCGTTGGCTGTCAAGTCATATCCTGATCGAAGATATGCAATACCGGGCCTTTTTGGACAGCCAGGATCATTCCGAAGCCGAATGGGCGGCGTCCGATTGCTAATCCAGGAACAAATCACCCACTAGGGCGCCGCCCGGACTGACGGCATAGGCCGAATAATCCGTGATTCCGTCCTCGGAGAGGATGTCTTCGTCGATGAAGAAGTTCCCGGTGACGGTCCGGCTGTCGCGGGTCAGGATGGCGTGAGCGGCGTCGGCGACGATCTCCGGCTTGCGGGTCTGTTCCGGTTCGACCATGCCCCCCAGCATCACCAGCGCGGCGGTGCCGATCACGGTGCGCGGCCAGAGCGCGTTGACCGCCACGCCCGAGGACGCGAATTCACTGCTGAGCCCGATGACATAAAGGCTCATGACATATTTTGAAACGGTATAGGCCGTGTGATGCCGAAACCACTTGGGATTGAAGTTTAGGGGCGGCGCCAGCATCAGGATGTGCGGGTTCGCCGCTTTCTTAAGGTGGGGCAGGCAGGCCTGGCAGCAGGCAAAGGTGCCGCGGGCGTTGATGGCCATCATCAGGTCGAAACGCCGGAGCGGCGTATCCAGAGTCCGGGTCAGGCTGATGGCGCTGGCATTGTTGACCAGAATGTCGATGCCGCCAAACCGGGCGACCGCCTGATCGACGGCGGCGGCGATCTGGGTTTCGTCACGGATGTCCACCGTCACCGGCAGCGCGTGACCGCCGGCCGCTTCGACCTCCTGGGCCGTTTGGTGGATGGTGCCGGGCAGTTTGGGGTGAGGCTCGGACGTCTTGGCCGCGATGACGACGTTGGCGCCGTCCCGGGCCGCCCGAAGCGCGATGGCGCGGCCAATGCCGCGGCTGGCGCCGGTAACGAACAGGGTCTTGCCTGCAAGAGACATCATGACCGGTCACCCTCTCGTTGGTTGGTCAGGGGCGGGTGGTTAAGAAGCCCATTTCCTGGCCTCGCCGTGACCGATTGCGCCCCGTCGGCGCAACGCCGTCACCCCTTGTTCCGCATCAACCGGGCCTTGTCGCGTTGCCAGTCGCGTTCCTTTTGGGTCTCGCGCTTGTCGGCCATCCGTTTGCCGCGGGCGAGGCCCAGTTTGACCTTGGCAATGCCCCGGTCGTTGAAATAGACCGCCAGGGGGACGATGGTCACGCCTTCGCGACGAATCGCGATCAATAATTTGGCCATCTCCCGCCGCTTCAAGAGCAACTTGCGGGGACGTTTGGTCTCGTGCTGGAGCCAGCGGCCAGCGAGTTGGTATTCGGGGATGAAGGCGTTCACCAGGAATAACTCGCCCGACTGCTCGCCGGCATAAGACTCGTTGATGCTGGCCCGGCCCGAGCGCAAGGACTTGACCTCGGTGCCGGCCAGCACGATGCCGGCCTCCAGCGTATCTTCGATGAAATAGTCGAAACGGGCACGCCGGTTCTGTGCCACCGTGCGCCCGTGCTCGTCCGTGTCCTTGCCCGCCACTGTGGTGTCGCCTTTCCCTGCGTCGGTTCCGCTGCCGCGGCCTTAACCCAGCAGACCGAGCCGGACCATGGCTGTCCGCACCTGCTGTTGCGTGGCCTCGGTCACCGGGACCAGAGGCAGCCGCACGCTGTTTTCACAACGGCCGAGCAGGCTGGCCGCGTACTTGACCGGTGCCGGGTTGGTTTCCAGGAACAAAGCGTTGCTGAGCGATTGCAACTGGTCACGCAGGCGGAAGACGGTTTTGAGGTCGTTAATTCGCCAAGCATCGTGGAGCGCCGCGCAGTGGGCCGGCGCGACGTTGGCTGTAACCGAGATGCACCCGACGCCGCCTTGGGCCAGGAACGCCACGACGGTCGTGTCTTCGCCCGAGAGCTGGCAGAATTCGGGGCCGACCGCGATTCGGGTGTCGAGCGGCCTTGCCAAATTGGCGGTGGCGTCCTTCACCCCGACAATGTTAGGCAGTTTCGCCAGACGGGCCATGGTCGCGACCGAGAGGTCGACGACACTCCGCCCCGGGATGTTGTAGATGATGATCGGCAACTCCGCCGAATCGTGAATGGCTTTAAAATGTTGATAGAGACCTTCTTGCGTCGGCTTGTTGTAATAGGGCGTGACCACCAGCGCCGCATCGGCACCGGCCTGCTTGGCGTAGCGGGTCAGTGCGATCGCTTCTTCTGTGGAATTGGAACCGGTGCCGGCGATCACCGGGACCCGCCGGTTGGCGGCCTCCAGGCACATCTCGATGACCCGCCGGTGCTCGTGGTGACCGAGGGTCGGCGATTCCCCGGTGGTGCCGCACGGTACCAAGCCGTGGGTTCCTTGGCTGATCTGCCAGTCAACCAGGCTGAGGAAGGCGTCCTCGTCAACCGCCTCGTTCTTAAATGGGGTGATCAGGGCGACCAACGATCCCGTGAACATGCCAAACTCCCTTGCCGTGACGCGAAGAATCCCACCACCTTAACCGCCGGAACCGGCGGCGGCAAGCGGGAGCGGTGTCGTTTGACGACGGCGCTGGCCGCGGCGGCCCTGGCTGGGTTGATGGTGGTGTCGGGTGGCCCCGGCGGTTGGGGGTGCGCTTCGGCCGCTGTCCTGTCGGGGGCCGACCTCGACCTTTATCGCGCGGCGTTCCGCGACGCCGCCGACGAGCAGTGGAGTGAGGCTCTGAAGCATGCCGCCGAGCCCAAGGAGCGGCTGCCGGCCAAGGTGATTCAGTGGCTGGACCTGGCCCGGCCCCAAAGCGGGAACAGCTTCGCCGCCATCACCGCGTTTATCCGCGCCAATCCCGGCTGGCCGAATCAGACCGGACTCGAGCGCCAGGCCGAGGCCACCGTGCCCGCGGATTTGCCGGCCGCCGAGGTGCGCGCCTGGTTTGCCCAGCATCCACCCGTGAGTGGGGAGGGGGTCGGACGCTATGCCGACGCGCTGGCGGCGGTAGGTGAGGCGGGCAGGGCCGCCGAAGTGGTGAGGCGGTTCTGGAGTGACGGCGGCTTCGCGACGGTGGAAGAGGAAAGCGGCTTCCGCAGCCGTTTCAAGGCTCAGGTGCGGGTCGCCGACGATCTGGCTCGGCTTGACCGATTGTTGTGGGACCATCAGTCGACCGCGGCCCGCCGGTTGCTGCCTCTGGTTGACGACGGGCATCGGGCACTGGCGCTGGCCCGGATCGCTCTGGCCGAGGATGATCCGGGTCTGGAGGCGGCCGTCAGCCGGGTCCCTGCGGCTTTGGCCGGAGACCCCGGTCTGGCTTACGAACGGCTGCATTGGCGTCGGCGTAAAGACAATGATGACGGGGCTTTGGAAATCCTGCGGAACCCCCCGGCCCAGTTGGGACGGCCGGCGTTGTGGTGGACCGAGCGGAACATCCTGGCGCGACGGCTGATGGCGAGACAGGATGCCGCCGGCGCCTATCGCCTGGTGAAGGGTCATGGTCTGACCGAAGGTCAACCCCTGGCCGAGGCGGAGTTCCTGGCCGGCTTTCTGGCGCTACGGGCTTTGCACCAGCCCTCCGACGCCTTCACGCACTTTCACCGGGTCTATCAGGCGGCGGCTACACCCATGAGTTTGGCCAGGGGGGCCTATTGGTGCGGGCAGGCAGCCGAGGCGCTGGGGGACCACCATCAGGCGCAGCAGTGGTATACCGCCGCCGCCCGCTATCCGACGATGTTCTACGGCCAGTTGGCGGTAGCCGCGTTGGGGAGCGATCACCCGCCGGCGCTGCCGCCCGAACCGGCGGTGTCCGAAGCCGAGGTGTCGGCGTTCAATCATCAGGAATTGGTGCGGGTGATCCGGTTCCTCCACGAGATCGATCCCCATGATGCCGCGGGCCATGTCGGCTTGTTTTTGCGCCGGCTGACCAAGGATAGTAAAGGTGCCGCACAGCTCACGTTGCTGGCGCGGCTGTCCGACGACATGCAGCGGCCGGACCAGGCCATTGCCGTCGCCAAACAGGCGCTTCAGGCCGGTGCCTCGCTGGTTGCGTTGGGCTATCCGGTGCTGACCATTCCGCCGGCCGGAGGGATCGAGCCGGCTTTGGCGCTGGCGGTGATTCGCCAGGAAAGCACCTTCAACCCCACCACCATCAGTTCCGCCGGGGCCCGTGGCCTGATGCAGCTTATGCCGCCAACCGCTCAACAGGTGGCCGGCAAGCTGGGTCTGCACCATGACGACGGCCGGCTGATCTCGGACCCCGCGTACAATATCCTGCTGGGCAGCAGCTATCTCGGGCAGTTGATCGAGAACTACGGCGGTTCCTATCTGTTGGCGGTGGCCGCGTATAATGCCGGATCGGGCCGGGTCCATGACTGGCTCGGTAAATTCGGCGATCCCCGGGGCGGCGTTTTGGATCCCGTGGATTGGGTGGAAGCGATTCCGATTGCCGAAACCCGGAATTATGTTCAGCGGGTTCTGGAAGCCCTGGAGGTCTACCGCGTTCGCCTCGGCACGGCCAGCGCGGATCGGACGCTGAAGCGAGACCTGGCCCGCTAATGCCGTTCGAAGGTTCCAAAGGCTTCACACTCCTTTGGTTGAGTCTCCGGCCGTTTGCAGAGCTGCGCTGTGTGGTGTCCGGGAGCAACGCTCCTGGACACATCTGTCGGCAGCCTGTGGCGGCTGGGTTTTCACTGACTATAAAAGTACTGTTTGCCCCATTTCAGGCAATTCAAGCCCCCGGGAAACAGAAAAGCTTCATACGGTTGTATGATTTAATGAAAAATTCGATGAATGATTTGCGTTAATCTCTTGCAAGAATGCCAAGAGTGCGTTAGAAGGCGGCTGCTTGTTTATGGCTAGCCATGATTTCAATCAAAATACAGTACAGATCGCAGAGACGTCAAAAACGACAGATGTGCGCCTTCGTAATGAAGGCAGCCATCTTAGGTGCAATGATCAAACCCGTGCGGTGATCAGAAAGAATGAGGATTGTCGGATGTCCAGCGCCCACAACGCCAACTACAACATTTCGGCATGGCCATCGTTACTTGACGCCGTGGCCGGCCGTGCCGACTTCCGGGGCCGAGCGGCGCTGGACGATCTCGCCGACTTTGTCGCCGGCCTGGAGATCGCCGAGGCGCTGGGGTTCATCGTCAGGGAAAAACGGTATGGCCGGGAGTTCGTGGTCTTGACTCCGATCGGCCGCGGGGTGGTCGCCGACTCTCTGGTTGCTACAGCCTCTGCCGCGTAGCGCAACTGATAAGGTCGGGATCGTCACGTCTAACGCCATTTATTCGATGGTCCGGATCAATCCTGGCATGGCACCCGGGAGTAATAATCAAGGGCGAGTTGCGCCAGAAGGTCTTCGACCGAGAGGTCGCAGTGATTTCCTGCGCTGGCCTGCGGGCTGGGCTTCAGAGCGGTCAGGTGCTTAGTCATGGGGATACTCCATAAAGTTGGTTGATTCGATCACAGGTGTCTAGCCGGTTCGGACAGGCCAGGACTCGGCCGGTGTCCACGATCAATCCTGACAGGGAATCATGCAGTAATTGTCCAGGGCGAGCTGCGCCACCAAGTCGTCGATCGACAATTCGAAATCATCGGTGCTGGTGGTGATGCTGGTCTTCAACATTGTTCGTGCTCCTTAGTCGGTTAATGAAGGTCCGGCCATCCTGCGGTTCTTCGGGACCTTACGGATTTCCGTGACTGATCCGGTTCTGGTTACGGATAATACTCAGCAACAAGCGTGCCAGCGACCGCCGCAGGGTCGTCCGCCGATCAGTTTTGCGTCAAATCAATCTATTAGCCGATGTCCCGTCGTGGCCGGACGGTGGCCGTCCTGGCATCCTGCGGGACCGGGAGTCGCAAATTTCAACGAACTCTGGGACGGGAATCGCAAAATCCGACCGGGGGGGCCGGTTGACGGCGCCTGGATTTCGGCCGATGGTGCGGTTGGCCGCCTTCTGGCCGAACCGGAACCTGTGCGGCCGCCAACGTTTCGGCGTCCTTGCACAGATGAGTGGGATGATAAGGGAGTGTCTCCCGGGATGAGGCCTTGATCGCTGGGGAATCCGCCGACCGGGGGGGCGCCGCGAAAGGTCGCCTGAGCCGCTTCCTGGGCGCCGTCGGTCGGCGCCTGGGCGGACTGCTGGGGCGGTTGCGCGGCAGGGGTGGGCAGGATGATGGTCCGGGGCCGCTCCCGGCCGGCAGTCCGCCGCTGGTGCGGGGATCGGTGCCGGTGCGCGGGCCGGGGCAGTTTCTCGACGGTCAATACGGCAATACCGCCGGGCGCCGCAGCTACAAGCTCTATGTGCCGGGTCTCCATGGCCCGGGTGGCCAGGGCGGGCCGCCACCGCCGTTGCTGGTGATGATGCACGGGTGCAGCCAGTCGCCGGACGACTTTGCGGTCGGGACCGGCATGAATGCCCTGGCCGAACAGCACGACTGCCTGGTGCTCTATCCGGCCCAACCCTCCAGCGCGAATCTGTCCCGATGTTGGAATTGGTTCAGTCCCAGCGACCAGCAGCGGGACCGGGGCGAACCGTCGCTCATCGCCGGCATGACCCGGCAGGTGATGGCCGACTACGGGGCCGACCCGCAACGGGTCTATATTGCCGGCCTGTCGGCGGGCGGCGCGGCCGCGGCGATCATGGGAATCGCCTATCCCGACCTTTACGCCGCCATCGGCGTGCATTCTGGACTGGCCTGTGGCGCCGCCAACGGTTTGCTGTCGGCTTTCACGGCCATGCGGTCGGGTGAACCGCTCAGGGTTCCTCCGATTGGCGGTCGGGACGGTGCGGCCGGCGGCCGGGAGATCATGCCGACCATCGTGTTCCATGGGGACCGCGATACCACGGTTCATCCGACCAACGGCGACCGGGTGATTGCGCAATCGAAGGCGACGGCCCGGATTACGCTCGACCGCCAAGTGCAGTCCGGGCAGGTGCCGGACGGCCATGCCTGGAGCCGCATCGTCCATACCGATCCCGCCGGGCGGGTGGTGTTGGAGCAATGGGTGATTCACGGCGCCGGTCATGCCTGGTCCGGCGGGTGCGCCAAGGGGTCTTACAGTGATCCCCGCGGTCCCGATGCCACCCGGGAAATGCTGCGGTTCTTTCTGGCCCAGGCTCATCCGGACCGGGCGCCGTCGTCCGGTTAACAGGAGCCCCGCAGCCGAACCTGACCAAACGCTCGGGGGCCTTTGGAAACCTTGACTTTAAGGGGCGGTGGCCTGTTAACATCGTTTGCCGCCGGTTAGCGGTCCCGCTCCCCTGTCCGAACAGTATGCCCCATGCCCCGCGACTACCGTCCGACCGTGTTCCTGCCGCGCACCGATTTTCCCATGCGGGGAGGGCTGCCGACCAAGGAGCCGGAATTGCTCAAGCGTTGGGCCGGGATCGGCCTGTACCAACGGTTGCGGGAGGCCTCGAGCGGACGGCCCCGGTTCGTCCTTCATGACGGCCCGCCCTATGCCAACGGCAATATCCACATCGGCCACGCGCTGAACAAGATTCTTAAGGACGTGATCAACCGGTCGTGGCAGATGCTCGGCTACGATGCGCCCTATGTGCCCGGCTGGGATTGCCACGGTCTGCCCATCGAGTGGAAGATCGAAGAGAAATATCGTGCCGCCGGCCGTGATAAGGATCAGGTGCCCATCCTTCAGTTCCGCGCCGAGTGCCGGCAGTTTGCCCAGACCTGGGTCGACATCCAGGCGGGCGAATTCCAGCGCCTGGGGGTGGTGGGCGATTGGGCTCGGCCCTACACCACCATGACCCATGCCGCCGAGGCGCAGATTGTTCGCGAGATTCACAAATTCCTGGTGAATGGCGGGCTGTACAAGGGCGTCCGGCCGGTGCTGTGGTCGGTGGTGGAAAAAACCGCACTGGCCGATGCCGAGGTCGAGTATCACGACCATGTGTCGACCACCGTGTCGGTTCGTTTTCCGGTGGTGCGTCCGTCGCGGCCGGAACTGGCCGGGGCCTCGGTGGTGATCTGGACCACCACGCCCTGGACGCTGCCGGGCAACCGAGCCATCGCCTATGGCCATGCGTTTGACTATGGCGTGTTCCGGGTCGGGCAGGTGGCCGACGGCAGCTTGGCGGTCCCGGGGGAGTCGCTGGTGGTGTGTCTGGCCTTGGCCGAGGCCACCGCCAAGGCCGCCGGCATCACCGACTGGCATTTGCTGCACCGGCTTTCCGGCGAGGCCCTGGCCGGCACGGTCTGTCGCCACCCGCTGCACGGCGCCGGTTACGAGTTCGAGGTGCCGTTGTTGCCCGGTGATTTCGTCACCACCGAGACCGGCACCGGCTTTGTCCACATCGCCCCCGGCCACGGCGAGGACGACTTCTTTCTGGGCAAGCATTTCGGCATCGATGTCCCGGAGACGGTGGGCGAGGACGGCCGGTTCCTGGAGCGGGTGCCGCTGTTCGCGGGCCGCGCCGTCTATACCGCCGAGGGCAAGCGGGGCGATGCCAACGGGGCGGTGATCGGCGCCATCAGCGAACGCGGCGGCCTGCTGACCCGCGGTACGCTGGAGCATAGCTATCCCTGCTCGTGGCGATCCAAGGCGCCCCTGATCTTTCGCACCACGCCCCAATGGTTCATCGCCATGGACCGCAACGGATTGCGCGAGGGGGCTTTGGCGGCGATTGACGCCACCCGCTGGGTTCCGCCCCAAGGGCGCAACCGCATCCATGCCATGATCACCAGCCGCCCCGACTGGTGCATCAGCCGCCAGCGCGCCTGGGGCGTGCCCATCGCCCTGTTTGTGGCCAAGGCCGACGGGCGGCCGCTGGCGGATCCCGAGGTGCTCAATCGGATCGCAGCCCTGTTCGAGGCCGAAGGCTCGGACTGCTGGTTTGCCCGGCCGGCTCAGGATTTTCTGGGCGAGGCCTACCGGGCCGAAGATTTCGATCAGGTGCGGGACATCGTTGATGTCTGGTTCGAGTCAGGTTCGACCCACAGCTTTGTTTTGGAACACCGGCGGGATGAACTGGGTTGGCCGGCCTCACTTTATCTGGAGGGCTCCGACCAACATCGCGGCTGGTTCCATTCGTCGCTGCTGGAGTCGTGCGGCACCCGCGGCCGGGCACCGTTCGAGACGGTGTTGACCCACGGCTTCGTGCTCGACGAACGGGGCCTCAAGATGTCCAAGTCCCTGAAGAATGTCACCGCGCCCCAGGAAGTCTATGAACGTCAGGGCGCCGACATTCTGCGGTTGTGGGTGGTCGGCTCCGACTATTCCGAGGACTTGCGGATCGGCCCCGAAATCATCAAGTACCAGGCCGATTTATATCGTCGGCTGCGCAATACCTTGCGATATCTGCTTGGTGCGCTCGATGGTTTCACCGAGGCCGAGCGGGTGACGGAGGTCGCGGCCATGCCCGAATTGGAACGCTGGGTCCTCCATCGCCTCAGCGAACTGGACGGGCAGGTTCGGCAAGGCATTGTTGATTACGATTTCCATAGTCTATTTACCGTACTGCATACTTTTTGCGCAGTCGATCTGTCAGCCTTCTATTTTGACGTGCGTAAGGACGCGCTTTACTGCGACCGGCCCGATTCGGCCAGTCGCCGTGCGGTGCGGACGGTGCTGGAGCAGGTCTTTTCCTGCCTGACCGCTTGGCTTGCGCCGATCCTGTGCTTCACCGCCGAGGAGGCGTGGTTGGCCCGGCCCGGTGCCGGGGCCGCGGGAACCGGTGATAGTGTCCATCTGCGGACGTTCCCCGAAGTGCCGGCGGCGTGGCGCGACGACGATCTGGCGGTGCGGTGGGAGCGGATCCGGGCGGTCCGCCGGGTGGTGACCGGGGCGTTGGAGCGGGCGCGGGCCGACAAGGTGATCGGGGCCTCGCTTCAGGCGGAACCGGTGGTTCATGTGGATGCCGGAACCGCGGCCCTGCTGGCCACCGTGGCGTTCCAGGACGTGGCCATTACTTCGGCGATCCGGCTGACCAGCGCCCCGCCCCCGGTCGGCGCCTTTACCTTGGACGAGGTGTCCGGGGTGGCGGTGGTGGCGGTGCTCGCCGAGGGCGCAAAGTGTGACCGGTGCTGGAAGGTGTTGCCCGAGGTCGGGGCCGATGCCGGTCATCCCAGCCTGTGTCGGCGGTGCGCCGACGCGGTCGAGGCCCATGACGCCGGCGGCCGGGGTCAGGGATCAAGCGCGGGTCAACCCATCGGGGCGGAGGCGGGATTATGAGCGGGCAGGGAAGCGGCGGACTGGATGCCGGCGCCCGGCGCAGGCTGGCCCTGGGTCTGGCCATCGCCGTCATGGTGGTGGCGCTGGATCAGGCGGTCAAAGGGTGGGTGGTTACGGTGGTGATGCAGCCGCCTCGCACCATCGAACTCACCAGTTTTCTGAATCTGGTGATGACCTGGAATCATGGCATCAGCTTTGGCCTGTTCGCGGGCGAGGTTCAGGCCATGCCCATCATCCTGATCGGTGTGGCGGCGGCGGTGGTGCTGCTGTTGCTGGTCTGGCTGATTCGCGCCGACCGGATGATTGCCGCGGTGTGGTTGGGGGCGGTGATCGGCGGCGCCGTCGGGAATGTGGTGGACCGGGTGCGGGTCGGGGCGGTGGCGGATTTCATTGATGTCCACGTTGGCGCCTGGCACTGGCCGGCCTTCAATGTTGCCGACAGTGCCATTACCGTCGGCGTCACGCTGATTGTCATTGATGGATTGTTCAGCCGCCGGGATTTGTCGTAAGACTAAGCACCGGGGCGCGGGCAGGATGAGCAGGGCAGGGCCATGAACGAGAACGGACGCAGGACACGGGGACACGGTGCGGGGACGTACCGGAGGGCGGCGGCAGTGGGTTGTCTGGCCGCAGGCACGCTGGTTTTGGCCGGCTGCGGCGGCTGGCGCCAAACGTTTGGCTTGGATCACGCACCACCCGACGAGTTCCTGGTGGTCCAGCAGGCGCCGCTCAGCATGCCGCCGGACTTTACCCTGCGGCCACCGCAACCGGGCGCCCCTCGGCCTCAGGACGTGGCGGCGGTCAATGCGGCGCAAAGCACCGTCTTCGGCCTTAAGCAGGCCCCGGGCGCGGAACGGCTCAAGGCCGCGGCGACACCCGGTGAATCCGGGCTGTTGGCGAAAGCCGGCGTCGCCAATGCCGAACCGGGCATTCGCACCACCCTTGACGCCGAAACCCGCAGCCTGGTCGCCGCCGACCGCCACTGGGTTGACCATTTGCTGTTCTGGCAGACCCAGGAGCAGCCCTATACGGTGGTCAATGCCGAAGAAGAGGCCAAGCGCCTCAAGGAGAATGCGGCGGAAGGCAAGCCGGTGACCGCGGGTGAGACGCCAACCATCGAGCGCAAACGCAAGGCGCCGTTGGAAGGTCTGTTCTAAGCTACTGATGCCGAGGCCGGGGGTGAGGGAACCGCTGGTTGCCGTCATCGTGCCGGCTTGCCGGGCTCACCAGACTCTGAGCCAGACGGTTCGGAGTCTGGTGAGCCAAAGTCTGACGGACTGGCAGGCGGTGATTGTGGCCGATGACGGCTGCGATTATCGGGACTGGCTGGCGGCTGCCGGGGTGTCGGACCCGCGCCTGATCTTTGCCACCACCGGGCGGGTTGGGGCAGGGCCGTCGGCAGCGCGCAATGTCGGGCTGGCGGCAACCACGGCCCCGCTGATTGCCCCCCTGGATGCCGATGACCGCTTTGCCGCCGGGCGCCTGGCCCGACTGGCGCCCTTGGCGCTTACTCACGGCGCGGCTGTGGACAATGTGGCGGTGGTCCGCGACGCCGATGACCGGCCGATCGGGACCCTGTTTCCCGAAAAAAACGGCGCGGCTCTCGGCTCACTCACAGCTTCGGTGTTCCTGACCACCTCGGTGCCGATGTTTCCGGTCTGCCGTCGTGAGGTTGCCGGCGATTGGGACGAACCGTTACGGTTCGCCGAGGATGTGGCTTTTAATCTTCGGTTGCTGGAGCGGTTGGGCGCGATTCCGCTGTGTCCGGAGCCGCTCTATCAGTATCGGGTCCGTCCCGGGTCCCTGGCAGCCAGCACCGACTCCGCCGCCGCTGCCGAACAGGCCTACGGGTTCATGCTGGCCCGCCTGGACCAGGACGGTTTCGGTCTGGCCGATGAGGGCGTGCGCGCGGCCTTTCGTGCCGCTCTTCATCAAAAACAGGCGCTGAATCGCGCCTTTATGGCCTCGGGGTTTGCCACGTTCCAGGAGTTCCTGGCGGAACGGGCCGGCGCTGCGAATGGCGAAGGTTGAAGCTACTCTTCTTTCGGCTCACCGGGTTCCGCCGGTTCCGCCTCGGGGGTCACGACATCCAAGGGGGTGCCGGTGACATGGGCGTAGAGGATCACATCGTTGATGAATTCGGCTTCCTTATCGGCCGCATCCTTGTTCCGCCGGAAGGCAACAATGCGCTCGACCGCCTTGACGTTAAAGCCGTCACCTTTAATTTCGGTGCGCAAGTCCTTGATCGCGTCTTTTAACCCGTCGCTTTCGTCGAGCAGGCGCTCCAGTCGTTCAACATAGGACTTGAGCTTGTCGCTGGTCTGACCGTGCGTATCCATCGGCGCCTCTCCTGGTTTTGGCCCCGAGGGAATAGCGCGTCAAAGCCCGTCGGGCAAGCGTTCCGCGCCGGCCTTCGGGCTTATCCTGGCGCCGATGGGGCTTTGCCGTCCCATCGGCGCCCAGCCCTGGTTAGAACGTCGTTCTGACGCGGACGCGCGTCGGGATGCCGCGACCTTTCGATGTCGTGGCCGGCGATGCCTCGGCTGCTAATCGGAAGAATGCCATCATGCTCCGGAGATCCTGTGCCTGCCCGGCCATGGCTTGGGCCGCAGCCGCGGTTTCTTCGACCAGCGCGGCGTTCTTTTGGGTCATCTCGTCCATGGCCGTGACCGCGGTGTTGACCTGATCAAGGGTCGAGGTCTGTTCGGCGGTCGCCGTCGCGATGTCGGCGATTTGCGCCGCGACCTGTTGGACCCCGTGGGCGATGCCGGTCAGCGAGGCGCCGGCCTTCCTGACCAGTTCGACGCCGTCCTGCACCTGCTGGTCGCTGTTCAGGATCAGGCTTTTGATTTCCTTGGAGGCTTGTGCCGAACGCTGCGCCAGCACCCGCACCTCCTGGGCCACCACGGCAAAGCCCTTGCCGGCGTCGCCGGCCCTGGCGGCCTCGACCGCCGCGTTCAGGGCCAGAAGATTGGTCTGGAAGGCGATTTCATCGCTGACGCCGATGATTTCGGTGATCCGGCGCGACGCTTCGGCGATGCGCTTCATGGCTTCGACGGCCGAATCGGCCACCACCCCCCCGGTTTCGGCGGCCTGTCGGGCTTGACCGACCATCTGGTTGGCGCGTTGGCTGGTTTCGGCGCTGATGCGGACCGTGGCCGCCAATTGCTCCATCGAGGCGGCGGTTTCTTCCAGGGATGACGCCTGCTGCTCGGTGCGTTCGGCAAGATCGGCGCTGCCGGACGACACTTCGGCCGAGGCCTGGCCGATGGCTTCGGTGGCCTCGCCAATCCGGCCGACGATTTCGGCCAGGCGGGCCGTGGTGGCATTGACGTCGTTCTTAATCGTCTCGAAGGCCCCCTCGTAGGTCTTGGTGACGCGCCGGGTCAGGTCGCCTTTCGCCAGCGCACCCAGCACCCCGGCAAGGTCGCCGATGACCGCCTGCATGGTGTCGGTGAGGGTGTTGATGCTGTCGCTCAGGGTCCGATAGAAGCCTTCCTTGTCGGTCAGATCGAGTCGTCGCGTCAGGTCACCCTTGGAGACCGCGCTGATCAAGGTCGATATTTCCTGCCCGACCCGCTGTTCGCGGGCCTGCCGGGCTTCGGTGGCCTGTCGCTCGGCCTCTTCGGCCCGACGGGCTTTGACCCGATCGGTGATGTCATGCCACGAGCAACACAGAAGCGGTCGTCCCTCGATCCGGACGGCGACCAGAGTCACCAGGACGTCGAAGGGCGATCCATCGAGTCGGCAATGGGTCCATTCAAAACGGTGATGGCCGGCCTTGATCGCGGCCCCGATCATTTCTCCGGCCAGATCCGCGGATCGTTGCCCGTTGGCCTGGAATTCCGGGGAGAATTTGGCGGGATGGACACCTTCGACCTGCTGACGGTCAGACGCTCCGAGTTTGGTCAGACAGGCATCATTGCAAACGACGATTCCACGTTCGTTGAAAACAAACTGTCCCTCGACAGAGGTTTCAAAAATCGTGCTGGAAACGCGATCGCGAAAATTGCCGAAGATCACAGCGCCCACGCCTCCTCGGAGCAGCCGGACCAGAAGTGGGGCAAAGCCCAATAAAATGGCAATTGTGGCGATGATCAAAGATTGAGTGTTCAGGGTGAGATCGCCGGTCGCCCATGTGAGCAGTAACAACCCGGCAGCGGCAAGTCCTGAGCCAAGGCTTAGCAAAAACGTCATGGTCCCCACCTCGATTGGTACGACAGTCCGTGTCCCTTGGCCACCAGCTATGATGGAATGAGTATCGGTAATAACCGTCGCAATTAAAATAACGCGCCCGCTGGCCGGTAATTTGGAATGAATATAAATTGCCTAGGGAAACCCCTGTGGTCTGGTGGTGCTTACCACAATCTTTCTTTTCGATCAAAACCCTGATTTCACAGCAAAATATGTTCATTAGGGTATGCGGGGGGAGGGGGCGCTGCGGGACAAGAGAATCGGCGCGATGGTCAGGGGGGCATCGTTGGCATGGAACGACCGTTAGCATAAGAATGACTCCAAGGGTGCCGTCGGTCCCGGCTGGCGGCGGCTCCAAGAATCGGAATTCGGGTGCAGCACTTGCCACCGGTCTTCATCGGTCGCGGGCAATCGCTGCGTTGCTGTCCGCCCGATTGCCATGATAGGAACGGTAACGCTATTGACAGAAATCATTCTGTCCGGTAGCGACGTTTGACCACAAATGGTGCTTTTTTCTGAGGGGCGGCGGCACCCGCCCAACCTGAGTTAATTGGATGCAAGTCGTTAAAAATATGGAAGAATCCTGTGGTGTCGGCGACGTCGCGGTAGCCTGACGACCGACGCATTATATCGAGTGGGCAAATGATCAATTATTTTACAAGTCCTGTTGTCAAGGCAATCGTGACTGGCATTTGTTGTATCGAAAATCGTAGTGCCAGCCCATGACCGACTGGGATTTGCGGTCGTGCGTGGCTTGACTTGAGCGGGACTTGATTTGGAGTTGTGGAGATGGAAAAGAAACATACATTTGAAGTCGTTGTCGACGTGGGCGGCAAGCCGGAAATTGAGGGGGTCTACCAAGATGATAAGATTGCGATTGCCCGCGCCGAGTATTTATTGGGTTTGGCAAAATACGCAGCAGTCCGTGTGTCGCGGATTGATGGTCGAGGGCGGAGTTCGGTTCTATTTGAAAAGACCTACACCGGCGGTGGAAAGGTAACGGTAGTCGGTGATCTTGAAGATGCCTATCTCTGTCGCACGGTTGGGGAGGTTTATGGTCATGATAGCCGCATGACCCTGCTGAAGGTGATGCGGCCTTATTGTGATGAACAGGCGATGATTCCGGCCGAGATTTTGCATAAATATATGCCGTTACGGTATCTTGAAAGGGACGAACTTCTATTTGGTCAGATCACTCGGCGGATCGCCAGTACGCAGGCACGACAGCTTCGGGTCAGCGCAGATTCGCGACTTCAGGAATTGCTTCAACTATTTCGTCAAGTTGTCGATTTTGCCAAAGAGTCGGATAGTCTGATTCCGGTTGCCGACGAACTGGCCTATGGTGGTTTGACAAAATTCCTGAAACATGTTGACGATAATTTCGCCGCAGCCGACCGCGCGCGCGTCGTTACCTACGCCTTTGCCCGGCGGTTGAACGATGCGCGGGACTGGAATCAGAAACTAATCTTTGTCAGCGAACTCTTCCGGGAAGATCAATCCGAAGCGGCTGATGGTTGTCTCGACGAATTTCTGTCGGAAATCATCGACGGGAATGCCGTGATCAAGTCGGCGATCGGCTATGCCAAGGATCTGTCGACGGCCCTGATGTCGTTGTGCGCCACCTTGGACGGCGCTGTGACCGATCGCTTTGCGCACACCCCGGCTTTGATGGCCGTCAGCGAGGTGGTTGCGGTTCGCCCGATGCCGAAGCTTCGGGCGGCTTTGTTGAATCGGATTGCTCTCGCGCTTGACGGCAAAGGACTTTTGACCAAGTCCGGCAGCGACGCCGATGTCGACGCGTTCCGGAGACTCGTGCCGCTGGTGCAGGACTATGGGGGTTTTGTCGGAGGGGGGCAGATGGCGGCGGCGTTGACCCGACGCGCCAAGATCACGCTTGGTCGGGGGGCTGACCTGTCCATTGAAGGGGCGATCGAAACCATGGTGGCCTGTTTTCCCCACAATGCGGGTAAGATCGGCTACCTCTTGGACCTTCTGCCCATGGAGATCGGGAAGCGCAACGCCAGCTTTGTGACGGAACTGGTGGCGTCGCTGTTGTCGCAGCTCCGCACTATCCAGGATCTGGCGCCGGCGGGGGATGCCCATTTTTCCAGTGAGGTGGTCAAGGAAGCGTTTCGGAAGCGTCTGTATTTGGCCGGAATTCCCCGTAAGCTCACCGACGCCCTGCTGACCCGACTCGACGCGGTCAGCCGTCAGCAATTGTCCCAGCCTCCGGCTTCGGGACCGGCGACGATCACCGGGGACGCGCCGCGCAGACCTCCGGACCCGGCGCCCGCCGGTCCGTCGGTGGACAACGCCGCAAGGTTGAAGACACCGGCGGCGCCGGTGCCGGTGTTGACCCTGACCTATCGGGAAACCCACTATCTGGCGGATTTTTCTCGGGAGACCTACGAGATCGGCCGTAATCCGACCTCATTCGTGGTGGTGAATAACGATAAAGTGTCGCGTCTCCATGTCACCCTTACCGCCAAAGACGGCCGATATGTCTTGACGGACCAGAGCCGGAACGGCACCGCGGTCAAGATCGGCGGGCGACCTTCGGTGCTGCTGGAACGGACATCCATTGTCCTTGAGGAGGCCGGCGTCATCGCGCTGGGGGTGGACCCCGATGCGGCCGGCAGTGACGACAGCGCCATCATCCGCTTTCGCCTGACCTGATTGCCGGCGCCAAAACGACCTAATCCATCAGCCCCGTTCACAGACGGCAGGCGCCCGCATCCCGGGCCTGCCGTCGCGCTCTGGGGGGCGTGCCGGTCTTAATTCATGGCTCTTGAACCGGCCCGCGGTATTGCCTAGGTATTTGGCACTCACGGGTGTAGAGTGCCAACCAATCCGCCGCACTCGTGGCTGTTCAACAGATTATGGAGTCTATGATGAAATTCCGCCCGCTGCATGACCGCGTAGTGGTCAAGCGCCTGGAATCCGACCAGAAGACCAAAGGGGGGATCATCATCCCCGATACTGCCAAGGAAAAGCCCCAAGAGGGCCAGGTTGTCGCGGTGGGACCGGGCGCCCGGGACGAAAGCGGTAAGGTCATTCCCCTTGACGTCAAGGCCGGTGACCGCATTCTGTTTGGTAAGTGGTCCGGTACGGAAGTCAAGATCGACGGTGAAGAACTGCTGGTCATGAAAGAGTCGGACATTATGGGCATTGTCGAGGTCTAAATCTCGATAACAGCTCGATTTCACGAACCAACGGTCGATCCCGTTCTGAAAAAGGTAAGACAAGATGGCTGCCAAGGAAGTCAAATTCGGTGTTGATGCGCGCACTCGGATGCTGCGCGGTGTCGACGTTCTGGCCGATGCGGTTAAGGTGACGTTGGGTCCCAAGGGCCGCAATGTGGTTCTCGACAAGTCGTTCGGTGCGCCGCGCATCACCAAGGACGGCGTGACGGTCGCGAAGGACATCGAACTTTCCGACAAGTTCGAGAACATGGGCGCGCAGATGGTGCGCGAAGTCGCGAGCAAGGCCAGTGACCTGGCCGGCGACGGCACCACCACCGCAACCGTGCTGGCTCAGGCCATCGTGCGGGAAGGTGTCAAGGCGGTGGCCGCCGGCCTCAACCCGATGGACCTCAAGCGCGGCATCGATGTTGCGGTCGAAGCGGTGCTGGCCGACATCAAGAGCCGCTCGCGCAAGGTTGTGACCAATGCCGAAATCGCGCAGATCGGCACCATTTCGGCCAATGGCGAAGCCGATATCGGCAACAAGATCGCCCAGGCCATGGAGAAGGTCGGTAACGAGGGTGTGATCACCGTCGAAGAATCCAAGAGCATGGATACCGAACTGGACGTGGTCGAAGGGATGCAGTTCGACCGCGGCTATCTGTCGCCGTACTTTGTCACCAACGCCGACAAGATGACGGCGGAATTGGATAATCCGTTCATCCTGTTCCATGAAAAGAAGCTGTCCAGCCTTCAGGCCCTGCTGCCGGTGCTGGAAGCGGTGGTGCAGTCAAGCCGGCCGCTGCTGATCGTGTCGGAAGACGTGGAAGGCGAGGCCCTGGCCACCCTGGTGGTCAACAAGCTGCGCGGCGGCCTGAAGGTCGCGGCGGTGAAGGCGCCCGGCTTCGGCGATCGTCGCAAGGCGATGCTCGAGGACATGGCGGTTCTGACCAATGGTCAGGTGATTTCGGAAGACCTGGGGATCAAGCTCGAGAACGTCACCCTCGACATGCTCGGCACCGCCAAGAAGGTCCAGATCACCAAGGAAAACACCACCATCGTCGATGGCGCCGGCGCCAAGGCCGACATTCAGGCCCGGTGCGGACAGATTCGCGGGCAGATCGAAGAGAGCACCTCGGACTACGACCGCGAAAAGCTCCAGGAGCGTCTGGCCAAGCTTGCGGGCGGCGTCGCGGTGATCCGGGTCGGCGGTGCTACCGAAGTCGAAGTCAAGGAGCGCAAGGATCGGGTTGACGATGCCATGCACGCCACCCGCGCCGCGGTCGAAGAAGGCATCGTTCCGGGCGGCGGCGTCGCTCTGCTCTATGCCATCCGGTCGCTGGATGCGTTGAAGCCGGCCAATGACGAGCAGCGGGTGGGCATCGACATCGTCCGCCGTGCCCTTCAGACCCCGGTGCGCCAGATTGCGGTCAACGCCGGTGTCGACGGCTCCATCGTGGTCGGCAAGCTGACCGAACAGAACGATCCCAACTTCGGCTTCGACGCCCAGGCCGGGGTCTACACCGATCTGGTCAAGGCCGGCATCATCGATCCGGTCAAGGTGGTCCGGACCGCCCTTCAGGATGCCGCCTCGGTGGCCGGCCTGCTGATCACCACCGAAGCCATGGTTGGCGACAAGCCCGAGAAGAAGGCTCCGGCCGGACCCCAGGGCGGTGGCATGGGCGACATGGATTTCTAATAAAGGCTGCATTCCAGACGAAGGGAGCGGCCGCAGGGCCGCTCCCCTTTTTTTGTCCCGACAGGCGCCCGGACCGGCCTAACTTTGAGCAAGTGTAGAAAAACGGCTCCTCAACGGCAGAAAAAGATCCGTGATGGCCTCATGTTCGGGAACCTCGGGGAAGAATCTGACACGCTGACAATAGATGGGGAACTCGCGCAACCGCTCGCCGCTTCGCGGCAGCCAGTCGGCGCACAGGACGGACAGCGCCTCAGCCAAACCGTGGTCGGCACCGACATACCGCAGCACCGCGCAACGCCCGCCGGGAATGACCTTCGCCACCACGCCAGCCTCGTTGGGCGCGATGTCCTGTTGCGTTGCCGCACAAAGGTCCAAGCGAAAGGCCTCGGGCGCCGTTTCAAACGGATTGTCATAGAGAATGTTGAACGTGGCGCTGACCGCGGGCGACAAGCCGACAGTCTTGCGCCAGGCGATGAACGCGCGCACCGAGTTCCCGATCAGAGCCGGATCGCCGCGATGCTCCAGGACCGCAACCCGGACGTCCTGAACCTCGACGAGGGCGACCGACTCGCTGTACGTGCGCTTTTCCATAAAACGATCATTCCGTCTTGCTGAAGTCCGGACTCGTCAAACCTCCGGGGCCCGGGGACGCCGGTATCAACCGGGGCTCAAATGTCGTAGCTCAGCGGGAACTCCGGGATGCCGACGCCGCGCTTGATGTCCGCAAGGGTCGTGACGTCCAAAATTCCGGCCATGGCGTTGCGCACCTGCCCCATCAAGCGGCGCACGCGACAGGCCTCTTCGCTGACGCAGTCCTCGCAGCGACGGTAGGCGGTCTGACTGACACAGGGCACCGGCGCCAACGGCCCGTCGAGCAACCGGATCACGGTCCCGATGACGATCCGTTCCGGCGACAGCGCCAAGGCGTAGCCGCCGCCTTTGCCCTTGCGACTGCACAGAATCCCAGCGTTGCGCATTTCCAGGAGGATCATATCGAGGAATTTTTTGGGAATGCGCTCGTGGTTTGCGATGTCCGCAATCAGCACCGCCCGCGTGTCGGGCTGGTCCGCCAGATAAAGAAGCGCCTTCAATCCGTATTTTGCCTTCTTCGAGAGCATGCCCGGCACTGCCTCCCCCGTGGATCCCGGGCCTCCGGCCCGTTGGTTCCACGAGGCTAACAGATAATCAGGCAAAGGTCGCGGTCCGACGCCACCGGTTATCCGGGGACGGCCTGAAAGTGTACCTGCACATCGGCCGGTTTGGCATGATAGGGCGCGGACGTCGCCAGGACCCGGGCCCCCGCTTGGGCATAGGCTGCGGCATTATGGACATCGATACCGCCGGCGGCGACCAGCACCACGGTTGGGGCCATCGAACGGAGGCGCTCGGCCACACGGTGAACCTCCTCTGGACTGAATTTCTCCAGTTGGAGGATGTCCACGCCGGCCCCGGCGACGTCCAGCGCCTCTTCCACCGTCGCGACTTCCACCGCCACCTTCCGTTCCGGCGCCGCGGCCTTGAGCCGCCCGATCCAGGTCTCCGGCGGCAACCCCGCTGGCAGGAACAGCCGATGCTCGGCAAAGACCAGGAGACTGTCGGAAAGACCGAGTCGATGGGGGATCGCCCCACCGGCCATGATCGCGCGGACCGAGAGCGCCCGGGTGCCAGGAAAGCTTTTGCGCGTACACGCAACGGTGATGGTCGGGTTGACCGTCCGGGCCGCCAGGACCAGAGCCCGAGCCGCGGTGGCCACCCCGGACAGGGTCTCGACCAACACCTGAGCCGCCTTCCAGACCGAATGCAGGACGCCGGCCGGGGCTTCGGCGGCCAGGAGCCGGGTTCCCGCCACCACCGGGGTCCCGCTGGGAACAACGTCGCCAAACAGGCGGGCGCCGCCCAATTCGCACAATCGGGCGGCCTCCTCGGTCGCGCAGGCGACCATCGCTGCCCGGGCGAAAAAAACCATGCGTCCAGGCTGCCCGCCGATCCCCAGCAAACCGGTGGTCAAGTCGCCATAAGGAACGTCTTCAGCCAGCAGCCGTCGCAAGGCGTCGTCATCGATCATCTCGAAGCCCTTCCAGGCGCGGCACGGTCGCCGAAATGAGGGGGTGCCGGTTGTCCCGACGGCACCACCGGAACACTGGGGTTTAGAGACCGGCCTTAAGCAGATCGTTGACCGGGGTCAGCAGGTCGCGATAAGTGGCGCCGGCACTCTTGACCACGATCAGGCGATCACCTTCGCCCAGTGCCGTATTGACGTGTTCGTAGATTTGCTCGCCATCCTTCTTGGTCCGCAAAAACCATACGGAATCCAGTAGCTTGAGGGCGTGGCCGGGTTCAAGCGACTCGATGCGCTTTTCGGCGGCGGCGGCATGGGTTCGGGTGTCAAAGGCGATAACGAATGAGGTCATGGTACGAACACTCCCAAAGGAAGGCGGAAGCATTATTCAAGCAATAAGAATGCCAAGTGCCGGGGCGGCTCTCAGCGCCGATGCCGGGACAGCAGGTCATGAAGCTTGCAGATCAACCGGCCGATGGGACGCGGCTTGGGCGGAACCACCAGGCCGACGGACCAGGCTGCAACCGCCTGGGCCGGATCGGACTCGCCGGTCAACACCACCGTCACGGCGCGCCGGCGCATGCGATCGAGGAAGCTGTCGCCCGCCGAGGTGGTGATGATCGCCCCGATTCCGTCAAGGGGGTGGCAACCCTGGTCGGTCCAGTGGTGAAAAACCTGCTCTTTGGTCAGTTCGAGCCGACGCGGGTCCCGGGGCCATTGCCCCGGCCCAACCTCAAACAACAACCAGCGGCGGGCCTGACCGGCATGGCCGGTGACGGTGGCAAAGTCCTGACTGGTGACCGCAACCAACATGGTGGACGAATCCTCCCAAGGCCTCGGTGGTTCCTGTCGGGATTGCGACAGGAACCGGGATCAGAAACGACGGAACCGGCGAGCTTGCAAACCCGATGCCGGAACGCTTAATTTTCCGCTTGACGGGCGGGCGCGGCACCGGATAAAGACAGGTATCGTCGCGAGACGTGGGGACGCACACAGAATTCAAGTGGAATACCCTAAGAATTCAAACCCGGGCAGGTTGCTGCACCGGGTTTTTTTGCGTCTGCATGCTCCGAACACGCCCTGGAACCCGTGGAGATTCGGCATGGTGGAGGTCGATTGGCCGATAATTCGGCGCGCATACGAAGCTGAAATAAAATCAGTGGCGGCATTGGCCCGCGAGCACGGCGTGAGCCGGAATGCCATCGCCCGGCGGGCCCAAGCCGAAGGGTGGTTCGATCCCAGACCCAAACCGGGTGGACCCGCGGTGCCGAAAGCCGGTCCGGCAGAGTCGGGTCCGGCCGGTCTGACGCCGCCCCCCGATCCGGTTCAACCGGGTGATGGCCTGACCGCGCGCGAGCGGCTCTTCGTTGCCGAATATCTGGTTGACCTTGATCCGGTCGCCGCCGCCCGGCGAGCGGGAGTCGATGCCGCCGCCGCCGCAGCCGAAAGCCAGGTCTGGCAAGCGCACCCAGGGGTTCAGGCGGCGATTGAAGCCGGTCTTGCCGCTCGAGTCGCCCGAGTCGGCATTACCGCCGACCGGGTGCTCCAGGAACTGGCCCGGGTCGGCTTCGCGGTCATGACCGACTTCGTCAGTTGGACCGACGATCAGATCGCGATCCGGGACTCGGCGTCCCTCACCCGCGACCAGGCCGCCGCCATCACGGAATTGAGCCGCACCCGCGACGGCGTTCGCGTGAAATTCGACAAACTCCCGGCGTTGAATGCGCTGGCTCGCTACCTCGGTCTGCCCGGCGCCGGCCACGCCGCCGCCGGCTCCGAACGCGATGATACCATGGTGATCAGAGCCGATGAGCCCATCCCGGAAAAACCCGTCCTGTGACGCCATCACCCTGACGGCCAAGCAGGCCAACATCTTCGCCTGGGGCTGGCAACCCGAGGCCCGCTTTCGATATGCGGTCTGTGGCCGGCGGTTCGGCAAGACCCATCTGGCGGTGGTGGAAATTCTGCGCGCGGCCCGACTGGCGGTGCGTCGCAACATCCATCCCGACCACGAAATCTGGTACGGCGCCCCCACCCGCACCCAGGCCAAACGGGTGTTCTGGCGTCGCCTGAAACGGGCGATCCCCGAAGACTGGCGCAGCGGACGGCCCAACGAAAGCGAGTGCTCGCTGACCTTGAACAGCGGCCATGTGGTCCGTCTGGTGGGCGTCGACCACTATGAGGGACTCCGCGGTTCCGGCCTGTGGTTTTTCATCGGCGACGAGTGGGCCGACTGCCCGATCGTCGCCTGGAACGAGGTGATCCGGCCGATGCTGGCCACCAGCGGCGGACACGCCCTGTTCATCGGCACGCCCAAGGGCTTCAACCATTTTTACGAGGGCTTCGTCTCGGGCCAGCCCGGCGGCAAGGCCGATACCCGATCCTGGCAATACAGTACGCTCCAGGGCGGCAACGTCCCGGCCGCCGAATTGGCGACCATTCGGACCGAATTGGATGCCCGCACCTTCGCTCAGGAATACGAAGCCAGTTTTGAAACCTTCCTGGGCCGGGTCTATTACGGCTTTTCCCGGGCCGAATCGGTGCGGCCCTGTCCCTATGACCCGTCCTTACCCCTGCATATCGGCATGGACTTCAACATCAACCCCATGTCGGCAACCCTCTGGCAGGAACAAGGGGGCGAACTGTGGCAAGTCGACGAGGTGGTCATCCCGACCTCGAACACCCATGAAATGGCCGACGAAATCGCCCGGCGCTACAGCCGGCCCACGGGTCTTGGCCATATTACCGTCTACCCCGACCCCGCCGGCGCCCAACGCCGGACCAGTGCCCAAGGTCAGACCGATTTAGGCATTCTGCGGGCCAAGGGTCTGACCGTGGTGGCCGCCGACAGCCATCCCCGGGTCCGCGACCGGATCAATCTGGTGAATGCCCGGTTCCAGGCCGCCGACGGCAGTCGCCGTGCTTTTGTGGATCCGCGCTGCCGGCTCTCCATTCGCTGTTACGAGCAGCTTGGTTACCGGGACGGCACCAGTGAACCCGATAAGGACTCGGGTCTCGATCATTTGCCCGACGCCACCGGCTATTATTTTTATACCAGATTCGCCCACAAACCGGTGCGGCGGATGACGTTGCCCACGGTCGGGCGATGAGCGATCCGGACCGGGCAATCCGGGCGCCGGTCGAACCCGGAATCATCCGGTTCCGGGTTCGACGGCGGTCCCTGCTTGACGGACCGTGCCGCGTCGATGACAGTATCGGGACGGCGCTTGTGGTAACATCGGCGGCGTTTGCGCCGCAGAAGCGGCCCGTCGCGAAGAGGAACCGGCAGGGAGGTCTTCACCGGATGGTGTGTGGACAGCATCATGGATTCGGACACAAGGGGGCATGATGAGCAGAAGAGTTTTGTCACGCCACGCCCCCCGGAAGCCCCCGCAGCCGCGCGCCGACGGGATGCAACCCGCACCGGTTGCGCCGGCCCTGCCGCCGGTCGCCCCGCCCAAACCCGGCTTGGTGGCGCGCTGCCTGACCCGCGCGATTCTCTCCCAATGGGTGATTGCCCGGGTCGGCAGCCGGGATATTCTGTTGCTGTTGCAGGCCGTCGCCAACAGCGCGGGACACGAGCGCGCCATCCAAACGCTGTCCGAACGATTGGGAGAAACGGCGCCGGCCGACGCGAGCGCCGTCCGTGGGCCTGCCGAGCCACTCTCCGCCAAGCAACTGGCGGCGTTACGCGAGCAGGCCATCGAACTCTGTAACCGGCAGGACCAGACCGGGGCATCGGCGGCCCTCTCCCGATTGCTGGTCCACAGCCCCGACGATCCGACACTCCTGCGCTGTCATGGCATCATGCTCGCCCTCGAAGGGTCCCACGAGGCGGCCGTTTCGGTGTTCCGGCGGGCGCTGTCGGGCAAGCCGGGCGATGCCGAAACCCACCATCATCTGGGCAAGTCGCTGCGTGTGCTGGGCCTGCTGGAGGAGGCCGCCGCGAGTCATCAGCGGGCCGTCGATCTTCGCCCGAAATTTGCCGACGCGCACAACAGTCTGGGCATCGTGCTCCAGGCCCTGGGCAAACTGGAAGAGGCGGAGGCCAGTTATCAGCGGGCGATCGTCTGTCAGCCGGGGCTGGCGGTCGCCCATAACAATATCGGATTGGTGAAGGAAAAGCGGGGCAAACTTCAGGACGCGGTCGGGCACTTCAAGCGGGCCCTGGCCATCGAGCCGGATTTTGCCGAGGGCTATTATAATCTTGGCTGTGTGCTCTGCCGACTGGGCCAACACCAGCCGGCGCTGGCGGCGTTCGCCCAAGCCATCCGGGTCAAGCCGGATTATGGGAAAGCCCACTTCAACGAAGCCTTGCTGTACTTGCGACTCGGGGATTATGCACTGGGCTGGGAGAAGCACGAATGGCGCCTGACCTATCTGTATTGCATCGTCGAACAGTATAACAAGCCGATGTGGGACGGTTCGGAGCTTAAGCGCAAGACCATTCTGCTGCACACCGAGGCCGGACTGGGTGACAATATCCAGTTCATCCGTTACGCCCGCCTGGTCAAACAACGCGGTGGGGTGGTGGTGGTGTCCTGTGAACCGGCCCTGTTCCGCTTGTTCAAGCGCATCCCTGAAATCGATACCGTGGTGATCAAGGGCCAGCGGTTGCCGGCTTATGATTGCCATGCCCCGATGATGAGTCTGCCCTGGCTGTGCCGGACCACGCTGGAGACCGTCCCGGCGGACATTCCCTACCTGTCTGCCGACCCGGCATCGGTGGCGGCCTGGGCCGAACGCCTGCGCCCGTTTTCGGGGGTCAAGGTCGGCCTGGTGTGGGCCGGCAACGCATTGCTGGGGCAAGCGGAACTGATCGAGATGGATCGCGTGCGCAGCATGGCGCTATCGCAATTCTTGCCGGTGTTACAGGTGCCCGGCAATCATTTCTTCAGTCTGCAAAAGGGCGAACCGGCCAGTCAGGCCAAGCTGCCCTTGCCGGGGGCGGCGATCATCGATTTCATGGACTCCGTCACCGACTTGGCCGATACGGCGGCGCTGGTGGCCAATCTCGATCTGGTGATCGGGGTCGACACCTCCTGCATTCATCTGGCGGGCGCCTTGGGCAAGCCGGCGTGGCTGCTGTCCCGCTTCAATGGCTGCTGGCGGTGGTTGGAAGATCGGGACGATAGCCCGTGGTACCCCAGCGTGCGGGTGTTCCGTCAGCCCCAAGCCGGCGACTGGGAGACCCCGGTTACCGCGGTTGCCAACCAACTGGCCCAGTTCGCGGGCTCCGCCCCACAGGCCCCGGGATAGGCAATGCCGGTCGCCCCTTTGAACCCTTGGCGTGATGAGGTCCGGGAGGCCGGCCTCCGATCAACACCGCCGCCCGGTTACCGCACCATTTTGTAGACTCTGGCGGCGGCCATTAAACCGTCGGTCAGGGCGGCGACCCACGGGCGGATGTCCCGGGAACGGCGGCTGCCGGCCAGCACCCTGAGGGCGCAGGCGTCCAGCACCACCGCCTTGACCGCCGGCCATGCCAGGGGCCCGGTGGCTTCGATGGCGGCCTTGGCCTCCCGGAGACGGCCGGAACACCACATTTGGATATCCATCAAGCACAGATCGGAACCAGTGCCGCTGCGGGCGGTTTCCCGGGGCTGGCGGGCGCCGGCCGCGGTTTCGGCATCGTCGAGCAGAGCCTGCGCCGCCCTGACATGAATCAGGCCGATAACGCCCCGGCTTTCCAACATCGCCACCACATCCCGGGCTCTCCGCGGGCGCTTGGCCTCAGACGGCGCCGCACCCACGCGTTCCTCCAGAGCCAAAGCCTCGATCGGCAGCAACACCCGTTTCGTGATGCCCCCGCCGCCGCCGGTCGGGGTTTCGATCATCCCGGGCGCGTGCCGGACGCGCCAATCGACCGGTTCCGTCCCCGCCGCCTCGCGCTGGCGAGCCCGATCCGCCTTGGCCTGCTGGCGTTGTCGGGCCTTCATGGCGCGTAGGGAGTCAGCCGGCCCGGGAACCGCTACCCGGGATGTGTCCTGGTGCCCCATCTCGCTTTCCTCCCCTGTTGATCGCGTCGGCCGTCTGGTCTGGGGCGCCACGCCCCCGCAGGGGTCATGGCGCATCACGACCGCATGAATACGGTGTATATTCCGCATTAGCAAGGGGCATTTTCCAATTTGCCAGGCTTCGGCCCTGCGGGTATAGAACCGCACATGGAAAATTTGCTCGCCGATCGAATCAACGCACGACTGAAGGCGCTCGGGCTTAGCGCGCGGGGCGCCGCGGTCAAAGCCGGCCTGCACCCGGATGCCATTCGCAGCATCCAGCGAGGCAAATCTCTCAACCCGCGTTCCAGCAACGTGGCCGCGCTGGCCCGGGTGCTGGAGGTGCCGCTGGAGTATCTCACCGACGCGGTGCGTGAGGTGCCCGGGGCGCCGACACCGAGTCGGCGGCCGGCAATTCCGCTGGCCATGGTGTTCGTGCGCAGCGCCTTACAAGGCGGGGTGTGGCGGGACTCCTTGGAATGGCCCGGCACCGACTGGTACGCGCTCACGGTTCCCGGCGACAGCCGCTGGCCCGGCATCGAGCGTTTCGCGCTCGAGGTACACGGCTCGTCCATGGACCGGCTTTACCCGGCCGGAAGCATCGTGATCTGCGTCCGCTTCAGCGATATCGGCCGCGAACCCCAGTCCGGAGAGAAGGTGATCTGCCTGCGTCGGGCGTCGAGCGGCGGGTATGAGGCCACCCTCAAGGAATACCAGTTGGACAAGGGCCGTCATGTGCTGTGGCCGCGCTCCAGCGATCCGGACTTCCAACAGCCGATCATCCTGCCGGGGCCACAGGTGCCGATTGTCGGCGCCAAGACCCAAACGCTCGGCCTGGTCGATGCCTTCGGTGCCGAAAGTGCGTTTCCCGAAATCGTCGTTTCCGCGTTGGTGACGCAGTCGATCAAGCCCGAATAAATAACGGCCGACGCCCGAGTCGATCATGCCCCCCGAACCGCCGACGGCCGACCCCGAGTCGGGCCGCGGACGGGTCGGTTCGCGCGCGCCATTCCCTGGTGATGCCAAACTGCCCCGGCCGATTATGGTATAAATACCGCGTTAATGCTTGACGCGGTTTTTTTTCCGCACTACCTTCGGATCATCAACCCACCTTGCGGGCGCCACACCACCAACCGGCGACGGCAACCCCGAAGGACCGGATCGGGAGGGCGGGATGCCTCGAGACCAGCGCCATCAAGCCGAGTTCCTGGCCATTGACCGGGGCGCCTCGAACTGGTCGCACCGCCGGGCCAGACTCGCCGACCGCCATGGCGCCGCCGGGGTCGACCGGGTGCTGGCCATCGAGGCCATCGACGGCCGGGTGGCGATGGCCCGGCAAGAGGTCATCTGGCACCGCTGGACCCTTGGCCAGCCCGGCCTGACGCCCGCCTGGCGGGAGCGCACCATCACCCGACTGACCGCCGCCGGGGACCGGTTGCAGCGGGCCCTCGCGACACGACTGGCCTTTGACCGCCCGCCCCCCGACCCCGGCTTGCCGCCAGGTCATCGACTGGACCAGGAGACATCCCCATGCCCTATGCTGCCCGAGACTTGAGCGTTCTCGCCTACGCCAACGGCTTTACCCTCTGGCATTACCGGTCGCGAGAACCGCTGGAGACTCTGCTGTCCCCGGACTATTTCGCCCCTGGCTGGGAGATGTTCCGATCCGGCGACTTCCTGCTGGTCAATGCCGGTCGCCAGGGCGCGACACTGATGGTGGCGGAAAGCGACCGCGAGCGGGTCTCGATGGCGATCCTGAACGGCGGAACGGCCTTCGGCACCCCCGCGGGCCGCCCCCATCGGCGCCCGTGTTCCGACGCCGACTGATGGCATCCGGGCGGTCTGCTGTTTCGGCATTCGGTCATTGACCCGAGGCTTTTGGACCGGAAGCTTTTGGAGCTTGCCGCAACAGGGCCGGGCGGGCAAACTGGCCAGCACGAAGGCTCGCCTCCCGACCTGAGACCGTCCCGACCTTATGACGTTGGGACCCGAAGACGGTCCCGGATTGGCCGGGCCGGGCCGGCCGTTGACCATGGAACCGGACTTTCCCGATGACCCATCGCCGCCTCATCGCCGTCGTCACCCTGGCCTTCGGACTCGCGCTTGCCGCGTGGCCGGCCGATGCCAGGCGGCTGAATTACGGCTGCGTCTGCGTCGGAACGCCTTGGGGAGCGAGCTGCGGTTCGTCCCACGCGATTGCCGGCAACCACGGCCAAATCAACCGGGCTATTCCTGCCGACGAAATTCTACCGTTCTATACCCCAAGCGCCTTTGGCCCCGGTTTCGCGCCGGCGCCCCCCTCGGTCGGAGACGCCGAGCCCGCGGCGTCATCCCCCCAAAGCCTACGCGGCCAAGCTTCGGGCTGGTCGTGCCTGCCCGAAGCCAGTTATGACTGCGCCTGCACCGGCACCGACACCACCCCGACCTGCGGCAACGGCGCCGTCACCGGCCACAGCGGGGACAGGCATATTGCGCTGTCCCTGGGCGACGTCTTGGAAAATTACGGGCCGGGCCGGATCGGACGGGAACGCACCGGTTGGGTCTGCATCCCCACCGCCATCCAGCACGACGACTGAGTCCCGCACCACAACGCTTGATGACCCGGGGACTAATGATGACCCGGGCGCCGGGGCAGACCGCCGATGGCCGGCTTAAGCCTGGCCGAGAGTTCCACCGCCGCCTCCAGCACAGCCTCGGGCAAACCGAAATCCCGATAGCCCTCGCGGATAATGGTCAGATACTCGACGGGCGGAACCGCATAGCCCTCGCGGTTCATCCGATAGAGCATCGCTTCCACCGAATTACCGCCAGCCAGCTGCACCAGGCGGTAATCCTTCCGGTAGAGTCCGGGGCATCCCTCGTAACGATCGAGGGCCATCATGTCGTCCGCTCCCAGCCGCCACACCACCCCCACCGCGACCGCCCCGGCATGGGGTTCGAGATCGGCGCCGTGGCGAAACACCAAGCGATGATCTGCCAGGACGGCGGTCCCCAACGGCTCCGAGGCCGGACACCGTTCGGCCATCCGCTCCCGGTTGAGGTTCGAGCCATAGGCAAACAACAAGGTCATCTTGCCCGCTCCACCCCGCCATTGGTCCACCCCTTCGAATGTGCCCCAGCCAACCGACTGAAACAAGCCCCGAACGGCGAATTCCTGTGCCGCGCGACGCCCGGGCGTCCGCCCCGGCGCGCCAGGGCCTCCTACACCCGCGCATCCATATTAAACAGCCGGCGATGTTCAAGGAGCGCATAGCGGTCGGTCATGCCGGCAATATAATCCGCCACGATCCGCGCCCGCCCGGCCACATCGGTCTCGGCGCCCGCCTCCTTCAAATACCCTTGCCACTCGGTGGGCAGGCATACCGGCTCGGCCATAAACAGTGAAAACAGGTCACGAATCACCCGACGCGCCTTGCTGGTCTCGCGATTGACCCGGAAATGCCGGTACATCCGCGCCATCAGAAAGGACCGCAGCCCCCGCTCGTCGGCGGCCATGGACTCGCTGAACGCCACCACCGGTCCTCGGGCCAAGCGAATCTGCGCCGGCGACGCCGCGTGCAGCACACCCAACCGGCGTCGGGTTTCGGTCAGCAAATCGGTGACCATGGCGTCGATCAGTCGCCGGATGGTCTCATGGATCAGCCGGCCCAGCTCCAAGCCGGGATATTTCGCGCGCACCGTGGCGACGATGCCGCCCACCAGCGGGGCCACGGCTACGTCGTCGATGGTAAACAACCCGGCCCGCAGGCCGTCATCAAGATCATGGTTATCGTAGGCGATGTTGTCTGCCAAAGCGGCAACCTGGGCCTCAGCCGACGCCCAGTTCTGGTATTCCAGGTCGTAGTGATGCTGGTATTCCTGAATGTATGGTGGCAGCGAACCGCCCAAGGGCGGTGGCACCAACGGCCCATTGTGCTTGACCACACCTTCCAGGGTTTCCCAACTGAGGTTCAGACCATCGAACTCGGCATAGCGCCGCTCCAGTCGAGTGAGAATGCGCAGAGTCTGCTCGTTATGACTGAAACCGCCATAGGGGACCATGGACTGATTGAGGGCGTCCTCACCGGCATGGCCGAACGGCGCGTGGCCCAGATCGTGGGCCAGGGCCACCGCCTCGGCCAGATCGTCGTTCAGGGCCAAGGCCCGGCAGATCGAGCGCGCGATCTGGGCAACTTCCAGACTGTGAGTCAGCCGGGTGCGAAAGTAATCGCCTTCATGGTAGACGAACACCTGGGTCTTGTACTTTAGCTTGCGAAAGGCCCCGGAATGCAGGATTCGGTCCCGGTCACGCTGAAACGGCGTCCGGCTCGGGCTCTCCGGTTCCGCCACCAACCGCCCCCGGCTGTGGGCTGCGCGGCAGGCATAGGGCGCCAATTGAATATCGTGGTCTATGGCCGCCATGACGCTGCCTCCCATTGGCCCCGCCCGAGTGTACGGCCCGCCCCCGCCAGCGGCAATCGTCAAACACGGCCAGTCTTTTGACGTCACGCAACATACCTCCGAAGCGCGGGCCGGACATTGACATACCGGTGCCATACTACGGCCCAGCTCGCCATACCATCGGCATACATGGCAGCCTTCATGGTCCTGGTGGGGCATTATCTCGGTGGGCATGGAAATCGCCCTGCTCAAGGGACCAAGTCCCATCGACGCTCGGGCCGGACAGGGGTTTGAACCAGGATTTGTGGGCTCTGCCCACACACCCGCAACGGGCCGGTCGGCCCTTTGAATCCTGGACGTTAGGGTGTCCCGGCGCCGCCCTGCGCTCAGTCCTGACGCGAAATCTCGAAGCCTCGCGGCGGATCACCGGCCAGAAAGGTCGCCCACATGGTGGCAAAAGCCCGATCCAGATGACGGGCAAAGCGATCAGAATCGCAGAGCGGTGACGATGCCATACGCGGGCGCAGACCGGCCCGCAATGCCGTCAGGCCCGGTCCGTCCAGGGCCAGTCCGACCGCGATCTCGACATACCGATCGGCGTCATACGCAACCCATTCCTCCCGCCCGACGACAGACAGATAGCCCAGGGCATGCCGGCTGCACAGGGTATCGGCGGCGCACGTCACCACCGGAACGCCGAGCCACAGTGTCTCCAGCGTGGTCAGCCCACCGCTGTAGGGGAAGGAATCCAATGCCAGATCGACCCCGGCAATCGCCTCCCGATGCTGGTCAGGCGTAGTTGCGCCAGCCAGGCGGATACGCTCCGGGGTGATGCCGTGCGCTGCCAGACTGCCGACACACCGGCGTCGACAGTCCGGACAACTGAGCGCCTGGGTCTTGATCAGCAACCGGGCATCGGCCACCCGATGCAGAATGCGGCTCCAGGCCGCGATCACCGGCGGCGTGATCTTCTTCAAGGCATTGAACGAGCCGAAGGTGATAAAGCCGTTGGCGGCCGCCGGCGGCGGGCCGACCGGCCCGGCGTCATCCGGTGGTTGCCAGGCGACATACCCGTCGGGCAACCGCACCACCCGTTCCCGGTAGTACCGCTCGGCGCCCGCCGGGACCTGACGCGCATCCGCCAACAGATAGTCCATGGCCTCAAGGCCGGTGGTGGCGGGATAGCCGACCCACGCCACCTGAATCGGGGCCGGTTTGCGGGCGAACACCAACAAGCGGTTCAGCGCGGTATACCCGCTCAGGTCGACCAGTATGTCGATGCCGTCGGCGCGAATCCGGGCGTCCAACGCCTGGTCAGACCAGCCGAAGACCGGCCGCCAGACCGCGGCGGCGCGGCGAAAACGGCAGGTGACCTCGTCCTCGGTGGCCTGGTTGGCGTAGCAGGTGAAGCGATGGCCGGCCCGCGCCAGGGCCTCCAGGGCGGGCAGGACCAGAAAGCCCACGGCATGCGCCCGAAAATCACCCGAAACGAAACCCAGCCGATACCGCCCCGACGGCCGGCGCTGAGGGTCATGGACGACCCGGGCCGGCGTCAGCGGGGCCTCGTACCGGTCGGCCCACTGCCGGGCGGCAGCCGCGATCCCGGCCAGGTCGGTGCCAGGCTGGTAAAGCCGGGTGAAGATGGCCGCGACCCCGGCTGCCGCAAGATCGGGCTTCAGCGATCGCGCCCGCTCAAAGCTCGCCAGCGCCTCGTCCAGGTGGCCCTGCTCCTGAAGCGCCGAGCCAAGGTTGAGGTGAGCCTCGGCATAACCCGGGAACAGCGCCAACGCCCGCCGGAAGCGATCCTCGGCGTCGGCCAGCCGGTTTTGCCGCCGAAGCAACACGCCCAGGGTCAGGTGCGACTCGGCGCTATCGGGTTTAAGCGCCAGCGCCCGGTTCAACGACCCGGCCGCCTCGGTGAGTTGCCCCTGCTCCATCAGGGCCGCCCCCAAATTCAGGTGGGCTTCGAGACACCCGGGTTGGCGGGCGGCCAGGCGCCGCCAGACCGAAACCGCATCGGCCAGGCGGCCCTGACGTTCCAGGGCGACCCCCAGGTTGAGCGCAGCCTCCACCAGGTCGGGCGCCAGCGCCAGTGCCCGCTCGAAGCACCCTGCGGCCTCGACATGGCGACCGAGATCCAGCCACGCCGTCCCAAGATTCCCATGAGCCCGGGCATAGTCGGGCTCAAGGATCAGCGCCCGTTCGAACCAGGACGCGGCCTCGGCGGCACGTCCCAGTCGCAGCAGTGCTGCCCCCAGGTTAAGGTGCGCCTTCACGTCATCGGGCGCCAGGGCCAATGCCCGACGAAAGCCCTCCGCGGCATCGGCGGGCCGGCCCAGGTCCAACAGGGCAAGACCCAACGCCATCCAGGCCCGGGTCTCGTCCGGAGCCTGAGCCAGCACCCGCTCGAAGCAGGCCGCCGCATCACCCAACCGGCCCCGATCCATCAGCGCCAGGCCAGCCGCCAACGATACGGCCGACTCGCCGTCAGAGCCCGCCCGGTCTCGGCTCAGGCGCGGGTATCAGTCAGCTTGCGGAGCGGGGCACCGCCAGGCGGCGGGGCCACCGGCGCCCGCAGAGGCGCAGCGGCGGCGGGGGCGGCGGGTTGCGCGGCGGCCGGTGCGGGGGGCGGCGTCAGTAAACCGCCGGCAATTTCCCGGTTGATACTGATCAGCACATCAAGCTTCTCGGGCTGGGGATCCGCAATGATGCCCATGGCATGAGTGTCGATGAACCGAGTCAGCGTCAAAAGCGCGGTGCGGGTCTCCTGGGGCACCGTACAGTCGGGCTCCACCAGATTCGCCTGGATGATCGTCCACAACCGCCGATTCAGCCGCGTCACCTCCAGAACGGTGTTCGGGTCAACCGGTTCGCGTTGAGCGGCCTTCATCCGGACAGCCACCTCCATCAGTGCCCAGCCCTCGATCTGGCGCGGGTCTGCGGAGGCATCCGGGGTATTTTTGTATGGATTTGTCCGCAGGGGCGGTGGCATAGGTCCGGACTCCTTGTTTCCAACGCCGCCAGTTCTCTACGTGGGCGTGGGGTCGTCAACGACGTGACTGGTAGATGGGCATGTGATCGGTCGATGGCAAACGCTTTGGCTCAGGCCAGGAAAACCGCTATAACCACCGGCAGCGGGCACGTCCCTCCCTGAGGTCAGGTGTTCGATCGTTAGAATAGGCATATTGAGGCCAAGGCTCAAGGGGGGACGCGAGACCCCCAGCCGAGAGAAACCCCAAGGCCGTCACGGTCGCGCTGCCGGTCGGTGCCGGGGGCCTCTGGGCCGGGTTGGGCCGACGCCTCCCCCCGAGCCCCCCTGCAACCACCTGACTCACGCTCAACCACCGGTCTGGAATTTGAACTGCTGAATTTCGCTTCGGGTTTGCTCGGCCAAACGCGACAGTTCGACCATGGTCGCGGTCACCTCTTCGGCCGCCACCGCATTAGCGGTGCCAATGCGCGCCAGATCCTCGATACTCGATCGAATATCCTCCACCGCCGCCGTCTGCTTCTCCATGGCGCTCGAAATGCTGCTGGCCAGCCGTTCAAATTCCCTGACGGCAAAGGAAATCTGGTCGATGCTGAAGCCCATGGCCTGGGCCCGGTCGACGCCGTCATGGGCATCCGTGCTGGCTTTACTGATCAGGGCCGTGATTTCATCAGCCGAACGTCCGGAGTGGTCGGCAAGCTTGCCGACCTCTTCCGCCACGACGGCAAAGCCCTTGCCCGCGTCGCCGGCACGGGCCGCCTCAATCGCCGCGTTCAACGACAACATGTTGGTTTGGGACGCAATGCGACCGATGACATTGGTGATCTTGGCGATGGCGCGTGAGTTTTCGGCAATGGCATTCACCGAATTGACCATATCGAGCACCTGCTGGCGCCCCGCCGACACTTGCCCCACGGCTTCCCCCGCATTGTGACTGGAGGCTCGGGCGTCGGAAAAAACCTGCTCCACCGCCTGAGCAGTGGTCCGGATACCCGCCGCGATTTGTTTGACCGCATTCGCCTGACTTTGTGCCCCATCGGAAATCTGTCCGACGGCGGTGCTCACCTGACTGCTGGCGCTTGCCACATGATGGATATTTTTCATGGTATTGCGGAGCGTTCTGGACAGCGCCTCCAGAGAGGCGTTGACGTCGTCCTTAAGCCTGCCGATGTCCCCCCGGGCGGCCATGGTCACACGCACCGACAGGTCGTTGACCGCGGCTCTTGCCATCACCGAACTGATTGCCGCCACCAGCGTGTTCAGTTCGCTCAACAAGCCGTTGAAGGCCTCGGCGGTTCGCCCGATTTCGTCGCGACCGGTCACCACGGCCAGCCGCGACAGGTCACCGGTGCGCTGGACGGTCGAAATGGCGTCCTGAAGCCCGTACAGCGGGCGAACGATGCGCGACCCGACCCAGACCGCGAGAACCAGGCCCAACAACACCGCCACCGTCGAGGCCGCGGTAAAAATCGTGCGCACGGTATCCATCCCGGTGATCAGGCCTGCCAGAACATCATCGCGCCGTTCTCCGACCTGTTGAACCACACGAGCCAAAGAAGCCTGAAAGTGGGCGATCGCGGTTTCGGTATCGCCCATGAAGGACAAGGCGGTGGCGGGATCCGCGTCCACCATCTCCGCCACCGCCCGAGTGTCCTTGATATAGGCCGTCAAATCCTTTTCCAGCGACTGGACATCGCCGGTGTCTCCGATCAGCGCGACCACCAGCGGTTTCAACGCGGCGAAATGCTGCTGGACCAAGGCCATTTGTTCATTGGTCTCCCGGACCGCGGCGGCAATGACGCCGGCATCGGAGACGTTGGCGGCAATCGACGTCAACCGAAACAGTTTGCCGTTCAGGGTTTCGGTCTCAACACGGAATTCGCTGACCACCGACACCGTCTTCATCCCGGTGTCGCGAAGGCTGACAACCGCGGTCGCATCGGACCGCATGGCCATCACAGCGTAGCTGCTGACCGCCAACAGAATCACGATTAAAACCGCCGGAACCAGTCCGACCTTCACCCGCAAGGACATATCCGCCAGTCGAACCATCACCGCGCACTCCGCATCCGTTGCCGACCCCGCGATTCAATCCCTTAACAGGAGCGTCTGCAATCCCGCAAGGCAGCGCAACCGGATTTTCGTGAACACACCCTTGATTCAATCGCATTTCGATTCGGATCTCGCGCCCGCCTCACGGGTCCGGAACCAAGTCCCCCAATTCGGCCAGCAGCGGCTGAAGGTACGGTCGATACCGGCGCCAACGGCCGATCGAGCCGCGAAACAGCGGTTGCCGGACCTGAACCGCGCTGGCGGTCAG